>NZ_JBNCKV010000001.1:0-794279 GCF_049841695.1 Micromonospora sp. DT178
AAGACCATGCGCGAGACCGGCGCGGACATGAAGGTGAAATACAAGGAGACGGCGCGCGGCGGACTGGCCGTCAACGTGATCGAGTGCTGAGGGGGCGTTCGTTCCACGACTGCTAGCCTGTCGTCCGTCCGGTCAGGCGGGAGGCGGCGGTGACCTCTGGCGTCGCGGCGTTGTGGTCGCACCGCACCTCGCTGCGCATCCTCGTCCGGCGCGACCTCGCCGTGAAGTACCAGCAGTCCGTGCTCGGGTACCTCTGGTCGCTGATCGAGCCCCTCGGCATGGGGGCGATCTACTGGTTCGTCTTCGGCGTCCTCTACTCCCGCGACACCAACCGCCACCTCGGTGACGCGGCCGACTCGTACCCGCTGTTCCTGCTCACCGGGATCTTCGCCTGGATGTGGACCAGTTCGGCGCTGAGCGAGGCGACCAACGCGCTGACCGGCCAGGCCCGGCTGATCACGACAATGAACCTGCCCCGGCAGGTCTTCCCGATCGGCCGGGTCACCGGCCGCTTCGCCGAGTACGCCGCCGGCCTGCCGATCCTGCTGGCCATCGCCGTCGGCTACGCCGCGTACGGCCGGATCGAGCTGGGCTGGTCGCTGCTGGCCCTGCCGCTCGCGGTGGCGGTGCAGGCTGTCCTGCTGGTCGGGCTGGCGCTGCTGCTCTCGGCGGTCAACGTGCTGATGCGCGACGTCGAGCGCTTCATGCGGCTGGTCATCCGGGTGCTCTTCTACGCCACCCCGATCATCTATCCGCTGAGCCTCGTGCGGGACGCCGACCTGCCGGGCTGGCTGAAGGTCGCCTACGAGCTGAACCCGCTGGTCGGAATCTTCCAGCTGCACCACGCGGTCTGGTATCCGGACGAGTTCCCGGACACCCGGCTGCTGGCCACCACCGTCGGTGTCAGCCTGCTGGTGCTGGCCGCCGGCTGGTGGTCGTTCCGCCGGCTCGAACCCGCCGTGCTCAAGGAACTGTAGAGATGACCGACCCGATCATCGAGGCGGAGGGGCTCGGCATCCGGTTCGTCCGCAACCGGCGGCGGCAGTTGCGGCTGCGGGAGCTGTTCATCCACCGGGGGCGGCGTGCTGCGGCCGACGGCCGGTTCTGGCCGTTGCGGGACGTGTCGTTCTCGGTCCGGGCCGGGGAGACCGTCGGCGTGATCGGCCGCAACGGCTCCGGCAAGAGCACCCTGCTGCGGCTGATCGCCGGCGTGCTCATCCCCGACGAGGGCCGGATCCGGGTGGGCGGGGACGTCGCGCCGCTGCTGGAGCTCTCGGCCGGGTTCTCCAACGACCTGACCGGGCGGGAGAACCTCTACCTGGTCGGCGGCCTGCACGGGCTCTCGTCGGGCTACCTGCGGCGACACTTCGACGACATCGTCTCGTTCGCGGGCGAGCAGGTGGAGCGGGCCGTCGACACGTCGGTGCGGCACTACTCGTCCGGCATGAAGGTCCGGCTCGGCTTCGCCATCATCTCGCACCTGCCGCACCCGATCCTGCTCATGGACGAGGTGACCGCGGTCGGGGACGAGGAGTTCCGCAAGAAGTGTTATGCGACGATCGACCGTCTGCTCGGGGAGGGGCGCACTCTGGTGCTGGTGTCACACAACGAAAAGGACCTGACCCGGTTCTGCCGTCGGGGGTTGTACCTCGACGGGGGCCGGGTGGGCGTCGACGGCACGATCGCCGAGGCGCTGCACGCGTACCACGTCGCGGTTCCGCGGTGACGCTCGCGATCGTGCTCGCCGCCGACGCCCCGGCCGCGAGCCTGCCGACCCGCTCGGGCGAACGCCTCGCCGACCGGCTGGCCGACCAGCTCCGGCGCGCCGGGGCGGACGAGGTGCGCCACGCCGCCGACCTGGGCGAGCTGGCCGCCCTCGTCGACGCGGCCACGCACCCGGTGCTCGTCACCGGCGCCGACCTAGTCGCGCACACCGCCGTACTGCGGCACCTGGCCACCAGCCCCGTCGGGCCGACGGTCGCCCTGGTGCTCACCGACCCGCCCGGCGACGGCCACACGGCCGTGCGCGAGGAGCGCGGCCAGGTGGTCGGGGCCGGACCGCCGGAGGCGCTGGACGGCGGGGCCACCGGCGTGTTCGGCGGGGCGCTGCGGGTCGGCGTCGGCGACCTGCCGTCGCTCGCCGCCGCCGCACGCGCGGCCGCCGCCGCGCCGCCGGTCGCCGGGCCCACCGTGGACCGGCTCTTCGCCGGCCTCGCCGGGCGCGGCGTGCTGACCTTCGCCCAGCGCGTACGCCTGCTCGTGGCGCACCGGGTGGGCGACCCGGCGGGGCTGGCCGCCGCGGAGGCGGCCGTGGCCGCCGTCGACGAGGACCGGGCCGAGCTGAAGCTCTCGGTGAAGGAGCGGGACGACTTCTTCACCACCTTCTTCGTCAGCACCTGGTCGCCGTACGTGACGAAGGCGTCGGCGAAGCTCGGGCTCGGCCCGACCGCCGTCACGATGGTCTCGGTGGCCTTCGCGGTGGCCGCCGCCGTGCTCTTCGGCACCGGCGGCCGGCTGGCGCTGGTCGCCGGGGCGGTGCTGCTCTACCTCGGCTTCGTGCTGGACTGCGTGGACGGCCAGGTCGCCCGCTACACCCGGCACTTCAGCGCCTGGGGCGGCTGGCTGGACACGATGGCCGACCGGGCGAAGGAGTACGTGGTCTACGCCGGCCTCGGCTACGGGGCCACCCAGACCGGTTTCCGGTACGGCTGGGCGCTGGCGATCGCCGCGATCACCCTGCAGACCGTCCGGCACATGACGGACACCTGGTACGGCGTGCTGCACGACGAGGCGGCCCGCCGGCCGAAGGCGGTCGGCACCTCCGGCGGCGGCATCGGCGACAAGCTGAACGCCGCCTCCAACCGGGTGCAGGCCGACACGGGTTCGGTGTCGTACTGGCTGAAGCGCACGGTGGTCTTCCCGATCGGGGAGCGGTGGGCGCTGATCGCGATCACCGTGGCACTGTTCGGCCCGCTGGTCAGCCTCTACGCGGTGCTGGCCTGGGGGGTGCTGGCCTTCGCGTACACCGGGGCGCTGCGCACGCTGCGGGCCCGCTGGATGCGGGTGCCGGTGCTGGACACGGTCGACGCCACCCTGCACCGCGACGACGGGCCGCTGGGCCGGCTCCTGCCGGTGCTCCGGCCGGTGGGGCCGCTGACGCTGGCGGTCGTCGCGGCGTTGGGCCCGGCGGCGCTGCTGGTGGCGGCGTTGCTGACCCGCGACGGGTCGGAGGGGCTGCGGTGGGCGGTGCCGGTCGCGCTGCTGGTGCTGCTGGCCGCCGGGCTGGGCGCCGGCGCGGCGCACGCCGGGCCGCTGGACTGGCTGGTGCCGGCCGCGCTGCGGGCGGGGGAGTACCTCTTCGCCATCGCGGTGGGGGTGGTCGGCGACGTGCCGCCGTGGCTGATCTTCGGGTACGTCTTCGTGCTGACCCTGCACCACTACGACCTGACCGCGCGGCTGGAGAAGCGGCAGTCCGCCCCGCCGCTGCACGGCGGCACGCTGGGCTGGGAGGGCCGGTCGGTGCTGCTGGCCCTGGCGGCGATAGCCGGTTTTGCGGGTATCGGGATGGCTACACTCAGTACGTACCTTCTCGTGGTTTTCGTGGGGAGTGTCGCCCTCGCCTGGGTCGTCCTGCCCGCCCGCGCCGCGCGGGCGTCGGTGGGCCTGGTCGGCGCGGGAGGTCGCTCGCCGGGCTGACGACAGGGGCCGGCCGATGACACTGATCAGCTTCGTCGTGCCGGCCTACCGGGTGCAGGGCTACCTGCGCGAATGCCTGGACTCGATCCTCGGGCAGCCCGTCGCCGACATCGAGGTGATCGGTGTCGACGACTGCTCGCCGGACGACAGCGGCGAGATCCTCACCGAGTACGCGGCCCGCGACCCGCGGATGCACGCCGTCCGGCTGACGGAGAACGTCGGGCTCGGTCCGGCCCGCAACATCGGGCTGGACCGGGCCGCCGGGGAGTACGTCTGGTTCGTCGACGGCGACGACTGGCTCGCCCCCGAGTGCCTCACGGAGGTGGTCGGGCGCCTCCGCGCCACCCGCCCCGACGTGCTCCTGGTCGACCACGTCCGGACGCACTGGAACGACACCACCAGCCGCAGCGCGATGGCGGAGGTGTTCCCGGAGCCGCCCGGCGAGGAGACCTTCCGGCTGCGGGAGCGGCCCGAGACGCTCCGGCTGCTGCACACCGCGTGGAACCGGGTGGTCCGCCGGCGGTTCCTGCTCGACGAGGGGCTGCGCTTCGCCCCCGGCTGGTACGAGGACGTCTCGTTCAGCTACCCGGTGCTGATGGCCGCCGAGCGGATCGGCGTGCTGGACCGGGTCTGCGTCAACTACCGGCAGCGCCGCACCGGGGCGATCACCCGGACCAGGGGCGAGCGGCACTTCGAGGTCTTCGACCAGTGGCACCGGGTGTTCCGGCTGATGGACGCCTGGGGACCGGCGGTCGACGACCTGCGCCCCGCGCTGTTCGAGCGGATGATCTGGCACTACCTGAGCGTGCTCGGCAACGGGGAACGGATCGACCCCGGGCTGCGGCCGGCCTTCTTCGCCCAGATCACCGCCGACCACGCGCGCTGGCTGCCCCCCGGCGGCTATCCGGCGCCGGCCGGCGCGGAGGGGCTCAAGCACCGGCTGGTGGCCGCCGGCCGGTGGCGTACCTTCAGCGCGCTGCGCACCGCCTACCGCGCGCGGGACGTCGCCCGGCGTACCGCGCGGAGCGCGAAGCGGCGGGTCGCGCCCCCGGCCCGGCACGCGGCGCGGCTGGCCCGGGACGCCCTGCTGCGCGAGTACTACCGGGCCGAGCTGCGCCGGCCGGTCGACCCGATGCTGGCCGTCTACGCGGCCTACTGGTACCGCGGGTACTCGGACAACCCGGCGGCCGTCTTCGAGGCGGCCCGGCGGCTGGCGCCGGAGATCCGCGGGGTGTGGATCGTCCGGCGCGACCGCGTGCACACCGTGCCCGAGGGCGTCGCGTACGTGGTCGCCGGGACGCCCGCGTACTACCGGGCGCTGGCCCGGGCGCGCTGGTTGGTCAACAACGTCAACTTCCCGGACTTCGTCCGCAAGCGGCGGGGCACGGTGCACGTCCAGACCCACCACGGCACGCCGGTGAAGGTGATGGGGCTCGACCAGCAGCGGTACCCGGTCGGCGCGGTCGGGATGGACTTCGCCGGGCTGCTGCGCCGGGTGGACCGCTGGGACTACAGCGTCAGCGCGAACAGCTTCTCCAGCCAGATGTGGGAGCGCGCGTACCCGGCCGCGTACACGACGTTGGAGGTCGGCTACCCGCGCAACGACCGGCTGGTCACCGCGACCACCGAGGAGGTGCTCCGGCTGCGTGCCGGGTTCGGCCTCGGGCCCGGCGAACAGGTCGTCCTGTACGCCCCGACGCACCGGGAGCACCTGCCCGGCTACCGGCCGCCGTTCGACCCGGAGCGGCTGCTCGACGTGCTCGGCCCGGCCGGCCGGCTGCTGATCCGCAGCCACTACTTCCACGACCGGGACCGACGCGCCCGGCGCCCCGCGGACCGGGACCGGGTACGCGACGTGAGCGGCCATCCGCACGTGGAGGACCTCTACCTCGTCGCGGACGTGCTGATCACGGACTACTCCTCGGCGATGTTCGACTACGCCGTGCTCGACCGGCCGATCGTCCTCTACGCCCCCGACTGGGAGGCGTACCGGCTGGCCCGCGGCGTCTACTTCGACGTGACCGCGGAGCCGCCGGGCGCGGTGGCCACCAGCTTCGCCGACCTGCTCGACCTGTTCCGCGCCGGCGGGGTCGACTCGGCGGCGGCGCGCACGGCCCGGCAGCGGTTCCGGGCCCGGTTCTGCGCGCTCGACGACGGCCACGCCGCCGAGCGGGTGGTCCGTCGGGTCTTCCTCGGCGAGCCGGCCACGGCCGGCAGGTCGGCGCGGGGAGCCGGCGCGCTGGCCCCGGCGGCGCCGACGGGAGGCGGAGCCCGCTGACGGTGTGCTCGTCCCGCCGGGTGGGCGTCACAGGGCCGTCACAAGCCGAACATGGCACGTTTACCCGATGTGCGAACCGCATGATCCTCGTCACAGTCATTCGGGGTTCGGCCGACGAGGTGGGGGGAGGGCACGGTGACAACCGTCGCGCTCAAGGACGTCACGAAGGTGTTCAGGGACGGCACCCTCGCCGTCGACAGCGTCAATCTCGACGTCGACGACGGCGAGTTCATGGTGCTGCTCGGCCCGTCGGGCTGTGGCAAGTCCACGGTGCTGCGGATGGTGGCGGGGCTGGAGGACCCGACGTCGGGCGCGGTGATGCTCGACGGCGAGCTGGCCAACGACCTGCCGCCGCGCGACCGGAAGATCGCCATGGTCTTCCAGGACTTCGCGCTCTACCCGCACATGACCGTCGGCGACAACATCGCCTTCCCGCTCAAGCTGGCCGGGTTGGAGCCCGAACCGCGTGGCGAGCGGGTCACCGACGTGGCCAGCGCGCTCGGCATCGGCGACGTGCTCGGCCGCAAGCCCAGCCAGCTCTCCGGCGGGCAGCGCCAGCGGGTCGCGATGGGCCGGGCGATCGTGCGCCGCCCGGGCCTGTTCCTGATGGACGAGCCGCTGTCGAACCTCGACAGCGGGCTCCGGGCCGAGCTGCGCGCGGAGATCTCCGGCCTGACCCGGGAGCTGGGCGTCACCACCATCTACGTCACCCACGACCAGGCCGAGGCGCTGACCATGGCCGACCGGGTCGCCATCATGCGCAAGGGCGTGCTCCAGGACGTCGGCACCCCCACCCAGGTGTACGGCCGGCCGGCCACCCTCTACGTGGCCGCGTTCCTCGGTAGCCCGCGGATGAACCTGCTGGAGGCCTCGGTCTACGTCCACCTCGACCGCTACGTCACCCTCACCCTCGGCGACCAGGCGCTGCACCTGCCGTGGGACGACATCCGCAGCCGGGCGGTCGCGCACTACCACGGTGAGCGGATCGTGGTCGGGATGCGGGCCGAGGCGCTCACCCCGGTCGCGCCGGACACCCAGGGCGCCGTGCTGCACGGCCGCATCCGCTACCTGGAGCACCACGGGCACGAGTCGCTCGCCTTCCTCGACATCGGGGCCACCGCGATCGTGGTGGACGAGATGGGCACCCGGGCCGAGGCGCCCACCGGCCAGCGCGGGCTGCGCCGCTTCGGGCAGGTGATGCAGCGGCTCACCGGGCGCGCCGCCGAGGAGAAGGCCGCCCCGGTGGCCGCCACCCGCACCAGCGTGCTCAACGACCCGGGCCGGCACCACCGGCGCCCCGCCGAGCTCGCGGTCCGGCTCGCGCCGTACCCGGGGATCGCCGCCGGTCACCCCCTGGCCGTCTCCGTACGCATGGACGCGCTGCACTTCTTCGACGAGCGCGGCGACCGGATCGACGTGGGCTGGCGCTGACGGGGTAGTCCTTGCCGAGAAAGTTACCGGCTAGTAACGTCGGGCCATGACCATCGACTCGCGCCAGGTGGCGGCCGGCATGCTGGAGGCTGTGCCGTTCGCCCGCACGCTCGGCATCGAATTCGTCGAAGTGGCCCCCGAGGCGGAGGGCGGGGTACGGGTGACCGTCCGGCTGCCCGACTCGCCGGCCACCCACAACCACGTCGGCGGCCCGCACGCCGGGGCCATGTTCACCCTCGGTGAGACCGCCTCCGGCGCGGTCGTGCTGGCCGCGTTCGGGCACCTGCTCGACCGGGCCACGCCGCTGGCGGTGCGGGCCGAGATCGCGTACCGGAAGCTGGCCATGGGCGCCGTCCGGGCCACCGCGCGCCTCGACCGGCCGGTCGCCGAGGTGGTCGCGGAACTGGAGTCCGGCCGCCGGCCGGAGTTCCCCGTCCAGGTGGAGATCGCCACCGAGGAGGGCAAGCCGACCGGCGGGATGACAGTGGTCTGGACGCTGCGCCCGAACTGAGCCGGGCGGCAAGCGGACCGAAAGCGGTTTGCGGGCACGGAGGTCTGGATAGATTCGTACCGTGTTGGGCCTGCCTGCTCACGTGACCGCCTGTCTCTTCGATCTGGACGGTGTGCTGACGCAGACCGCCCGGGTGCACAACGCCGCCTGGACCGAGACGTTCGACGGCTTCCTGCGCCGCCACGCCGCCACCACGGGCGGGGAGTTCCGTCCGTTCGACCCCGGGCCGGACTACAACCGTTACGTCGACGGCCGGCCGCGCGCCGACGGGGTGCGCACCTTCCTCGCCTCCCGGGGCATCGTGCTGCCCGAGGGCTCGCCCGACGACCCGCCGGACGCCGACACCGTCAACGGGGTCGGCAACAGCAAGAACGTGCTGCTGCTGGATCGGCTGCGCACCCACGGCGTGGACGTCTACCCCGGCTCCGTCGCGTACCTGGAGGCGGCCACCGCCGCCGGCCTGCGCCGGGCGGTCGTCACGGCCAGCGCGAACGGCCGGGAGGTGGTCGCCGCCGCCGGGCTGGAACCGCTGCTGGAGGCGCGGGTGGACGGGATCGTCGCCCGCGCCGAGGGGCTGCGCGGCAAGCCCGAGCCGGACACGTTCCTGGCCGGCGCGAGACTGCTCGGGGTCGAACCGCGCGACGCCGCCGTCTTCGAGGACGCCCTCGCCGGGGTCGCCGCCGGCCGCGCTGGCGGATTCGGGTACGTGATCGGGGTGGACCGGGTCGGTCAGGCCGCCGAGCTGCTGGCCCACGGCGCCGATGTCGTGGTCACCGACCTCGCCGACCTGCTCGACCCCGGGCGACCCACGTGATCCGGGAACGGGCCTATCCGGTCGAGCCGTGGCACGTCCGGGAGACCCGGCTGGACATGGACGTCCTGGCCCAGTCCGAGTCGGTCTTCGCCCTCTCCAACGGGCACGTCGGGCTGCGTGGCAACCTCGACGAGGGGGAGCCGCACGGCCTGCCCGGCACGTACCTCAACTCCTTCTACGAGCTGCGCCCGCTGCCGTACGCCGAGGCCGGCTTCGGGTTCCCCGAGTCCGGCCAGACGGTCGTCAACGTGACCAACGGCAAGCTGATCCGGCTGCTGGTCGACGACGAGCCGCTCGACGTCCGCTACGGCGAACTGCTCGCCCACGAACGGGTCCTCGACCTGCGCGCCGGCACCCTGCACCGGGAGCTGCACTGGCGCTCCCCGGCCGGGCGCGAGATCAAGGTCCGCAGCACCCGGCTCGTCTCGTTCACCCAGCGCGCCGTCGCCGCCATCGACTACGAGGTCGAGGCGGTGGACGGCCCGCTGCGGCTGATCCTCCAGTCGGAACTGGTGGCGAACGAGGCGCTGCCCGCGCAGAGCAAGGACCCGCGGGTCGCGGCCGTGCTGGAGTCGCCGTTGCAGGCCGAGGAGGAACTCACCACCGCCGACGGCGGGCTGCTGATCCACCGGACCAAGGTCTCCGGGCTGCGGGTGGCCGCCGCCATGGAACACGAGGTCTACGCCCCGGGGCGCACGACCAGCCAGTCCGAGGGGTACGAGGACTGGGTGCGTACCACGATCGGGTGCGTGCTCCGGCCCGGCGAGACGCTGCGCGTGGTCAAGTACCTCGCGTACGGCTGGTCGAGCCGCCGGTCGCTGCCGGCGATGCGCGACCAGGTCGAGGCCGCCCTGACGGGGGCACGGCTCGACGGCTGGGACGGGCTCCGCCGCGAGCAGCGCGAATACCTCGACGAGTTCTGGGACGCCGCCGACGTGGTGGTGGAGGGCGACCCGGAGATCCAGCAGGCCGTCCGGTTCGGCATGTTCCACGTCCTCCAGGCCGGCTCCCGGGCGGAGCGGCGGCCCATCGCCGCGAAGGGCCTGACCGGCCCGGGGTACGACGGGCACGCGTTCTGGGACACGGAGATGTTCGTCCTGCCGGTGCTCACCTACACGCAGCCGGCCGCCGTGCGGGACGCGCTGCACTGGCGGCACGGCACCCTGGCCGCCGCGCAGGAGCGGGCCCGGACGCTCAACCTGGAGGGCGCGGCGTTCCCCTGGCGCACCATCGAGGGGCCGGAGTCGTCGGGGTACTGGCCGGCCGGCACCGCGGCCTTCCACATCGCCGCCGGCGTCGCCGACGCGCTGCGGCGCTACGTCCAGGTCACCCAGGACACCGAACTGGAACGCGAGATCGGGCTGGAACTGCTGGTGGAGACCGCCCGGCTGTGGCGGTCGCTGGGCCACCACGACCGGCACGGCCAGTTCCACATCGACGGGGTCACCGGCCCCGACGAGTACACGGCGGTGAAGAACGACAACATCTACACCAACCTGATGGCGCAGCGGAACCTGATCAGCGCGGCCGACGCGGTGATGCGCTACCGGGACGAGGCGTTCCACCTCGGCGTCACCGACGAGGAGGCGGCGGCCTGGCGGGACGCGGCGGCGTCCATGCACATCCCGTACGACGAGGAGATCGACGTCCACGAGCAGGTGGAGGGATTCACCCGGCTCCAGGAGTGGGACTTCGCGCACACGCCGCCGGAGAAGTACCCGCTGCTGCTGCACTACCCGTACTTCGACCTCTACCGCAAGCAGGTCGTCAAGCAGGCGGACCTGGTCCTGGCCATGCACTGGCGCGGCGACGCCTTCACGCCGGAGCAGAAGCTGCGCAACTTCCTCTACTACGAGCGGCGTACGGTGCGCGACTCCTCGCTGTCGGCGTGCACCCAGTCGGTGCTGGCCGCCGAGGTGGGCCACCCCGAACTGGCGCACGTCTACCTGCGCGAGGCCGCGCTGATGGACCTGCACGACCTCAACGAGAACACCCGCGACGGCGTGCACATGGCCTCGCTCGCCGGCGCGTGGATCGCCCTGGTGGCCGGGTTCGGCGGGCTCCGCGACCACGACGGCAACCTCTCCTTCGCGCCACGGCTGTCCAGCCGGCTGGAACGGCTGGAGTTCTCGCTGCAGTGGCGCGGGATGCGGCTGCGGGTCGACGTCCGGCCGGACCAGACCACGTACGCGCTGCGTCACGGCGACCCGGGCGACATGCTGGAGTTGCGGCACCACGGTGAGCCGGTCCGGGTCACCTGCGGGGAGCCCGTGACGATGCCGATCCCCACGGCGGAGGTGTCGGGCCCGGCCCCGGAGCAGGCCCCCGGCCGGGCTCCCCTGCTCCGCCTGCCGGAGAACGAGCCGTGACCGACCGCCGGCCCGCCGTCGACGACGGCGGGCCGGCGGCGTAGGGCCCTGTCACGGACGGCCGGCGGTGCCGGTCGGCGTGGCCCACGCGGTGCCGGTCGGCATGGCCTGCGCGGTGCCGGTCGGCGTGCCCCGCGCGGTGTCGGTCGGCCTGGTGGTGCCGGTCGGCGTGGCCCGCGCGGTGCCGGTCGGCCCGGTGGGGTCGGTCGGCGTGGCCCGCACTGTGACCGGCGGCCCGGTTGGGGTCGGTCGGCGTGGCCCGCAGTGTGACCGGCGGCCGGCGGCGTCGGTCAGAGCGGCCTGCCCTGTGACGGGCGGTCCGCCGCGTCGCGGGGCGCCATCGCCCGCGGGTCGTCGGCCGTGCGCGCCTGGGCGGCGTCGTCCGCCCAGTCCCGGCCGCGTTCGGTGTCCTGTTCCCGCCGGTCCCGGTCGGTGGTCTGCTGCCGGGTCTCTCGCTGCTGCTGCGCCATGGCGATCCTCGCGATCCGTCGGGGCGCGGTTGCGCCGGTACGGTCTGCGGTCACCCGCCGCCTACCCGGGGCCCTCCGGCGACAAACGCCGGGGGCGTCGGGGCGGCTTGCCGGGGTCGGGGACGGGTATGCGGCCGGAACGGGGGACGACCGAGGACGTACGGAGGCGAGATGGACGTGCGCAGTAGTGCGGTGGCGATCCCGGCGGGGGACGCCGAACTCCCGGCCGACCTGCTGGTCCCGGCGGATCCGGCCGGCGTGGTGCTCTTCGCGCACGGCAGCGGCAGCTCCCGGCACAGCCCGCGCAACACGGCCGTGGCGCACGTGCTCAACCGCAGCGCCCTCGGCACCGTGCTGGTCGACCTGCTGACGCCGGCCGAGGACCAGGTGGATGCCCGGACGGCCGAGCTGCGCTTCGACATCCCCCTGCTCGCCCGTCGGCTCGCCGCGATCGTGGACTGGCTGGCGGCGGAGCGACCCCTCGGCGCGGTGCCGATCGGGCTGTTCGGGGCCAGCACCGGGGCCGCCGCCGCCCTGGTGGCGGCCGCGGCCCGACCGGACCTCGTCGGCGCGGTCGTCTCCCGGGGCGGCCGTCCCGACCTGGCCGGCGCCGCACTCGACCAGGTACGCGCGCCCACGCTGCTGCTGGTCGGTGGCCTGGACGAGCAGGTGATCATGCTCAACGAGCAGGCGCAGGAGGCGCTGCCGGACACGGCCGAGCTGACGATCATCCCGGGGGCGACCCACCTCTTCGAGGAGCCCGGCACCCTGGAACAGGTGGCCCACAGCGCCGCCGACTGGTTCACCACCCACCTCCCCACCCCCCACTGAGGCCACCCACCTCCCCACCCGCCCGCCCCACGTGCGTTGATCATGAGGTTTGCGGCGAAGTGGATCTCCATTACCGCCGCAAACCTCATGATCACCGGGGTGAACCGGGGCCGGGGTGGGACGGGGTGGGCCGGGGGTCAGGCGGGGGTTGGTGGCGGGGGTGCGGGTGTCTGGCGCTGGCGGTGTTGCTGGATGGTGTCGATGACCCGCCAGACGACGGCGGTGATCGGCACCGAGACGAAGGCCCCGGCGATGCCGGCGATCAGGGTGCCGGCGGTCACCGCCACCAGGATCACCGCCGGGTGCAGGCGTACCTGACGCTTCATGATCAGCGGCTCCAGCAGGTTGCCCTCGACCTGCTGGACGGTGATCACGGCGGCGAGGACGAGCAGCGCGGTCACGGGCCCCTTCGCCGCGAGCGCGACAAGCACCGCCACGGCGCCGGCCACGGTCGCCCCGATGATCGGGATGAAGCCGCCGAAGAAGGTGATGAGCGCGAGCGGAAAGGCCAGCGGTACCCGGAGCACCACGAGCGCCAGACCGATGCCGATCGCGTCGATCGTGGCGATCATCATCGTGCCCCGGCTGTACGCGCCGAGCGTCCGCCAACCCACCCGGCCCGCCTCGGCGGTGACCTCCCGGTTCGGCCCGGTCGTCCGGGACAGCGTCCAGCGCCACATGGACCTGCCGTCCTTGAGCAGGAAGAACAGCAGGACGAGCGCGAGCAGCGCCGAACCGAGCACCTCCGCGGCCGTCCTGGCGCCGGAGACCGGGTCGACCGAGCCCTGCCCGAGCCCCTGGCGGGCCTGGTCGAGCAGCTGGTCGAGCTGTCGGTCGCTGACCGGCAGCGTCGAGGTCACGAAGTCCCGGGTCCGTTGCAGGCCCTGCACCAGCTCCTGGCTCAGCTCGCTGAACTGGTTGGCGGTGAGGCTCCACACCAGCGCGCCGACGCCGAACAGCAGGCCGAGCAGCAGCAGTACGGTGAGCAGGGCGGCCAGTGCGGCGGGCAGGTGGAGCCGGCGCAGCGCGAGCTGCACCGGGTCGAGCAGCGCGGCGAGGAAGATGGTGACGGCCAGCGCGATGGCCAGCGGCGCGAGCAGCACCGCGATCTTCCCCAGCAGGTACAGGCCGGCGACGATCACCACCAGGCAGGCGCTCCACGTCACGGCCGAGCGGACCAGCCACGGGAGCGCGGCCCAGGTCTGGCGGGAGCCCGCGCCCCGGCCCGTCGTTCCCTCGGGCGTACGCCCGGCATCGTCTGCGACCACGTCGGCCCTCCTCGATCTCCGGCGAGTCGGTACCCGGCCGGCGTCCCTCCGACACCCGCGTCCCCTTTCACGCTAGATGGGCGGCCGAGGCGTCGGGGACGACCGGTCGTTTCCCGAGCGCCCTCCGGCGGCTTCTCCGTCGCGTTTGCGCCCCTGGACCCAGGGAAGGCAGAGATCGGACCCGCATTCGAGGAGGACCCCGATGAGCGACTTCATGGACAAGGCCAAGGACTTCGCCGACAAGCACGACAAGCAGGTCGACCAGGGCCTGGAGAAGGGCGGCGACATGGCCGACAAGCGCACGGGCGGCAAGTACGACGAGCAGATCGACAAGGGCGTAGACCAGGCCCAGGCGCGCACCGGCGAGGGCGACGAGGTCCGCTGAACCCTTCGTGGCGTCCCGGGTCGCCCCGCACGGGTGGCCCGGGATGTCGCTTCCTGACGGATCGACGCGTACCGCTAGCCAAGGATCGACCACTCTCGCTACTATCCGCAGTCGGAACATGACTCAACGTGGAGTCGTCCCCGACCGGACCGGTGCCCTCCCCTTGGGGCGCCGTGACGAGAGGAAGTCATCCGGTGACCGAGGCCCCCGAGACGACCGTCCCCCACCGCTATCCGTTCAGCGACCCCGACCGGCTCAATCTCGACCCGCGCTACGCCCGGCTGCGCCGGGACGAACCGCTCACCCGGATCCGGATGCCGTTCGGCGAGCCGGCCTGGCTCGCCACCCGGCACGCCGACGTCCGGACCGTGCTCGGCGACCCGCGGTTCAGCCGGGCCGCCTCGGTGGACCGGGACGAGCCCCGCAACTCGCCACGGCAGCAGGAGGGCGGGATCCTGTCGATGGACCCGCCGGAGCACACCCGGCTGCGTCGGCTGGTGGCGAAGGCGTTCACCGCCCGGCGGGTGGAGGAGTTGCGGCCCCGGACCAGTGAGGTGGCCCACGAGCTGGTGGACGGCATGCTCGCCGCCGGTCCGCCGGCCGACCTGGTGGAGCACCTGGCCACCCCGCTGCCGATCCGGGTCATCTGTGACCTGCTCGGCGTTCCCGTGGCCGACCAGGACCGCTTCCACACCTGGTCCGAGGCGATCGTGTCGACCACGTCGCTGAGCCCGGAGCAGGCCCAGGAGTACATCGACAGCCTCTTCGCGTACATGGGCGAGCTGATCGCGCGGCGGCGCGAGCAACCCACCGACGACCTGCTCGGCGCGATGGTCCGGGCCCGCGACGCCGACGACCGGCTCGCCGAGGACGAGGTCGTACGCCTGGCCGCCGGACTGCTCGCCGCCGGGCACGAGACGACGGTGACCCAGATCCCCAACTTCGTGTACGCCCTGCTCACCCACCCGGACGAGTGGGCCCGGCTGCGATCGCGGCCCGACCTCGTGCCGGCGGCCGTCGAGGAGCTGATGCGGTTCGTGCCGCTCGGCGCGTCCTCGGCCTTCGCCCGCTACGCGTTGGAGGACGTCGAGCTCGGCGGCGTGCTGGTACGGGCCGGCGAGCCGGTGGTGGTGTCGATCTCGTCGGCCAACCGGGACGAGACGGTGTTCGCCGACGCGGACCGGCTCGACGTGACCCGACAGGCCAACCCCCACCTCGGCTTCGGGCACGGGGCGCACCACTGCGTCGGCGCGCAGCTCGCCCGGATGGAGCTGCAGGTCGTCCTGGAGACGCTGATCGCCCGCACGCCCGACCTGAGGCTGGCCGTGCCGGAATCCGAGCTGACCTGGAAGAGCGGCCTGCTGGTCCGGGGGCTGGTGGCCATGCCGGTGAGTTGGTGAACCGATGAGTGCGACGAACGAGCAGTGGCGGGTACACGTGGACCCGACCCGGTGCATCGGGTCGGGGATCTGCGCGGGCACCGCGCCGGGGCACTTCGTGCTGGTGGACGGGTTGGCCCGCCCGCTGGCCGAGCGGGTGGCGCCGGACGACGCGTTGGTGGACGCCGCGGACTCCTGCCCGATGGAGGCGGTCATCGTGTCCGAGGCGGACGGCCTGCACCGGATCGCGCCGGAGCCCTGAGCAGCCCCAGCGGCCAGCGACCGAGCCCTGAGCCGGCCCGGCGGCCAGAGGCCGGAGACGTGGGCCGGCCCGGCGGTCAGCGGCCGGAGACCTGCGGCCGGCCGGCGGGACGACGGTGGCCACGCCCCGGGCCGGGCGTGGCCACCATGAGCGGTTGCGGTCAGCGCTGGTTCTGGCCCAGCTCCGCAGTTGACGTGGTGCGGCCGCTCAGCGCGTCCCGCATCCGGTCCACCAGACCGGCGCCGGGGTTGAGCAGCCGGTTCGCCGGCGGCCGGTCGGGCGCGGCCGGGTGCGGTCGGGTCGGGGCGGTCTTCTTGGCCGCCTCCACCTTCCCGGCCAGCTCGACCATCTCCTCGGCGGCGACCGCGGCGCGCAGGCGGGGGAAGAGGTCCGACTCCTCGTCCTTGACGTGGTGCCGGATCGTGCTCGTCAGGTGCGCCAGCAGCTCGTCGAAGCGCGGGTCGGACGGGTCGACCGACTCCAGCTCCTTCATGGTCCGCTCGGCGTCGGCGTGCTCGGAGATCTCGTGCTCGGCGATCTGGTCGCCGTCCGGCAGCGCCTTGCGGGCGGTCGGATAGACGTGCATCTCCTCGGCGACGGCGTGCCGGACCAACTCGGCGATCACCACGTCGGCCAGCTGCCGGCGGTGCTCGGGGGTGCCCTGCCGGCTCTCCAACTGCACGAAGAGTGCCTCGACCTCACGGTGGTCGGCGGTCAGGACGTCCACCACGTCCTGACTCCTGGTGTCCTGTGGGTTGGTCATGTCTGCCCCTTACCGGTTGCGGAACGGTCGGCTGTGGGCCAGGTACCCGGGAACCGTCGACCGAACCCACCGGCCATCGATGCGTCGCCGACCCGGATCACGGGCTCGCCGTCGCCGGCCTTCGCCACCGTCTCGCCGGCCCCGCCCAGGCAGGGCGCCTGTCACGCGAAAGGGCCGAGGGCCGGCCCTCGCGGAAGGGCCGGCCCTCGTCGGGGTCGGATCAGGACGAGTAGCCGCGCTCGGCGATCCAGTTGGCGACCTTCTCCAGGGTCATCCAGTACTCGCCCTCGGGGGCGGCCGGGTCGGCGATCCGGATCAGGTCACCGCCGTCCCGGTAGCCCACCAGGGTCAGGTAGTGCCCGCCCTCGTACGAGTGCGGGTTGCCGACGGTGTCGACGGCGGTGCCCTTGATGTTGGCCACCACCGGCCGGCCCTTGTCCAGGGCCGCGACGACGTCGGACCGCAGCCGGTCGACCTGCTCCGGCTTGGCCACCGGATCCGGGATCTCGGTGGTCCGGTACCCGCCGCCGGTCAGCTCGTTGAGCACGCGGGTGATGTCCAGGGCCGAGTCGGTGCCGGCCTCGGTGGTGCCCAGCTTCTTCGCGACCTCGTCCTGGGTGAGCGCCCTGCCCAGCGCCGACAGGGCGATCCGGGTCGCGGCCGGGCCGCAGTAGTAGAAGTTGGGCTGCGCCTGGTACTCGATGCGCACGGTGCGCTCGGCACGCCGGTCGGCGCGGCCGTCCTTGGCGGCGCGGTCGCCCGTGTGCACCGCACCGACCGGGGTGGTCGCGGCCGGCGCCGCCTGGGCGGTCACCGCCGGGCCCGCGAGGCATCCGCCGGCCACCAGCAGGCCGGCGACGGAGAGGCCGCTCTTCTGGACGATCGGATTCATGGTCGGGCTCCAATCGGGGGTCGACGCCTCCGGGGGGACCGGGGCGCACAGCACCGGGAAAGGCGCTCGGCTCGGGGAATTCGACGGCCCGGAGCGGTCGGCCCACGGGCGTACTCAGGGATGCAACGGCCCTGCTCCGGCGGGCATTCCGGCCCTCGACCGGGGCGTACCGGCCGCACGTCGAGGTTCAACCGGGCCACGGGCGGCAGGATTCCGGCGTACGGGAGCCCCGCGTCACACCCCCGCCGGGGTCGCCGCGCCGGTGTGTCGCGCGGGACGGGACGGACCGGTCAGGCGTACGTGGGCGGCACGCGACGGGACGAACCGGTCATCCGGTCACAGGCTGCCCAGCAGGCGGGTCACCGCGATCTCGATGACCACCCGGTCGGGATTGGGGCGGGGCATCCGGTAGCGCTCGGCGTACCGGCGCTCGGCCTCGGCGACGGCCGTCCGGTCGGAGCGCACGACGGCCCGCCCCTCGATGGTGAGCCAGCGTCGCCCGTCGACATGGCAGACGGCCACCGGGGCGCCCCCGGGACCGGCGGCGGCGACGTGCCGCGCCTTGCGGGACGCGCCGCCGGTGATCACGCGGGCCAGGCCGGTCGACGCGTCGAAGGTGACCCCCACCGGGACGACGTGCGGGGTGCCGTCCGGGCGCAGGGTGGTCAACGTGGCCAAATGCCGTTCCCGGCAGAACGCCACGACCCGCTCGTCGTGGGGTGCCAACCGGTGGTCACCGGCCATGTCCGTCCCCCGTCTCGCGCGCGGCACCGATCATGGCACGCGGCGGTGCGCCCGGTCGGGGGCGGACGGCGCGTCGGGTGCCCCGGGCAGCGGTGGCTTCGCGGCGCGGCGCTGCCGGACCAGCCGGCCGAGGTAGAGCAGCGCGCCGGTCAGCACCGCCATGTCGTCCAGGTAGATGGGGTCGGGAATCAGGTCGATCGGCAGGACGGTGTAGAGCAGCGCGCCGTAGAAGGTGAGCTTGCCGTTCAGCCCGAGCGTGCCGAGCAGGCGGCGGGTGCGGATCACGCGGACGGCCAGCACCACCGCGCCGGCCAGCGTGGCGACCGCCACGACGCCGACGAGAACCCACGCCTCCCTGGACATGCCGTCACGCTAGCCCAGCGGGACCGGTTCCGCCCGGCTCTGCCGGTCAGTACGCGGGGACCGCCGCCCGGCCCCGGGCCACCGCCGGCACCTCGCGGCCGGTCACCGCCGGGAACTCCCGGGTCTGCTCCGCCACCCCGGCGCCCTCGACCAGCGGCAGCAGCGACTGCGACTCCTCGGGGCGGCGGTTGACCGCGGCGAACGCCTCGTCCCGCAGGCTGCGCGCCGCCTCGGCGGCGGTCTCCGCGGCCCGCCACGCGGCCTGCTCCCGCTCCCGGGCCGCCCGCTGCCGGGCGAGCAGGTTGTCCCGTACCGCCCGGCGCAGCACCAGCTCCTGCTCGACCGGGTGCAGCCGGGGGTCCCAGCCGTCGCGGTGCGCGAAGACGTCGCTGAGCTGCTCCACCGACAGCTCCTTGCGCCAGTACGCGTCGAGGGCGGCCCGGTGCAGGAAGCGCTCGCGCTCGGCGTACTCGGCGGGCGTCCGGACGGTACGCGGAAGGGGCATCGCCTCGGCGACCGCCAGCCGGCGGACGTCCGCCTCGGCGGCCTCGTACGCCTGCCAGGCCGCCTCGACCTCCTCCTGCGCGGACAGCCACTCGGCCCGCAGCCGGGCGGCGGTGGTGGCGGCCCGTTCCGCGGCGACCGAGACCTCACCGGCGTACCGGGAACGTTCGCGCGCCTCCTCGGCCCGTTCCAGCTCGCTCGGCATCGCGGCGCGCCGGATGCGGGAGCCGGCGTCGAAGCGGAACCGGCCGGGACGCAGCAGCAGACCGGCCACGGTGACGGCGACGACGCCGAGCAGGCTCAGCCAGATCACGGCGGCCCGGGGCACGTCGAGCAGGACGGAGGAGAACACGTTTTCCATGGTCAGCACCTCGCGGTCGATCGAGGGAATCGACAGGGTCTGTGCCCGGCGTACGGGCGGGTGGGCATCGTGGGCGCGCGTGCGGGGCGTACCGCGGCGGTGGCCGCTCCGGCGACGGACGGCGACGGCCCGACGGGTGAACGCCGGTGACGTGTGGCCGGAGCAGGGGGGGCCGGGGCGGACGGACGCCGCGTGACGGCGGTCCGTCGCGGCCGGCGACCCCGGATGCGGAGCCGGTGGCCGACGGTCAGGCGGCGGGCGGACCGCGCCGGGCGGGGACGCCCCGGCCGGGGTCGCGGGCGGGGCCGTCCTGGCGGGCGACCGCCACGGCGGAGGTGTCGGCCGGAGTGTCGTCGCGCCGGACCGCCGGCGGGGCGGCGAAGCCGTCGACCTGCTCGGCCGTCGGCTCGCGGCGCGACAGCGGTGGGGTGAGCCGGGCGCCCGCGACGGTCGGAGCGGCGGCGGTGACGGCGGCCGGAACGGTGACGGCGGCCGGTGCGCCGGCGGACGGTGCCGGGGCGGCGGACGCGCCCCCGAGGCCCACGGCGAGCACCAGCGCGGCGATCGCCAGCCGGGTCAGCTCACGCAGGGAGCGCAGCGTCACCGACCAGAACGGGTCGAGGGACGCTACGTGAGGCACCCGTCCAACCTATCGTCCGGGCCCGGCTCCCGCAGCGCGCCGACGACCCGGGATCGGGTGACCGCCGCCACGATGTCCGAAAAGGATCGTCGGGCGGGTGCGACCGCGCCCGCCGGGACCGATGCCGCACGTGCGACGGCCCACCCGGTGGTACGCCCGCCGGGTGGGCCGTCGTCGTGCTGGTCGCGTCAGCTGTCGGTGCCGAGCACGGGCGGAGCGGCGGCGGCGCCGTCCCCCCAGACCATGTCGTCCTCCGTCAGCCAGGTCAGCCGGCCGTCGGTGTCGTCGTCGTTGGCGCCCTGAACGCCGCCCAGGACGCCGGGGCGGTTCGCCCCGCCACGAGCGCCGCCTGCACGCCCCGTCCCGCTGACCGCCCGGTCGCCGGCGGCGCCCTGTCGTGCCCCGTTGTCGAAGCGCCGGCCCATCCCGGTCGCGGACCGGTTGTCCGCCACCGGGGTGCCGCCGGCGGACCGGACCGCCGTGGCCGGTGCGTTACCGCTCGCCGCGAGGGCTCCGGTGCCGAGCACGCCGCCCTGGGGGCCGAACTGGAGGCCCGCCCCGGTGCCGGCCGAGGCCGTCGAGGTGCCGCCCAGTCCGACGGGGCCCGTCGTGGGGGCCGTGCCGGTCAGCACCGTGGCACCGGCGAGGGAGGTGCCGGGCGTGACGCCGCCGGGCGCGCCGTCGACCGTGCCGCCGATGCCGCCGCCGCCCGGGTGTCCGCCGCCGACGGCGCCCGGGACGAGCGTCCCGGTTCCGCCGCCGCCCGGTCCGGAACTCGGCCGGTCGGGGGCCGCGACGGTGGCGCCGCCCGGCTGCCCGGCGAGGCCGGAGGTCTTCGGCGCGGCCGTCGGCGTGCCGGCGCTCGGGCCGCTGCGCGGGGTCGTCGAGGAATCGCGGCTGGTCGTGCCGGGCGTGTCCGGGTGCGGTGGCGGCGGCGAAACGAGCCGGCCGTAGGCGGAGAGGTCGTAGCCGGCGGCCAGCTCGGCCACCACGTTGACCATGCGCTGGTGCGCCTTCTCCTGCTCGGCCTTGTCCTGTTGGTGACCCAGCAGTCCGCCGACCACGATGCCCGGCACGCCGAACACGGCGCCCTTGGCCGCGCCGGAGAGCGCCTGGTCGTGGTCATCGGTCTCGGCCGGGCTCTCCGCCTGCTCGCGGGCGGTGCGCAGCTCGCCGGCCATCAGGGTCAGGCCCCGGCTCACGTCCGCCATGCCCTCGCCGAGCTTGTCGGCGTAGTCGGTGACGAGCGTCAACCGCCGCTGGAACTCCTGCGAGGCCGAGCCCGTCCAGGTGTTGGCGAGTTTGTCGAGGTCGCCGCTGAGCTCGCGGGACAGCCCGTCGAGCATGCCCTTGAGCGCCGTCCACTGCGCGGCGACGCCGTCGATCTGGCCGGGCTGGCCGGCCATCACGCCGTCGTAGAGCTGCTGGTGGCTGACGTGCTGGTAGCGCTGGGTGTACTCAGACACGCGGATCCTCCTTCCGCTTCAACGCGTCGTCCACCCCGTTGAGCGCGGCGGCGATGTCGGCGGAGTTGGCCGCGTTGCGCTCCTCGGCGGTGCGGTAGTTGGCCAGGATCGTCGCGGTGGCGCTCTGCGCCGCCTTCACCGCCGCACGCAGCCGGTCGACCTGGTCCACGTAGGACTGGTGGATGTCGGAGTAGCGGCGGGAGTTCTCGGTGGCGTCGGCGAACGAGCCCAGCGCCGGGGGCCGGCACTGCATCTCGGTGCTCAGCTTCCGCAACGCCTTCTCCGCCTCGGTCAGCCGGTGGGCCAACTTCTGGTGGAAGTCTTCCAGGGACAGCAGGTCGACTGTCGTGCGCCCGGTCATGGCAGCATCCCCGTACGTCATCGTCGATAACCGTTGGCAGGGCTCAGGTTAGTCGACGGGTGCGACTCGGGCGACCCGCCACCGGTGTCGATCCACCGGGTGGGTGCTCAGCCGTCCGTCTCCGGGCTCGGCGAGGACGTGCCGGACGGGGCCGGCGACCCGGAATCGGGCTCGTCGGAGGGCGTCGCCGACGCGCCGGACTTCTCCGGAGTGGGGCTGGCCGTCGGCTTCGCCGGGGCGACCGCCGGGGCCGACACCGCGGGCCCGGGCGCGAAGTGGGCGAGCGCGTCGTCGCGCGAGAGCGTCGGCCCCGTGGGCACCAGGGCCAGCAGCGACGCGGGTACGGCCAGCGGGGTGACCCCCTCGTAGCCCAGCGCCGCCATGGCGCCGACGCCGAGCGGGTAGCGGACGCCCTGGGCGCTGATCAGATGCACGGTCGCGCCGGGGGCGGCCGTGCCGCTCTCGCCGGAGCCGGGCGTGGCCTGCACGAGCACGCCCTTGCCGCCGGGCAGCAGCACGCCCTCGGCGGTACGCACGCCGTCGCGCGCGCTCTGCCGCACGGGCACCCCGCCGGGCGCGGCCAGCTCCGCCGGCACGCGGTCGAAGACCTCCAGCGTGGTGGTGGGCGGCCCGCCGTCGGCGCCCGCCCGGTAGGTCGCGCAGACCGCCGTCCGGCCCGCGGTGACCGGGTGCAGCGCGGGCAGGGCCTGCGGCATCCCGGCCTCCTCCGCCCGCTGGTCGGTCAGCAGCTTGCCGGCCTGCGCCGGGGTGATGTCGGTGACCTGACCGCCGTCGCGCAGCAGCAGCAGCGCGCTGATCTCGCCGATCGCGGAGAGGCCCTCCCGGGTGAGCACGTAATGCTGGCCGGCCGCCCGGAAGACCTGACCGACCTTGGCCGGGCGCTCGGTGAGGGTGCTGGCCTCGTCCTCGCCGGCGATCGCCGGCTTGCGCAGGACCGGCCCGGCGGGCACGGCGTTGAGCAACTGCTGCCCCACGGGCAGGCGGGGCGCGTTGGCCATCCGCAGCGCGGCGAGCGCGGAGTCGCCGCCCGTCACCTGCAACCGCGTGTCGCCGGTGAGCAGGTGCCGCTGGCCGTCGGCCTCCACCAGCACGGCCCGGTCGCCGAGCGGCGCGCCACCGGGCAGCGGTCGGTCGATCACCACCCGGGTGCCGGAACGGCGGGGATCGGCCGGGTCCGGCACGTCGCAGACGGACCAGGGCAGGCCCGTCAACGACTTCCGGTCCGGCAGCGCGTCGGGGGCGCCGACGATGCCGACCGTACGGCCCCGGGGCCGGTCCCGGATCGACGCCTGGGACATCGTGCGCACCTGCGGGGCCGGCTCGTTGATGATCAGTCGGGCCGAGGCGTAGTTGAGGGTGGGGTGCAGCTGCCCGTCGACGAAGACGTACGTCGCCCCGGTCTCCCGCTCGATCACCAGGGTGTTCGGCTCCAGCGGCGCCGTGTTGCCGGTGAACTGCCCGTACGCGCCGACGCCACCGAGCACCACGGCCGCGGCGATGACGCTGCCGAAGACCGCCATGCCGAGCCGCCGCATCGGCAGGTTGCTGGTCTCCGGGTCGCCCGACAGCAGCGCCGAGACGATCCGGCGGGTGACGAAGCGGTACGCCTGCACCTGATCGCGGCGGGTCCGCATGACTTACCTCCGGCGGGGGGTGGGTCCGCGACGAGCAGGTCCGAGTCGGTGTCGCGGGCTTCCCTACGATAAGGGGCCGTCGACGGGTCACCGGGACCAGCGCCCGACCCGATCCGGCGGACGCTCCGCCGTCCAGAAAGGACTGTCAGCGATGACGCAGGTTCAGGCGCCACCCGGTCGTCCGGCACCGCAGCCGTCCGGCGTCGCCCAGCGGCCGGTCGTCCCGGCCGACCGGCGCGACCGTGGTCGGATCGGGCCCGTGGCCGTGGGGCAGCTCGTGGTGCTGGAACTCTGCGCCCTGGCCGTCTGGGCGGCGCTGGGCGGGCCGGTCTGGCTCGCCGCCGTCGTCGGGGTGCTGTCGCTGGCGGTGGTGGGCGCGGCCTTCGCCCGCCGGGGCGGCCGCTGGTGGTACGAGGACCTGCTGCTGCGTCGGCGGCTGCGGCGGCGCCGGGAGGCGGCCAGGAGCACCGTGGCGGCCGGTGGCGGGACCGACCCCAGGTTGGCGCCCCTGGCCCCGGAGCTGACTGTGACCGAACTCACGGACCGCGGCACCCGCCTCGGCATCGGGCAGGACGCGCAGGGCTGGTTCGCGGCGGTGGCGTTGCAGGGCCACGCCGGGGCTCCCGCCGGTTCGGTCGAGGCGTCGGTGATGGACCGGGCACTGCGGGTGCTCGCTGACTTCACCGGCCCGGTCACCCGCGCCCAGGTCGTCTCGCACACCCTGGTCTGGTACCCGGCACCGGGAGCGCCGCCCGCGGCCCACCGGACGGTCTGGCTGGCGCTGCGGCTCTCCGTACGGGACGCCCGCGTCGAGACCGTCAGCCGGGGCGGGGGCATGCCCGGCGTGCACCGCACGCTCTCCGCCGGCATCGGTCGGCTGGGCAAGGCGCTGACCGCGGCCGGGCTCGCCCACCGCCCCCTCAGCCGCGACGAGCTGCGCGCGGCGGTGGTCTCCGCGGCCGGGCTGGACCTGGCGCCGGCGCCGCCGGCGGAGACCTGGACGGGGCTGCGCGGCGGCGGCTGGACCCAGCGTTGCCTGGTCCTGCGGCCCCGGGCCGACGCGCCGTTCGGCCCGCTGGTGGACGCGGTGACGGCGACGTCCGCCCCCTCGCACACCCTGGCCGTCGCGGTGCTGCCGGGCGGGCGCGTCGCCCCGCCGATGCTGCGTGTGGCGGCGCTCGACGATCACGTGGAGGCGCTGGTCAAGGCGGTGCGCGAGGTGGCCCGCCGGTCCGGCGCCCCGGCCCGCCCGGTGGACGGCCAGCACGGTCCCGGCGTCTACGCCACCGCCCCGGTGGCCACCATCGTCACGACCCTGCACCCGACCGACTGAGAGCGGGGCCGAAAGAGCCGGTCAGGGGCGGAGGTTGACGATCCAGCCGTAGAGGCCGACGACCCAGACGGCCAGCGGGACCAGCGCGATGATCAGCATGATCTCCACGATGTCGAGCAGCCGGCCCCAGACCGGGGAGATCCGCTTGCCGGCCACGGTGAGCCCGTAGATCAGGCTCACCACGGCCGCGAGCACCAGGCCGCCGAGGATCACGCCGAGGCGTACCGCCGTGGAGCCGTTGCCGAACGTGGCAGCGGCGGTCAGGCCGAGCCCGGCGGTGCCGGCGAACAGCACCGGGGTGCGCTGGGCGCGGCCCAGGAACGGCCGGGCCCGCAGCAGCGACAGCAGGGCCAGCACGAGGCAGAGCAGCACCGCCGGCAGGCTGCCGTGCAGCGCGAGCACGACCTGGGCGCCGAGCACCAGCAGCGACACCGTCCAGAGCAGGCCGGTCAGGAACTCGTCGGCCCGCTCGCTGAGCTGGAGGACCTGCCGGCCGTCCACCGACTCGGTGTCGCTCTTGAGGTCGTCGGGGCCGGTCGGGATGGACGGCACCGGCAGCCGGGCCAGCCGGTACGCCGCCATCGGCAGCGCCGGCACCGCGCCGAACGCGATCGCGGCCACCACCGCGGCGGCGGCCGGCGCGTCGGTGTCGAAGGCCAGGCTGACCACCGCGCCGAGGCCGGTGACGGCGCCGACCGCGACCGCGCCGAAGAAGAGCGGCAGCCGGTCGCCGACGGCCAGCGCGGCCACCGCCGCGCAGAGCACCACCGCCGTGGCGCCGAGGAGCACGTGCGGGGCGGCCAGCTCCGTCAACGGGCGGTCGCCGGCGAGCAGCAGCAGGCCGCCGACCCCCGCGTACGCCAGGCCGACGACCCCCAGCACCGACCCGGTCGCGCTGTCGGCGGCGGCCCGGGACAACACGGCCGCGGCGACCACCAGGGCGACCGCGACGACCAGCGCGGCCAGCGCGCCCGGCAGGTGCGGCGGCCCGGTGAACAGCGCCGCCACCGCGCCGGCGCCGAGCGCCGCGGCGGCGAAGAGCACCGCGAAGGAACGGGTGGTGCCGACCTGCCAGGCGCCCGGGCGCTGGTTGGTGGCGGTGGCGACGGCGTCGACCACGTCGTCGAAGACGATCTCCGGCGCGGTGGCGGACCGGGGATTGAAGTAGAGCACCTCGCCGTCGCGGATGCCGAGCTGCGTGGCGGTCCGGCCGCCGTCCAGCGGCTGGCCGCCCAGCCGGGCCAGGCTCCAGCCGCCGTGCCGCACCCCCTCGTCGGCCAGGTCCTCACCCGCGTAACGGAGCAGGGTCGGCAGCAGGTCGGCGAGCGGTACGTCCGACGGCAGCGCGAGGTCCATCCGGGTGCGGGGCGCCACGATGGTGATCCGGCTCAGGCCGCCGGTCGCCGTCTTCGTCGCCACAGTGGCCTCCTCGCGCTCTCTACGATCACCCCTGGCCGGCGACGCCGACGCACGGGTTCCTGACGCCCACGGGAGATTACCTACGATGGCGGGCACGTACGATGCCCACCCGACGACTCCGGTCGCTCGCCGAACTTCATCAGGGCCGCTTCTGGGGAGGAGACAGCCGTGAGCACGGTGGTGTTCCGCCGGCTCCCGCGTCAGCCGGGGCCTGCGCTGCCGCGAGGCGAGGTGCTGCTGGAGTCGCCTCCGGAGCTGCCCGAGCCCACCCCGCGTGGGATGGGGCAGCTGCTGATGATCCTGCCGATGGTCTGCGGCGTGGGCGCCATGGCGTTCCTCTACGCCGGCCGGGGTGGCGGCACGATGACCTACATCGCCGGCGGCCTCTTCGGCGTCTCGATGCTGGGCATGGCGATCGGGTCGCTGAGTAACGGCAACAACGACAAGGCCGAACTCAACGCCGACCGGCGCGACTACATGCGCTACCTGGCCCAGATGCGCAAGCGCACCCGGCGCGCCGCCGAGCAGCAGCGGGCGGCGATGGCCTGGCGGCACCCGGAGCCGGACGCGCTCTGGTCGATCGCCGCCTCCCGCCGGCTGTGGGAGCGGCGGATCACCGAGGACGACTTCGGCGAGACCCGGATCGCCACCGGTCCGCAGCGCCTGGCCGTGGAGATCGTCCCGCCGGAGACCAAGCCGGTCGAGGACCTGGAGCCGATGAGCGCCATCGCGCTGCGTCGCTTCGTCCGCGCCCACTCGAGCGTGCCGGACCTGCCGACCGCGCTCTCCGTGCGGGCGTTCAGCCGGGTGGTGCTGCGCGGCGACCGGGAGCCGGTGCTCGACCTGACGCGGGCCGCGCTCGGCCAGCTCGCCACCTTCCACGCCCCGGACGACATGGTCGTCGCGATCGTCGCCGCGCCGGACCGGCAGCCGTCCTGGGACTGGGTGAAGTGGCTGCCGCACAACCACCACAGCGCCCGCACCGACGCGGCGGGCGCCCGCCGGATGGTCTTCGCGAGCCTCGCCGAGGCCGAGGAGGCGCTCGCCGGCGAGCTGGCCGGCCGGCCCCGGTTCGCGCCGGAGGCGAAGCCGCTGACCAGCGCGGCGCACCTCGTGGTGGTGATCGACGGCGGCGAGGTCTCGGCGGCCTGCCAGCTCATGGGGCCGGGGCTGCTCGGCGCGACCGTCATCGACCTCTCCGGCACCGTGCCCCGGGACGCCGGCCGCTGGCTGCTCTGCCTCGACGTGGGCGACGGCAGCTCCCTCGAACTGGTCCGCGGCACCTCCTCGTCCCGGCTCGGCCGGCCGGACCGGCTCACCGAGGCCGCCGCCGAGGGGCTGGCCCGGCAGATCGCCCCGTACCGGCTGTCGCAGCAGCAGACCACGTCGGAGGAGCCGCTGGCGAAGAGCATGGAGCTGCCGGACCTGCTCGGCGTCGGCGACGCCGCCGCGGTCGACGTGCAGCAGACCTGGCGCCCGCGCAGCCACCGCGACCGGCTGCGCATCCCGCTCGGCGTCGGGCCGGACGGCAACGTGGTCGAGCTGGACTTCAAGGAGTCCGCGCACGAGGGCATGGGCCCGCACGGCCTGATCATCGGCGCGACCGGTTCCGGCAAGAGCGAGCTGCTGCGCACGATCGTCGGCGCGCTGGCGGTGACGCACTCCTCCGAGGAGCTCAATTTCGTCCTGGTCGACTTCAAGGGCGGCGCCACCTTCGCCTCGCTGGACGCGCTGCCGCACACCAGCGCGGTGATCACCAACCTGGCCGACGAGCTGCCGCTGGTCGACCGCATGAAGGACGCGCTGGCCGGCGAGATGACCCGCCGCCAGGAGGTGCTGCGGGCCGCCGGCAACTACGTCTCCCGCTACGACTACGAGAAGGCCCGGGCGGCCGGCGAGCCGCTGGACCCGATGCCCAGCCTGCTCATCATCTGCGACGAGTTCAGCGAGCTGCTCGCCGCGAAGCCCGACTTCATCGACCTCTTCGTGATGATCGGCCGGCTGGGCCGGTCGCTCGGCGTGCACCTGCTGCTGGCCAGCCAGCGGCTGGAGGAGGGCAAGCTGCGTGGCCTGGACACCCACCTGTCGTACCGGATCGGCCTGCGTACCTTCTCGGCGGTGGAGAGCCGGATCGTGCTCGGCGTGCCGGACGCGTACGAGCTGCCCAACGCCCCCGGCCACGGCTACCTGAAGACCGACACCAGCACCATGCTGCGGTTCCGGGCCGCGTACGTGTCCGGGCCGTACCGGGCCCCGGGGCAGGCCGGCGTGTCGTCGCGGGCGCTGGTGCAGCGCCGGATCGTCCGGTACGGGGTGGACTTCGTGCCGGTGCAGAACCCGACCCTGCCGGTGCCGGACGCGCCCGAGCCGGAGCAGCCCGCCGACGGCAAGGTCGTGGCGATGCTGGACGTGCTCATCGACCGGCTGAAGGGGCGGGGCCGCCCGGCGCACCAGGTCTGGCTGCCGCCGCTGGCGGAGCCGCCGGGCCTCGGCGAGCTGCTGCCGCCGCTGAGCGTCGACCCGAGGTACGGCCTCTGCACCGCCTCGTGGGGTGGTCGCGGGCGGCTGGCCGCTCCGGTCGGCATCGTGGACCGGCCGTACGAGCAGCGCCGGGACCCGATGCTCGTGGACCTGGCCGGCGCGGGCGGCAACGTGGTGATCGTCGGCGCCTCGCTCAGCGGCAAGAGCACGATGCTGCGCTCCATGCTCGCCTCGCTCGCGCTCACCCACACCCCGCGCGAGGTGCAGTTCTTCTGCCTGGACTTCGGTGGTGGCGCGCTGCGCAGCCTGGACGGGCTGCCGCACACGGCCGGTGTGGCCGGGCGGCGGGACACCGAGGCGGTACGCCGTACGGTGGCCGAGGTGGTGGCCGTCCTGGACGAGCGGGAGAACCGGTTCGCCCAGCACGGCATCGACTCGGTGGCCAGCTACCGCCGGCGCCGGGCGGCCGGGGAGTTCGCCGACGACCCGTTCGGCGACGTCTTCCTCGTCGTCGACGGCTGGAACACGCTGCGCCAGGAGTACGAGGAGCTGGAGCAGACCATCACCACCCTGGCCAACCGTGGCCTGGGCTTCGGCGTGCACGTGGTGCTGACCGCCGTGCGGTGGGCGGAGATCCGGATCAACATGCGGGACCTGCTCGGCACGAAGCTGGAGCTGCGTCTCGGTGACGCCAACGAGTCGGAGATCGACCGGCGGGCGGCGGCGAACGTCCCGACCGGTTCGCCCGGGCGCGGCCTGACCCGCGACAAGCTGCACTTCCTGACCGCCATCTCCCGGATCGACGGCCGGCGCGACATCGACGACCTTACCGAGGCGTCCATCGCCCTGTCCCGGCACGTCGCGGAGGCATGGAAGGGCCAGCCGGCGCCGAAGGTGCGACTGCTGCCGCGCAGGCTGCCCCTCAGCGAGCTGGCCCGGGTCGTCGACCGGTCGGCGCCGGGCCTGCCGATCGGCGTCAACGAGTCGGCGCTGGCCCCGGTCTACCTCGACCTCGTCAACGAGCCGCACCTGACGGTCTTCGGCGACGCCGAGTGCGGCAAGACCAACCTGCTGCGGCTGATCGCGCGGGGCATCACGGAGCGGTACACCCCGGCGCAGGCCCGGCTGGTCATCGCCGACTACCGGCGCGGTCTGCTCGGTGCGGTCGAGGGGGACCACCTGCTCGACTACGCGCCGTCGAACCAGGCGTTCGCGCAGGGGCTCGCCTCGATCCGCAGCGCGCTGTCCAACCGGCTGCCCGGCCCGGACGTCACCACCGCGCAGTTGCGCGACCGCAGCTGGTGGAAGGGGCCGGACCTCTACATCCTGGTCGACGACTACGACCTGGTCGCCTCGGGCGGGAACAACCCGCTCAGCGCCCTGCACGAGCTGCTGCCCCAGGCCCGCGACATCGGCCTGCACCTGATCGTCACCCGGCGGGTGGGTGGCGTGGCCCGGGCGCTCTACGAGCCGGTCCTGCAACGCCTGCGCGAGCTGGACCAGCCCGGCCTGCTGATGTCCGGCAACCGGGAGGAGGGCGCGGTCTTCGGCACGCTGCGGCCGAGCCCGCAGCCGCCCGGCCGGGGCACGCTGGTGCGCCGCCGCGACGGCCAGCAGCTCATCCAGACCGCCTGGTCGGAGCCGGCCTGAGGGTCCCCCGCCGAGACGGCGGTCGGCGGGACCGCCCCGGTGTGACGGCATCCGGTAACCTGCGGCACGAGCGTCGCAGCCGACGAGAGGACCGTTTTGAGCACATCGTGGACGCCCGGCGGCATGGGCGGGGCCGGACTCGAGGGCATCCTGCGCCAGGCGCAGGAGCAGCAGCGCCGGCTCGCGGACTTCCAGCGGCAGCGCGCCGAGCTGCGGGTCGTCGGGGAGAGCCCGGACGGCCTGGTCCAGGTCACCGTCGACGGCGACATGAAGGTCGGCGACGTCGAGATCGACGCACGGGCGATGCGGCTGGACAGCTTCAGCCTGGCCGAGTCGCTCCAGGCCGCCATCGACGCCGCCTACGACGCGCACGCCGAGCGGCAGCGCGAGCTGCTGGAGGAGATGCTCGGCGGCGCCGACCTGGTCCGACGGGCCGAGGCGGGCAAGGTCACCCCGGAGGAGTGGTTCCAGCAGTTCGGGGTGGATCTCAACGACCCGCTGCGCCGGCTGCGCGGCTGACGAGAGGAGAGGGTCAGTGGCCAACGTCGTCGACGTCGACGCCATCCGCAAGGCCGGGCAGAAGCTCGCGGCCGCCGACGGCCCGATGGCCTACCTGCGCAACGCGCAGCGGGCGCTGGAGGGCGTCAAACTGTCGGGCATGTCCATGACGCTGCTCGGCCTGTCCGCCGTCAGCGCGCACAACGATGCCGTCGACGGTCACCTCGACAACCTGCGCACCGGCGTCGAGCACCTGGAGAGGGCCGCCGCCAACCTCGAACAGAGCGCGCTCAACTGGGAGAAGTCGGACCAGCCCTGGGTGGTCAAGTGACCTCGCGGGTGCGGGACGCAGGGAGGGCTCGATGCCGGAGATCCTGATCGCGAATTCCTCGGGCTCGGTGGTGGGGACGCACAGCGTCGCCGCGCAGACCGCGCCGGTCCGCTCGTTGGCCGGGGCGGCCCGGGCCAACTGGGTGTGGCTGGTCGGCGCCGCGTTCCTGACCGCCGCCATCATCCACCTCGAGACGTTCGACAACGACGAGGTCAACCAGTCCATCAAGGAGTGGGGCGACGCGGCCCGCTTCCTGGGCGGCGACCAGTTCGGCGCGGCGCTGGAGAGCGTGATCCCCTCCAGCGACGAGTGGGACTTCGAGGACCGGGACGCGTTCGACGCCTTCGTGCAGAAGCTGAACGCCGAGATCGGGGCGCTCGCGGAGGCGCTCAACGCCAACAAGGACGCGCTGACCGCCGTCCGTGACCACTTCAACGCCTCGATCGACGCCCTGGTCGGCGCGTTGGTGCCGATCCTCATCGCGGTCATCGCGGCCGTGGCCCTCCAGGCGTTCCCGGCGACCGCGCCGCTGGCGCAGGCGATCGGGGTGGCCGGCCTCACCGCCACCGCGGCGATCCTCGGGCTCATCTTCACGGACATCGGCGCGCTGTTCTCCACGGTGGCGTCGGCGTTCCGCGGCAACAGCCAGTACAACTTCGTCTCGGACTCCCGTCCGGGCTGGGCGACCGGCGACGCCGACCCCGACATCCAGGACATCAAGATCGACTGGGTGCAGGATTCGGGCTTCTACCGGGCCTGAGCGACCGGGCCGAGAGGTTGGGTGCCACCGTGTGGCAGAGCATGTTGTTCGGGTACGCGCTGGCGACCGTCCCGGTCTTCCTCGTCCTGGGGTTGGTCGCGCAGCTCGCCCGGTCGCGGGTGGCCCGCAGGGCGATGGAACTCGTCCTGCTCAGTGGGGTGGCGGCGTTCGGGCTGGCCCTCGGCACCCTCGCCGACGACGCGGTGCAGTGGGTGCTCGTGTCGATGCTCGCCCTCATCTTCGTGGTCGGCCTGGTGATGCACGTCCGCTCGTACTCCCGTTCCTCCTAGTCGGACGGGGTTCTGCGGCGGGCATCCGCGTACGGCGCGGGGCAGGGCTGCGCGTGGTGGACACCGTCCGCTACGGTCTTGACTGAGTGTCCGTCGGTGGGGTGATTGCCTTGCGGCGGGGGAGGACGCGGCGACTGCGCCGCCACAAGAAGACGGAAGGGTGTGAAGCATGGCGTTCGAGGTCGAAGCAGCGACTCTGCATACCGCCGCGGGTGACGTGCGCTCCACGCGCAGCGAGGTCGACGGCGAGCTGAAGAAGCTGTGGAACGTGGTCGACGACCTGGCCATCGCCTGGAAGGGGCAGGCGTCCACCGGCTTCCAGTCGCTCATGCAGCGCTGGAACGAGGACACGGGCAAGCTGCTGACGGCGATGGACAACATCGCCGACCTGCTCGACAAGTCGGGTACGACGCACCAGGTCAACGACGAAGAGCAGCAGCAGATGCTGGACAAGTTCCACTCTGCACTCAACCCGTGATCCGCCGAGACGAGCAGGGGAGGGACTCATGAGCATCAAGGTTGACTACGCGGTCCTCGAGAGCAGCAACCAGCAGATGATGGCCATCTCGCGGACCATCGACGAGAAGCTGGACACGCTGCGTTCGATGCTGTCGAAGCTCCAGTGGGACGGTGAGGACCGTGCCGCTTACGAGCAGCACCAGGCGCAGTGGGACGCCGCCGTCCGGGACATCAACAAGATCCTGAACGACATCGGTGGCGCCGTGGGCATCGCCCGCGAGAACTACGTCAGCACCGAGATGAGCAACGCCAAGGCGTGGAACTGACACAATCGCCGACGCGGCTCCGGTCCGGTTCGACCGGGCCGGAGCCGCGTCGCGTTGTGCGTCGATAGGTCCTGGGAGAATCATGCGTGCGGGGAAGCCTTCGCGGCCCAAGCTCCGGCTGGCCGTCGCGGCGCTGGCGTTGGTCGTCGGCGCCGGTTCCGGTCCACTGGCCGCGCCGGCCCCGGCACGCGCCGACACGGTGCGCGGCCTCCAGTGGTACCTCGACACCCTGAAGATCCCGCAGGCCCACAAGCTCACCAAGGGCAAGGGCGTCACCGTCGCGGTCATCGACACCGGGGTCAACCCCAACCTGCCGGATCTGCGCGGTCAGGTCCTGCCGGGCAAGGGCATCGGTTCCGGGACGGCGGCCGACGGTCGCCGCGACGACGACGCCAGGAAGGCCCACGGTTCGGCGATGGCCGGGATCATCGCGTCCCGGGGCGGTGGCGCGATGCGGCACCTGGGCATCGCCCCGGAGGCGAAGATCCTGCCCGTCGCGATGGGCGACTCCTTCGACTCGGCAGACCTCTCGGCGGGCATCCGCTGGGCGGCCGACGCCGGCGCCGACGTGATCAACATGTCCGTCGGGACGGGCACGGCGGCGACCCCCGACGAGATCGCCGCCGTGCGGTACGCCCTGGACAAGGACGTCGTGCTGATCGCCTCGGCCGGCAACCGGCTGCAGAACGACCGCGTCGTCACCAGCCCCGCGAACATCCCCGGCGTCATCGCGGTGACCGGGCTGGCGAAGAACGGCGAGTTCTTCGCGCAGAGCGCCACCGGTCGGGAGGCCGTGCTCGCCGCGCCGATGCAGGAGATCATCTCTCCCCGGTCCGCGTCGGTGTCGTCCAACGGTTACGGCATCGGCAGCGGCACGAGCGACGCCGCCGCCATCACCTCCGGGGTGGCGGCGCTGGTCCGCGCGAAGTACCCGGACCTCGACGCGGCCAACGTGGCGAACCGGCTGATCCGCACCGCCCGGGACCAGGGCCCGGCCGGCCGCGACAGCCAGTACGGCTTCGGCGCGATCGACCCGCTGGCCGCGCTGACCCGCTCGGTGCCGGCGGTGGACGCGCACCCGTTGCTCGCCGGTGCCGCGAACGGCGCCGCCCCGTCCGCGGGCGCGGCGGAGCCGCAGAAGGACGACGGGCCGGCGGTGTCGATCAGCATGAAGAAGGACACCGGCGCGCTGGTCCGGGGAGCGCTCTGCCTGCTCGTGCCCGTCGCGTTGCTGATTCTCGTGATCGTGCTGGTGCGTCGGTCCCGACGGAAGGCGGCCGCTGCCCGGCCCGGCCCGCCCGGGTACCCGCCGCCCGGCGGCCCGCCCGGCTATCCGCCGCCGGGCTATCCACCGGTTGGCGGCCCGCAGGCCGGTCCGCCCGGTTATCCGCCGCCCCCCGGCCACCCGCCGGCCGGCGGCGCACCGGGCGGGTCGCACGGTAACCCTCAGTTCGGCGCGCCCGGATATCCGCCACCGGGCGGGGCACCGGGCATGCCCGCACCGCCCCAGGCGGGACCCCCGCCCGGGTACGGCCCGACGCCCACCGGCGGGACCCACCCGTACGGTGCGCCGCCGGCACCCCAGGCCGGTGCCTGGCAGCCGCCCGGCGCCGCGCCGACGGCACCACCCCCGCCGGCCCCCGGCGGACACCAGCAGTAAGCCACATTGTCAGTCGGCGACGGGGAGGAACCGATGACGGACGACAGGACGGACCAGCCGGAGGAGATCCGGGTGGACACCCCATACATGCCCATCACCCCGCTGGCACCCACCGTGCACGTCAGCGGCATCACGATGGACAACGTCAACCGGGCGCAGACCCCCTCCGGCCTGGTGCCGGGGGCGGGCGAGAGCGGCGACAACACGGAGTGGGACGCGTCCAGCCTGGACAGCGCCATCGAGTGGTTGGAGTCGCACGCCTCGTTTCTCAACAAGCAGTCGTACACGATGGTCGAGATCCAGGACAGGATGGGCGGCGCGGCGGCGTCGGGCGGCCTGAACGGCGTCGGCGGCGGGGCGACGAGCCCGCTCGGCGCCTTCGACCGGGCGGGCGACCTGGCCCGCAAGCACGGCAGCCTCTTCACCACCACGCAGCAGAGCGTCCGCAAGCTCGCCGAGGACCTCTACCAGGCCGCCAACGCGCTGCGCGAGGTCAAGGAGAACTACGAGACGGCGGAGAAGGCGAACGCCATGTCCGCCGCCGAGATGGAGCGCGCCTTCAGCCAAGCCGCCACCAACGGATCCAACGGCTGATCGGGAGGGTGACAGGATGCCGAGCTGGGAAGAGATGTGCCAGCAGATCGTCGTCGCGGGCAGGCCGGGCGACGTCACCAGCGCCGCCCTGGGCTGGGAGCAACTGCTGAAGAACCTGAACTCCGTCAAGGAGAGCCTGGAGACGAACGTCGCCGATCTCGGTGAGGTGTGGAAGGGCCCGGCGTACGAGTCCTTCAAGACCCACATCAAGCAGATCGCCACGGACACGGGCCGGGTCGTCGACGACGCCGAGAAGCACAACGGCATCGTCCAGTCGTTGAAGACCGCCGCCGACAAGCTGAGCGCCGCGCAGGCCGAGTTCCCCATCCCCGCGAGCTGCGTCAACGACGTGCTCGAGGCGCGCAACGGCCGCATCGTGATCGACACGGGCCTCTTCGAGATGAAGGTCAAGCCCGACTTCCTGGGCCTGCTCGACCCGCTCACCTCGCTCGCCGACTGGCTCAACGACAAGTCCGACGAGGCGGCCAAGGTCTACAACCAGGTCAGCGGCGAGTACGTGACGATCGACTCGGGCACGCCCGGCCAGACCACGCCGGGCACCACCCAGTCGCCGGACGTGCAGACCCCCGACCTCGGCGCCGGCCCCGGCGCCGGCAGCGTCGGCGGCGCGCCCAGCATGGGCGGCATGCCCTCGACCGGTGGCATGCCGGGCGGTGGCATGCCGTCGCTCAGCGGGGCCGGCGTGCCCGAGACCGGGACCACCGGGATCGGCTCCACCGCGCATCCCAACCTGACCGGTGGCGGCTACGACCCGAGCGGCGGCTACGACCCGAGCGGCGGTTACGACCCGAGCACCGGCAGCCTCGCCGACGACTACGGCAGCGGTCTGGCCGGTGCCGGCGCCCCGACGGTTCCCGCACTCGGCGGCGGCGGTGGCGGCGGTCTGCCCGGCACCTCCGGGCTCGGCGGCGGTGGCGGCCTGGGCTCCGGTGGCGGGCTCGGCGGCGGGGGCGTCATCCCGGGCGGCGGCTCGCTCGGCCGGCCGGTGAGCCCCAACATGGGGCCGATGATGGGCGGCGGCGCGGCGGGCGCCAACCGCGGTGGCGGCCGGGGCGCTGGTGGCAAGCTCGGTGCCGGCGGCAAGCTCGGTGCGGGCGGCATGGCGCCGATGATGGGCGGCGCGGCCGGTGGGGCCGGCCGTGGCGGCGGGCGCGCGGGTGCCGCCGGCGCGGGCGCCAAGGGCGTCGGCGCGGGCGCACGGGGCGTCGGTGGCATGGCCGGCATGGGTGCCGGCTACGGCGAGGAGGAGACCCCTCGCAACACCTGGCTGGAGGAGGACGAGGACGTCTGGGGCGCGGACGGCGGCGGTACGCCGGGCATCCTGCGCTGACGGAATCGCGCCGAGCGCCGTCCACCGCACCGGTGGGCGGCGCTCGGCGCTTTCCGGGGAGACCGGAGAGGGGCGTCAGCCGGTCGTGGCGTCCGTCGCGGACGGGCGGCGGCCCGGGCGCCAGCCCCGGCGTCGCCCGCGGACCAGGATCGGCTTGACGGAGAGCAGCAGCCCGGCGACGAGCGCGCCGACGACGGCGACCCAGACCGCGACGGTGCCCTGCCAGGCGAGCGGATCCTCGGTGGAGGGCGGTGCGGGCATCGCGCCGGCCGGCGGGTCGGTACGGGTGCCGAGCACGGTCGCCACCGCGCGGTACGGATTCACCACCCCGTGGCCGACCTCGGCGTTCTTCCCCTCGGGCGGGCTGTCGGCCGTCCGGATCAGCCGGTCGGCGACCTGCTCCGGGTCAAGGTCGGGGTGGGCGGCCCGGACCAGCGCGGCCACCCCGGAGACGTACGCGGCGGCGAAGCTGGTGCCGCCCTGCGGCTCGGCGAGGAAGCCCTCGCCCCCGGGGGCCGGGCCGAGGATGTTCAGCCCGGGTGCCGCGAGGTCGACGTAGTCTCCGCTCACCGAGCTGCCCACGTGACCGCCCTCCTCGTCCACCCCGGCGACCGCGATCACCCCGGGGTAGGCGGCCGGGAACGCGGGCCTGTCCTGCTGGTTCTCCTGGCGGTTGCCGGCGGCGGCCACCACGACCACCCCCTCGTCGAGGGCGTAGCGGACGGCGTCGGCGAGATCCTGCCGGTCCAGGGTCACCAACGACAGGTTGATCACGTCGGCGCCGTTGCGCACCGACCACCGGATCGCCTCGGCGATCTGCCCCGGCAGCCCCTCGTCGGCGGTGGTCTTCGTGTCGGGCAGGACGCGTACCGGGAGGATCCTGGCCTGCGGCGCGATGCCGCTGAACGACGCGCCGGTGCCCTCCTTCCCGGCGATGATGCCGGCGACGATGGTGCCGTGCCCGGCCAGGTCGCAGCGGCCCTCCTGCTGCGGCAGGCCGTTGAAGTCCCGGCCCACCCTGACCTGACCCTTCAGGGCGGGATGTAGGGCGGAGACGCCGGAGTCGATGACCGCCACCGTGACGCCGGCGCCCCGGGAGATCCGCCAGGCCGACGAGGGTTCGAGTCTCTTCAGCGGCCACGGCGTCTCGGCGGGGGCGGCGACGCCGGGGGGTCCGCAGCGGGGGACCGCCGCGGCGGCGGGCGACGGGGCGACGACGGCGGTGCCGAGCAGGACCGCGGCCGCTCCACCGAGGACCGCGCGGGCACCGCGCCCGCCTCGGCGGGCCGGCCCGGTCCCGCCCGGTCGGAAACTCTCGCGCACGCGGTGAGATTACCGCCGTGGGCCCACGGCGCGTGCCGCCGCCCGACCCGTCGTCAGGAACGCTCGGTGGCCTCGGCCGGTTCCTGCTCGTCGGCGAAGAGGGCGAGGAGGGCGCCGACCTGCCGGTCCGCCTCGGCGGGGTGCCGGAACCGCCCGGCGGGGTTGAGGGTGTACTCGTTGCGTCGGCCCACCCGGGTGCGGTGCAGGTAGCCGCCGGCCTCCAGGTCGGCGACGATCGCCTGCGCGGCCCGCTCGGTGACGCCCACCTCGTCGGCCACGTCGCGGAGGCGGGCGGTGGGGTTGCGGGCGATGGCGAGCAGCACGTGCCCGTGGTTGGTGAGGAACGTCCAGTTGCGGGTGCTCCCGTTCTCCCCTGTCGTCGCCATGTCCGCCATCGTATGGCCCCTGCTTCGTGTTTTGCTGTGTGCCCTCGCGGCCGGCGGACGCGCGGAGGGCCCGACCGCCGCCGCGCCGGGCCCGCCGAACATATGAAATGGATATCACGCATACCTTGACGTATCTTGCAGTGCGTGTGACGGTGGTGGCAGCCCGCGTCCAGCGTCGGCCCGGGTGACCAGGCCGTTCACGTGCGGAGCGAGGTGTGGGATGAGTCGTCCCGGATCGCCAGGAACTCAACCGGGCCCGGAGCGGACGCTCCCGGTGTCGACCACGGGCGGGGTGCCGGCCGACGTCGGCGCCACGTTCGCCGTCCCGGCGAGTCCCGAGCAGGCGCTCGCCGAGCTGCACGCCGGCAACCGGCGGTTCGTGACCGGCGCCCCGCGCCACCCCAACCAGGACGCCGGGCACCGCGCCGCGGTCGCCGACGGGCAGCACCCCTTCGCGGTGATCGTCGGCTGTTCCGACTCCCGGCTCGCCGCCGAGATCATCTTCGACCGTGGCCTCGGTGACCTCTTCGTGGTCCGCACCGCCGGGCACACCATCGGCCCCGAGGTGCTGGGCAGCGTGGAGTACGCCGTCACGGTCCTGGGCACGCCGCTGGTGGTGGTGCTCGGGCACGACTCCTGCGGGGCCGTCCAGGCGGCGCGTACGGCGGACGCCACCGGCACCCCGCCGGTCGGGCACCTGTGCGCCGTGGTGGACGCCGTGGTGCCGAGCCTGCGCCGGGCCGCCGCCGAGGGGGTGGACGACATCGACCGGATCGTCGACATCCACATCGCGCACACCGTCGAGGCGATGCTGGGCCGCTCCGCCGTGCTCGCCGCGGAGGTGGCCGCCGGCCGCTGCGGGGTGGTCGGCATGTCGTACCGGCTGACCGCCGGCGAGGTGCGGACGGTGGCCTCGGTGCCCGCCCGTGCGGCCGACGCGCCGGAGCCGGCGGCCAGCGCCGCGCTCGCCTGACCTCGCCCGCCGGCAGACCGTCGCGGCGGGCCCGCACGACGACAGAGGGCCGCTCCCGCGTCCGGCGGGGCGGCCCTCTGTGTGCGTGTGGTCCCGGCTAGAGCAGTGACACGTGGACGTGGTCGGTGTGGTTCGACGGGCCGCTGTAGGACTTCCAGCCGGTCGCCGGGAACCAGATCTGCCGGTTCCAGATCACGTAGTAGATGCCGAGCCGGTCGGCGTTGCGGACCAGGAACGCGGTGAGGTTGTTGCCGTACATGTAGGTGTCGTCGTTGTGCCAGGGGGAGAAGCCGCTGCGTTGCAGCGACCAGTCGCAGGCCCGGCCCTTCGGATGCTCGTACGGCCCACCGGAGCGGTAGCAGCCGACGAACCGGTTGAAGCCGGCCCGCTTGACCTCCTTGTACATGTGCAGCGTGCGCGCCGTGATGCAGCCGGAGGTGGTGGGGTCGTTCTCGGTGCAGGACAGGGGCTTCCAGTCGCCGTCGGCGGTGCGCCCCGGCGCCATCTTCGCCACCGGCGAGGTGGCCACCACCTTGCCGCTGGTCAGCCCCCTGCCGCCGACCAGCGCGAGCGCCTTCTCCGCCTCGCGCTTGCCACGGGCCAGTTCGTTCTTCAGCTTCTGCTGCTCGCGGACCTCGGCGTCGACCGCCAGCTTGGCCTGCTCTGCGCGGTCCTTGATCGCGTTGACCTCGGCCAGCTTCTTGGAGTTGACCAGGTTGATCTCGTCGAGGGCGGCGGCGCGCCTGACGAAGGAGTCGGGGCTGGCGGTGTCCAGCAGCATGGACACCGCGCCGATCCGCCCGGTGCGGTAGGACTGGGCGGCGATCTGGCTGACCTGGGGGGCCAGCGCGTCCAGCTCGGCCTGCGCCCGGTTGACCTCCAGGGCCAGCTCGAGCTGGCGCTCTTCCGATTTCTTCAGCTTCGCCTTGGCCTGCACGTAGGACCGGTTGCGGGCCTCGATGAGGTCGTCGAGCAGCTTGGGCTCGTCGTCCCCGTGCCCGGAGGGCTTGGGCGGGGTGGGCGCGGCCGCCGCCGGGAGAGGCCCGGCGAAGACCGCCAGGGCGGCGAGTACGGCCACCACGGGCGTCAACCAGCGGCGTAGGGGTGCCGTCACAGTTTTCCCTTCCGTCGACCGCCGACCGGGTTAGCTGACGGGTTCGGGGCGGAAGTGGCCCCTACCGCTGTCGCGGATTCACCCCACGTACCTGGGTCCCCGGTTCGCCTCGCGGCGATTGGGCGGCGGCACCGCAGGCGCCGCTGCGCGCCTTCGGCGGTGACCGGCAGCGAGGTTACCCGAGAACACTCCCGGGGATCTACGTCCCTAAGCCGACTAAATGCGTTATTTCGTAATGGCGGACGGTGAGCAGTGACGCGTTTATCAGGCCGTACGTCCTGTTCGGTCACGCTGAGGAGTGTCACCATGCGGTGTCCGTGCTCCTGTCCCGGTCGGGCCATCCGGCGGGAGCGGCGGACGGCGTGTCTCCGCGCGGCCCGCTGAGGGCCTCCAGCGCCTCGGACCGGTCGGCGGCCGGCCGGGGCGTCGGTGCGGGCGCGGCGCGGTCGGTGGCGTCCCCGCCGCGGCGGCCGGCGGTGGTCACCAGGGCCGCCAGCCCGGTGGTCAGTGGCACGGCGGCGATCAGGCCCAGGGTGGCGACCGCGCTGCGGACGATCTCCTGGGCGAGGAACTCGCTGGTGAGAAGTTGGGTCACCGCCCGCGAGTCGGCCGTCAGCAGGAGCAGCACCGGCAGGGAGGCGCCGGCGTACGCCAGCACGATGGTGTTCACCGTCGAGGCGATGTGCGCCCGGCCGACCCGGGTCGCCGCCCGGTAGAGCTGCGTCCGGGACAGCCCGGGGTTGGCGTGCGCCAGCTCGGTGACCGTGGCGGCCTGGGTCACCGTGACGTCGTCCAGCACCCCGAGGGAGCCGATGATGATCCCGGCCAGCAGCAGCCCGTGCAGGTCGACGTCGGCCTGGTACATCGACAGCGTGGTGGCGTCCTCGGAGCCGAATCCGGTCAGGTGGGTCGCGGCGGTGGCGATCGTGCCGAGGACGCCGGTCAGCACCAGGCTGCCCAACGTGCCGAGCACGGCCACCGAGGTCTGCGCGGTCACGCCGTGGGTCAGGTAGAGCACCACGAACATGATCAGCGCGGCGCCGACGACCGCGACCAGCAGGGGCGGGCTCCCGGCGCCGATGCCCGGCAGCACGAAGGTCAGCAGGATGGCGAAGCTCGCCGCCAGGCCGGCCAGCGCGGCCAGCCCGCGCCACCGTCCGAAGGCGACGATGGCGGCCGCGAAGAGCGCCACCAGCCAGACCAGCGGCTTGCCGCGCTGGTGCTCGGCGATGTTGTAGGTGCTGGCCGTGGGGTCGGCGGGGTCGGTGAGCTCGACCAGGATGATCTCGTCGTCCACGGCGACGGTCGGCGCGCCGGGGCCGGCGGGCACCGGCGTCTCCACCTGCTGGCCGGCGTCGGGACCGTCCTGCACCCGTACGGTGACCGTGCCGCAGGGACCCTGCGACCCGCCGGGACTCCCCTCCGGAATCTCCGGGGTGGGCGGGCACGGCTCCGTCACGACCCGCGTCACCGTGCCGTGGTAGCGGGGCGCGTCGGTGCCGGTCGGCGGGTCGGGCGCGTCCCACGGCCACAGCACCAGGGCGGCGATCAGCGTGGCGACGAAGAGGGGCACCACCGTCGCGACGAGGATCCGCCGCACCCTCGGCGGGGCGGACGGAGCGGGACGGGTGTGGTCGGCGCCCAACGAGTTTCTCCCAACGAATCCAGGGCGGGGTACGTGCCGGCGGGCCGGTCGGTTCACCCGTCGCCGCGTGGCGGGACGGGGATCGCTTCCGTGTGGCGGCGCGGTCACGTACCGCGGTCCCGGGCCTCCGTCCGGTCGCGGGTGGTCGGTGTTGCCGCCCGGCGGGGCGCGCGGGGCGGGCGGTGCGGAATCCGGAGGGCCACCGGCCGAATGGTAGCCACCCCGACATCCGGGCGCAGGTCGTGCGGGTGATGTCGGGGTGTGGCGTCGCCGTGTGCCCGCGTCTCGTCGCGGGGCCGAGGGGCGGGGCGGGTCAGCCGCGCTTCATCAGGCGGCCGACGGCGGCCATCATCTCGGTGGCCATCTCGTCGGCGCGCCCCTCGGCCGCGCCCTCGTGCATGCAGTGCCGGGCGTGCCCGTCGAGCAGGCCGAGCGCGACCTTGTCCAGGGCGGCCTGGATCGCGGAGATCTGGGTGAGCACGTCGATGCAGTAGCGGTCCTCGTCGACCATCTTCTCGATGCCACGGACCTGCCCCTCGACGCGGCGCAGCCGCGCGAGCAGCTGGTCCTTGGTGGCGGTGTATCCCCTGATCGGGGTGGGCGTCGGTGTGGTCATGGGGACGAGGATAGCGTACCCCTCGGGGGTATGGTACGTTCGTTCCTGGCCGGCATACCCCCACCGGGTACCGGTACAAGACACAGGCACCGGTCCGCCTCCGCATTACCCCCGGGGGGTATATGCTGGGGGCGGCGAGAGGAGAGTTCGATGATCACCACGACGTACCAGGTGCAGGGCATGACCTGCGGGCACTGCGCCACCGCGGTCAGCACCGAGGTCGGCGCGATCCCGGGCGTCAGCGACGTCCAGGTCGACGTCGCCGCCGGTCGGGTCACCGTCACCAGCGAGGGCCCGTTGGAAACCGACACCGTGCGCTCCGCCGTCGACGAGGCCGGTTACAGCCTCGTCGGCGCCTGAGATCGGGCACGGGGGAAACGAGGCACATCATGAACACGGCGACGAAGCTGAGCGGTTTCGCCCTCGGCCTCGCGGTGGTGTTCGGCGCGACGTACGGGGTCGGTCGGGTGGCCGACCCCGTGGCGCCGCCCGCCGAGGCCCCGCACGAGGCCGGCGGGGGGCACGGCGAGGACGGCGGAGCCGGACACGGGGGCGACAACGGCGCGGCGGGGCACCTGCCCGGCGGCCTGCTCGTCTCCGACCGTGGCTACACCCTGCGTCCGGTGGACGCCCCGGCCGGGCAGTTCGCCTTCCAGGTCACCGGTCCGGACGGCCGGGCGGTGACCGCGTACGACGTGGCGCACGACAAGCGCATGCACCTGATCGTGGCCCGCCGCGATCTCTCCGGCTTCCGGCACGTGCACCCGGAGATGGCGCCCGACGGCACCTGGCGGGTCGACTCGCCGCTCGCCGGGCCGGGCGTCTGGCGCGCGTTCGCCGACTTCACCCCGACCGGGGGCGAGGCGCTGACCCTCGGCGTCGACGTGAGCGTCCCCGGCGCGCTGACCGCGCGGCCCCTGCCCGCGCCGGCGACCAGCACCACGGTCGACGGCTACACCGTCACGCTCGCCGGCGCCCCGCAGCCCGGCCGCACCGCCGAGCTGACCCTGACCGTGAGCCGCGACGGCGCGCCGGTCACCGACCTGGAGCCCTACCTGGGCGCGTACGGCCACCTGGTGGCGCTGCGCCAGGGCGACCTGGCGTACCTGCACGTGCACCCGCACGGTGAGCCGGGCGACGGGCGGACGCGGCCCGGCCCCGAGGTGAGCTTCTCGGCGGAAATGCCGTCGGCGGGCGCCTACCGGCTCTACCTGGACTTCAAGCACGGCGGCGTCGTGCGTACCGCCGAGTTCACCGTCGTCGCCGGCAGCCCGACCGCGCCGGGTGTCCCGGCCACGACCGGCTCCCCGGCGGCGGGCACACCCGCCGCCACGAGCTCCCCGACCGCCGACGCCGGCCACGGCGTCCCCGGTCACGGGCACGACTGACGGGAAGCGTGATGACAACCAAGCCCTTGCTGACGGCGCCGAACCAGATCGAGCTGGCGATCGGCGGCATGACCTGCGCCTCCTGCGCCGCCCGGATCGAGAAGAAGCTGAACCGGATGGACGGGGTGACCGCCACCGTCAACTACGCCACGGAGAAGGCCACCGTCCGGTACGCCGACGAGGTCACCCCGGACGAGCTGATCGCCACGGTGGAGAAGACCGGCTACACGGCGGCCCTGCCGCCCCCGCCCACGCCCGCCGGTGGCGAACCGGCCGCCGAGCCGGTGGACGAGCTGCGCGGCCTGCGTACCCGGCTGTGGGTCTCGGCCGTGCTCACCGTGCCGGTGATCGTGCTGGCGATGGTGCCCGCCTGGCAGTTCGACTTCTGGCAGTGGCTGTCGCTGACCCTGGCCGCCCCGGTCGTGGTCTACGGCGGGCTGCCCTTCCACCGGGCGGCCTGGATCAACCTGCGGCACGGCGCGGCGACCATGGACACCCTGGTCTCGCTCGGCACCCTGGCGGCGTTCGGCTGGTCGATCTGGGCGCTCTTCCTCGGCACGGCCGGGACGCCGGGGATGACCCACCCGTTCAGTCTCGCGATCAACCGCTCCGACGGCGCCGGCAACATCTACCTGGAGGCGGCGGCCGGGGTGACCGTGTTCATCCTCGCCGGCCGCTACTTCGAAGCGCGGGCGAAGCGGACCGCCGGCGCGGCCCTGCGCGCCCTGCTCGAACTGGGCGCCAAGGACGTCGCGGTGCTGCGCGGCGGCACGGAGACCCGGATCCCGGTGGACCAGCTCGTGGTGGGGGACCGGTTCGTGGTGCGGCCCGGCGAGAAGATCGCCACGGACGGCGTGGTCGACGAGGGCACCTCGGCGGTCGACGCCAGCATGCTCACCGGCGAGTCCGTCCCGGTCGAGGTCGGCCCGGGCGACTCCGTGGTCGGCGCGACCGTCAACGCGGGCGGCCGGCTGGTGGTCAGCGCCACCCGCATCGGCGGCGACACCCAACTGGCCCAGATGGCCCGGCTGGTCGAGCAGGCGCAGACCGGCAAGGCGGCGGTGCAGCGGCTGGCCGACCGGATCTCCGGCGTCTTCGTGCCGATCGTGATCGCCCTCGCGGTGGGCACCCTCGGCTGGTGGCTCGGCAGCGGGTCGGGCGGCACCGCCGCGTTCACCGCCGCCGTGGCGGTGCTGATCATCGCCTGCCCGTGCGCCCTCGGGCTGGCCACGCCGACCGCCCTGCTGGTCGGCACCGGCCGGGGCGCGCAGCTCGGCGTGCTGATCAAGGGGCCGGAGGTGCTGGAGTCCACGAAGCAGGTGGACACCGTCGTGCTGGACAAGACCGGCACCGTCACCACCGGCCGGATGACCCTGGTGGACGTGGTCCCGGCGGCCGGCGAGGACCGCGCCGAACTGCTGCGGCTCGCCGGCGCGCTGGAGTCCGCGTCCGAGCACCCGATCGCCCGGGCCGTCGCCGCCGGGGCGGCCGAGGCGGGCACGCTGCCGCCGGTGACCGGCTTCGTCAACGCCGAAGGGCTCGGCGTGAGCGGGACGGTCGACGGTCGGGAGGTGCTGATCGGCCGGCCCCGACTGCTGCGCGAGCACGGCCTCGACGTACCGGAGGAGGTCGCGCGGGCGGTGGCCACGGCGGAGGCGAAGGGGCGGACGGCGGTGCTGGCCGGCTGGGACGGCCGGGCCCGCGGGGTCCTCGCGGTGGCCGACGTGGTCCGACCGACGAGCCGGGCGGCGATCGCGCGGCTCCGGGCGCTCGGCCTGACGCCGGTGCTGCTGACCGGCGACAACACCACCGTCGCCCGCGCCGTGGCCGCCGAGCTGGGCATCGACGAGGTGATCGCCGAGGTGCTGCCCGCCGACAAGGTCGACGTCGTGCGGCGGCTCCAGGACGAGGGGCGGGTGGTGGCGATGGTCGGCGACGGGGTCAACGACGCCGCCGCGTTGGCCCAGGCCGACCTCGGCCTGGCGATGGGCACCGGCACGGACGTGGCGATCGAGGCGTCCGACCTGACCCTGGTCCGGGGCGACCTGATGGCCGCCGTGGACGCGATCCGGCTCGCCCGGCGCACCCTCGGCATCATCAAGGGCAACCTGTTCTGGGCCTTCGCCTACAACGTGGCGGCCCTGCCGCTGGCCGCCGCCGGCCTGCTGAACCCGATGATCGCCGGCGCCGCGATGGCCTTCTCCTCGGTCTTCGTGGTCGCCAACAGCCTCCGGCTGCGGGGCTTCCGCCCGGTTGCCTGAGCCCTCCGCCCCGTGCCGCCGGCCCCCACCCGCCAGGGGCCGGCGGCACGGATCGTGGCGGGTCCGCCGGCCCGCCGGCCCGCGCCGCCCGCCTGCGGTGGGTGACCGGGGCGGTTGGACGGCGGCGGTACGGGGTATTCGAAGGGCGTACCGGCACCGCCAATCGGGAGGTTGACATGGGTTTCGACGATAAGATCAACAACACGACCGAGGATGCGGCCGGCAAGCTGAAGGAAGGCGCCGGCCGGGCCACCGACAACGAGCGGCTCGAGGCCGAGGGGCGCAACGACCAGGCCAGTGCCAAGCTCAAGCAGGCCGGCGAGAAGATCAAGGACGCCTTCAAGAGCTGACCCGCGTACGCGCCCTCCGCCGGATCGGTCTCAAGCCGACCCGGCGGGGGGCGTACTGGCGTGTCCCGCGGGAGGCGCCACTCGTTGGCAGGTCGACGTCCCGCCGCCCGGCGCCGGCCGAACCCGTGCCGTCACCCCTGACGGCCGAGACCCCGAACGGGAGGTCCCTTGTCCCGATCCGTCGTCTACGCGCGGCGCGCCGCCGCCACGGTGGCGCTCGGGGTGCTGGCCGTGGGATGCCAGGACAGCGCGCGGGAGGAGGCCGCCCGGACCGGCGCGGCCCCGCCGAGCCCGACGGCGTCGGCGAGCGCCGCCCCGAGCCCCTCCCCGGTCGCCACGACCGCCGCCAACACCGCCGAGGTCTGCCGCGAGGTCGACCGGCTCATCGTCGCCGGCAGCCGGCGGATCGCCACCGACTCGGCCGCCTCGGTCACCCGCGACCTCACCGGTGAGCAGGTCGCCGACCAGCTCCGGCGCAACCTGGCGGAGCTGGCGGACGACGTACGCGGGCAGGCCCGTCGCGCCGCCGACCCGGACATCCGCGCCCTGATCCAGGAGACCGCCGACCGGATCGACGCCGGTTCCCGGGCGGTCCGGCCGGCCGCCTGGATGGACTCCACCTTCACCGGAATCCCACCGAAGCTCACCCGCGAGTGCCGCGCCTGAAGCCGCTCGGCGCGTCGCCCTGCGTCGCCGACGCCTGACCCCGGGACGCCGGCCGGCCTGCACCCCGTGCCGCACGCCGGCCGGCGTCCGTCAATGTGACTCCCGCGGGCACCGGGACTCATCGGTCCCCGTCAGCCGGGCGGCCCGCAACTCCAGGTAGCGCTGCTCCGGCAGGCTCGTCGTCCCCCGGGCCGCCGCCAGGTACGCCGCCCGCGCCCGCTCCGGTTCGCCGGCCAGCTCCAGCAGGTGGGCGCGGACGGCGGCGAGCCGGTGGTGCCCGGCCGTGCGGTCGTCGTCGTCGAGCGGGGCGAGCAGGGCCAGTCCGGCGCGGGGACCGTCCACCATGGCCACCGCGACGGCCTGGTTCAGGGTGACCATCGGGCTCGGGGCGGTCCGGGCCAGCAGCCGGTAGAGCGCCAGGATCTGTCGCCAGTCGGTGCGCCCGGCGGACGGGGCCTCGGCGTGCACGGCGGCGATCGCCGCCTGGAGCTGGTACGGGCCGGGCGGTGACCAGGTCAACGCCTCGGTGACCAGCGCGGTCCCCTCGGCGATGGCGGCGTGGTCCCAGCGGGCGCGGTCCTGCTCGGCGAGCGGGACCAGCTCCCCGGCCGGCCCGGTGCGGGCGGCCCGGTGCGCGTCGGTGAGCAGCATCAACGCCAGCAGCCCGGTCACCTCGCCGTCGCCCGGGAGCAGCCGGTGCACCAGCCGGGCCAGCCGGATCGCCTCGGTGGTCAGGTCCGCCCGGTGCAGGTCCGGCCCGCTGGACGCGGTGTACCCCTCGTTGAAGACCAGGTAGAGCACCTGGAGCACGGCCCGTAGCCGCTCGTCCCGGTCCCCGGGGGCGGGCATCGTGAACCGCGCCCCGGCGGCCTCGATCCGCTGCTTGGCCCGGCGGATGCGCTGGCTCATCGTCGCCTCGGGCACGAGGTACGCCCTCGCGATCTGCGCGGTGGTGAGGCCGCCGACCGCCCGCAGCGTCAGCGCGACCTGAGCCGACCGGGCCAGCGCCGGGTGGCAGCAGAGGAACAGCAGGGCCAGGGTGTCGTCCCCCGCCGGCGGCTGTTCGTCGGCGGCCGGCGCGACCGTCGCGTACGCCGGCTCGCGGGCGGCCAGCGCGGCCTCCCGGTCCCGCCGGGCGCGCTCGCTGCGCCACTCGTCGGTCAGCCGGCGCGTGGCGACGGTGAGCAACCAGGCCCGGGGGTTGTCCGGCACGCCCTGCTCCGGCCACTGCACGGCGGCGGCGAGCAGCGCCTCCTGCACGGCGTCCTCGGCGGCGTCGAACTGGCCGTGCCGGCGGACGAGCAGGCCGAGGACCTGCGGCGCCAGGTCGCGCAGCAGGTCCTCGAGGTGCCCTCCGGTCACATCTCCGTCCCGGCCTCGTCCATGATCGCCCGCACCTCCAGCACGCCGAAGCCCCGCCGCACGTCCGGCCAGCTGGCGGCGATCTCGGTGGCCCGCTCGGGGCTGTCGCAGTCGACCATCAGGTAGCCGGCGAACTGTTCCTTGCTCTCCATGTACGGCCCGTCGGTCACCTCCGGCCGGTCACCGGCCAGCCGGACCGTACGCGCCTGCGAGGGGTCGGCCAGGGCCTGGCCGCCGAGGAACTCGCCCGACTCGGTCAGCTCCCGCATGACCTCGTCGACCTCGCCGAAGAGCGCGGTGCGCTCCTGCTCCGACAGCCCCTCAACGAACCCCGGGCGGTTCCAGATCAGCAGCATGTACTTCATCGGGTGCTCCTCGTTGCGTCGGCCGCGCCCATGGTGGCGCGTCTGCGGTGAAAGGTCGGAGCCGACCCGCCGGTTCCGACAACCGGCCGTGCGGAATCTCAGCGCCGGCCGCGTACCTGGCGCTTCGGGGCGGGGCCGGCGCCGAGCGAGGCGCGGTCGGCGGCGGAGGTGCCCGACGACCAGCCCTCGGCGTCGCGCACGGTCAGCCGGCCCCTGACGACGCCGGGGAAGAGCGTGTCGAGGCGTTCGCGTACCGCCTCGGCGCGGGTGGCGAGCACCGGCAGCAGCCGCTCCGGCCCGGCCTGCGCCGTCGCCTCGCGGTCGGCCGCGTCGGTGGCGGCCCGCAGCCGCTCGCCGATCCGCAGCGCGAAGGCGTTGAGGAAGGACTCGTCGTAGTCGCGGGTCCGCCGGCCGGTGCCCTTGGCCCGCCGTTCCCCCCGGCCGCGCAGCATCGCGGCGGTGGCCTGCACCAGCAGCGAGGTGTAGAGCAGCTCGACCGCCTCCAGGTCGGCCGGCCAGCCCAGCACGGTGGTGAAGCCGAGGTCGTCGGACCAGACCGCCTCGCAGCGGTTCGCCGCCGCCACCTCCTGCGCCAGCAGCGCCTTCGCGCCCGCGTACGGGGCCTCGGTGCCGAGGCGCACCCCGCCGGGCCGGTCGGCGGGCTCGGCGACGCCCGCCAGCAGCGCCTGGTCGATGCTGTGCCGGGCGATCAGCTCCTGGGCCTTGCCGGTCAGCGCCTCCGCCTCGGCCGGGTAGGTGGTCGACTCCGCCTTGGCCAGCAGCGCCCGCACCCGGTCGAGCATCCGCGAGGCGCTGCCCGACCCGCCACGCGCGACGGCCGTCCCGGGCGCGCCGGGCGGCGGGCGCAGCACGGCGATCGGCGGGAGCCCCTCGACCAGGGCCAGCGCGTCGACCGCCGCCCGCAGCGCGGTGAACCGGTCGCAGCCGGCGCGGGCGGACCAGGCGGCCAGGTGGCCCTCGTCGGCGTCCCACCACACCCCGGCGCCCAGGTCGCGCAGCTGGTCGTCCCACCACGGCGGCACCGGGTCGGCCAGCTCGCGGCGCTGCGCGGCGAGCGCGTCGGTGACCAGCCCGGCCCCCCGGGGGCCGAGCCGGCGGGCGGCGAGCCGGGCGAGGTCCACCGGCTGCCAGCCGTGCCGGGCCAGCCGCCCGACGCCCCGGGCCAGCCGGCGCAGAAGGGCGGCGTCCACCGCCGCCGCGCCGTCCGCGGCGCCCGACCCGATCATCAGCCGGTCCAGCTGCCGCTCCGCGAGGCGTACGTCGGTGCCGCGTACCGCCGCGAGCGCGTCGTTGACCAGTTCCTCGGCGTCCGGCACGGCCGTGTCCTCCTGGGGTCTGCTTCTTCCGCGCCCGGGAAACGATCGTCGCCCGCCCGCCGAAGGTACCCCCGGGCCCGCGTGCCGTCCGCCGGTCGTGACCCGTGCCACCGGACCGCCCGTCCCTCCGGGGAAGTTCCGCATGGTTCGGCCGGTCCCGGGTAGTTCGGGGGAAGCGGGCGAGGCGAGGTGGTGCAATGGCGGGATCGTGGTTGCCGGGCATCGGCTCCGGCGCACCTGATCTTCGCCGGTCGGTCCTCGCCGCCGCGGTGATCGGGGTGGCGGTGATGGCCGCCGTCGACGAGATCGTCTTCCACCAGATCCTCGGCTGGCACCACTTCTACGACCGGTCCACCCCCTCCGTCGGGCTGCTCTCCGACGGGCTGCTGCACTCGGCCGAGCTGCTCGCCCTGGTCGGCGGCTTCTTCTGGTACGCCGACCTGCGCCGCCGGGGCGCCCTGGTGCCCCGGGCCGCCTGGGGCGGGTTCCTGCTCGGCGCCGGGGCGTTCCAGCTCTTCGACGGGATCGTCGACCACAAGGTGCTGCGGCTGCACCAGATCCGCTACGGGGTGCACCTGCTGCCGTACGACGTGGTGTGGAACGTGGCGGCGGTGGCGCTGCTGCTGCTCGGCGCGTGGGTGACCTGGCGGGTGCGGTCCCGCTCCGGCCGCGACGCCCGGTGACGGCGCTCGCGCACACCGGTGCCGCCGCCGGGCCGGCCCCGCTGCCGCTCGCGGCGGTCGCGTTGCTCGCCGCCGGCTACCTGCTGGCCGTGTCCCGGGACCGGCGCGGCTGGCGTCGCCGGCGTACGGTCGCCTGGCTGGCCGGCTGCGCGGTGCTCGCGGTCGCCCTCGGCCCGCTGGCGGGCGGGCCCGGCGACCCGCGCGTCCACATGGCCCAGCACCTGCTGCTGGGCATGGTCGCGCCGCTCGCGCTGGCCCTCGGCGCGCCGGTGACCCTGCTGCTGCGGGTCGTGCCGCCGCCGGTCGGCCGCCGGGTGGGCCGGTTCCTGCGGGCGGGGCCGGTGCACGTGTTCGCCCATCCGGTGACGGCGGCGCTGCTCACCACCGGCGGGCTGGCGTTGGTGCTGCTCACCCCGCTCTACGCGGCGGCCGAGCGGAACCCGGTGCTGCACCACGCCCTGCACGTGCACTACGTCGCCGCCGGCTACCTGCTCGCCTGGTCGGTGGCCGGCCCGGACCCGGCCCCGCGCCGGCCGGGCCTGGCGGTGCGGGCCGGCGCGCTGCTCGGCGCGGGGGCCGGGCACGCCGTGCTGGCCAAGTACCTGTACGCGCACGCCGCCACCCTGCCGCCCGGGCTGCCCGACCGGGACGTCGCGGCGCTGCGCGCGGCGGCCCGGTTGATGTACTACGGCGGCGACGTGGCCGAACTGCTGCTCGCCACCGCACTCTTCGCCGCCTGGTACCACCGGCGTCGGCCCCGCCCGCCGGCACCCGCCGTCGGGGAGGGCCCGCCCGGACGCGGGGCCGCCCGGGTCGCGCCCGTCAGCCGGTGTACGCCTTCCCGGCCGTCAGCCGGAGCGTGAACCCGCCGTCGTCGCGCTGCCAGGTCACGTGGTTGCAGGACTGGTAGGTGATCCAGAGACCGAGCCCGCCGGGGGCGCCGCCGGACACGGGGAGCAGCCCGCAGAACGGATCGCCCGGCCCCTCGCCGCCGTCGCTGACCGTCGCCACGATGCGGTCGTCGCCGGCCCAGACGCGCAGTCGGACCGGCGGCCTGCCGTGGCGCAGCGCGTTGGTGACGATCTCGCTGACCGAGACGACCAGATCCTCCAGGTCGACGACCGGCACCTGGCCCTGGTCGGCCTTGTGCACGGCGGCGCGCGCCTCGGCCGCCGTCGGGTCGGCCAGCTCCACGGCCGGCGGCTGCGCCTGGAGGGGGTCGGGCACGACCCGGGGGCCCTGCCGCAGGTACTCCCTCGGCGGCGTCCAGGTCGGGCTGGGCACGTGCCGCCCGTCGGGGGTGGCGAACCGGGGGTGCGTACGGGCCACGTCCGCCAGCACCTCCGGCGGCGTGATCCGGGTGTCGTACGCGCACATGCTCCACAGGGGGAAGTCGTCGTACGCGTGGTTTATCGCCGACTCGTAGCGGGCCCACCAGTCCCAGGTCGCGCCGAACGAGACCGGGGGCACCTCACCGATGATCCGGATCTGCCCGGCGCCGGCGGCCACCTGCTCGGCGAGGAGCTGACGGTAGGAGCGGATGGCGGCGGCGGGCCGGGCGTAGACGTCGCCGCCGGGCAGGAACTCGACCCCGGAACCGGCCGGCAGCGCCGAGCGGACCAGCTCGCCGGTGCGCTCGCCCAGCGCGACGAAGGTCGGCTCGCCCGCCTCGACGCCGCCCAGCAGGAACGGCACCGCCACGGCGAGCAGCTCGTCGTCGGAGTCGTAGCGCACGGCCTCGTGGTAGTAGCCGTGGTGGTGGGCGGCCGCACCGGTCCTCATGGCGTGATCTCCACCCGCAGACCGGGCAGGCGCAGCAGCTCCACCAGACGGGCCGCGGCCGAGCGGGGGGTGCGCAGCACGGCGGTCGCGCCGCGGAGGTGCGCGTACTCAGCCAGGATGGTCAGGGCGCGGTGGTCCACGAAGCGCAGGTCGGCCGCCGACAGCACCAGCTCGCCGTCGGTGGGCCGCAGGTCGGCGCGGTCCAGGGCGGTGTGGAACAGCTCGTGGTTCGACATGTCCAGCTCGCCGTCGAGCGCGGCGTGCCCGTCCGCGGGCGCCACGGCGTACAACCGGAACAGCAGGTCCTCGACGTTGGTCTGCGGATGCATGCAGGCCAGCTCGGTGACCGTGCGGTCGCCCAGCTTCAGCCGGTGGTAGGCGCACATGGCCTTGAACGGCCGGGTGCGCATGTAGCGGTCGATGAGGTGCTCGTAGCGGGTGAAGATGTCGAGCTGGGCCGGGGTGCGGACCAGCTCGGTGGCCTCCGCGACCACGCGCAGCCCGGTGTGGCCGGCGGCCAGTGCCCCGTCCGTGGCCGCCGCGTAGGCGGCGACCTGCGCCGCCGGGTCGACGACGTGGTCGGGCGAGTAGGTCGAGACCAGGGGGACCACCGCGGCGGCGCCCCGACTCACGGCGTCGGAGAAGCTCGGCAGCGCGCGCAGCCGCTCGGCCACCAGGTCCGAGGGGCGCGGCGTCACGTACCAGAAGCGCTCGCCGGCGGCGAGGCTCGTGGCGAGGTGGCGCTCCGCCTGGTCGGCCAGGGATTCCGGGTCGTCGTACGACCAGCAGATGTGACCGCCCTGCGCGGCCCGCCGCTCGCTGCTGGTCATGCTGACTTCCTCACGGCGACCAGTGTAGGTCGCCCGGGAACGGGTGCCGGGCCCGCGACCTGCCAGGACGCCAGGAGGGGGCTTTCGACCGGTTCGTCGCCCCGGGGCGGGCTCCCGGTCGGCTGTTCCGCTCTGCGCCGGCCGATGCCCGGTCAGGCGCTCCGCGCGCCGCTCAGGCGCTCGGTGCGGGGGAAGGACGCCCAGATGTTCTTGGTGGTGCCCGTGGCGTACCAGCCGACGTCGAGGGAGAGGGCGCGGGCCAGCTCCAGGCCGCGCCCGCCGTCACCGACGGGCCGGGCCTCGGCGAGCTGCGGCAGGGACCCCAGGTCGTGGTCGGCGACGTCGAGGATGAGGCAGTCGTCGGTGGCGAGCAGCCGGACGATGGTCGGCGGCATCCCGTGGCGCAGGGCGTTCGTGGCCAGCTCCGTGGCGATCAGCGCGACGAGCTCCGGAACCTCCTCCAGGGCCTCGCCCTCACCGAGCACGTCGCCGGTCAGTTCCTCGTGCAGGGACGCCCGCAGGGCACGCAGGTCCACCGGCTCCTGCAACGTCCACCGCCGCAGCTCAACGGCCTGCGGCGGGGGTGGGGAACTGCTCAGCTGGCCCATGGTCTCGTTCTACCCGATCTCCGGTCGGCTCATTCCACGGCTCATCGGTCGGCGCACCGGATCGTGGGTGCCCCGGGGCACTCCGGGACGGCAGCGGCGCACCCGCTCGGCGGCCAGCCGTCCCCCCACCGCCAGCCCGTGCCGCTCCACCGCCGTCAACCCGTACGCCCCGCAGGTCGGCGTGAAGCGGCACCGCCCCGGCCAGTGCGGCGACAGCCACCGGCGGTAGCCCCGGATCGCCGCCACCCCCGCCCGGTCCAGCACCGGCGCCCGGGTCGCCGCCGCCGTCGCCGAGCCGAGCATCAGCAGGGTGGAGAACAGCCCCAGATCGCAGCAGTCACAGCAGCCGTCGGGGTTCTTCGACTTCGACATGAGCCGTTGCTGCCGGCGGTTCTCGCGGGCCGTCTCGCGGAGGCGTCTGAACATGGCCCGATCATCGGCCACCGCGACGACCGGCGCGCCGTTGCCCTCGCAGCCGGTCAGCCGGTGGGACCCGGGCGCGGTGGTCGGCCCGGTCGACGGCCGGACGCGACCGTCACCGCCGGTGGCCGCATGCCGGGCGACGGTCGCGGGTAGTGCACAGGCAATGACCGAGAGGAGAACGCCGTGCCCAGCACCACGATGCCGATGCTCGAGACGTACCCGAAGTCGATCAATCTGGACCGGGCCAAGCTGGCCGCCGTCGTCGACGCACTGAACACCTGCGCCCAGGCGTGCACCGCCTGCGCCGACGCCTGCCTGAGCGAGGACATGGTCGCCGAGCTGACGAAGTGCGTACGGACGAACCTGGACTGCGCGGACATCTGCACGACGACCGCCCGGGTGCTGTCCCGGCACACCGGCTACGACGCCAACATCAGCCGCACCCTGCTGGAGGCGTGCGCCACCGCCTGCAAGTCCTGCGGCGACGAGTGCGCCAGCCACGCGGGCATGCACGAGCACTGCCGGGTCTGCGCCGACGCCTGCCGCGCGTGCGAGCGGGCCTGCCGGGACCTGCTCGCCACCATGAGCTGACTGGTCCGCGGACGGCAACGGCGCCGGCATCCCGCGCGGGGTGCCGGCGCCGTCGTGTCGGTGGTCAGCGCAGCCGGACCGGGCCGGCGTCGATCCGGACGCGGAACAGGGCGTACGGCTTGCGCCGCAGGTCCTGCCCGCGCTGGTACTTCGCCTGGCGGTGCAACTGGTTGGCGGTCACGTACAGGTGCCCGTCGCTCGCCACGGACATGGTGTCGGGCCAGAGCAGCCGGGGGTCGTGCACCACGGTCTCGTACTCGCCGTCGGGACGGCGGCGCAGCACCGCGTCGTGCTCGTACGAGGTGAGGTAGAGCCGGCCGGCGTCGTCGGTCTCCAGGCCGTCGGAGCCGCCGCCCTTGTCGCCCTCGTCCACCACCGACGCGGCGACCTGGTCGTCGGCCGCCGAACGGTCGGTGAGCGCGTCGGTGGGCACGCTGTACCAGCGCCGCGAGGCGAGCGGGCAGTAGTGCAGCCGGGCCCCGTCGGCGGAGATGGCGATGCCGTCCGAACCCATCGTCACCGGCTTCGGCGGCCCGTCGGCGGGGCGCTCCAGGAACGGCCGGCCCTCGACCACGGGCCGGAACGTCTCCAGCGGCTCGGCCTTCGTGGACGGGTGGTCGTGCAGCCGCCGCCAGGACGCGCCGCTGGCCAGGTCCACCACGATGATCCCGTTCGGGCCGGAGTCGGAGGAGTCGGTGATGTAGGCGACGCCCGCCTCGCCGCGGCGCAGGTCGAAGCGCACGTCGTTGAGGTAGGTGCTGGGCAGGGCGACGTCGGTCGGGAAGGTGATCACCTGGGCGACGGTGTCGGTGTCCAGGTCGACCCGGACCAGCTTCGGGCCGCCGGGCGAGGTGGGGCGGAACATCGGGCTGCCCGTGTCGAGGACCCAGAGCCGGTCGGCGGGGTCGACGACGATGCTCTGCACCGACACGAACGCCTCCGCGTCGTCGTCGCCCGACGGGCTGTTCCACCGCTGGTCGGGGAAGGGCACCTCGCGGCCGTCGCGCAGTTCGACCACCGTGGCGGGCACCTCGTCGCCCCACTTCGGGAAGTTGACGAAGATCCGGCCGGTGTGCGAGACGCTCACGCCGGTGGGCATCGGGCCGGTGAAGGCGTGGACGAGTTCCAGCTCGCCGACCGGCTCGGCGGCGACCGGCCCGCTCACGACGCGCCCCCGGGACGCGGCGCGGCCTCGTCCGCGACCCGGCGCGGATCCTCGTGGAGCACGTGCATGGCGTCATCTCCCTCTCGCGCGGGTTCGACCGTCGAGCTTCCCGGCGCCCACCGCCGCAAACCCTCCGCCCGCCTCTCCCGGGTGACCCGCCGGGGGTCGGCCAAACCCGGGGCTGCCGTGCGGGATCGCGGGGGGAGGCGCGGGCCCGGGGCCGGCTTCTCGAAGCGATCCGACGGCATATACCCGGAGGGGGTATGTATGGTGGGTCGGGAGGAGGCGCAGATGCCCCACGAGACGCACCACCACGACGGCCACCCGCCCCGCGCGACGGGTGCCTCCGACACGCACGCCGGCCAGCACGCCCACGGCGCGGGCGGGCACGCCGGGCACGACAAGCACGCCGGGCACGACCCGGAGATGTTCCGCCGGAAGTTCTGGCTGAGCCTGGCGCTCACCGTGCCGATCGTCCTGACCAGCGAGATGGTGATGGACTGGTTCGGCTACCGGCTGGAGTTCCCGGGCGTGGCGTGGGTCGGCCCGGTCCTCGGCACGGTCGTCTTCCTCTACGGCGGCTGGCCGTTCCTGGTCGGCGCCGTGCGGGAGGTGCGCGACCGGGCGCCCGGCATGATGCTGCTGATCGCGATGGCCATCACGGTGGCGTACGTCGCCTCGGCGGCCACCGCGCTCGGCGTCTTCGACCTGGACTTCTGGTGGGAACTCGCCGCCCTGGTCACGATCATGCTCCTCGGGCACTGGCAGGAGATGAAGGCCATCGGCCAGGCACAGGGCGCGCTGTCCGCCCTGGCGGCGCTGCTGCCCGACGACGCCGAGCGGGTGACGGCGGACGGCGGGGTCGAGCGGGTGTCCGTGGCGGACCTGCGGGTCGACGACCTGGTGCTGGTCCGGCCCGGCGCCCGGGTGCCGGCCGACGGCCGGATCACCGAGGGCGGCGCCGAGCTGGACGAGTCCATGGTCACCGGCGAGTCGCGGCCGGTCTCCCGGGGCGTCGGGGACCGGGTGGTCGCCGGCACGGTGGCCACCGACGCGGCGATCCGGGTACGCGTGGAGGCGGTCGGCGAGGACACCGCGCTGGCCGGCATCCAGCGCCTGGTGGCCCAGGCCCAGCAGTCCAGCGGTCGCGCGCAGGTGCTCGCCGACCGGTTCGCCGCCTGGCTGTTCTACGTCGCGACCGTGGTGGCCCTGGCGACCCTGGTGACCTGGGCCGTGCTCGGCGACCCCGGTGCGGCCGTGGTGCGTACCGTCACCGTGCTGGTGATCGCCTGCCCGCACGCGCTGGGCCTGGCCATCCCGCTGGTGATCGCGCTGTCGACCGCCGTGGCGGCCAGGGGCGGGATCCTGGTCAAGGACCGGCTGGCGCTGGAGCGGATGCGCACGGTCGACGCGGTGCTGTTCGACAAGACCGGCACCCTCACCCGGGGCGAGCACGTGGTGTCGGGGGTGGCGGCCACCGGGGACGGCAGCGAGGACGAGGTGCTCGCCCTGGCGGCGGCGGTGGAGGCGGACAGCGAGCATCCGCTGGCCCGGGCCATCGTGGCCGCCGGGGCCGAGCGCGGCGCGGCCCGGCGGGCGACGGGGTTCCGCTCGCTGACCGGGCGCGGCGTCCGCGCCGAGGTCGACGGCACGGCGTACGCCGTCGGGGGTCCCGCCCTGCTCCGCGAGCTGGGCGCCGAGGTGCCGGACGACCTGGCCGACCGGCAGGGCGAGTGGTCGCGCCGGGGCGCGGCGGTGCTGCACCTGCTGCGCCTCGACGGCGAGACGGCCACCGCGCTCGGCGCCCTCGCGCTGGAGGACCAGGTCCGCCCCGAGGCCCGGGAGGCGATCGCCGAGCTGCGGGAGCAGGGCGTCGGCAAGATCGTAATGATCACCGGGGACGCCCGCCCGGTCGCCGAGGCGGTCGCCGCCGACCTCGGCTTCCGTCCCGGCGTCGACGAGGTCTTCGCCGAGGTGCTGCCCGCCGACAAGGACGACGCCGTGGCCGACCTGCAACGGCGCGGGCTGCGGGTGGCGATGGTCGGCGACGGGGTGAACGACGCCCCCGCGCTGGCCCGGGCCGACGTGGGCATCGCCATCGGCGCCGGCACCGACGTGGCGATCGAGTCCGCCGGGGTGGTGCTCGCCTCGTCCGACCCGCGGGGCGTCACCGGCGTGATCCGGCTGTCCCGGGCCTCGTACCGCAAGATGATCCAGAACCTGGGCTGGGCGGCCGGCTACAACGTCGTCGCCCTTCCGCTGGCCGCGGGCGTGCTGGCCTGGGCCGGGGTGACGCTCAGCCCGGCGGTCGGCGCGATCCTGATGTCCGCCTCGACGATCGTGGTGGCGCTCAACGCCCAACTGCTGCGCCGCGTGCGCCTGCGCCCCCGGGAGGAGTGAGCGGCGCGGCGTCCTCGCCGATCAATCGGATTGTCTTGACAAGAAAAACTGTCGGTGGGACGCTGTGGTCATGTTCGACATCGCAGTGATCGAGGATCCGGCGGCGGCCGAGGCGTCGCTGGACCCGATGCGGGCCCGGCTGCTGGCCGCGCTCGCCGAGCCGGCCTCGGCGACGATGCTCGCCGCCCGCGTCGGCCTGCCCCGGCAGAAGGTCAACTACCACCTCCGGGCGCTGGAGCAGCACGGCCTGGTCGAACTGGTGGAGGAGCGCCGGAAGGGCAACGTGACCGAGCGGGTCATGCGGGCGACCGCGGCGTCGTACGTGATCTCGCCCGCGGCCCTCGCCGCCGTGCGGCCCGACCCGGCGCAGTCGCCGGACCGGCTGTCGGCGCGATGGCTGCTGGCGCTGGCCGCCCGCCTCGTGCAGGACGTCGGCGCGCTCATCACCGGCGCCGAGCGGGCCAAGCAGCGGGTGGCGACGTTCGCGGTCGACGGCACCGTCCGGTTCGCCTCGGCGGCCGACCGGGCGGCCTTCGCCGAGGAACTGGCCGCCACCGTCACCGCCCTGGTCGGCAGGTACCACGACGAGAACGCCCCCGGCGGCCGCGAGCACCGGGTGGTGGTCGCCCTGCACCCCAGCGCCGACCCCGACGACAGCACCGCGAACGAGGAGCACTGACTGACATGGGACACCACTTCGAGCTGCGCAAGGACGTCGAGCTGGCCGCCACGCCCGAGCAGGTGTGGGAGGCCATCGCCACCGGTCCGGGCATCGACTCCTGGTTCATGGGCCGCACCGAGGTCGAGCCGGGCGAGGGGGGCCGGACCCGCCTCACCATGGCCGGCCACGTCGAGGAGTCGACGATCACCGCGTGGGAGCCCGGCAAGCGGCTCGCCGACCGCACCGCGACGGCCCCGGACGGCACCTTCATGGCGATGGAATACCTCATCGAGGGCCGCGAGCGGGGCAGCACGACCCTGCGGCTCGTCCAGAGCGGCGTCCTCGGGGACGACTGGGAGACCGAGTACGAGGCGATGGGGGTCGGCTGGGACATGTACCTCGGGACGCTGGCCGCGTACCTCGCCCACTTCCCCGGCCGGACCGCGACCCCGGTCTCGGCCTTCCGCCCGGGCGTCGGCGGCGCGGACCGGGCGTGGGCGGCCGTGGCCGAAGCCCTCGGCGTCGCCGGTCCGCTCGCCGAGGGGCAGCGGGTCCGGTTCACCGTCGCCGGGCTGCCCCCGATCGACGGCGTCGTCGACCTGGCCGGCCTCCCGACCTACGTCGGTGTCCGCACCCCCGACGCGCTCTACCGGTTCCTCCACTCCGGCGCCGAGCGCGGCGACGCCCTGGTCCTCGGCCACCACGTCTTCGCCCCCGGGCAGGACCCGGCCCGGAGCGAGCGGGCCTGGCAGGACTGGCTGGTCGCCCTTCCCGTCGGCTGACCCGACGACAGGAACGCCGGGCAGGCGCTGCCCGGTGGGAGCCGGGCCGTCCCCGCCGGGCGTCCGGGTGTGGTCAGGGCGTGAGGACGAGGCGCCCGCGCAGGCCGCCTCCGGCGAGGCGGTCGTGGGCCACGCCGACCTGGTCCAGCGGCAGGGTGTCCGCGACGCGCGGGCTGAGCCGTCCCGCGCCCACCAGCGCGGCCAGTTCGGTCAACCGCGCGCCGTCGGCGAACACCTCCTGCACGACGACGCGCGTGGCCCGCAGGGGCGGCGGCGCGAACGGTGCGACCAGGGCCACGAAGGTGCCCTCCGGCCGCAGTGCCTCGTGCGCCGCGACGCCGACCACCGCGGCGTCGACCACCGCGTCGACGCCACCGGGCACCTTTCGGCGTACGGCCTCGGCGAGCCGTTGCGTGCGCGGCACGAACCAGGTCGCGCCCAGGCCGCGGACGACCGCTTCGTCGTCGGAGTCGGCGACGGCCACGGTGCGCACGCCCCGCATGGCGGCCAGTTCGAGCAGCAGCCCGCCGACGCCGCCCGCGGCGCCGGTGACGAGCAGCGTCTGCCCGGCGCGCAGGCCCGTGAGGGTGAGCGACCGGTCGGCCGTGAGCCCGGCGAGCGGCAGGGCGGCGGCCCGCGCGGCGGGGACGCCGGCCGGCACCGGGGCCACCGCGCGGTCGTCCAGGACGACGTACTCCGCCTGGGCGCCGCCGGCCGACAGCACGTCGCGCAGGCCGATCACCTGGTCCCCGGGGGCGAACCGGGTGACGCCGGGGCCGACCTGGTCGACCTGCCCGGCCACGTCCCAGCCGAGCCACACCACCGGGGCGGGGGCGAGCAGGCCGGCCTCGCTGAGCGCCCCGTTGCGGGTGGACAGGTCGATCCGGTTGACCGCCGCCGCGGTCACGCGGACGCGCACCTGGCCGGGCCCGGCCTCCGGCACGGGTACATCGACGATTTCCAGGACCTCGGGGCCGCCGAAGCGGCGTACGGCAACAGCCTTCATGCCGCTCACGCTAGGGCTGCTACTCTCCGACGGTAAGTAGGTACCCGAAGGTGCGTAACCCTCCCGGAGGTCCGTCATGGCGACCCTCAGCGCCGCCCAGCTGCGGGAGCACCAGCGCGACGAGTACAACGCCTTCCTCGCGCAGTGCCCGGGTCACCAGCTGCTGGCGACGCTCAGCGACAAGTGGGTGACGCTGGTCCTCGCCGCCCTCGCCGACGGGCCCCTGCGCTACAGCGACCTGAGCCGCACCATCCCCGGCGCCAGCCAGAAGATGCTGACCCAGACGCTGCGCAAGCTGGAACGCGACGGCCTGCTCACCCGCACCGTCACGCCGTCGGTGCCGGTGCGCGTCGATTACGGGATCACCGCGCTGGGCCGTACCCTGCTTCCGATCCAGCAGGCGATCAAGAACTGGGCCGAGACGCACATCGAGCAGGTTCATCGCGCCCGCGCCGCGTACGACCGCGGCGCCGCCGGCTGACCGTCGCGCTCCCACGCGGACGGGGTGTGGCCTGGGCGACACAGCCGGTCGGCGCTTGTTGCATAAGATTGGCAATTGCGGAATGCTGGCGTTAGTGGCCGGCTGCCCCGGCACGCGATGATCCAGACCATCGCCGGGGCGTCCGCCCGCTCGTGACCGTGGACCGCCGCGGGCACGGTCGGTCAGATCAGGACGCCGGCCCCGGCGTGACGCCGGGCGGTCGCGCGAAGAACAGACCCGGGAGCATGTGATGGGTACGCCTGTGTCCAAGCGCGTGGCGGCGGTGGCCGCCGCCGGTGTCCTCGCCGTGGCCGGCTGCTCCTCGCCGACGACCACGTCGACGGGCGCGGCCGGCGCCGGCACGCTCGTCGTGGCGACGGCGGGTGAGCCGGACACGTTGAACCCGGTGCTGAACTACGGCGTCGACGGCGGCTCCCTGATCTTCGACGGGCTGGTCGCCCGCGACGCCCGCAACGAGCTGGTGCCGGCGCTGGCCCGGGAACTGCCGACCGTGTCGGCGGACGGCAGGACGGTCACCGCGAAGCTGCGCGACGGCGTGCTGTTCCACGACGGCAGCCCGTTCACCGCCCAGGACGTGGTCTTCACCTACCAGGCGGTGCTGGACCCGAAGGTCGACTCCACGCTCCGCTCCGACTTGGACATGCTCGCCTCGGTCACCGCGCCCGACCCGTCGACCGTGGTGTTCACCCTGAAGTACGCCTACGCGCCGTTCCCGCAGCGGCTGGCCCTCGGGATCGTGCCGGCCAAGGCGCTGGCCGGGCAGGACATCAACAAGGCCGAGTTCAACCGCAAGCCGGTGGGCACCGGCCCGTACCGGGTGACGTCGTGGACCCCGGGCGACCGGCTCGTGCTCGCGGCCAACGAGAGCTACTGGGGCGGCAAGCCCGCCAACGGCGGCGTGGTGGTGGCGTTCGTCGCCGACGACAACGTACGCGCGCAGCGGATGCGGGCGGGGGAGTTCGACGTGGCGGAGCTGGCGCCGAAGCTGACCACCGGCTTCGACGGGCAGGCCGGCTACCGGGTGCAGCGGGTGCCCACGGCCGACTACCGGGGCGTGATGCTGCCGATGGGCAACCCGGTCACCGCCGACCTCGCGGTGCGGCAGGCGCTGAACGCGGCGGTGGACCGCGCGGCGATGGTCACCGGGCTGCTCGGCGGGGCGGGCGAGCCCGCGTTCGGGCCGGTCCCGCCGACGTCGGAGTTCGCCGAGCCGTCGATCGCCGGCAAACCCGCCGCCGACCCGGCCGCCGCGACCGCCGCCCTCGACGCCGCCGGCTGGCAGCCGGGCCCGGACGGAATCCGCGCCAAGGGCGGCCGGCAGGCGGCGTTCGCCCTGATGTACCCGGCCACGGACAGCCTCCGCAAGGAACTCGCCCTCGCGGTGACCGCCGACGCGAAGAAGGTCGGCATCAAGATCACTCCCGAGGGTCTGACCTGGGACGCGATCACCCCCCGGATGAAGAGCGACGCGCTCGTCATGGGCTACGGCACGCCGTACGACCCGGACTTCGTCTCCTACAAGCTCTTCGGCTCCGCCTTCGCCGGTCAGGGCTTCTTCAACCCCGGCTCCTACCGGTCGCCGGTGGTGGACAAGGCGTTGCAGGACGGCCGCGCCAACGCCGACCCGGCCGCCCGCAAGGCCGCGTACGCCACGTTCCAGAAGCAGCTCGCCACCGACATGCCGTGGGTGTTCCTCACCTACCTCCAGCACACCTACGTGGTGAAGGACGGGCTCGCCGGGGTGACCCCCCGGGTGGAGCCGCACGAGCACGACGTCGCCAACAGCCTCTGGTGGAACATCCACACCTGGACGAGGAAGTCGTGACGACGCCCGCCCCGACAGCCGCGCCGGCACCGGCGAGGCCCACCCCCCGGCGTCGGACGCGCCGGATGGCGGGAGCCGGCGCGGTGGTCCGCCGACGGCTGCTGGTGGCCGTGCCCATCCTCGCCGCCACCAGCGTCGGCATGTTCGCCCTCGGCGCGGCCTCGCCCATCGACCCCGCCCAGCAGTACGCGGGCGCGGCGGCGTTCACCACCAGCGAGGAGAACCTGGCGCAGATCCGCGCCAACTGGGGTGTCGACGACCCGCTGCCGGTGCAGTACCTGCGCTGGGTGGGCAACCTGCTCCAGGGCGACCTGGGCTGGTCCACCAGCCGCCACGAGCCGGTCACCTCCGTGCTCGCCGCCCGTGCCGGCTGGACCCTGCTGCTCGTCGGCGCCGCACTCGCCCTCGTCCTCGTGGCGAGCCTGCTGCTGGGCACGCTGGCCGCGTACCGGCGTGGCGGCTGGTTCGACCGGGCGCTGCGCGCCACCGCGTACGCCGTGCAGTCGATGCCGGTGTTCTGGATCGGGCTGGCCGCGATCGCCCTGTTCGCCCTCACCCTCGGCTGGCTGCCGGCGGGCGGGCTCACCGACATCACCGCCACCGGCACCGACCCCGTCGACGTGGCCCGGCACCTGATCCTGCCGGTGGGCGTGCTGGCGATCGCCCAGATGCCGTGGTTCGTCCTGTTCATCCGGGACGCCGTCGCCGACAGCCTCCGCGACGACCACGTCCTCGCCGCCCGGGCCCGGGGCCTGCCCGGCCGCACCGTCCTGTTCGGCCACGCCCTGCGTACCGCGCTGCTGCCGTTCCTCACCCTCGTCGGCACCCACCTGCCGGAGCTGATCGGCGGCGCCGTCCTGGTGGAGACCGTGTTCTCCCTGCCCGGCCTCGGCGCGGTCACCGTGCAGGGCGCGCTGGGCAGCGACTTCCCGCTGCTGGCCGCCACGACCCTGGCCACCACCGTCGTGGTGCTGGCCGCGAACCTCGGCACCGACCTCGCCTACGCCGCCGCCGATCCCCGGGTACGCCTCGATGACTGACCTCGCCCTGCCCCTGCGGGTCCGGCGGCCGAAGCCGCGTACGGGCCGGGTCGGCGCCGCCGTCGCCTGGGCCGTGCTCGTCGGCGCGGGCCTGGCCTGCCTCCTCGCCCCCGTCCTCTGGCCGCTCGACGAGAGCGCGGTGGACCTGGCCCGGACCCGGCTCGCGCCCTCCTGGGCGCACCCGGCCGGCACCGACGACCTCGGCCGCGACGTGGCCCACCGCAGCCTCTACGGCCTGCGGGTCTCGCTGCTCGTCGGCGCGGTCGCCGCGCTCGTCGCCACCGTGATCGGCGGCCTCGTCGGCGCGGTGGCCGGCACCCTCGGCGGCTGGGTCGACCGCGTGCTGATGCGGGTGGTCGACACCATCGCTGCGCTGCCGCACCTGCTGCTGGGCATCTTCATCGTCGCGATGCTGCGGCCGAGCCTGGGCGCGGTGATCCTGTCGATCGGGCTGACGCACTGGCTCTCCACCGCCCGCATCGTCCGGTCCGAGCTGCTCAGCCTGCGCACCCGGCCGTTCATCGACGCCGCGATCTCCGGCGGCGCCAGCCGGGCCCGGGTGATCACCCGGCACCTGCTTCCGCACGTGCTGCCCCGGTTGGCGCTGGCCACCACGCTGATGGTGCCGCACGCCGTCTGGCACGAGACCGCGCTGTCCTTCCTCGGCCTCGGCCTGCCCCCGCACCTGGCCTCGATCGGCAACATGATCAACGACGGGCAGCGGTCCCTGCTCACCGGCGCCTGGTGGGCCAGCATCGTGCCCGGCCTGCTCCTCGTCGTCGTCACGCTGGCCCTGGCGGCCCTCACGGGCCGGTGGCGCGACCGCCTCGACCCGCGCGTACGAGCGGAGCTGAACCTGTGACCACCATCCGCGAGCCCGCCCCCGCCGACACCATCGCCCCGGCCGACAACGCCGGCCCGGGTGGCACCGCCGGCACCGGCGAGACCGCCGGCAGCGCCGGCCCGGGTGGCACCGCCGCCGACGGTCGGCCCGGCCTGCTGGAGGTCGACGGGCTGACCGTCCGCTTCCAGCTCCGCGACGCCGTCGTGCAGGCCGTCACCGACCTGCACCTGACCGTCCACCCGGGCGAGCTCCTGGCGGTTGTCGGGGAGTCCGGCTGCGGCAAGTCGGTGCTCGCGCACGCCCTGCTCGGCCTGCTCCCCGGCAACGCCACCGTCACCGGGCACGCCCGCCTGCGCCCGCCCACCGGGGCGCAGGTCGACCTGGTCGGCTCCTCCGAGCGCCACCTCGCCCGCGTCGTACGCGGCCGCGCGGTCGGGCTGGTGCCGCAGAGCCCCGCCACCGCCCTGACCCCCGTACGGACGGGCCGGCGGCTGCTGGAGGAGACCCTGCGCGCCCACGGGCACACCCGGCGCGAGGCGCCCGCGGCGGCCGAGCGGGTCGCCGCCGAGGTGGGTCTCGACCCCGCCGACCTCGACCGCTACCCGCACGAACTCTCCGGCGGCATGGCCCAGCGCCTGGCCACCGCCCTCGCCCTCGCCCCGGACCCGCCGCTGCTGCTCGCCGACGAACCCACCACGGGCCTCGACCGGCCCCTGGTCGACCACACCCTCGACCTGCTGCGTCGCCGCTGCGACGCCGGCGGCGCCGTCCTGCTCATCACCCACGACCTGGCCGCCGCCCGCCGGGTCGCGGACACGGTCGCCGTCATGTACGCCAGCCGGATCGTGGAACGGCGGCCGACGGCCGAGTTGTTCGCGGTGCCCGCCCACCCGTACACCGCCGGCCTGCTCGACGCCCTGCCCGAGCGGGCCTTCCGGCCGGTCCCCGGCCATCCGCCGATGCTCACCGACCTGCCTCCGGGCTGCGCCTTCGCCCCGCGCTGCGACCGCGCCACCGACGTCTGCCGCACCCCGCCCGCACCCCCGGCGGGTGGACCGGGCAGAGTCGCCTGCCACCACCCGCTGACCCTCGGAGCGCCGGCATGACCAGCACCGCCGGGAGCGCCGGCATGACCAGCACCGCCGGGAGCGCCGGCACGACCAGCACCGCCCTCGCGGCCCACGAGGTGGCGGTCTCCTACGGCGGCCGGCGCGTCCTCGACGGCGTCGACCTGCGCGTCGCGCCCGGCGAGACGGTCGGCCTGCGCGGGCCCTCGGGCAGCGGCAAGTCCACCCTCGCCCGGGTGCTGGCCCTGCTGCACGCCCCCGAGGCCGGGCACGTCACCCTCGACGGCCACCGGGTTGCGGGTTCCCGGCACCGGGTGCCCGCCGCCGTCCGTACCCGGGTCGCGATCCTGTTCCAGAGCCCCCGCGCCGCCACCGATCCCCGGCTGGGCCTCGCCGACATCATCGCCGAGCCGCTGCGCGCCACCGGCACGCCCGAGGAACCGGCGCGGGCCCGGGCGGCGGAGCTGGCCGACCTCGTCGGCCTCACGCCCGACCTGCTCGCCCGCCGCCCGCACGCGGTCAGCGACGGGCAGCTGCAACGCGCCTGCCTCGCCCGCGCGCTCGTGCACCGGCCCGACTACCTGCTCTGCGACGAGGCCACCGCCATGCTCGACGCCTCCACCCAGGCGCACCTCGCGGCCGTCATCACCGACTACCAGCGGCAGCACGCCGCCGGGGTGCTGCTCATCACCCACGACCCGGCGCTGATGGCCCGCTGGGCCACCCGGGTGGTCGACCTGCCGACCGCCGCGCAGCCCTGACCGGCGCGCCCTCCCGACAGCCCCCGGCGGACCGTCCCTGACGGTGTTCGTCACGTGACTTTCGGGGCGGTCGGCGGCTAGGGTGACGCTGCCGTGGTGCTCGGGAAGCCGGTGCAAGACCGGTGCGGCCCTCGCCACTGTGATCGGGAAGTTCGCGGCCCTCGTCGTACGAGGTCACTGGGCGTAACCCGCCTGGGAAGGCCGGCCACGGACGCACCTCCCGTCAGCCAGGAGACCGGCCACGGCACTGCGATGACCCGTCCACGAGGTGTTGGAAGGCGGTCCCGATGCGCGTGCGCGCAGTGCGGTCCACCCTGTCCCGGCGCGTTGCCGCGCCCCTGTCCGTCCTCGTCGTCCTGCTCGCCGGGTGCGCCACGGACGCCCCGGCCACGACGCCCCCGCCGTCCGCCGCTCCGGTCGCGCTGACCAACTGCGGTACGCCGGTCACCGTCGCCGCCCCGCCCGAGCGGGCGGTGACCCTGAACCAGCCCGCCACGGAGATCATGCTGGCGCTCGGCCTCGCCGACCGGATGGCCGGCACGGCGTACCTGGACGACGCGATCCTGCCGGAGCACGCCGCCGCGTACGCCGCCGTGCCGGTGCTGTCGGACAGGTACCCGGCGAAGGAGAAGCTGCTGGAGGCGGCGCCGGACTTCGTCTACGCCTCGTTCCACAGCGCCTTCGGCGACGAGGGCGTCGGCGACCGCGCCGCGCTCGCGGGGCTCGGCATCGGCACGTACCTCTCGCCGGCCGGGTGCCCGAAGCAGCACCGGCCGGCGAAGCTGACCGTCGAGGACGTGTTCGCCGAGATCCGGGACGTGGCGGCCGTCTTCGGGGTGCCGGAGCGGGCCGAGAAGCTCATCGCCGACCAGCGGGCCCGGATCGCGACGGCCGCCGCCCGGATCGGCGGCGCGCGGGACGTGTCCGTGCTCTGGTGGGACGCCGGCGCCGACGCCCCGAGCGTGGGCGCCTGCTGCGGCAGCCCCAACATGATCATGTCGGCGGTCGGGGTGGGCAACGTGTTCGGCGACCTCACCGGCGGCTGGGCCGACACCAGCTGGGAGGCGGTCGTGGACCGCGACCCCGGCGTGATCGTGCTGGTCGACGCGGGCTGGGACGCGGCCGCCGCGAAGCGGGCCTTCCTGACCCGCCACCCCGGCCTGAAGGAGCTGCCGGCGGTGGCCCGGCAACGGTTCGTCGTCATCCCGTTCTCCTCCACCTCCGCCGGGGTGCGCGTCGTGCTGGGCGTCGAGGCGCTCGCCGCGGGCGTGGCGCAGCTCCCCGCCGGGGCGGACCGCTGACCGCCGTGGCCCGCCGCGCCGGCCCCGGACCAGCCCGCCGCACCGCCCCCGACCCGACCCGCCGCGCCGGCCCCGGGTCCGCCGACCGCGCCGCCCTCGGGTCCGCCGACCGCGCCACCCCCGCCGGAGTCCGGGCGGCCAACCCGCTCGGCCTGGTGGTGCTGCTGGTCGCCCTGCTGGCCGGGCTGGTCGTGTCGATCGGGGTGGCCGTCACCGTCGGGCCGGCCGACATCCCCGTGTCGACGGTCTGGTCGGTCGTGGCCGACCGGCTGGGACTCCCGCACGCCGAGGTGCCGCTGCTGCGCGAGCACATCGTCTGGCGGCTGCGCCTGCCCCGGGTGCTCGGGGCCGCCGCCGTGGGAGGCGGACTGGCGGCCGTCGGCGCGGTGATGCAGACCGTCACCCGCAACCCGCTGGCCGACCCGTACCTGCTCGGGGTCTCCTCGGGGGCGTCGCTCGGCGCGGTCGCGGTCCTCGTCCTGGGCTTCGGCAGTGGGGTCGCCGCGCTCACCGGGGGCGCCTTCGCCGGGGCACTGGCCGCGTTCGCGGTCGTGGCCGCGGTGGCCGGCCGGCGGGCGGCACTGGCCCCCACCAGGGTGGTGCTGGCCGGCGTGGCCGTCGCGCAGCTCTGCGGGGCGGCGACCTCGTTCGTCATCATCTGGGTCGCCGACCCGCACGCCACCCAGAGCATCACGTTCTGGCTCTCCGGCTCGTTGGCCCGCGTCGACTGGGCCGCCCTGGCCTGGGCCGCGCCGGTCCTGGCCGCCGTGCTCGCCCTGGTGGCGGCGTACGCCCGCACGCTCAACGCGTTCGCCTTCGGCGAGGACGCCGCGGCGACCCTCGGCGTCCCCGTCGCCCGGGTCCGGTGGCTGCTGCTGGTCGCCACCGCGCTGCTCACCGCGGCGCTGGTCGCCGTCAGCGGCGCGGTGGGCTTCGTCGGGCTGATCCTGCCGCACGCCGCCCGGTTCCTCACCGGGGCGGACCACCGGCGCCTGCTGCCCGTCGTCGTCCTCGCCGGGGCGATCTTCCTGGTCTGGGTGGACACCGCCGCGCGGACCCTCTTCGCGCCCCGGGAGCTGCCGGTCGGCGTGCTGACGGCCCTGCTCGGGGTGCCCGCCTTCGTGGTCCTGCTGCACCGCCGGAAGGTGCGTGGCTGATGCTCACCGTCACCGGCGTGTCCTGGTCCGTCGCGGCCCGGCGGATCCTCGACGACGTCACCTGCGCGGTGCCGGCGGGCAGCCTCGTCGGGCTGCTCGGCCCCAACGGCTGCGGCAAGACCACCCTGCTGCGGATCGTCGCCCGGCTCGCCGCGCCGGACGCCGGGCTGGTCACGGTCGGCGGCGACGACGTCGCCGCCCTGCCCCGGGTCACGCTGGCCCGCCGGACGGCGCTGCTCGCCCAGCACGCCGACACGGACCTGGACCTCACCGTCGGCGAGGTGGTGCTGCTCGGCCGTACGCCCCACCGCGGCTCGCGCTGGTCCGACAGCGGCGCCGACCGCGCCGCGGCGGCCGACGCGCTGGCCCGGGTGGACCTGGACGGGTACGCCGGGTGCCGCTGGCACACCCTCTCCGGCGGCGAGCGGCAGCGGGTGCAGCTGGCCCGCGCCCTGGCCCAGCAACCGCTGCTGCTGTTGCTCGACGAGCCCACCAACCACCTCGACATCGGCCACCAGCTGCACCTGCTGCACCTGGTCCGCCGCTCCGGGGTCACCACCCTGGCCGCGCTGCACGACCTCAACCTGGCCGCCATGTTCTGCGACGCGGTGGTCGTCCTGGCCGCCGGGCGGGTCGTCGCCGCCGGTACGCCCGCCGAGGTCCTCACCCCCGGGCTGCTCGCCGACGTCTACGGGGTGCGGGCCGACGTCGCGACGCACCCGGGCACCGGGCGGCCCGCCATCACCTACCACCCGCCCGCGCCATGACCGTCGCCGCGTGAGGCGCCCTCAGTCGGGCCCCGCGCGTCGGACCCGACCGTCGCCGGGGGCGGCGGAACCATCAGGGCCGGCGGGATCGGCGCGGCCGGCGGCGGCCAGGAAGGAGTTGTAGCGGGCCAGGTCGTCCGGCTCGCCGGTGGCCTCGGCGCGGGCGGCGGCCCGGTCGAGGCGGGCCTGTTCCCGCCGGTCGGCGCGGATCCACTGGCGGACCAGCACGACCAGGACGACCGCGGCGGGGATCTCCCCGAACGCCCAGGCGATGCCCGCGCCCAGCCGCTGGTCCTCCATCAGCGACGACGCCCAGTCCGGGTGCACGGCGACGTACCAGTCCGGGGCGATGAGGCTGGTGGTCTGCATCAGCACGAGGCCGAAGAAGCCGTGCGCCATCATCGACGCGAGGTGGATGATCACCAGGAGGGGGTGGGCGAGCCTCGGCCGGCCCGGGTCGACCCCGATGAGCACCCAGAACAGCAGGTACCCGGCGACCACGAAGTGCGTGAGCATGGCCAGGTGCCCGAGGTGGGAGCGCATCAGCGCGCCGAGCAGGTCGCTGAGGTAGAGACCGAAGAGGCTGCCGGCGTAGATGCCCAGCGCGACCAGGGGGTGGGTGAGCAGCCTCGCGGGCCGGCTGTGCAGCGCCAGCAGCAGCCACTCCCGGGCCCCACGGACCTGCGGGTCGGTGGGGCGGCGCAGGGCGCGCAGGGCGAGGGTGACCGGGGCGCCGCCGACGAGCAGGATCGGCACCAGCATCGACAACACCATGTGCTGCACCATGTGGGCGCTGAACAGCACGTACGCGTAGCGGGCCACGCCCAGGTTGGTGACGGCGGCCAGCAGCAGCAGACCGGCCGACCAGCTCGCGGTCCGGGCCAGCGGCCAGCGGTGCCCGGCCCGGTGCAGCCGCCACACCCCGGCCAGGTAACCGCCGATGCCGAGGACGGTGAGGGTCAGGAAGAACATGTCCGGCAGCGGCTGGCCCACCAGGCGTTCCGGGGTCGGCGCGGCGGGCATCGGGAAGCCGAGCAGCTCGGTGATCGGGTCGGCGTCGAGGGGGTCCTGCGCCACCGGGGTGGGGCTGCGGGACAGCGCCACCGCCAGCCCGACGGTGGCGGCGAACACGACCACCTCGCCGGCGGCCAGCCGGGCGAACGCGCCGCGCCGGCCCGCGCGCAGGGCCGGCAGGGTCCGCGACCGGTGCACGGCGCCCAGGGTGCCCAGGACCGCCAGGGCGACGAGCTTGCCGAGGACCAGCCAGCCGTACCGGGACTGCCAGAGCTGGGAGACGTCGCCGAGGCGTACGGCGGCGTTGGCCGTTCCGCTCACCGCGACGGCCACGAAGCAGCCCAGGGCGAGGCGGCCGTACCGGCCGGCGGCGTCGGCCAGTTGCCGGCTGCGGCGGACCATCAGCAGCGCCACCAGGCCGCCGACCCAGAGGGCGGCGGCCAGCACGTGCAGGGCGAGGCTGGACACCGCGATCTGGTGGTTGCCCGCCCCGGCGGCGTGCCCGGTGAACGCCGGCGGCAGCACCCCGACCAGCGCGATCAACGCCGTCGCGGCGGCGAGCCCACGCGAGACGCCCACCCGGGCCAGCACCGCCACCGCCAGCGCCAGCCCCGCCTGGAGCAGCAGCGCCCGCCCCTGCGAGATCGAGGAGGCGAAGCTGACCACGGTGGGGACGCCGAGCTCGTCCACGGGGACGCCGAGCAGGTCCGAGACCGTCAGCACGATCAGCGTCACCGCGGTCACCGCCCAGCCCGCCGCCGCCGCGCCCGCGCGGCGCAGCAGCAGCCAGCCGTACGCCGAGACGCTGCGCCCGTCGCCGGGCAGCAGGAAGGCCGCCGTCACCACCATGCCGACCGTCAGGGTGGCGAGGCCGTCGGCGAGCAGCCGGACCACGGGCAGCGCCCACGTCGTGACCGGCCCCGGGTCGGGCAGCCCGGGGATCGCGACCGCGAGCGCGTCGCCGGCACGCAGGCCGAGCAGGAGTACGGCCACCGCCGACGCCACGGCCGCGACGGGTACGAGCCACCCGCCACGCCCCCGGGAGCCGGGACGGAGGTCGGGGCCGGGCGTGGCCGCGACCGGGGCGACGGCGGCAAGCCGGTCGTCCACGTTGGCGTCACCCGCCGTAGTCGCCACGGGCTCGGCGCCCGGGCCCCGGACGGGCTGGGCGGGGCGGGAAGTGGTGTCTGGCACGTCGGTGTCCCTTGGGTTCGGGGAGGGCGGCGGTTCGCGGCCCTGGGCAGGTGCCGGGGCTCCGAGGGTCGGGGTGCTGCCGGTCAGCGGGTCTCGCGGCGCCGGCGCAGCAGCAGCGCGCCCCCGCCGAGGACGGCCACCAGGACCCCGGCGGCCAGCAGCACGGCGCCCGTCCCGGGGCCGCCCGAGCCGGTCGCCGAGGCGGCGGCGGGTCCGACCGACACGGCGGCCGGCGGCGCGGTGGCGGCCGTCGGTGCGGTGGCGGACGATGCGGCGGCGGTCGGCGGGGTGGCGGTCGCCCCGCCGGCGGTGTCGACGCCGCCGGCGACGGTGAACCGGTACGACCCCTGCACGGGATGCCCGTCGGCGGAGACGATCCGGTAGGCCACGGTGTAGGTGCCCTCGCCCAGCGTCTCGTCGACGGTCACCGTGCCCTTCGTCCCGTCGACGGCGGGCGCACCGGTGGGGACCTTCCGCCGGGCGGCGTCGGTCAGCGCGATGGTGGTGAAGGTCGGGTCGAGCCGCTGGGCGAACTCCAGCGTGAGCTTCGTCGGCGGGGTCGTCAGGCGGTCGCCCTCGGCGGGGCTGGCGGCCCGCAGCGTGTTGTGCGCGGCGGCGGGGGCGGCCGGTACGAGCAGCAGCGCGGCGGCGGCCAGCGCGGCGGCGACGAGGGCCGCGGCGGTCGGGCGGCGGAACCGGGTGTGCATGTCTGGTGCTTCTCCTGAATGGTGGTGGTGGTCAGCCGAGCGGTCGGCGGCCGAGGCAGCCGCCCTCGGGGCAGGCCGGGCGGGGAGCCGGGGATGTTCCGACCCGGGCGGGCACCTCGGCCCGGAGCCCGGTCAGGCCGCGCGGCGGTCGGAGACGCGCGCGGAGCCGGGATACGGCGACGGGAGCAGCCGCAGCCCCGGCGACTCCGTGGGCTCGTCGGCGGGCAGGCTCCAGCGGGGCTCGTCCGGACGGCTGCGCCGCGCCGGGCCGTCGGGGCGCAGCCCCGGGCGGGACATGGCGACGACGATGACGTAGCCCGCGAGCAGGAAACCGTGGCTGACCAGCCGGGCGGTGTCCACCCGCCCGGTCAGCAGGTCGTTGACCGAGAGCAGCGCAAGCATGCCGACGAAGGCGCTCAACATCGGCACCAGCCCGGTCGGCGGCGTGCGCCGGGCCGCGACGAAGAGGAAACCCGCGCCCACGGCGACGTTCCACGCCGCCGACTCGTGCCACAGGTGCCCCGACATCAGCCCGCCGGCCGCCGCGTGCGCGTGGGCGCTCGCCGTGCCGCGCCCGATCTGCGCCAGGCCCAGCACGAGTTGCAGTGCCCCGACCAGCCCCAGGACCGCCCGCAGGGTGAGCACGACCCGCTCCCGCCGGCGACGCGGAGCGGGGGTGGGCAGCGCGCCGAGGATGACGTCGGTGCGGTCGTCACCGGCGACGGCGACCGACAGTCGGGCCCGGCGGGTCACCGCCGTGGCCCGGTCGTACCACGTCCGGCAGCCGCCGCAGCCGGCCAGGTGGGCCGCCACCGCCGTCCGCTCGGCCGCGGTCTCCTCCCCGTCCAACTGCGCCGACAGCACCTCACGCCACTGCTCACACCCCATGTACCGGTAGTCGTCCCGGACCCGTCGTTGGTTCCCGCGCGGTTTCGTGGACCATCGCCTTCCCGCAGGTCAGGGCGGGCAGGCGGCTCAGCCGGTGGCGTCGCCGCCCCGGCCCGTGTCCGGCTCCGACCAGCTGCGCACGGCGGCGACCAGATCCTCCCGGGCCCGGGCCACCCGGGAGCGGATGGTGCCCACCGGGCAGCCGCACACCTCCGCTGCCTCGGCGTAGGACAGGCCGAGAACCTGGGTGGCGACGAACGCCTCCCGCCGGTCCCTGGGCAACGCCGCGATGAGGCGTTCGAGCACGACCTGCCGGTCGAAGCCGCTGCGCGCCGGGTCGGGGACGTCGTACCCGTCCGGCATCGGCACCGTGCGCGGCCGTGACGTCACGGTGCGGACGTGGTCCGCCGCGACCCGGCGGGCGATGGCGAGCAGCCACGTCCGCGTCGAGGAGCGCCCGGCGTACGACGGCAGCGACCGCATCGCCCGCAGGAAGGTCTCCTGGGTCAGGTCGTCCGCCTCGCGGGGCGCGACCAGCGCGGCGAGGAAGCGGCGGACCTGCTGCTGCGTCGCCCGAACGAAGCAGGCGGCGGCCGCCCGGTCACCCCGGCCGGCGGCCAGCGCCCACGCGGTCAGCTCCGCGTCGTCAGCCATCCGGCACCTCCGTGTCGGGCCGCCGGAGAGCGGGTGCCCCCGACGACAATCACGACAGGTCGTAGTAGTGACTGGTCGGCAGCGTACCGCAGGCGGCCCGGTGGTGGCCCTCCCCGACGTCCCGCCTCCGGGTGCCACCGCGCCCGTCGCCGGGGCTGTCTAGCATGGACGGCCCCCGCCCGACCGTCGAAGCAGGCAGCCCATGACCGGTACGGTTTTCGAGAACGCCCGGATCCACACGCTCGACCCCGCCCGCCCGCACGCCGAGGCGATGCTGGTACGCGGCGAGCGGATCGTCGCCGTCGGAGACCTCGACGAGTGCCGCGACCGCGCCGGCGCCGGGGCGCGCCGGGTCGACCTCGCCGGGATGGCCGTGCTGCCCGGGCTGATCGACAGCCACCTCCACTCGGCGCTCTACGTGCGCGGCCTGGAGCAGGTGGACCTGCGCGGTACGACGAGCCTCGACGAGGCGTTGACGCGGATCGGGCGGCACGCCGCCACCCTGCCGCCCGACGCCTGGCTCTTCGGGGGACGCTGGGACAGCCACAAGTGGGACCGGCCGGTGCAGCCGACCCGGGCCGAGCTGGACCGCGTCTGCCCGGACCGGCCCGCCGTGCTGCCCAGCATCGACGGGCACACCACCTGGGTCAACACGGCCGCCCTCCGCCGGCTCGGCATCGACGCCGACACCCCCGACCCGGTCGGCGGGCAGATCGTCCGCGACGAACGCGGCGAGCCGACCGGCATCCTGCGGGAGGCGGCGGGGGACGCGGCGTACGACGTCATGCGCTCCTCGCTCGCCGGCGACCTGGTCGCGCAGTTGCGTACCCACCTGCCCCGGCTGCTCTCCGTCGGCCTGACCAGCATCCACGACCTCGACGGTATGGACTGCCGGGCCGCCTACGAGACCCTGTACGCCCGGGGCGAGTTGCCGCTGCGGGTGCACAAGTCCATCCCGTCGACCGCGTTGGACGAGGTGATCGACCGGGGCTGGGCGACCGGCGACGGGGACCGCTGGCTCAGCACCGGCCCGGTCAAGATCTTCACCGACGGGGCGCTCGGCTCGCACACGTGCCTGATGACCGAGCCGTACGAGGGCGAGCCGCACAACCACGGCATCGCGGTCACCCCGGCGGAGGAGTTCGAGCGGCTGGTGGCGAAGGCGGCCGGGGCCGGCATCGCCGTCGCGGCGCACGCCATCGGCGACGCGGCGAACCAGATGGTGCTGCGGGCGTACGCCAACTGGCAGGAGTCGGCGCGTACCAACCCGACGGTCGCCGGGGCGGTACGGCGGCTGCGGCACCGGATCGAGCACACCCAGCACCTGCGCCCGGCGGACGTGCCGCTGCTCGCCCGGCTGGGCGTGACCGCCTCGATGCAGCCCACCCACTGCACCAGCGACATCCCCCTGACCAGCCGGATGCTCGCCGGCCGGGACCTCGCCTCGTACGCCTGGCGCAGCCTGCTGGACGCCGGCGCGACGGTGGCGTTCGGTTCGGACGCCCCGGTGGAGGACCCGGATCCGTTCTTCGGCATCCACGCCGCGGTGACCCGGCAGCAGCCCGACTGCACCCCGCCCGGCGGCGTGGACCCGCACGAGCGGGTGGATCTCGACACGGCGCTGCGCTGCTTCACCGAGGCCGGCGCGTACGCCTCCTACGAGGAGCACCTCAAGGGGCGGCTGACCCCGGGGATGCTCGCGGACTTCATCGCGCTGCCCACCGACCCGTACCGGGTCGAGCCGGCGGCTTTGCGCGACCTCACGGTGGCGCTCACCGTGGTCGGCGGGGTCGTGCGCTGGCAGCGCTGACCGGACCCGCCGCCGGCCGCCGGGGCGGGGCCGGCGGTCAGGCGGGCCGCTCGGGCCGCAGGTCGACCACCAGCGCCGGGCCGCTCCGGCGACCGCCGCCGGGGCGTCGGGTCAGCGCGACCACGGCGTCCGCGGCACGCGGGGAGCGCAGCGCCTCGTCGGTCAGCCGGCGCGATCCGGCGCCGTCGGCGGCCGGGGCGACCGCCAGTCGCCGGGCGCCGGCCGGCGCCTCCGCCACGCTCGTCGGCACCGTCCCGGCCAGGCCGAGCGGGCCGGCGTCGGGCAGGTCCCCGGGACGGGTCGCGTCCCCGGCGTGCGCGGCGACGTCCGGGCCGCCGCGGCGCAGCAGGGTGACGCGCCCGTCGGGGGAGACCTCCACCAGGGTGGCGGCGAGGTAGCCGCCCGGGGCGATGTCCCGCACGAGGTGGTCGAGGGCCCCGGCGATCCGCGGCAGCGATCCTCCGCCGCGCAGGGCCTCGTCGCGGAAGGCCGACTCCAGCGCCCGGGTGTGCTCCGGGCGGGCCAGGGTGGCGCCGTGCGCCACGCCGACGAGGACGCGCAGGCCGCCCCGGCGCAGCGGTACCGCCGCGGCGACCTCCCCCGGGGCGCGGCAGACGGCCAGCGCGGCGCGGCCCGTGCCGGCGGGCATGGTGAACACGGCGACGTCGCGCGGCGCGGGCACGCGGGCGACCGCGCGCTCCTCGCGGCGTCGCCTGGCCCAGGCCAGCAGCGGTACGGCGGCCAGGCTCGCCACGGAGGCGCCGAGCGCCCACGGGTCGGCGCGGTGCCCGGGTACGACGGGGACGACCACGGACGCCGCCAGCAGGGCGGCCGCCCAGGCAGAGACCAGCGCCGCCACCCGGGGGCGGGTGGACACGCCGAGCAGCCCCGGAAGCAGCACCCAGCCGAGCGGCGTGCTCACCTCGGCCACACCCATCACGAGGGCGTTGCCCGTCGCCCCGGCGAGCGCCGTCCGGGTCGACACCAGCAACCCACTCCGCATCGTCCCACCCATCCGTCGTCTTCGATCTCGGGCGTCGTCCGGCGTGCCCGGGTGCGCGTCGTCCGCCCTGTTCGCCAGGCCGCCAAGGGTATCCGGAGGGTGGGCGATCGCCTCCTGATCATGATAGGCAGGGGGAGCGCGGGCGACGACGCCGTCACATCGGCCGCCGTGGATCTCCGCGCGCGGGAGGTCGACGACCGCTCGGCGGGCGCGGGCACGCCGCCGACCCCGTATCGGCAATATGCAGATTCGCTCCTTACCGGTTAGGGTTGGCTAACCGGCTGTCGAGCTCTGGGGAGGGTATGTGCTGGTTCTGGTGGCGGTCCACGCACTCGCAGCCGTGATCGCCCCGGGACTGATACGTATCTGGGGGCGACGGGCCCTCTACCTGGTGGCCCTGGCCCCGGCCGCGACCCTGGTCTGGGCGCTGACCCGGACCGGGACGGTCCGCTCCGGCACCCCGGTCGTCGAGACGGTCACCTGGGTCCCGCAGCTCGGCCTGGAGATCGCCCTGCGGATGGGCACCCTGGCCTGGTTGATGGTGGTGCTCGTCGGCGGGGTCGGGGCGTTGGTGCTCGCCTACAGCGCCCGCTACTTCCGCTCCGACGACCCGGGCCTGGGCCGCTTCGCGGCCGTCTTCGTCGCCTTCGCCGGGGCGATGCTCGGCCTGGTGGTCTCCGACGACCTGCTGCTGCTGTACGTGTTCTGGGAGCTGACGACCGTCCTCTCCTACCTGCTGATCGGCAGCGACCCCACCAGACGCGCCAGCCGGCGCGCCGCCATGCAGGCGCTGCTGGTGACCACCCTGGGCGGCCTGGCGATGCTCGCCGGGTTCGTCATGCTCGGGCAGCACGCCGGCACCTACCGCTGGTCCGAGATCGCCACGGACCTGCCCGGCGGCGGCTACCTGGCCGTGGCCCTCGTGCTGATCCTGCTCGGCGCGCTGAGCAAGTCGGCGATCTTCCCCTTCAGCTTCTGGCTGCCCGGCGCGATGGCCGCGCCCACCCCGGTCAGCGCCTACCTGCACGCCGCCGCGATGGTCAAAGCCGGTGTGTTCCTCGTCGCGCTGATGGGACCGGCCGTGGTCGGGGTCACGCCGTGGCGGCCCGTGCTGCTGGCCGGTGGGCTGATCACCATGTTCCTCGGCGGCTGGGCGGCGCTGCGGCAGGCCGACCTGAAGCTGCTGCTGGCCTACGGCACGGTCAGTCAGCTCGGCCTGCTGATGGTGGTCCTCGGCGCCGGCACCCGCGACACCGCGCTGGCCGGCGCGGCGATGGTGCTGGCCCACGCGCTGTTCAAGTCCACCCTGTTCCTCGTCGTCGGGGTCGTCGACCACGTCGCCGGCACCCGTGACCTGCGCGAACTCAGCGGCCTCGGGCGGCGGGCACCGGCGCTCGCGGCGGTGGCCGGCCTCGCGGCGGCCTCCATGGCCGGCCTTCCGCCGCTGGCCGGATTCGTCGCCAAGGAGGCGGCGGTCGAGGCGTTCCTGCACGGCGGCACCGCCGACCTGGTGGTGCTCGCCGGCGTGGTGCTCGGCTCGGCGCTGACCGTGGCGTACACGCTGCGCTTCGTCTGGGGCGCGTTCGCCACCAAAGGCGACGTGCCCGCCACCCAGGCCCGGCCGGTCCGGTGGCCCTTCCTCGCGCCGGCCGTCGTGCTCGCCGCCGCAGGCCTGGCGGCGGGGCTCTTCGCGCCCGCCGTCGACAAGGTCCTCGCCCCGTACGCGGACCTGTACCCGAGTGCCGAGCCCGGCTACCACCTCGCGCTGTGGCACGGGCCGACCCTGGCGCTGGGCCTGTCGGCGCTGGCGGTCGCCGGCGGTGTGGGGCTGTTCCTCCTGCGGCACCGGGGGCGGCTGGGCCCGGCGGCCCGCCTGCCCTTCGACGGGGCCGCGGTCTACGACCGGCTCATCGGCGGCGTGGACCGGCTCGCGGTGGAGCTGACCGGCGCCACCCAGCGCGGATCCCTCCCGTTCTACCTCGGCGTCATCCTGCTGGTGTTGATCGCCTTGCCGGGTGGGGCGCTGCTGGCCGGGATGCCCTGGCCGCAGCGGTTCCAGCTGTGGGACACCCCGTTGCAGGCCGTCGCCGCCGCGGTGGTGATCGTGGCCGCCGTGGCCGCCGCCCGCGCCCGGCGCCGACTGACCGCGATGATCCTCGTCGGCGTCGCCGGCTACGGCACCGCGCTGCTGTTCATCCTGCACGGCGCCCCCGACCTGGCCCTGACCCAGTTCCTGGTGGAGACCGTCACGATCGTCATGTTCGTGCTGGTCCTGCGCCACCTCCCCGCCAAGTTCTCCGAGCGGCCCATCCGGTCCAGCCGGCGCGGTCGCATCGCGCTCGGCGTCGCCGTGGGCGTGGTCACCGCCGGCATGGCGTACGTCGCGGCCGGAGCGCGGATCGCCACCCCGATCTCCGTCGACTTCCCCGACGAGGCCGTCTCCTACGGCGGCGGCAAGAACATCGTCAACGTGACCCTGGTGGACATCCGGGCCTGGGACACCATGGGCGAGATCGCCGTCCTGGTGGTGGCCGCCACCGGCGTGGCCAGCCTCATCTTCCGCCACTCCCGGGACCTCGACCTGCGCAGGGGCATCCCCGGCGTCGGCCGCACCGAGTCGGCGCGGCCCCGCTGGCTCACCACCGGCGCCACCACCCGCCAACAGTCGGTCATCCTCCAGGTCGTCACCCGGCTGCTGTTCCACGCCATCGTGCTCTTCTCGATCTACCTGCTCTTCTCCGGGCACAACGCCCCGGGCGGCGGCTTCGCCGCCGGGCTGGTCGCCGGGCTCGCGCTGGCCGTGCGCTACCTGGCGGGCGGACGCACCGAACTCAACGGGGCCGCCCCCGTCGACGCCGGCGCGGTGCTCGGCGCCGGGCTGTTCGTCGCGGTCGGCACGGGCGTCGCCGCGATGCTGCTGGGCGGGGAGTTCCTCCAGAGCGCCCTGCTGGACCTGCACCTGCCGGTCCTCGGCCACGTCCACTTCGTCACGTCGGTCTTCTTCGACGTCGGCGTCTACCTCATCGTCGTCGGCCTGGTCCTGGACATCCTGCGCAGCCTGGGCGCGGAGATGGACCGCCAGCAGGAGACCGACCAACGCGAGACCGAACAGGCCGACGACCGGACGAAGGAGCTGGTGTGAACCCGAACCTGACCTACGTCCTCGTGGTCGGTGTCCTCTTCGCCGCCGGGGTGACGCTGCTGCTGGAACGCAGCCTCACCCGGGTGCTGATGGGCGTCATCCTGCTCGGCAACGGCGCCAACCTCCTGCTGCTCACCGGCGGCAGGGCCGGCGGGCCGCCGATCGTCGGCACCACCGCCGAGGGGGACATGAGCGACCCGCTGCCCCAGGCCATGGTGCTGACCGCGATCGTCATCACCCTCGGCATGACCGCGTTCCTGCTTGCCCTGGCGTACCGCAGCTGGCACCTCAACGGGCACGACGAGGTGCAGGACGACGTCGAGGACCGCCGGATCATGGAGCTGGCCGACCGGGACGAGGGGCCGGGCACCGCCGACACCGACGCCGGAGACGGTGACGGCGACGTCGCCCTGGTCACCGTGCCCGCCGACGACGCCACGGCGAGCCCGGCCGGGGACGCGGGGAGGGGCCGATGACCTGGCTCGTACCCCTGCCGGTGGTGATGCCGCTGCTCGGCGCGGCCCTGACGCTGCTGCTCGTCGGCCGGCCCCGCGCCCAGCGCTGGGTCAGCCTCACGGTCCTCGCCGCCACCGTCGCCGTGGCGGCCACGCTGCTGGTCCGCTCCTCCGTCGACGGGCCGCTGGTCGTCGAGGTCGGCGGCTGGGTGGCGCCGCTGGGCATCGTCCTGGTCGCCGACCAGCTCGCCGCGCTCATGCTCGTCGTCTCCGCCGCCGTCACCCTCTGCGTGCTGGTCTACTCGATCGGGCAGGGCACGGCCGACGGCAACGAGGAGACGCCGCTGTCGGTCTACCACCCGACCTACCTCGTGCTGACCGCCGGCGTGTGCAACGCCTTCCTCTCCGGCGACCTGTTCAACCTCTACGTCGGCTTCGAGATCCTGCTGGTGGCCAGCTACGTGCTGTTGACCCTCGGCAGCACGGAGACCCGGATCCGGGCCGGCACCACGTACGTCGTGGTCAGCCTGCTCTCGTCGCTGATCTTCCTGGTCGCGATCGGCCTGGTCTACGCGGCGACCGGCACGCTCAACCTGGCCCAGCTCGTCGACCGGCTCGACGCGCTGCCGGACGACCTGCGGCTGGTGCTGCAGGGGATGCTGCTGCTCGCCTTCGGCATCAAGGCGGCCGTGTTCCCGCTGTCGGCCTGGCTGCCGGACAGCTACCCGACCGCCCCGGCCCCGGTCACCGCGGTCTTCGCCGGCCTGCTCACCAAGGTCGGCGTGTACGCGATCATCCGCACCGAGACGCTGCTGTTCCCCGGCGGGCGCACCGCCGACCTGCTGCTGGTGGTGGCGGCGCTGACGATGGTGGTGGGCATCCTCGGCGCGGTCGCCCAGTCCGACGTCAAACGGCTGCTGTCGTTCACCCTCATCAGCCACATCGGTTACATGCTCTTCGGCGTCGGCCTGAGCACCTCCCTCGGGCTGTCCGCGGCGATCTTCTACGTGGTGCACCACATCACCATCCAGACGACCCTGTTCCTCGCCGCCGGCCTCGTCGAACGCCGTGGCGGGAGCACCGCCCTGGACCGCCTCGGCGGGCTGGCCCGACTCTCGCCGCTGCTGGCCGTGCTGTTCTTCGTACCCGCGCTCAACCTCGCCGGCATCCCACCGTTCTCCGGTTTCCTCGGCAAGCTCGGCCTCGTCCAGGCCGGCGTGGACGACGGCGGCGCGCTGGCGTGGACGCTCGTCGCCGGCGGGCTGCTCACCAGCCTGCTCACCCTCTACGCCATCGCCCGCGTGTGGAACCTCGCCTTCTGGCGCGCCCCGCACCCGGACATGCCGGAGGCCGGCGACGCCGTCCGGGCCGCCCGCACCGACGGCGCCGAGCAGCCGCGCCGGGCACCGGACCCCGAAGGGTCGGGCGTCGTGCTGCCCCGGCTGATGATCGGGTCGACCGCCGCCCTGGTGGTGCTGGGCCTGGCGCTGACCGCGGTGGCCGGGCCGCTGTTCGACATCAGCACCGACGCCGCCGACGACCTGCTGCGCCGGACCCCGTACGTCGAGGCCGTGTTCCCGGACGGTGCCCCGTGACCGGTGACCGGACGAATCCGACGGGCCCCACCGGGCCGGCGAACCCGCCGCTGACGCGCAGGGCCCGCCGGCGCAACCGGATCGTCGCCGTGACCGGGCTGACCAGCGTCTGGGTCCTGCTGTGGGGCACCCTCTCCTGGGCCAACGTGATCAGCGGGCTGGTGCTCTCCGTCGTGCTGCTGGCGGTGTTCCCGCTGCCGCCGGTGACCTTCGCCGGGCGGATCCGCCCCGTGCCGCTCGCCCGGTTCTGGGTGCGGTTCCTGCGGGACCTCGTGGTCGCCTCCGCCCAGATCGCCTGGCTGGCGATGCGGATCGGGCACCCCCCGCTCAGCGCGATCATCGCCGTACCGCTGCGGGTCAACACCGACCTCAACCTCACGCTGACCGCCGAGGCGCTGTCCCTGGTGCCCGGCAGCCTCATCATCGAGGCCGACCGGACGACCGGCACCCTCTACGTGCACGTCATCGGCGTCCGCAGCCGCGAGGAGGTGGAGCGGTTCCGGCAGGGCGTGCTCGACCTCGAAGCGCGGATCGTCGCCGCCATCGGCTCGCCCGACGAACTGCGCCGCGTGACGCAACCCCACGCCGCCGGCCTCTCGGAGCCGGCCCACCCGGAAGGGGTACCCAGTTGACCGTCGTCGCCGTGACCGTCGCCGCGCTGCTCGCCGTGGCCGTCGGACTGACCCTCGTCCGCATCATCCGCGGACCGTCCATCCTCGACCGCGCCGTCGCCACCGACGTCCTGCTCGCCGTCGTCGTCGCCGCCATCGCCACCGAGGCCGCCTACAGCCGCGACGCCACCGCGCTGCCCGTGCTGGTCGTCCTCGCCATCCTCGGGTTCGTCGGCTCGGTCAGCGTCGCCCGGTTCGCCGCCCGGAGGAACGACAAGTGACGCTCGACGCCGTCCTCGACGTCACCGCCGGCGTCTGCCTGATCGCCGGCGCGCTGCTCTGCGTCGCCGCCGGGGCGGCGCTGCTGCGCTTCCCCGACCTGCTCGCCCGGATGCACGCGGCGGCCAAGCCCCAGGTGCTCGGCCTGCTGCTCGTCCTGCTCGGCTGCGCGCTGCGCCTGCGTACGGGGGTGGACATCACCACCCTCGTGCTCGTCGGCGCCTTCCAGCTCGCCACCGCGCCCGTCGCGGCGCACATGGTGGGCCGGGCCGGCTACCCGCACGACGAGATCCGCCGCGACCTGCTGATCACCGACGAACTCGCGCCCCACCTGGACCGCATCAGCTCCGGCCGATCCTGACCGGAGGGCCGCGGCAGCTCTCCGGGGGGCGCGGCCGGCCGGGACGACTCGCGGGGACGGATCGAGGCCCGTTCCGGGCCGGGCCCGTCACGATCGGCGTCCGACCGGACATGGGATGGACGTGACCTCCGCGACCGAGCACGAGGACCATTTCCGACGCGTCTACGCCGACGGCTTCGAGCCGCTGCTGGCGTACGCCCTGCGGCGCGTCGAGCACCCCGAGGACGCGGCCGACGTGGTCGCGGAGACCTTCCTCGTGGCCTGGCGGCGCAGACACGAGATGCCGACGGACGCCGAGACCCGGCTGTGGCTGTACGGCGTCGCCCGGCGTGTGCTCGCCAACCACCACCGCAGTGGCAGACGCCGGCAGCGGCTGGGCGAGCGGCTACGGCAGGGGATCACGGCCGCGATCGCCGCCGACCCGGGCAGTGAGGTGCCGGAACGGCTCACCGTCCGGGCCGCGCTGGCCCGCCTGTGCGAGCTGGACCGGGAGGTGCTGATGCTGACCGTCTGGGAGGGGCTGGAGCCCCGTGAGGCGGCGGCGGTCCTCCGGGTGAGCCCGGCCGTGGTCCGTACCCGCCTCTCGCGCGCCCGGGCCAGGCTGCGCGACCTCGTCCGTGACGACCCCGACCCACCCGGACATGTACTCGACGTCCTGACCGCACCCACCCCGAAGGAGGACCGATGACCGAGGAGCACCTCGACCGGATGGTTCGAGACGCCGACCCCTACCGACCCGATGTCGTCGGGCACCTGGACGGGGCGAAGCAGATCCTCCTGGAGGAGATCATGTCTGAGCCGAGGCTCGATCGCGTCGTCGAATCACCGCCACCACGCTCCCGGATGGGGCGCGGCACGGTCCGCCGCTTCGCCGGCGCGCTGACCGCCGCCGCCGTCCTCACCAGCGTCCTCGCCGTCTCCACCGTGTTCCGAGAGCGTCCGGACGACAGCCAGGCCCCTCCCACGGACGCCGCCAGCGCGGGTGCCCCCGTCGTCTACTCGCCCGTGGCGATGAAGGCCGCCGAGGGGAACCCGCGGCTGCTCATCGACCAGCCGGGCTGGAAGGTGACCACCGTCTACGGGTTCACCGAGCAGCAGGGCACCATCGCGTTCAGCAGCGGTGGGCGCCAGTTGGAGATGAACTGGTACCCGGCCGCACAGTACGAGGGCTTCCACGCCGACCGGCGCAACGTCAGCCCCCCGAAGGCGGTACGGGTCGACGGCTGGCCGGGTGACCTGTTCCGCTACAGCTCCGACGACTTCGCGGTCATGCTCCGCCCCCGCGACGGTGTCTTCGTCGAACTCCGTACCGGAGGAGGCTGGAGCCGGGACGACTTCGACGGGGTCCTCGCCGACATCGTCCGCGTCGACGTACGCACCTGGCTGGCCGCGCTTCCGGCGGAGATCGTCACGCCTGGGCGGGTGGACGAGCAGGCGGCCAAGGTGCTCGCCGACGTGCCGCTTCCGCCGAACTTCGACCCCACCGCGCTGGGTGACGTCGGCACCAACGACTCCTACCAGTTCGGCGCACAGGTGACCTCCCGGGTCGGCTGCGCATGGATCGCCGAATGGCTACGCGCGAAGCGGGTCGGCGACGCCGCCGCACTCCAGCGGGCCGGCGACGCCCTGCGCAGCAGCCACAACTGGCGGGTGCTGCACCAGATGAACGACGAGGGCGACTGGCCGGAGGTGTTCTGGGAGATCGCCGACAAGGTCGCCGCCGGAAACCCGCCGCCCGCGTACGCCCAGGGGTTGGGCTGCGCCTGAGCGCCTCGACCGTCCCGACGCCGGCACTCGCAGCGTGAGTGCCGGCGCGGCCGAACGTCCAGGCCGGCGTCGAGTGGTGCTCCATCGGTGGCGTCATGTGTTGTCGCTGAACCGGGGCGGGCGCCGCGTCAGCAGCGGTGGGAGCCACCGGCTCAGCACCGACCTACGTCAAGGCGCGGGACATGGGCAAGCTGGAAGCGCCTCGCGAACCCGGACCGGGACCATGGTTGGTACGGCGACGAGGTTCGAGCCGTCATGGTCCACACGGCAGGCGCCCGCTGTCGGTGAGGTCTGGTGGCCGAATGGATACCCCGGGTAGTTTCAGCTCTCCAGCACATTCATTGCCTTCGACGGAAAGTCGGCTACGTGTCGCACCTCGAGAACATCGCCGGTGAACTGCGGGCGCTGCTGACCGGTGTCGAAAGAGCGCAGGGACTGACGGCCGCCGCTGACAGCCAGGCGCAGGAGGTCGCCCTGCGGGCTGTGGGGGCCGGCTTCGTCGCCATGGCAGCGGGCATGGCCCGGGTGCGCAGCGCGATCACGGGAATCCAGGGCCGCCTCGGCAGCCTCTCCGGTTCGATCGGTGAAGCGACGAAGGCCACCGCAGGCGTCCCGCACGAACCCACCCCACAGGAGACGATCTCCGGGCTGACACCGGTCCAGGCCGCGGTGGACAGCGCACGCGACGCGATGGCCGGAACCATCGCCCAGATCGGTCAGACACAGCAACTCGTCGCCATGGTCCTTCAGGGCGGGCAGCCTGGCCCGCTACTGCACACGCTGGAGAGCATCAAGCAGGTCCTGGTGCTGGTGGCCCAGCGCACCGGCACCGTCCGGCAACACATCGAAACGGCGGTCGCCGAAGCACGACAGCTGGGGTCCTCGGGAAACTGACCGGGGCTGGCGGTCCCGTACCGGCCAGCCCCGCCCTTCCCGACAACGGTGCTACATCCTCGACCGCTCCTGCCCCGGGTGACGCTTCTACTGATCGCAGCCCCACAGTCGATCCTTGGAGCAGGCGATCCACCGGCGTGCCCGGTGGATCGCCGACAGGACCGCGGACCAAGGTCTCGCCCAACCAGAAGTCCGTGGTGGCGCAACGCTCGGTTCAGCTCGAGAACGAGTGCGCCGACACGATTGCCGACAAGGGTTACCGTCTTCACCAGAACCCCACCAAGCAGGAGGTGGCAGACGCTCGCGCCCACACGCGTGACGCTGGTGACCCGGACAAGAATCCTGATTACCTCATCGAGGGCCACGTCTTCGATTGCTACTCTCCCTCTGCGTCCAAGCCGGTGCGGGGCATCTGGAGCGAGGTTTCGCAAAAGGTCGACGAGCAGCAGACGCAGCGTGTGGTGCTGAACCTTCAGGACTGGCGTGGAGATCTCGTAGCCCTGCGCAAGCAGTTCGACGACTGGCCCATAACGGGGCTGAAGGAACTGGTCGCGGTGACACCAGGGCATGCGATCGTGCAGATCGTGCGCCGGGACTGAAGGGGGGCCGCGGACGTGGCTGTCGAGTTCCGATTGACGCTGGCGGGTGACATCCCTCTGGAGCAGATGGCTGAACTCGCTGCTCCTGAGGCCACCGAGAAGCCGACGCTTCCCGGTCAGTCACGACTTCTCAGCGCCGACCTCTACGAACAGCGCGGCTACGCGGTCAGCATCACTGCGGGTAGCCACGGCTACTACGACGCCGAGGACGACGACGGCTCCCGCTGGGAGTGGGAACCGGACACCTATGTCAACGTCGGCTTCCGCATGCGAGCCGACGACATGGGCGACAAAGGCATCCCGAACATGCTCGCGACCGTGGCCCGTGTGCTGGACGATCGAGCCGAGGACGCCGCACTGGTACAGGACGGCAACTGGCTGCTGTTGACGCGGGTCGCAGGAACCCTGCGCAAGCACAACCCGGCCCTGTGGCACGACGGAGCTTTCGACAACATCCCTCCCGGCGAGTGACCCTGCCCAAAGGCCTCGTGCCCGTTTGCTGCCGTTAGTCACAGCGGTTGCAGGCATGCAGCGCACCTACAGGCCGTCGGAATGAGGTGTCCGGCGCGCTGGGGTGAATTACTCGGTGGGCAGTTTCTGCGCGGTGGTGTCCGATTCCTGCGAGGCGGCCCATGAGGCGAGCAGGCGCAGCGCGTCCTCGGACGGTGAGTCGGGTTCGGCGGCGTAGATGGTGAGGGTGAGGCCGGGTTCGGCGGCCATCTCCAGGCCCTCGTAGGCGAGGGTGAGGTCGCCGACGATGTGGTGGTGGAACCGTTTCGCGCCGGTGCCGTGGTGCCGGACGTCGTGGGTTCCCCAGCGGGTGCGGAACTCGGCGCTGCGGGTGGACAGCTCTCCGATGAGGTCGTGCAGGTCCTTGTCCCGCGGGTCGCGGCCGGCCTCGGTACGCAGGATGGCGACGCAGACGTCGGCGGCGGAGTCCCAGTCGGGGTAGAAGTCGTGGGCGTTGTCGTCGAGGAACGTGAACCGGGCGATGTTCGCCGGGCGCTGCGGGTCGGCGTACGCCTGGGCGTAGAAGGCTCGGGCGAGCTGGTTGGCGGCGAGCAGGTCCATGCGGCCGTTGCGGACGAACGCGGGGCCGGCGGTGACGGCGTCGAGGGTCCACTGCAGGCTGCGGTGCGGGGTCCACTGCCTGGTGCGGCGGCGCCGGGGCTTCAGCAGAGCGCTGCCGTCGGCGGCGCGGGCGAGGTCGAAGAGGTGTGCCCGTTCGGCGTCGTCGAGCTGTAGGGCGCGGGCGACCGCGTCGAGCACGCTGGCGGACACCCCGGCCAGGGCGCCGCGTTCGAGCTTGGAGTAGTACTCGATGCTGACCCCGGCCAGGGCGGCGACCTCGGTGCGGCGCAGCCCGGGGACGCGGCGGTTGGTCCCGGCGGGCAGGCCGGCCTGCTCGGGCGTGATCTTGGCGCGGCGCGAGACGAGGAACTCGCGGACCTCGGTGCGGTTGTCCACGGCTCCGACGGTACGTCGCGTGGCGCGGCGGTGGGGTGCCCTGTCGGTACACCCTTCAGCAGGAACTCCCTGTTCGGCGGGATCCGCGCTTTGCTGGTGGCCGTTGTCCCGTGGCCGGCCGCGCGACCCGCTGGCCGGCCTGGGAAACGTGGTCAGAGTCCAAGCTGAGACAGAGGAGAACCGCCATGCGTGGTGCCGTCCTGCACGCCCCTGGTGACGTCCGGGTCGAAGGGCTCGACGAGCCACGGATCCTCGCGCCCACGGACGCGGTCGTCCGGCTCTCCGCGGCCTGTGTCTGCGGCTCCGACCTGTGGCCGTACCGGGGGATCGAGAAGCTCGACGGGCCGCGGCCGATGGGGCACGAGTACGTCGGTGTGGTCGAGGAGGTCGGCGGCGACGTCCGTACGGTGCGGCCGGGGCAGTTCGTGGTCGGCTCCTTCTTCGCCTCCGACAACACCTGCGAGACCTGCCGGTCCGGATACCAGAGCGCGTGTGTCCACCGGGAGGGCATCGGCGGGGCCCAGGCGCAGTACCTGCGCGTACCCCTGGCCGACGGCACCCTGGTCGCCACCCCGGACATGCCGTCGGACGACCTGGTCCCGAGCCTCCTGACCGCCTCCGACGTCCTGGGGACCGGCTGGTTCGCCGCGGTGGCCGCCGAGGTCGGCCCGGGCCGGACGGTCGCGGTGGTCGGGGACGGCGCCGTCGGGCTGCTCGGCGTCCTGGCGGCCCGGCAGCTCGGCGCCGAGCGGATCATCGCGATGAGCCGGCACGAGCCACGGCAGAAGCTCGCCATCGAGTACGGGGCGACCGACATCGTCACCGAGCGCGGCGCCGACGGGGTGGCGCGGATCAAGGACCTGACCGGCGGCTTGGGCGCGCACTCGGTCATCGAGGCGGTCGGCACCCAGGAGTCGATGATGCAGGCCATCGGCGCCACCCGCCCGGGCGGGCACGTCGGCTACGTCGGCGTCACCCACGACGTGCGGCTGCCCGGCATGGAGCTGTTCTTCTCCCACGTACACCTGCACGGCGGGCCCGCACCCGTGCGCCGCTTCCTGCCCGAACTGGTCGACCTGATCACGAGCCGGCAGATCGACCCCGGCAAGGTCTTCGACCTCGACCTGCCCCTCGACCGGGCGGCCGAGGCGTACCGGGCCATGGACGAGCGTCGCGCCATCAAGGTGCTGCTACGTCCGTGATCCTTCGCGCCGCCCGACAGCGACGGCGCATCAGCGCGGGAGAGTGCAGGGCGGTCCCACCGTCACCATCGCTCGCGCCGGCTGGCACCGCGAGCAGATTCAACGCCGCACGGGAGGGAAGCCAGCCGGTGGCCCCGCAGCTTCCGCAGCGGGCTGCGAGGCCATGACGAGCACCGGCGCCACCGCCCCCGACGACGAGGAGCAGACCATGACCGCCACCGGCAAGACCGCCGACTACGAGGGCAAGGTCGCCTTCGTCACCGGCGCGGCCAGCGGCATCGGCCGCGCCACCGCACTGGCGTTCGCCCGCGCCGGCGCCAGCGTCACCGCCGCCGACGTCTCCGAGCCAGGCGTCCGGGAAACCGCGCGCATGATCGAGGAACTCGGCGGTCGGGCGCTCGCCGTCCGGTGCGACGTCACCTCGTCCCACGACGTGACCGCCGCCCTGGCACAGACCGTCGAAACGTTCGGTCGCCTCGACGTCGCCTTCAACAACGCCGGCGTCGAGCAGCCCGTCACGCCCACCGCCGACATTACCGAGGACGACTGGGACCGGACCGTCGCGATCAACCTGCGCGGCGTGTTCCTGTGCATGAAGCACGAGATCCCGCTGCTGCTCCAGCACGGCGGTGGCGCGATCGTGAACACCTCCTCCGGCGCCGGGGTCGTCGGCATCGCGGGACAGGCCGCCTACACCGCCGCCAAGCACGGCGTCGTCGGGCTCACCAGGTCCGCCGCCCTCGACTACGCCCGTTCCGGCGTACGCATCAACGCCGTCTGCCCCGGCATCGTCGCCACCGAGATGATGGACCGCTTCACCGGCGGCACTTCCGAAGGACGCGACCGCGTCATCGCCCAGGAGCCGATCGGACGCATGGGCACCGCCGACGAGATCGCCGCAGCCGTGCTCTGGCTCTGCTCGGACGCCGCGGCCTTCGTCATCGGCCACGCCATGGTCATCGACGGCGGACAGACCGTCGGGCCGGCATGAGCCCGAGGCCACGGCCTTCGATTACCCGCGAGGTGAGGACGGCCCGCCCCGAGCCGGCGCCGTCCGGCCGCAGGGTTCCCTCCACGGACGCGGTTCCGCTCCGTCAGCCATCACCGCCTTGAGCGGCTGGTCTCTAGGAAGCCTGGCGGACGGGCATGTCGGCCCGCCAGACGTCGGCCAGGTCGCTGAGGGGGACGTCGAGGGCGTGGCTGAGGCCGACCACGGTGCCGAACGCCGGTGCGGGAAGGCGGCCCGCCTCGATCTTGCGCAGCGTCTCGGGGGAGATGCCGGCTGCCAGGGCCACCTCGACGAGGCTGCGGCCCGCCCGCGCGGCCCGGAGGGCAGCTCCGAGGCGCTGGCCCGCTGCGATCTGTTCGGCGGTGAGTGGTTGGCGCACCATGCCAGCAGGATACCCCCGGAGCGTCCCGACCTGGCGTGGTATAAAAATACCGCACAGGGGAGAGGGAGGCTGTCGTGATCGAACTCAAGTCCGCCGAGGAGATCGACCGAATGGCGGTGGCCGGCCAGTTCGTCGGCGAGCTGCTCGCCGAGCTGGGTGGTGTCGCCGCGGTCGGCGTCAACCTGATGGACCTCGAACACCACGCCCGCCGCCGGATCAAGGAGCGCGGTGCCGAATCCTGCTACTGGGACTACGCCCCTTCGTTCGGCCGCGGCCCGTTCCGCAACGTGCTGTGCCTGTCGGTCAACGACGCGGTGCTGCACGGCCTGCCGCACGACTATGTCCTGCGCGACGGTGACCTGCTCAGCATCGACATGGCGGTCGGCATCGACGGCTGGGTCGCCGACTCCGCGCTCTCCGTCGTCGTCGGCACCCCCGACCCGGCAGACCTGAAGCTGATCGAGGCCACCGAGGTCGCACTGGAGGCCGCCATCACCGCCGCCCAGCCCGGCGGCCGCCTCGGTGACATCTCCGCCGCGATCGGCGAGGTCGCCCGCTCCTACGGCTACGGCGTCAACGCCGAGTTCGGTGGCCACGGCATCGGCCGCACCATGCACGAGGCCCCGCACGTGTCCAACGACGGACGCCCCCGCCGCGGCCTGAAACTCGACCCCGGCCTCACCATCGCCATCGAGCCCTGGTTCTGCCGCTCCACCGACAAGATCAAGTTCGACAAGGACGGCTGGACGATCCGCTCCGCCGACGGCTCCCGCACCGCCCACTCCGAACACACGGTCGCCATCACGCCTTCCGGCCCTCGGGTCCTGACCCGCCGCCCCACTCAGGATGCCACCTCGGCCGACCCCACCAGGAAGCCCGCCGCAACCTCCTGACCCGCCGCCAGCCTCGGGGCGTGACCCGGGGCGGCCTGGGCGTGCCGGAGGAACTCGCCTCAGGGGTTCCGAGGACCGGCGGAGCGGGCTGTCGCAGTCACGTCCCGCCCGATGCCGATACGGAAGATCGCACCGTGCCGAAGAAGACCGTCGTGGACAAGGTTCTGTGCTACGTGGTGGGGGAGGGACGGTTGCTCGTCTTCCGTCACACGGACCACAGCTACGAGGAGGTGGGCATCCAGGTGCCGGGCGGCAGCGTCCGCCCGGGTGAGGACCCGGCGGACGCGGCGCTGCGCGAGGCCCGCGAGGAGACCGGACTGACGGGCTTCACCGTCGTGCGCAAGCTGGGGGAGGTCGAGTACGACATCAGCCCGCTCCGATTCGAGATCCAGCGTCGTCACGTCTTCGAGCTGGCGCTGCATGGGGCGACGCCCGAGCGGTGGGGCGAGCCGGGAAGACCACGACGGCGAGCGGGAGCCCACCCGGTTCGAGTGCTTCTGGATACCGTTGGAGGCCGCGCACGTCTGCAATCCGGCCAGGGTGCCCTCTTGGGCCGGTTGTTCGACTGACCAGGAATCCAACAGCGGCAACCAGGGGAACTGATGCGGGAAGACGAGCTGCGGGACCTGGTCCAGCACAGCCCGTGGCTGATGCGGGCGCTGGGCGTCGTTCGGGACTGCGGCCTGCCGGACGCCTGGATCGGCGCGGGCGCCATCCGCGACCTCGTCTGGGGCGAGCGGTACGGCGACGGGTTCGACCCCTCGCTGGTGCGAGACGTCGATGTCGTCTTCCTCGACCCGGCGGACCTGAGCCGCGACAACGACGACCGGGCCACCCGGCGGCTCGTGGCGGCCTGGCCGGATCCGCCGTGGGAGGCGAAGAACCAGGCCGCCGTGCACACCTGGTATCCCGCGAAGTTCGGCGGCGACCCGGTGGCCCCGCTGCGCACCATCGCCGACGCGGTCGCCACCTGGCCCGAGTACGCCACCGCCGTGGCCGTACGCCTCGACGCGCACGACCGGATCGCGGTGTGCGCGCCGCACGGCCTCGACGACCTGCTCGACAGCGTGTGGCGGCGCAACCCGACCAGGGTCAGCCCGGAGATATTCCGGCAACGACTCGCCCGCCACCGCCCCGCCGAACGCTGGCCCGGCGTCCGCGTCGTGACCTGAACCGGCGCTCGAAGCCCGCGGAGGGCCGCCGCCGAGGGCGTAGCGGACCTGACCCCACTCCTCGAACGCGTTCTCAGACCGCTCGAACTTCGGCGAGCCGCCTGACTGCGTACTCGTCGTCCCAGCAGACGGCGGCTTCCCATGCGGCCGACGCCTGCCCGGCGATGTCGAGCGCGCCGTCGTCGAGGCCGGCGGCGTTTTCGGGCAGCGCGAGGTCGAGGTCGGGGACGTCGACGTGCGCCTCGTCCCAGTCGATCAGCGCGACCTGACTCGCGGTCATACGGACGTTGCCAGGGTTGTTGGGGTTGCCGTGGACGACGCATGTCTGACGTCCGGTGAGCCGCGCCCACGCTGCCCGGCATCGAGCAACGCCCTCAGGGGGCATCGCGCCAAGGTCGATCTTCGTCCCGGTCTCGGCGTGCAGGAGGTCGGTCGACGACCGCCAGCCCGGGCGCTGCGGCCATCCCTGCGTCAGCCGGTGCAACTCGCGGAGCGTGGCGGCCACGCGACGCCAGTCGGCCTGCGTCTCGGGCGGTCCGCCATCCAGGTAGGTCATCACCACCAGACCGTCGACGAACAGCCGGCCGTCCGTAGTCGGGATCGGGACCGGCACGGTCAGACCTTCACGGTCGAGGTGTCGGAGGAGCTCTGTCTCCCACGCAAGATCAGCGTCGCTCCTGGTGCCGAGACGACCGACCGCGAGGTGCCCGTCGACCCGCACGCTCCACACGTCGTTGGCGACTCCGCCAGCGAGCGGTTCGATGCGAGCGGCGCCTTCACCCCATTGCCCGAGTGCCCCCCACCCCATTGGCCATACCTTACGGGGGTCCGAACAGCACTTCTCCCGGCACGAGCAGTCGGCTGACTTGTCGATCTCGCAGGTGCCGCCCTGACGCTCGCTCGGTGCCATGAGAGCACGTCGCGCTCCTCGTCGAGGAGCTTCTCTCGAAGAATGCCCGCGTGCCCGCAATGCCGGGTGAGTTGGCGCTGCCGGCGTCAGCCGTAGTTGCGGTCGGCCAGTTCGATGAGGGCGAGCATCGTGTCGCGGCAGTCCTCGACGTTCATCATCACGGCGACCGCTGTGCCCGACACCGGCCAGGCGAACGAGAAGCACCTGTAGCCGGTGTTCTGTCCGGTATGCCCAAAGCGCCCGTCGCCAAGTTCGGTGCCGAGACCAAACCCGCCGGGCACCTGCGGGGTCAGCATCTGCGCGGCCAGATCCTGCGGCAGTAGCGCGGATTCGCCGGCGGCAGCACGGCAGATTTCCAGCTCCAGCCGCACCAGGTCCGCCGGGGTACTCCACAGCCCAGCGCCGGCCATCTCCGGCTGCGTATGCCAGCCGCCATGCACGGGGGTGCCGCCGCAGTGGCCGCGGGCCGCACGGTCCCGGTGCCTGTTCGGGAAGTGCTGATCGTAGCTGCTCTCCGCCATGCCCACCGGTTCCAGCACGAGCGTCGCCATCAGCTTGTCGAACGGCGTCGAAGTCACGTCGGTCAGGAGTTGCTCGAGAACTGCGTAGTGGCTGCCTGAATAACGGAATTCAGTGCCCGGCGGCAGCTCGCGCCGGACCCTGGGCGTGTTGGCCGGTGGCTCACCCCGCAGAATCTGCTGCAGTGATGGCACGGGCTGGCCCGCGGCGTACCCGGGGAACCAGTTCTTGGTCAGGCCTGCGGTGTGGGCCAGAAGCTGGCGCACGGTCGTGCCGGTGCCCGGCAGCTGCCAGGCGGACAGGTAGGCGTTGACGTCGGTGTCGAGGTCGAGGGTCGCGTCGGCGACCAGCCGCAGCGTGCCGAACGCGGCGACGTGCTTGCTGATCGAGCACGCCGGGAACAGCAGGTCGTGACCGGCAGTCCAGACATCACCGTCGAGCCCGCCGACCGCGACCCCGATACCGGAAATGCGGTCGGTTCCCGGAACCAGGTCCTGCCACTCCTCTTCGAATCCCATGACTGCCGAGTATGCCGTGGCCAGACCACACTGAGGATTGCCGCTTCTCCGTGCAGCATGCGTCGTCACGGCCGAAGCGAGCGCCGCATCGGCTGTGGCGGGGGCCTACAGGGCCACCGGCTCAGCGACGATCTACCTCAGACGCGGCACGTCGGGCAGGCTGGGAGCCGTCCTCCAAGTACACGGCTCGAGCGCCATTCCGCGCGGATAGCGCTTCGGTGATCCGTCGAGCCAGACGAGGGATCAACACCTGTCCCAGGGCGGCTGGTTCGACGAACTCGAACCGGTCCAGTTCCTCCCGGCGCAACCGCATCGCGGCGACTTGCTCGCCACTGAGCACCCCGCCATCGAACAGGAACATCAGCCCGCCATCCCATGGCGGGCTCGGCGCCACCCAGTCCACGCACAACAAGTCGCCAACGAGTAGGGCTAAGCCGAGTTCCTCCTCGATCTCCCGCTCGCATGCCTGTAACGGCGACTCGCCGAACTCCAGCATTCCGCCCGGAACTTCCCAGACGTCTTTGTAGGTCGGGTGCACGACCAGTACACGGCCGGCCTCGTCGAGCAGCAGTGCCCCAGCTGCGGCCCGCACTCGCGTCACACCCTCGATCAACTGAGCATCAGACTGCACGGCGGCATCAGTCACCACGCGACCCTATGCCCCCGCTTGCCTCGCGGACCCCCGATCGGGAGCCTGCCCTCAACCTCACCCCCGCTCCGCACCCACGGCCCGCGACCGTGGGCGCAAGTGGGCGTGTGGGACGGCGTTGCCAGCCACACCCTCGACCATCCCAACGATCGGCGCCGAGGTCGAACGCCCTTCCCAGGATGAAGACTGGAAGATCCCTCCACGAGTGTCGCCGCGCCACCCGCACATTGGCCGAGGCCGCTTCCGGCCTTGCCAACACAACATCGCCCTGTGCGGGGCGAGGCCAGCCCGGTGCCCGTGCCGCCAGGCAGGGCTACGCCGCCGGCGAGTGCGAGGAAGGTTGCTGGCAGGGCGGGGGTGAGGCTCTGCCACAGGATTGCCCGGCCGACGCCGCGGCGGCCGAGCGCGCCGTCGCGACCGCGGGCGTCATCTCTTACCGGGTCGATGCTGCGGCGACGGCGGTGGATGCCGGGCCGGCGGCCGGCGCGACGGTCCGGCTGAGCGACAGCACCGCGACTCCCGTCAAGCACGCGACAGCGTACGGCCCGACGGAGGCCGGCCGGTCCGCTCGCCGCCGGACATGCATCGGGGGCCGCAGTAAGTGCACGGTGGCGCCCGACGGATGCCAACCCGGGTCGACCGGGTGCCAACGCGGGTCACCGCGGCCGACCGGCGGTCGCAACCCGGGGTTCGTGTGCTCCGGGTGTGGTCGTGGGCTGGGAGAACAGGGGCCCGGGTGACGCGGGTCAACGTGGGTCACTCCCTGCCACCCCAGGTGAGCCCGCAGTCGCTAGACTAGGCCCTCGCGCCCTCGTAGCTCAGGGGATAGAGCATCGGTTTCCTAAGACGACGCTCTATCTGTACCCAGAGGCTTACTGCCTGCGGGTTCCTATTCTGTCTTTACGTTAGCGGGTCGCACACGCGCATTGCTGTGCTCGCTTGCCGAAGATCAGCAGAACAGGCGTAAGTCCTGCTCAGGCCATGCTTCGTTTGGTCCGACGTGTCCTTGCCGAGATCCGGCGAAGCTGCCGCGCCGCGTCAGTCTAGGGTGCCGCAAGAGCTTGGGCCAGCAGCGCGGCGAGTTTGGCTGCGCGTGCTGGGTGGTGATGACCGACCCAGAGAACTCGTCCGATGAGGTATTGAGCGAAATCGGGGTGGCCCGTCCGGTTCTGTATGGCGAGGCCGGTGCGGGCAGCGTTGTGGAGGATGGCGCGGAGCCGGTCGTATTCGTCGCGTTGTGTGGCGGGGTGTTGGTTGACGACGAGTCCGGCGAGAAGTTGCCGGTCGGCGCGCCCGCGGATGCGGGTCTTACCTGGGTGGGCTTGGAAGCCCTTGTCGCGGGCGATGTCGGTGACGGCGGTGATCAGGTCGTGGATTCGGCGGGTGGTGAGGTTGCCGGAGAAGGCGAGGTCGTCGGCGTACCGGGTGTAGGTGATCTCGTAGGCGTCGGCGAGGCCGGTGAGGCGTCGGTCGAGTCGGTAGGCGCACAGGTTGGCCAGTGCGGGTGAGGTGGGCGCGCCTTGGGGCAGGTGGCTGGTGCGCAGCGTGGCGAGCCGCGTTGCTCGGTGCGGTAGGTGGGCTGGTGCGCGGCGGAGGACGGGGTGTGGGGTGCGGGTGGTGCAGAGTCCGGTGAGGGTGTGGGCGACGGGTTCGGGGTAGCCGGCGGTGCGGAATAGTCCGTAGACGCGGGTGGCGGGGATGTGGGTGAAGAAGGCGAGCAGGTCGATCCGGACGACGACCGGCTGCGCGGTGTGGGCGGCGGCGAAGGTGTGCGCGGAGCGGCCGGGTACGAAGCCGTGGGCGGCGAGGTGGACCGGCATGGGGCCGAGGACCTCGGTGAGGAGCCGGCGTTGCAGGGCGCGGAGCCGAGACTTCGGCGCCTCGATCAGCCGGCCGTGGTCGGTCCACCGGTAGTGGTAGTGGTGCAGCCGGTGGGCGGTGGCGCGCCGGTTCATGGCGCGTCGGTCGGCGTACCAGTCGAGGTGCTCGATGCTCAGGTCGAGCATCGCGGCCAGGTCGCTGACGTCGTCGATGACGGGGGTGTGCCAGGGGCGGCGGACGGTGCGGGTCGGCGTCACGGGCCGCGCGCGGATGACGATGGGCCGCTGGTGCTGGCGGGCGGCGGCGACTGCCGCGCGGAGCGGGTCGAGGGTGCTCAGGAACGTGGCCAGTTCGCGTGGCCGGTCGGTGGGTGGGTGCGGGTAGGCGGCCAGCACCGCGTCGGCGACCGGCCGCAGCCATCGCCGCCGGACCCCGAGGACGAGCCCACCCTGGCCGACGAGATCGGCGCGGCGCCAGCCCTCGCCGGCGAGGAACGCGTCGGCGAGCGCGGTGGCCAGGGCCTGGACGGTGGTCACGGGCAGGCCGGTAGGGGTGGCAGCGTGTCCCGACGATGCCCGGTCGTACGGGTGCACAGGCTCGCGGAGCGTGCCGACGCACCTGTGGTGTCGTGCCGAGGTGAGTGTCGCGTCCCCGGGGTTGCCCCGGAGAGACCATGACCGGACCCCGCGTGGGGGAGCGGCCTGGTCAGCTCGGGACACGCTGCCATGGGAGCAGCGTAGAGAACGGAGACCGTCATCGGTGTCCGCGATGCTCGTGGCGCGGTGGAGAGAACCGTGCAGGGCTGGGTCTCGCTGTCGTGGGACAACGGGCGTGCCAGCCGGAGTGCGTCGCGACCGTACGGCGCTGTTGATCGGTCGGTAGGCGGTACCGGTGTCGGGTCGATGTCGGCGCGGCCCTCGCCGTGCCTGCTGGGGCACGCCGGTGACCCTGACGACGTCCGACCAGAGAATCTAGGCTGGAACAACTAGACATCCTCGGCGTTGTGGAATACTCTTCTTCGAGTCGAGAGAGAAGATCTGTCAAAGACGCAGACGAGGCCGCCCGGCCGTGAGGTCACGACGGACGGCAAGAAGCGGGATTCGTTCCGCCAGAACGGCAGTAGGAGTACGTCAGCCCCAACGTGTGATGCGCGATGGGGCGCGCAGGTGGGGCCAAGGCTTGCTCAGGGCTCCAGCTGATGTTCGCCGTACGTGTCGGGGCCATGAAGTCGCGTGGGCTCCGGCGCCGGCAGACCGTACGACCGCAAGGGTAAGAAGACGCAGAGGAAAGGGAGGGCCCGTACACCGTTGGATCGCCCGCCAGTAGCCGTCATTCCAGGCTCGGCGGACACCGCAGTTTCCATCGAACGAGAGGTGGTCTCCGGTCACGCATATGCGATCCTCGCACCCGAAGCCGTCAGTTGCGGCTGGTGCGGATACGACAAGCCGACGTTCCTGTCGGTAGATGGTGTTCTGACCCGTAACCCTGGGCCCCGGCGCGTAAGCGCCGGGGCCCTCGACGTGGAGGTGACATGGGGCGAAACCCCGATGACATGTTCGGCGACGAGAACACTCCGGCCTACACCATCGGTCAGGCCGCGGAGATGCTCGGCACCACGCAGGACTTCCTGCGCCGCCTGGACGAGGCGAAACTGATCAACCCGCACCGCTCCGCCGGCGGGCACCGCCGCTACTCCCGCTACCAGTTGCGTCTGGCCGCCCGGGCCCGCGAGATGGTGGATCAGGGCATCGCCCTGGAAGCCGCCTGCCGGATCATCATCTTGGAAGACCAGCTCGAGGAGGCCCTGCGGCAGAACGAGAAGCAGTAGCGTGGGCCGTGGCGGCAGACTGGCCGGCCCGCTCTCGGCTGAGGCCGTCGGGTGATGAGCCGGCCGCCCGCCAGAGCGAGAGTCCCCCGTCCCCGGCTCGGTCCTGGTAGCCCGTACTCCTGCTCGTCGCACCTCTTCGCATCCCGGCCGTCGGCCGGGATGTTGCTGTTCGTGACCAGCGGTCCGAGGCGGCCGTCGGCCGCCGGTGCTCGGGGCGCGGCGGGTCGGCCGCGTGTAGCGTCCGACCATGGGCAGCGGCGGGACGGACGACGTGGGTGCCGGGTGGCGCACCGCTCGTGGCGCCGACGAAGCGGCGTTGTTGTCGAAAGAGATCACCGCTGCGCGGGTGACCGCGCTGCGACACGCGGTCGGCGGCAGCCCGTTCGGCGGGTCTGGTGGGCCACGGGCTGGAGGACTTCGTGTTGGCGGTGCACGAGTTGGTCACCAACGTGGTGCGCCATGGCGGGGGTAGCGGCGAGGTGCGTCTGTTCCAGCACTCTGGCCTGCTGACCTGCCAGGTCAGCGACGACGGGCCTGGGTTGGGTGAGGTAGACGTCGCCCTGCCGTCGCCGGGGGAGGTCGGCCACCGGGGACTGTGGCTGGCGCAGCAGCTCACCAAAGGACTGATGGTCGATAGGGCTGTGGCGGCGGGTGTGGAACGTGGCAAGCCTGTCGAGCAAATCGGCGCGGTCGGTGCCGGTTGCAGTGTTGAGGGCGTCGAGGACGGTGAGGAGGTCGCGCATCTCGTCGAGGGGAGCGGCGTCACCCAGGGTGAGCGCGTCCACGATCGCCAGGCGCGCCGGGTTTCGCCGAGCGCGGCGTGGATCCGGGCGCGCCTCCGCAGGAAAGCAAGCTGATTGGCAGGTCCACTCCCCGCCATCGGATCGATGACGGATCATGTGCTACGGTAGCCGAGTTGCAGTTTTGATTTCCGTAGACGTTTTCCGGCGCCTGATGGGGCATCTGAAACCCATCCAGGCGCTTTTCGTTTTTCGTGTCGTTTCGACGCGGGTGATCAACGCGGCGGCGTAAGGGTCCGCACAGTGCGGTCTCTCACAGCCTGCGAAGGAGCAGACATGACTACAGGTACCGTGAAGTGGTTCAACGCCGACAAGGGCTTCGGCTTCATCAGCCCGGACGGCGGCGGCGCCGACGTCTTCGCCCACTTCTCCGCGATCTCGGCGAGCGGCTTCCGCAGCCTCGACGAGAATCAGAAGGTGGAGTTCGACATCACCCAGGGCCAGAAGGGCCCGCAGGCGGAGAACATCCGCCCGCTTTGATCCACATTCTGTGAGCGGCGGTCCGACTGGTTCAGCGGGCCGCCGTTCGGCGTTTCATGCGCTCACCACGGCATCGCGAAAATCGTCGATCGGCAGAAGGCCGGTCATCTCGGTGTGGAACCAGCTCAGCATTGCCCCCGTGTTCTCCTCCTGGAGCGATTCGGACCTCGGGCGCTAGACTGCCAAGCATCGACCCTTACCCCTAACGAGCCGAATACCGCATCGCCGCCCTGACGGTCGAGGCACGTACGGTCGCGGTCAGGTGGAACACACCATGGTCGGACTCGACGCCTTACCTCCCGATGACTGTCAGACAGCCGGGACCCGGGGTGCACGGCGCTACATCCTAAGGGTTGATGACTATGACGACGACCTACTCCGGTCCTGCGAGGCTGATCCTGGTCGACGGCGCCTGCATCTCCGGCATGGCTTCCCTCAGTACCAACCAGCGCGGAGGACTCAACGGCTGGGGCGGCACGTTCCGTCCGGGACGAGATCACGACAGACCTTCGCAACGCAGTCCAGGGGGCTGCAATTGGAGCTGCCCTACGATCGCGTGGGGACAGTCGCCGTCACCGGCATACGCAAGCTACTCGCCACGCAGGTATTGATGTCGTTGGCAGGCCGCGGACCCGCATCATTCTGATCATACGCCGGCTACATCGCCGCCGCGACGCGGTCAATCTGCTCTGACGCAGCGACGAGGGCAAGACCGTGTTGATCGGTAGACTCTGCCAGGAACCGTCAACTCTCTAGCCGCTGACCGAGCGTCCCGGGTGCGTTACGAGGGTGCGTGCAGCGAACAGTCGTTCCTTCCCAGGAGAGTGCGCGCACCTGGCTCTGTCGGCCCCGCCTGAAAATGACCCCGTGGTTCCGGCTGACTCGACCGTCGCCAGCCTTCGGGGTGTCACTCGCGGGTCAGGCCCGGTGGCAGCGCGTCTTCGTCGGGTCGAACCCGGCGGGCGTTGGCCAGGGGATCTCGTTGGAGGGTGTGGATCAGTGGTTCCGGGCCGCCGACGCAGGTCCAGGTGTCGTCCCAGAGTGCGGAGACCAGCCATGATCGGTCTGCGGGGAAGAACAGGTCGGGTAGCGATCCGCGGGGGTGGCGCATGTGACCACCGGTCCGCCAGGTTAGGGCCTGCTCAGGGCCGGCCTCGACCAGCACGTACGGCCAGTTCCAGTAGAGCGACACCCTGGGGGCATGGGGGAAGACGACGTCGTGGGCGCCGGTGTCGAGGTAGGCCAGCCACCACGGCTGGTCGGGGGTGTGCGTGATGAGGTCTTCCACCAGGGCGTGCTCGTAGGCGGCGGCGGTGACGTCGTCGGCCTGGTACGTGGTGGCGTAGGCGTCGAAGATCTCTGGGATGGCGGTGGTGATCGAGACGCCGGCAGTGGTGTGACCAGCGATCCAGCCCACGTCGGCGGCGGCGCCGATGCGCCAACTCCGCCCGTCCTTGCTGACCTGCACACCGCTATTCAAGCCGCTGCGGTGATGGTTGGCGTGAAAATCGCGCCGGTCGCGGGGCGGTCGGCGGCCTCCGTCATGGTCAGTCACACCGAGCTCTTCCCCGCTCGATGTGGGGCTGATGCTCCCGGACCTCGCACAGCGGGTCCGAGATTTCCGGCGGTGGGTGCGGCAGGCTGGGGTCGCCGTGCCCGCTGGGCCGGGGGTGGGGATGGCCTCTGTGTGTTCCGCCGTTTCTGTGGCTGACCTTCGAGGTGCCATCCACTCCCGTCGTCGCGGGCGGACGGGTTGAACGGGCGCGGCCCTGGTGGCCGTAGTCCCTGATGCCCGGGAACGGTGGGTATGGCTGCGTGTGTTTCGCCGAGATCGCTTGGCTGACGGTAGGAGATGCCACCCGCCGCTTCGTCGTCTGCGAGATTCGGTAGACCGCTGATGGAGACCCGCGACCTGCGTTCGCATCGTTAGAAGGTGCCGGCAACCCGAATCCACAGACGAGGACCATCCGAAAAACTCATCAACGAAGGCAGGCGAGACGGTGGGGAAGCTGTGGATCGGCGTGGACATCGGCAAAGCCCACCACCATGTCGCCGCGGTCGACGGTGACGGCCGGTTGGTCTACTCCCGCCGCGTCGCCAACGACGAAACCGCCCTCCTGACGGTCATGGCCGAGGTGTCAACGCACGGCCGCCCGGTCTGCTGGGCGGTGGACATCACCACCGGCCTGTCCGCGCTGCTGCTGGCCCTGCTATGGCGGCGCCGGGTCCAGGTCCGCTACGTCTCCGGCACGGTCGCGTTCCACATGGCCGCCGCGTTCGCCGGGGAGAACAAGACTGACGCCCGCGACGCGGTGGTCATCGCCCAGACCATCCGCATGCGCTCCGATATCCCGATCCTGGAACCCTCTGACCGGCTCCTCGCCGAGCTCACCGGCTATCGCGCCGACCTCGTCGGGCAGCGTGTCGCGACCCTGTTCCGGTTGCAGGAGCTGCTCACACAGCGCGACCGGCTACACCAGTCACCTGCTCGCCGCGACGATCCAGTTCCTCACCGAGATGCTGATCATCGAGGTCGCTGCGCCCGTCATGCGTCGTATCCCTGAGGCGAGCCTCTACGACGTGCCGCTGTTGCGGATCGGCGACAACTGAGAGGCCAGTGGTATCCACGCCTGCCACCAGAGGTGGAATCTGGATCGGAAGCCGCTCAAGCGACTTGTTCGCATCGCGGTGGCTGTCTGCGGTGCCGAAAGCCGGTGTCTAGTGGCCTCGCGAGTAGCCCGGTAGGTTCAGGCATCAAGCACTTTCATTACCGTCGATTGGGGCGCCGGCCACGTGTCGCAGGTCGAGAAGATCACCGGTGAGCTCCGCGCGTTGATGACCGGGGTCGAACGCGCGCAGGGGTTGGCAGCCGCCGCTGACAGTCAGGCGCAGGAGGTAGCGTTACGGGCCGCGGGCGTGGGCTTCGTGGCCGTGGCGGCGGGTGTGGCGCGGGTGCGCAACGCGATCACGAGCATCCAAGGCGGCCTGGGAAGTCTCGCCGGTTCGATCGGTGAAGCGACGAAGGCCACCGCGGTGGTGCCGAACGAGGCCACCCCGCAGGAGACGATCGCCGGGCTGGCGCCCGTGCAGAGCGCCGTGGACGCCGCTCGTGACGCGGCGACCGGGGCCATCACCGGAGTCGGTGAGGCGCAGCAACTCGTCGCCATGGTCCTGCAGGGCGGGCAGCCCGGGCCGCTGCTGCAGGCCCTGGAGGCCATCAAGCAGGTCCTGGTGCTGGTCGTTGCGCGCACCGGCGGGGCCCGGCAGGCCGTCGAAGCGGCGATCGCGCAGGCCCGGCAGCTGGGGTCTTCGGGAAACTGACATGGGCTGGCGGTCATCCACCGACCAGCCCTACCCCTTCCGAGCACGGTGACCCGCCGTCGACACCTCATGCCGCCGGCGACGCCACATCCGCTGACCACGGCCACGGCACGCCCTGGACCAGACAGCCAACCGGAGTCCCGGGCGGGACGCCGACCGGTCCGAGAACCAGAATTCCGCCCCGCTTGGACGACGAAGGGCGGCGTCCGTTGGAGCTCGAGAACGAATGCGCCGATATAGTCGCCAGCAAGAGCTACCGGGTCCACCAGAACCCCACCAGGCAGGAGATCGCCGACGCCCGGCTCCGTACCGGCGACTCGGGCAACCCGAACAAAGACCCGGATTACCTGATCGAGGGTCATGTGTTCGACTGCTATTCGCCCACTCTCGGCAAGCCGGTGCGGGGCGTCTGGAGCGAGGTCCGCGCCAAGGTCGACAAGGAACAGACCCAACGCGTGGTGCTGAACCTGCACGACTGGCACGGAGACCTCGCGGCCCTGCGGACACAGTTCGACACCTGGCCCGTCGAGAGACTGAAAGAACTCGTCGCGGTAACGCCGAGTGGCGCGATCGTGCAGATCGTCCGTCGAGACTGAGGAGAGGCGCAGAGATGGCTGTCGAATTCAGGTTGACCCTGGCGGGTGACCTGCCCCTAGACCACGTGGCTGATCTCGTGGCGGTGGACGCCGCCGAGAAGCCCAGGCCGAGCGGCACCAACCCGCGGCTGTTCAGTGCTCGCCTCTACGACACCCGCGGGTACGCGCTGACCGTCTCCTCAGGGAGCCAGGGTTATTTCGATGCCGAGGCCGACGACGGTGCCCGCTGGGAGTGGGAGCCGGAGACGTACGTCGACATCGACTTCTCCATGCGGGCAGACGACGTGGTCGACAAGGGCATCCCGAACATGATGAAGGCCGTGGCCCGGGTGTTGGCCGCCCGGCAGGAGGACGCGGCGCTGGTCCAGAACGGAAACTGGCTCCTGCTGACCCGCACCGCGGGCGAACTCCGCAGACATCGGCCTACCTGGTGGAGCCACTACGGTGTAGCCGACCTCATCACCCCATGAGCCAGCCGCGCGTGGGTGACTCGCTGACGGACGACGCGGCTTCGACCCGCCGTCCGTGCGTGACGTCGACTCGTCTTCGCCGACCCGACGGAGCTGACCCGCGACCGAGCCACCGCCCGGCTGATGGCGACGTGGCCGCATCCCCGTAGGAAGCGCGCCCAGCCGGGGAAGCGGGTAGCCCCACATGATCTTCGATGATGTGCGCGGTGTGTGCTCTCCAGCGGATGCCAACCCGGGTCAACCGGTGCCAACGCGGGTCACCACGGCCGACCGCCGGTCGCAAACCGGGGTTCGTGTGCTCCGGGTGTGGTCCTGGGCTGGGCGAACGGGGTTCCGGGGAACGTGGGTGAACGTGGGCCACTCCCTGCCACCCCAGGTGAACCCCCAGGTCGCTAGACTAGGCCCTCGCGCCCTCGTAGCTCAGGGGATAGAGCATCGGTTTCCTAAACCGTGTGTCGCAGGTTCGAATCCTGCCGGGGGCACCTCGAAGATCAGCAGGAACACGCTACGTCGGTGTCCAGGACGACGAGGCTCCCGGGATGGCCAGCCCGCCGGGAGGCGTACAGGTCGGCGAGGAAGGCGTCCAACTCCTCGTCCGGCCCGAACAGGCCCGACCGGGCCAGGTCGTCAACGGAGGCGACTGGCTGAATCCCCTGACGACACGCCAACTCCGCAGCCGGCACGTGCTCGGCGGCCGGCCACACGGGCGGCTGCTCGGCGCCGCTCGACGTCATGGCTCACCTCCTGTGTCCGGGACCGTCGTCTATCCTCGCTCCTCCGACATCGAAGACGGCGCACGTCACCGTCGACCGATAGGCACTTCGCGTACCGCGCCGAGTAGGTACAGTGATCTTGACCGAACGGGCGGGTGATCGACCCAATGGAGCAGTTCAGCTCCACCAGAGTGTTGAGTTGCGGACCATGAAGGAGTTCCGACTCCATTCCCGTCACTGTCCCGATGGCCGGCCCGACGGGGCGCGCCGGCTCGACGTCGACACCGACTACGGCGCCTTCCCTGTCTGGGCCTGGATCACGCTGCCCGTGGGACATGCCGAACGGCCGCGAGAGGTGTGCGCCTCCGTCGGTCCCGCATACCTACGGATCTCCGCCGCGCTGGCCGCCGATCTGCAGACCTGGGCGGCTTGGCAGGACCGACACCAGCACTCGGCATGGCGTGGGACGTGCGACACGCCGCCGCCCACGACAACCGAGGATTGGGTGCGCTGGCGTGCCAACGGCCGGGTGCTGGCCGAACGGCTCGCGGAGGAGACCGGCGACGAGGTCGTGTACCTGTGGCCCTCGGGCGGTAGAGACCCGGAGTGCCCACACTGCGCAAACAACGGCTCGCTTGGGCAGGGGCACGGTTAGCTGGCCGTACTGCATCGATCCCTGCGCCACCATCGGCCGCAGCCGGTCCGTGGATGGCCCGGACCGTCACGGACCATCCACGGAACGATTGTCGACGAGTGGCCTTGGGAACTGGCCTCAGCGGCGTTGGCGTCGGTCGGTGGTCACCGGCGTGCGGCGAGGTGTCCGCTGAACCGGAGCTGGTGCTGCGCGAGTTCGGCCTCGATTCTCGGCGGCGCGCCGGCCTCGTCCTGTTCGGTGAGTTCGCAGTGCACGAACGTGGGGTTGGCGCACGTGCTCAGCTCGCTGTGCAGCAACTCCTTGAACTTGCTCAGGTCGTCGACGTGCCAGACGCCGGTGTATCCGGCGGCTTCGGCGAGAGCGGTGAAGTTGATGCGTCGCGACGGGACGTTCTGGCCCCCGGTGGACTCGTACCGGCCGTCGTCGAGGACGAGGTGGAACAGCGGAAGGTGGGCGAGCGCGCCGGCGGTGATGAGGCAGCCAGGGTTCATGGTCAGTGCGCCGTCACCATCGACGACGACCACGAGCTTGCCCGTCGACATGGCGATGCCGGTGCCGATGGAGGCCGCCAGGCCCATGCTGCCGGTCATGTAGAAGTGGTTCGGCCGGTCGGCCACGTTCCTGGCGATGCGGCAGGAGTAACCGGTGGTGAAGATGATCGGATCTGCGGATGTCGCCTCGATGAGCGCGCGGATGGCGGCCGTCTTGTTCATGCCCGCCACCCGAACAGGGACGGGGGAACGAGCAGCGCCGCCGGTTGGCGGCGCTCGACGACGAGGGTGCTGGCCCAGTCGGTGCGTGCCGACAGGTTCTCCTCGTCGAGCTGGGCGGTCGGTATCCCCGCCTCGCGGAGCATTGGTTCGGTCAGACGACCCATGACGATGTTCTCCGTGGTGAAGTCCGGGGGGACGCCGCGCAGACTGACGATGAGGAGCATCGGGATCCGGTACGGCACGACGAGTGACGCGATGGCGTTCACCGACTGGCCGAGGCCGGAGTTCTGCATCAGGACGACGGGGCTCCTCCCCGTCATCGCGGCCCCGGCGGCGACACCGACCGCGTTGTCCTCGCGCGAGACGGTGCACAGGTTCGCGGCGGCCTCGAGCCGGCTGTAGAGAGGCGCCAGGATGCCGCAGGGGGTGCCGAAGAACGGTGCGAACTTCCGCTCCAGCAGTGCGTCGGACAGGGCCGATGCGCAGTCGAGAACCGCCATGAGCCCCTCCTAGCTGAGGTAGTCCTCGGCGCCGCCGGTACGGACGGTGTCGAGGGTGAAGCAGTGGAAGCCGCCGCCGAACAGCCGGCGGTGCCGGTGCCGCGCCGGTACCACCGTGAACCTGTGGTCCTCCAGCGTGCGGATCAGCGTCTTGCAGGCGTCGTTGACCAGCACCGTGTTCTCGTCGATCGACAGCAGATTGAGGTCGATGTACGGGCTGGCGGGGATCGGGTCGTCGTTGTCGTACTGCGGGTAGTCGCTGACGTCCGGAACCGGCGAGACGATCGTGTCCCACCTGCGCAGCCGTTCCGGCAGGAAGTCGAGCACCCGCTCGGACCGGATGAGCAGGGTGCCCGGCCGCAGCGGGATCACCACGCTGTCGATGTGGCTCTGGGTCAGCTTGTGCATGCGGTGGACGCGGAAGCGCCCCGCCAGGTGCCGTTCCAGCCAGTCGCACGCCAGCGCGTGGTTGGCGTTGGAGATGTTGACGATCAGATCGTGGCCGAGCCGCAGGCAGTTCGCGCCGTCGATCATGATCTCCGGGCCGACGTCGTACGGCGACGGCTGCGGGTGCACCGGCACCTCGATGTTGGGCGCCGCGTTCGCGACGTTCTCCGGGTCGAACGAGGCGTCGGTCATCATCGGCCGGGGCATCGTCGTCCAGCGTGCGCCCTCGGCGAAGTACCGCATGAAGATCGGCTTGAGGAACTGCGTCTCGAAGTACCTCGCCCGCAGGGTCGGCGGCGTCTCGATGATCTCGTCGCCGAGGATCAGCGTGTTGTCCCGTACGTTGAGCGGGGGAGTGACCGGCGCCGACCAGGCGGGGGTCGCCATGTCCTTCGGCTCTGGGTCGAGCGGCATCGGCCGCAGGACCCGTACCCCCAGGGATTCGAGGATGGTCGAGATGCCCTCGACGTCCTCGATGAGCTCGCCGAGGAAGCGCTTCTTCGTCGCGAGCCGGTGCGGTTCGTTGCGGCTGGCGCGGGAGGCGCCGTCGTGCCAGTCCGTGATGCTCGGGTAGTAGCCCTTGGCGCCGGTGAGGTTGTCGCTGACGAACATGTCGAACGACAGGTCATGGATGCGTTCGAGGTAGTTCGCCGCGGAGCCGAGGACGACCTCCTTGAGTGGTGAGAAGTCGTCGTAGCTGTTCAGGCGCATCGAGAGGGTCCCTTCCTCGTGGAGCGGCGGTGGGCGGTCACAGCGCGGTGGCTTCCAGCACCACGTTCCTGAGCGAGTCGTCGTCGGTGCCGACCTCGTGCATGTCGCGGAGGGTCACCTCGTCGAAGTCGCCGACGGAGTAGCAGCCGGAACCGTGCACGACGATGTCGTCCTCCGGCACCAGGTCCCGGTCGATGGCGTTCAGGATCCCGGTCACCGCCATGACCAGCGACCACTCGCGCAGGGCGGTCGGGTTCGCCGCGACCGGCACGCCGGCCGCGCCCAGCAGGGAGCGCACCTGGCCGAACCGCTCGAGGCACTCGGCGAGCGAGACCACCACCCCGCCGCCGCCCTGGTTGTGGATCAGCGAGTTCATCCGGGGTGAGGTCACCGGGGTCCTGGTGTAGAAGGTCGGGTCCAGCGTCTCCCGCGGGTCGAAGGTGACCGCTGGGAAGTGCGGGCTCTCCCGCTGGACGTAACGGCCGGACTCCGCCTCGTAGGAGTAGGCGGGCAGGTGTGCGGTGTCGAATGCGCCGTCGTTGTAGAGGCTGATCACCATGTCGGGCGCGCCGAGGTGCTGCACGAGGAAGTACCGCGAGGGCAGGCCGGGACCGCCGAACCGTTCCCGGCCGTACGCGTGCCCAAGCAGGCCGTACGCGCTGGACACGGCGTGCACGTGCAGCCGCGGCTCAGCCGTGGCCGGCGGGAAGAACTCGGCCTCCGCCAGCGCCCGCACCACGTCGGCGGCCAGGTAGTTCTCCAACTGGAGGGTGTACCAGAGGTTGGTCTTGGCGCTCTTCTCCAGCGCCTCCCCGTGCTTGTCGAACATGTTTCGCGCGATCGTCTTCACGGTTCCGGCCACCTCGCCGCGGTACACCGCGATGGGATTGCGGGCGCGTAGGTGCGGGTCGGTGAGCAGCTCCGACGCGCGGATCTTGTGCACGGAACCGGCCGGCACGACGACCGCGACGTTGAGCTGGTCGGGCGTGACCAACCCGGCGGTGATCGCCCGCAGCACCGCGTCGCGCATGGCGACGGCCTTGTTGGCGGAGGACGGCGTGACGATCGTGACGCGCTCGCCGGTGCTCTGGATGTGCCGAACCGCGCGGGCGACGATGACCAGCGAGGCGAACGTCTTGGTCGTCATCGTCCCGGGATTGCGGGTGAGGTCCAGCAGCGAGAGGTCCTTGCCGCGGTACTGCCCCATCCGGGTGTGCCTCAGTTCGGAGGCCGAAAGGTACTCGCGCACCGCGGGCGTCAGTTCGGGCAGGTCGACACCGGGCGTGAACTCGCTCGACCCTGAATTGCCCAGCAGTGTTCGCAGTGCCTCTTGAACCTGCGGGTAATAGTGTGCGAGGGCGTTCTCGAGAAGCATGTGGACAGCCTTCCGGTTCCGCGCTTACTTCGGTCGTCGATGCTATTTGGTGCCCATGCTGAGGCCGTGTTCGAAAGGAAGGCCGCGGACCGTCGTCACATCCTGGAAACCCACCTGACGCAACCAGCGCTCATAGTCTGCCGCCGGGTAGGCCATTCCCTGCCCGCTCGCGAGCACGTTGAAGTAGAGGCCGAGTCGCGCCGAGAAGATGCCGCTGGTCTCGTCGTCGGAGACGTTGTAGCCGTAGAGGAATACGCGTCCGCCGGCCGGCAGTACGTCGTACGCCTTCTTCAGCATCGCCAGGATCTGCTCGCCGGAGAAGATCTCCAGCACGTGGCTGAAGAGGACGGCGTCCGGGCCGAGGGGGAAGTCGTCGGTGAACATGTTGCCGGGGAGCAGGTCGACCCGGTCGGCCAGCGAGGTCGTCTTGCCGTCGGCGAGTCTGGACACGCTGGGGATGTCGAAGATCGTCGACTTGAGTTGACCGTGGCGGGCGGCGAGGCGGATGGACGTCGTGCCGTCGCCCCCGCCGACGTCGAGCAGGTGCCGTACCTCGGCGAACTCCGGCCGTTCGACCAGCGCGTCGACGGAGCGCAGCGTGAAGGCGCTCATCGCGCGGTGGAACACCGCCTCGAGTTCGGGATCGCGGGAAAGCCGCTGGTAGAGCGTGGGTTCGTCGCCGGGGTAGGCGTCGAGCGCGGTGTTGGTGCCCGCTCGCAGCGCCTTCGTCATCTGCGCGAAGGCGGGGTAGTAGACCTCCTTCCAGCCGACGATGATGTGCGCCCAACTGTCCTCGTCGTCGGAGGCGAGGAGGTCCTGGGCGACCGTCGAGTTCGCGTACCGGCCGTCGTGCCGGGTCAGTAGCCCGGTCGAACAGACCGCCTGGAGGAGGACGCGGAGCTGGTGCGGCGGCAGATCCGTGAACTCGCGGATCTGGTCGAACGTGGACTCCGGCCGGTCGGCGAGGAAGTGGAAGATCCTCAGCTCGACCGAGGTGGCCACCGCGTTGAACAACGCGGGAGCGTTCATCAAGAACTGGAAACGGTCGTAGACCGGATCGCCTTCGTGTACGGCGCGCATAAATCCCATCGCTCCTGTGTGGATTGGCGAGAATTCCGGGCAGGAATTGTTTCGGCGCCATCTCGCGATTAAATCACCATCGCGGGTGGCGGCCGCGTTTGAACTCGGAATTTGTCGCAGAGACCCCCGTCTCTTCTGATCACCCCATGGCTCGATCGAGCAGACTGAATGGGTGGACCGCGTTGGCGAGACTACCGGAAGGCCGAAAGGCGGAGCGACCCAAATAGTGTGACGTGGATCACATGTACCGAGGTGATTCTCTGTGATTAGGTGATTACGAACGCCTCAGGTGCCCGGATCAGCGAATGAAAGCGCTTGTGGTCAGAGTCTTGCGCACCTCTTGACACCTCCGGTAGGGCCGAACCACTGGCACCGCGGGGTGTCCGGCGCAGACTAATCGGATGCAGCCCCGGGGGAGTGCATGCAGCTCAACAGCTTTGATGAGTGGTCGCCGCTCAAGGAAGTAATTGTCGGGTCGGCCGAGAACTACGTGTCGCACGAGCGCGAGCTGTCATTCGACCTGTTCTTCCACGACAACATCAGGGAAAACCGGTCGTTCCGCACCGAGTGGTACTACCCGCGGCTGGCGGCGCGCGGCACCGGCGGGCCGACGCCGGAGCCCGGCCGGGTGCCGATCAAGCAGCGGTACGTCGCTGAACTGTGCGAGGACCTCGACGGGATCGCGAAGACCCTCGAGTCCCTGTCGGTCACCGTCCACCGGCCGCTCGACGTGGACGCGTCCACCGTGGAGGTGGCCACGCCGGCGTGGTCGGCCGCCGTCGTCCCGCCGCTCAACGTGCGGGACAACACCCTGATCCTCGGCGACGAGATCATCGAGACGCCACCGATGATCCGTTCGCGGTACTTCGAGACGCAGTTGCTCAAGCCGATCTTCGCCGAGTACTTCCGACGGGGTGCGCGGTGGACGGTCATGCCTCGGCCGTTGATGACCGACGCGTCGTTCGACCTGTCCTACGTCCGGACCGGCACGGCGGGCGGGCCCACCGAGGCGATCGAGGATCCGGGTCCCTCACCGTACGACGTGGGGTTCGAGATGATGTTCGACGGCGCCCAGTGCCTGCGACTGGGTCGGGACGTCGTCGTCAACGTCTCGACGGCGAACCACGCGCTGGCGTGCGACTGGCTCGAACGACACCTGGAGGGGCGCTTCCGCATCCACCGGGTGCACCAGCTCAGCGACAGCCACATCGACAGCATGGTGCTGGCGTTGCGGCCGGGCACCCTGCTGGTGCGCTCCGCACAGGTGGTGGAGAAGCTCCCCGAGCCGCTGCGCAGGTGGGACCACATCGTCGCGCCCGAGCCGGAGGGTGACAACTTCCCCCGCTACGACGACGACGACCTGATCCTCACCAGCCCGTTCATCGACCTCAACGTGCTCTCGGTCGACCCGGGGACGGTCCTGGTCAACGAGGCGTGTCCGGAGCTGGTGCGCACGCTGGAGCGCAACGGCTTCACCGTCGTGCCGGTCCGGCACCGGCATCGCCGGCTGTTCGGCGGGGGCTTCCACTGCTTCACCCTGGACACCGTCCGCGAGGGCGGCGCGGAAGATTATCTCGGCTGATGGCCGGGTCAGCGGCCCCGCCACTGCGGTTCGCGCTTCTCGACGAACGCGAGCGGCCCCTCGACGGCATCCGTGCTGTGCATCCGCCGTTCCTCCCAGACGAACCGGGTCGAGAACGCGGTCTCCAGCGGCATGGTGACCGACTTCGTGGCCGCCTCCTTGATCGCCCGCACGGACAGCGGCGCGCACCGCAGGATGTCGGCCACCCAACCGTCGACGCACGCGTCGAGCTCGTCGGCGGGCACCACCTCGTTGACGAGGCCCAGCTCGAAGGCGCGTCGGGCGGTCATCGGCCGGCCGGTCAGCAGGTGCCCCATCGCGCTGCGCCAGGGCAGCTGCCTGGTCAACCGGAACACGCCACCCGCGCCCGCCATGAGGCCGAGCCGCGCCTCGGGCAGCGCGAACGTCGCTTCGGCCGACGCGACAACGATGTCGCAGGCCAGTGCGAGCTCGAAGCCGCCGCCCATGGCGTACCCGCGTACCTTGGCGACGACCGGCTTGGTCAGGTCGAACCGCTCGGTCAGCCGGGGCCAGCCGGGCTTGCCGCGACTGCCGAAGGTCGCCGTGCCCGCGCTGCCCGCCCGCACCCGCTCGGCCAGTTCCTTGAGGTCCTGGCCGACGGAGAAGGCCCTGGTTCCCGCGCCGGTGAGCACGGCCACCCACATGTCGTCGTCGGCCTCGAAATCGTCCCAGACCCGGGCGAGTTCCTGGTGCATGCGCAGGTCCATCGCATTGAGCACCTCGGGCCGGTCGAGGGTCACGACGGCGACATGGCCGCTCTTCTCGTAACGCACTCCATTGGACACGACGGCGAGTCTAGCCGGCTCCACTTCATGGGGAGGAATAGGTAGATGAGGCTCGGGGTGAAGGAGCGGGTCGATTCCCCACGCATCGTGGGGGTCGGCACCGCGGTGCCGACGACGTCGTACAGCCAGCATGAACTGCTCGACGAATTCCATATCACCGACCCGCGGATCAGGTCGGTCTTCCTCAACAGCGCGATCGATCGCCGGGGCCTCACGCTGCCGCCACTCGGGCCCGACGGTTCGAGGTGTACGGAAAGCCAGGGCGAACTGCTGCGTAAACACGTCACCAACGGTCTGGCCATGGGCAGCGAAGCCGTCGAGGCGTGCCTCAAGGCGGCCGGCGCGACGCTGTCCGACGTGCGCTACCTGTGCTGCGTCTCGTCGACCGGATTCATCACGCCCGGGTTCTCCGCGCTGTTGATCAAAGAACTGGGCATCAGCGTGCACTGCTCGCGCCTCGACGTGGTGGGCATGGGGTGCAACGCGGGGCTGAACGGCCTGACCGCGGTCGCGGGCTGGGCCGGGGCACGCCCCGGCGAGCTGGCGCTCATGGTCTGCATCGAGGCGTGCTCGGCGGCGTACGTCTTCGACGGCACGATGCGCTCGTCGGTCGTCAACAGCCTGTTCGGCGACGGTGCCGCGGCGGTGGCGGTGCGCAGGCCGGACGGCGACGCGCCCACCGGCCCGGCGCTCCTGCGCTTCTCCAGCTGCATCATTCCCGACGCCGTCGACGCGATGCGTTACGACTGGGACGACGACCACGGCAAGTTCAGCTTCCATCTCGACCAGGACGTGCCGTACGTGGTCGGCGCGCACGCCGAGCTCGCGCTCGGAAAGCTGCTCGACGGGCTGGATCTGCGACGCTCCGACATCTCGCACTGGATCATCCACTCCGGTGGCAAGAAGGTGATCGACTCCGTGCGCGCGAATCTCGGGCTGTCCCGACACGACGTGCGACACACGACAGGTGTCCTCCGGGAGCACGGAAACCTGTCGAGTGGGTCCTTTCTCTTCTCCTACGAGCGTTTGCTCGCCGAGCGGAACGTGGCGCCCGGCGAATTCGGCGTCCTCATGACGATGGGGCCCGGATCAACTATCGAAATGGCCCTGGTGGCCTGGTGACGGAAGGGGAGGCCGCCACGATGAGCAGGCACCTCGAATTGACAGGCGTGTCCGACGGGCTCGGACTCGCGCTGACGGTCGACGTCACGCGTCCGCTCGCGGAGCTGACCGCCTCCGTGAACGCGATGTGTGACGAGGTGGAGAGACGCGCCGGGCGGACGGTGGTCGTGCTGCGGCTCGACGGCACGGCGGCGGAGAGCCGGGTGTGGCCGGGCGAGGTCGGCATCCGCGACGTCAACCGGTGGGAACGGGCGGTCCGCAGGCTCGAGCGGCTGCCGGCCGCGAACGTCGCGGTGGCCAGCGGCCCCTGTGGCGGCCCCGCACTCGACCTGCTGCTGGCCGTCGACTTCCGCATCGGCGCGCCGGACCTGGTGCTCGTGCTGCCGGTCAACGACGGGCACTTCTGGCCGGGCATGTCGGTCTACCGGCTGGTGCAGAACCTCGGGGTCGCCAGGGCCCGCCAGATCGTGATCTGGGGGATGGACATCTCCGTGGCGAAGGCTTCCGAACTCGGCCTGGTCGACCAGGTCAGCGAGGACCTCGACGACGCGGTGCACACGGCGACCGTGCTGATGGGCCGCGTGTCAGACCAGGAACTCGCGGTGCGCCGGCAACTGCTGTTCGAGGCGTCCGCCGCCGAGTACGACGACGCGCTCGGCGTGCACCTGGCCGCGTGCGACCGCGAACTGCGGCGGCTGGCCGTGGGAGCCGCCACGTGACCGCCACCGGTGCGCTGGCGTGGGAGGCGGCGGCCCTGAGCCTCGTCGGCGTGCTCGACGACGACGCGCGGGAACTGGCCGCGTACGTCGCCGTGGGCGAGGAGATGCTGGCCGCCCTGCCCGCGAAGGCCGCGCGCGACGGCTCGCAGCGGCAGGCCGCTGACCGGATCCACGCCGCCTGCCGGGCGGCGCGCCGCGCGTTCCTCGCCCTGCACGTGGACGCCGTCTACGACCTGCTCACCGACGGCCGCACCAGCCATCCGCGACTGCCCGCCCTCGTCTCGGCCGCCGCCGAGCGGTTTCCCGGGCTCGTGCCGTCGGCCGCCCAGATGGGGGCGGAACTGCGGCACGCGCAGGCGGACAAGGAGGGCCGGGAGATCGACCAGGGCATCTTCTGCGCGGCGGTGCTGCGTTCGGCCACGGCCGGACGGCACCTGATCGACGCGATGCTGATGCCCACCCCGCGGGCCCTCGGGCTGCTCGCCGACTTCCGGCGTACGGGCGTGGCGGAGCTGGACGCCGTGCTGGTCGAACGCCGGGGGCAGGCCGCCGAGGTCACCTTCCGCAACGCCCACTGCCTCAACGCCGAGGACGCCGGCCTGATCGCCGACCTGGAGACGGCCGTCGACCTGGTGCTGCTGGACGACCAGGTGCGCGTCGGTGTGCTGCGCGGCGGGGAGGTGGACCACCCCCGCTACCAGGGTCGGCGGGTGTTCAGCGCGGGTGTCAACCTCAAGGACCTGCGCAACGGCGCGATCCCGTTGCTCGAGTTCCTGCTGGGCCGGGAACTCGGTTACATCAACAAGATGTGCCGCGGCCTGCTCGTCGACGCGGCGGCCGGCACCTGGTCGGAGCGTACGGTCGCGAAACCGTGGATCGGCGCGGTCGACTCGTTCGCCATCGGTGGTGGCATGCAGCTGCTGCTCGTCCTCGATCGCGTGATCGCCGAACCCGACGCCTACTTCAGCCTGCCGGCGGCCGAGGAGGGCATCGTGCCGGGGCTCGGCAACCTCCGGCTCACCAGGCTCGCCGGGGCGCGGCTCGCCCGCCAGGTGATCCTGGGCGGGCGGAGCATCCCCGCGGCGAGCGCGGAGGGCCGGCTGATCTGCGACGAGGTCGTCGCGCCGCAGGACATGCCGGACGCGATCGCGCGCGCCGTACGGGAACTCGGCGCACCGGCCGTGGCCGCCAACCGGCGTGTTCTGACGCTCGCGGAGGAGCCGCTGGACGTGTTCCGGGAGTACCTGGCCGAGTTCGCGTACGCCCAGGCGCTCCGGGCCTACAGCGACGACGTCCTGGCCAAGGTCGAACGGCGTTGGCAGCGCTCGGGGGCGCGCCGGTGAGCGGCGGGTGGCTCGACCAGGAGTCCCTGCATCCGTCGCTGCGGGACCCGCTGCTCGGGTCGATCGGCTTCCTCAACGAGGTGATGGGCAGGTACCCGGACGCGATCTCGTTCGCGCCCGGTGCGCCGCACCCGGACTTCCTCACCGAGATCGACGTTCAGGGGTACATCGGCCGCTTCCTGGCGCACCTGCGCGACGAGGGCCGCACGCCAGACCAGGCGCAACGGCTGCTCTACGAGTACGGGCCCGGCCGGGGGCTGATCAACGGCATCGTCCGCGACGCCCTGGCCCGGGACCACGGCATCGACGTCGACCCGGACGCCATCGTGATCACCGTGGGCGCGCAGGAGGCCATGCTGCTGGTCCTGCGCGCGCTGTTCCGCTCCGGCGGCGACGTGCTCGCGGTGGCCGATCCCTGCTTCGTCGGGATGACCGGGGCGGCCCGGCTGCTGGACGTCGAGCGCCGCGCGATCGGCGAGACCCCGGCGGGAATCGACCTCGACGCGCTCGCGACCGCCTGCCGGCAGGCCCGGCGGGCGGGCGGGCGGGTCCGCGCGTGCTACGTCGCGCCGGACTTCTCCAACCCCGGCGGCAGCCGGATGACCCTGGCCGCGCGGCGGGAACTGCTGGCGCTCGCCGAGCGCGAGGACTTCTTCGTGCTGGAGGACGACGCGTACGCCTTCACCGCGCCGCCCGGCGAGCAACTGCCGCCGCTCAAGGCGCTCGACGAGGCCGGGCGCGTCATCCACATCGGCACGTTCGCCAAGGTGTGCTTCCCCGGCGCCAGGGTCGGCTATGTGGTCGCCGACCAGCGCGTGGGTCACGGCGGAAGGCTGCTCGCCGACGAACTCGCCACGCTCAAGACCATGGTCACGGTGAACACGTCACCGCTGTGCCAGGCGGTGATCGCGGGCATGCTGCTGGAGCACGGCCGCTCCCTGCTGGAGCTGTCCAGGCGCAAGTCCGAGCTCTACCGGCGCAACCTTGAGCACCTGATCGGGGCCCTCGACGCGCACCTCGGCGACGCGCGCTCCGGCCGGTTGGAGTGGAACCGGCCCGACGGGGGGTTCTTCGTGCGCATGCGCCTGCCGGTCGCGGCCGACGTCGACCTGCTGGAGCGGTCGGCGAGCAAGTACGGCGTGCTCTGGACCCCGATGGCCCAGTTCTATCTCGGCGGTGGCGGCGAGCGGCAGCTGCGGCTGTCGTGCAGCTACCTCGACGTCGACCAGATCGACACCGGGGTGCGGCGGCTGGCCGAGTTCCTGAAGGAAGAGGTGAGGATATGAAGCCGGTTCCGTTGCCGACAGCGCGGGTCGCCCCGTTCGACCCGCCAGCCGAGCTGGCGGAGTACCGGGAGGAAGCGCCCATCCGGCGGATGGTCTATCCGGACGGGCACGTCGGCTGGTTGGTGACCAGCCACGGCCTGGCCAGGAGGCTGCTGTCCGATCAGCGGTTCAGCGCGCGGTCGGAGTTCAAGCGGGCGCCGGTGGCGCGGCCGAGCGCGGACCCGTTCTTCGGCGCGCCCGCGTTGCCCGGCTGGCTGGTGGACATGGACGCGCCGGAACACACCCGGCTGCGGCTGCAACTGGCCGGGAAGTTCACCGCCAGGCGGATGAAGGACATGCGGCCGCTGCTGGAGCGGATCGTCGACGACCAGCTCACCGCCATGGAGAAGCACGGGCCGCCGGCCGACCTGGTGTCGCTGTTCGCGCTGCCGGTGCCGTCGCTGGCGATCTGCGAGCTGCTGGGGGTGCCGTACCGCGACCGGGCGGAGTTCCAGCGCAACAGCGCGACGCTGTTCAGCCTGGAGGCCAGCGCGGAGGACGCCTCGCGGGCGATGGACGAGCTGTACGGGTTGCTGCGGCAACTGGTCGTGGATCGCGACACCGACACCGGCGGGCTGCTGAGCATGCTGGCGGCGGAGGGCACGCTCGCCACAGAGGAGATCGTCGGAATCGGGGTGCTGCTGCTGACCGCGGGGCACGAGTCCACGGCGGGGTCGCTGGGCCTGAGCACCTTCACCCTGCTGTCGCACCCGGAGCACCTGGCCCGGCTCCAGGCGGAGCCCGCGCTGATCGACAACGCGGTGGAGGAGCTGCTCAGATACCTGACGATCTTCCACTTCGGAGTGCCGCGCACGCCGCTGGAGGATGTGGAGTTCGAGGGGCACCTGCTGCGCGCCGGCGAGTCGATCACGATCTCGCTGCCCGCCGTGAACCGGGACCCGAGCTGGTTCCCCGAGCCGGACCGGTTGGAGTTCGGCCGCCGGACGGCCGGGCACATGGCGTTCGGCTACGGCATCCATCAGTGCCTCGGACAGAACCTGGTGCGCATGGAGATGCGCGTCGCGCTGCCGGCGATCTTCCGGCGCTTCCCCCGGCTGGCGCTGGCCGTCGCGCCGCACGAGGTGCCGCTGAAGACGAACGTCAGCGTCTACGGCGTGCACGAGCTGCCGGTCACCTGGTGAACGAAGGAGAGAACACGTGCGAATCGAGGTCGACAGCGACTTCTGCGTCGGCTCCGGGCAGTGCGCGCTCGCGCTGCCGGAACTCTTCGACCAGGACGACGCCGACGGCACGGTCGTGCTGCTGAACGACCGGCCGCCCGCCGAGCTGCACGACGCGGTGCGCGAGGCGGCGAGCCGCTGTCCTGTCCAGGCGATCACGGCGCAGTGACGAGGAACCGATCCAGTGTCTGAAACGATCGCCCCGGCCCGCGTTCCCCTTCTCCGACGGCTGCGCCTGCACGCCGGCTACCACTGGCGCAACAGCGGGCATCCGCTGCTGACCAGGGCCCGGGTCGCCTGGGACACCAGGGACTGGGCCCGGTTCCCCGCCGTGCGCTCGGATCTCGGCGGCCTGTCGATCTCGTACTCCGGGCTGCCGGAGGGCCTGGCCTACACGCTCGACTTCACCGAACAGCGCCGCGGCGCGGACGGGGAGCGGACGGCGGTGCGCCGCGCCACCGCACTGCGGGGTCGCGACCTGAGGTCGGCCGACCGGCTGCCGGACGCCGACATCACGATCCTCGGCACGAGTGCGGCGCAGGCCCGGCGCATGCCTGCCGACGCGTCGCTGGTCCTGCCGATGCGCGTGCACTTCGTGGTGGACTTCGACGGCGACGCGGAGGCGGTGCTCGGCCGGATCTCAAAGAACCAGCGGCGCAACTTCCGCAAGAACTCGCGCAGGCACCGGTGGAGTGGCGAGATCGTGCGGGACGCCGCGTGGTTCGACCACTTCTACGACCACTACTACAGCGCCACCATGCGCAACCGGCACGGCGCCCGGCAGCGCACGGAATCCAGGGAGTCGGCGTACGAATGCCTGTTCCGCACCGGCCGGCTGTTCGTGCTCACCGAGGACGGCGAGCGCATCGCCGGGCGGATGTGCCACTGGAACCCGGCCACCGGCGTGCTGACGTCGCGGCTGGTGGGAGTGCGTGACGGCGCCGACGTGCACTACTCGAACGGCGCGATCAAGGCGATGAACGTCCTGCTCATCGAGTGGGCGGCGGCCAACGGGGTGCGTCAGCTCGACTTCCAGGGGACGGAGCCCTTCCTCAGCAAGGGCACGTACCAGTCGAAGCGCCTCATCGGTACGCGCGTGATCCTGCCGCCCAACCACTTCGGCGGCAAGCGGTTGTGGCTGCGGGTCCGACGGGACACCCCGGCGGTGCGCGACTTCCTGGTGGCGAACCCGTTCGTGGCGGAGACGGAGCAGGGCTTCCTGGAGGCCGTCTACTTCCACGACACCCAACGGCCCCCACGGCTCGACTACCCCGCGAACTCTCCCGGCGTGCGGCGCGCCCGCCACGTCGACCTCGACGAGTTTCTCGCACCCGTACCCGAAGGATCGTCGACGAGGAGCGTCATCGCATGACATTCAGCGGACTGCCGTCGGCGCGGGTGGCCGAGATCCTCGCCGACCACACGCGGGACATTCCCATGGGTGGCTTTCCGATCGCGGCCGAGCCCGTCGTCATGCCACTCGACGCGTACCGGGAGCTGCTGGCGGCCACCAGGCGCCTGGTCGAGCTGTCGCACCAGACGGTGCTGCGCCTGGCGCCGGACCTGGCGGGCCGGATGGCCGCGCTGAGGGTCGACCCGGCCGAGTACCAGCGGGCGAACCCGGACGAGGCGTTCGAGCTGCGGCACACCGGTGACGTGGTCCGCGCCGACGTCGTGATCGGCGAGGACGGCCCCCGGTTCGTCGAACTCAACGTGGGCGCCGGCATCGGCGGCATGGTGCAGTTCGAGCAGCAGCGCCGTGCCTGGCACCGCGTCCGCTCGGCGGCGGGGCTGCCGCCGCTCGCGGGCGAGGACATCTTCGCGCTCTTCGCCGCGCTGCTCAGGAGAACCTGCGCCGAGCTGAACCTCCCGGCCGGCGCCCTGTTGATCGGGACGCTGGAGGACCCCGGCAAGCGCGGCCGGGTCAACGACATGCAGGTCCAGCTGCTGGGCGAGCACGGCCTGCCCGCCCGCTTCGCGCGGCTGCCGCACCTGCTCGACGAGATCCGGCCGACCGATCTGCTCGGTGTCGTCCAGTTCTGCGAGGACGAGGCGGGGCAGCTCGGCTGGGACGTGACGCCGCTGCTGACCGCCATCAAGGGCGGGATGCACGCGGTGCCGTCGCAGACCTCCCGGCTCGTCGACTCGAAGAAGGTCCTGGCCTGGCTGTCCGAGGGCCTGCCGTGGATGTCGGAGCAGGACCGGGAGCTGGTACGGCGCTTCGTGCCGTGGAGCAGGGTGCTGGGGGAGCGCCGGGTGCACTGGCGGGGTCGCGCGTACGAGCTGCCCCGGCTGCTCGTCGAGCGGCAGGAGCACTTCGTGCTCAAGGGCGCGGCCGGACTGTCGTCGCTGGAGGTGTTCTTCGGCGCGAACACCGAGCCGGAGCGTTGGGCCGAGCTGGTGCGTACCGGTACGGAGTCCGAGTACTACGTGGCGCAGGAACTCGTCACGCCCGTCCGACGCCCGGTGCGGGTGATGCTGGACGAGTCCGGTCGCACCGACGAGGTGCTCGCCAACCCGGTGATCAGCCCGTTCTGCGTCGGGGGCGTGCCCACCGGCTGTCTCATGCGGTTCGACACGGCCACCGGGCCGGGCGCGGTCACGGTGAAGAGCGGCGCCATGCTCGGCTGCCTGCTGGGAGCGGCCGACCGATGACCGTGGTGCGGTGTCGACCGGGAGGTGCCCGGTCATGAGTGTCGACGTACGGGGACGCGAGGACGCGAAGCAGGGCTGGCGCGACTTCCGGTGGCTGTGGGGCGGCCAGAGCGTCAGCCTGGTCGGCGACCAGATCCTGATGCTCGCGCTGCCGTTGGCGGCGACGCAGGCGCTGGGTGCCAGCGCGTTCGACGTCGGCCTGCTGGCGGCGGCGGTGAAGCTGCCGTACCTGTTGATCGGGCTGCCCGCCGGCGTCTGGGTGGCGCGGGTGGGTCTGCGCCGGTCGATGATCGGTGCGGACGGGATCCGCGCGCTGGCCGTGCTGTCGGTGCCGCTGGCCGGCTTCGCCGGGGTGCTGAGCTTCGCGCACCTGGTGGTGGCCGCGCTGGTGACGGGCGTGTGCAGCGTCTTCTTCCAGATCGCCTACCAGTCGTACGCGCCGTTGCTGATCGCCGACAGCGACCGGCTGCACGCGGCCAACACACGGCTGACCCTCTCCGAGTCGATGGCATTGCTGCTGGGACCGGGCCTGGCGGGCCTCGTGGTGGGCCTGACCGGAGCGGTGCGGGCGATGCTCGCCGACTCCGTCACGTTCCTCGTCAGCATGGTCACGTTGCTGCTGATCCGCCACCGTGCGGCGCCGGTGCCCGTCGTGGACCGCAAACCGGTCTGGCAGGAGGTCGGTGCCGGGATCCGGTTCGTGCTCCAGCAGCCGCTGCTGCGCCTGATCATGGCGTGCGGCCTGGTCTACAACCTCGGCATCGCGATGTACATGGCCATGGTGGCGATCTTCGCGGTCAACCACCTGCACCTGTCCCCGGCCGTCTTCGGCCTCGCGGTCGGCCTTGGCGGAGCCGGCTTCCCGGTGGGCACGCTGCTTGCCCGGTGGCTGACCCGGAGGTTCGGCATCGGGCCGACCCTCGGGATCGTGAGCGTGCCGATCGTGGCGGGACTCGTCACCACGGTCTGCGCGTTCGGTGGGTACGCCGCGGTGATGATCAGCGTCGGCACGTTCGTCTACGGGGCGGGCTCGGGGGCCTTCAAGACCAACGCGTTGACGATCCGCCACCTCGTTACCCCCGACCACATGTCGACCCGCGCCACCGCGGTGCACCGCTTCGTCACCTGGGGCGTCATGCCGGTGGGGGCGGTCGTCGCCGGCCTCGTCGGCGACCGGTTCGGGCTGCGGGTCGCGATGGTGACGTCGGTGGCCGTCGTGGCGACGTGTCTCGTTCCATCGCTGAGCAAACCGATGCGCCGGGCGAAGAGTCTGACTCGGACCGCGGCCGCGTGACTTCTGGGGAGAGGGAAAATGTGCGGAATCGTCGGCTGGCTCGACTTCACCCGTGACCTCGGGGAGGACGTCGAGCTGATCCGGGAGATGACCGGGACGATGCGGCAGCGCGGCCCCGACGACCACGGCGTGTGGGTCGACCGGCATGTCGCGCTGGGGCACCGCCGGTTGGCCATCATCGACCTCGTGGGTGGCCGCCAGCCGATGGTCGCGCCGGACGCCGCGACCGTCCTCACCTACAGCGGCGAGGTCTACAACTTCAGGGAGTTGCGCGCCGAACTGCAACGACGTGGGCACATCTTCGTCGAGCGCTCCGACACCGAGGTCGTGCTGCACGCCTACCGGGAGTGGGGGCCGGCCTGCGCCGAGCGCCTGGTCGGCATGTTCGCGTTCGCGGTGTGGGACGCACCGAGGCGGCAACTCGTGCTGATCCGCGACCGGCTCGGCATCAAGCCCCTCTTCTACGCGCCGCTGCCGCACGGCGTGCTCTTCGCGTCCGAACCGAAGGCCATCTTCGCCAACCCGGTGTTCCGCCCCTCGGTGGACGAGGCGATGCTGCCGGTCCTGCTGAACCGGCGGCTCGCGCTGCCAGGCCAGACCCCGTTGCGGGGACTGCACGAGGTCGAGCCGGGACACGTGGTGACGGTGGACCGCGCGGGCGTACGGCAGGAGTGCTACTGGCGGCTCACCACCGATCCGCACACCGACGACCTGCCCACGACGGTGGGGAACGTGCGGGACCTGCTCCTCGAGGTGGTCCACCAGCAGTTGGTCGCCGACGTGCCGATCGCCACGCTGCTCTCCGGCGGGCTGGACTCCACGGCCACCACCGCGATCGCCGCGCGCGCCTTCGGTGCGCGCGGCGAGGGCAGGCTGACCACCTTCTCGGTGGACTTCCCCGAGGACGAGGCGTCGTTCCGCCCGACCGTCCTGCGGCCCGAACGCGACGCGCCCTACGTGAGCATCGCGAGCGAACGGATCGGTACGGACCACACCGTGGTCGCGCTGTCGTCCGCGGCGGTCGCGGACGCCCGCCCGTTGGCAATGCGCGCCATGGACCGGCCGATCAGCGGCCAGTTCGACGCCTCGATGTACCTGCTCTTCGCGGGAGTGCGGGAGCGCACCGACGCCCGCGTCCTGCTCTCCGGCGAGGCGGCCGACGAGGTCTTCGGCGGATACCCGTGGTTCCACGATCCCGCGACCCTCGGCGCGGACACGTTCCCGTGGCTGGGCGACGCCCCACGGCTGTGGGAGTGCCTGGCACCCGACGTGCTCAGGCGGATCCGGCCCGACGAGCTGGAGCGCGACCACTACAGGCGGCTCTGTGCCGCCGTACCGCGGTTGCCGGGCGAGGACCCGGCGGAGGCGCGCGTGCGGGAGGCGCTCTACCTCAGCCTCCAGGGGCCGCTGTCCGTGCTGCTGGAGCGCAAGGACCGGCTGAGCATGGCCTCGGGCCTGGAGGTCCGCGTCCCGTTCTGCGACCACCGGCTGTTGCAGTACGTGTGGAACACGCCCTGGTCGATGAAGAAGGCCGACGGCAGGGAGAAGAGCCTGCTGCGGATGGCCGTCGCCGACCTGGTGCCGGAGGAGATCCTGCGGCGGCGGAAGAGCGCCTACCCGGCGATGCACGACCCCGGCTACGACGCCGCGGTGCTGGGCGCGGTCAACAAACTCGTCGTCGACGAGACCTCGCCGCTGCACGGCCTGTTCGACCCCGACCGCGTCCGCGCGCTGATCGAGTCGGGGAGCCGGACGATGACACACGTCAACGCGGCCCACCTGGTGCTGCCGCTGCTGGAGGTCGACACCTGGATGCGCGCGTACGGCATCGGGGTGAGCCGGTGACGACGTGACCGGCCGACGCCACCGGGTCAGGACGGGTGGCCGCCTCCGCCCGCTACGCGGCCGACACCGCCGGGGGAGCCGGTGCGATCGACCGGTACGACCCGTGGAGATAGAGCAGCGGCGCCTTCGCCGGATTCAGCGTGCCGTAGGACACCGCCTCCCCGATGACCACCGAGTGGTCGCCCTGGTCGGAGAGGTCGCGTACCCGGCAGTCGAAGTAGGCCAGTCCCTCGCTGAACACGAGGCAGCCGGTGGCCGGCGCCCGGTGCACCGGGACGCCGGCGAACGCGGCCGCGCCGGAGGGCCGTCGGGCGTCGGCGAACCAACGGGCGACGTCCCGTTGGTCCGCCGCCAGCACGGTGACCGCGAAGATGCCGGAGTCGCGGATCTGGGCGAGCAGTCGACTCCGGTGCTTCAGGCAGGTCAGGACCAGGGTGGGGTGCAGCGAGACGGTGGTGAACGAGTTGACCGTCATCGCCAGCGGGATGTCGTCGTACACGCTGCTGACGATGCCGACGCCGGTGGCGAACGCCCCGGCGGTACGGCGGAACTCCACTGCCCGGTCCTGGTTCGTCATGGCGTCAGTCCTGACCCCAGACCAGGCAGAACGGGTGTCCCGCCGGGTCGGCGTAGACCCGGAAGCCGTGGTTGCGGCCCCCGCCGCCGCGCAGCAGGGTGGCGCCCAGCCGGAGCACCGCCTGCTCGGCCTCCTGGATGTCGTCCACCTCCACGTCGAGGTGGGCCTGCTGCGGGAAGGTCGGATCCGGCCACTGCGGCGGCTGGTAGTCGGCGACGCTCTGGAAGCAGAGGCGGGGGTGCCCGTCCGCGCCCTTCAACGTCACCCAGTACCCGTCGCTGTCGGCCCACTCCAGGCCGGTCAGCTCGACGTAGAACTCCGCCAACTTCTCGGCGTCCGGACAGTCCAGCACCACCGAGTGCAGTCGACCGATCATCCGACCTCTCCCGTCATCGTCGTGTGCGCGATGACCGGCGCCCCCGGCCACCGCGTCAGTGAAGGTACTCGCCGAAGGTGGTGAAGTAGTCGATGGCGCGCACGGGTGGCCCGGTCTCGGTGGAGACCTGGAGCAGCACCACCCCACGGTCGTCGCCGTCGCCCGGCCCGCCGCTGGCGACGACCACGCCGCCGTAGTCGGCCTTGACGATCCGGCCGGGCGTGCCGCCGTGCGCCCGGGTCGGCCGGGTGGCGGCCTTGACCCACAGCCGGAACCCGCGGTGCGTCGTCCACGCGTTCACGAACGGGTCAGACTGCCCGCGCACCAGGTTGCAGATCGTGGTGGCGCTGTCCCGCCAGTCGATGCGGGTGTCCTCGACCCCGATCCGGTGGTAGAACGACGCCCCGTCGGGCGGCTGCGGCTCGCCCCGGTGTCCCTCGGCGACCCGGTCCAACGCCTCCAGCGTGACCGGCACGTACTCCGCGAGGAGCCGTTCCAGGATCTGGCCGGCGGTGTCGTGCGGGCCGATCTTCACGCGGGCCTGGGTGATGACCGGGCCGGTGTCCAGCTCCTCCGCCATGTAGTGCACGGTGAGGCCGGTCTCCTCCTCGCCGTTGCGGATCGCCCAGTTGACGGCGCCGAACCCGGCGTACGCGGGCAGCAGCGCGTCGTGCGTGTTGACCGCGCCGCGTTCCGGGATCCGCAGCACCTCCACCGGCACCCGGGTCCGCCAGTTGGTGGAGACGATGAGCTCCGGGGCGAGCTCGCGCAGCTGCTCGTGCAGGTCGGGCTCGCGGGCGGTGGCCGAGTAGCGCACCGGCAGCCCCAGTTCCGCCGCGGCCAGCTCCACGTCCGGCTCGCCGAGCCCGCTGAACTCGGCCCGGTGGGTGAGCACCAGCAGCACCTCGTGGTGCGGCGCGATGCCCCGCAGCACGGTCGCGCCGAGCTCGCCGTACCCGAAGAAGACGATCCTCACCGCGTCGCCGCCCCGTCGGTACGTCCGGCCCGGAAGCGGACGGTGTTGACCCGCAGCCAGCCGGAGGAGTCCCGCTGGTCGAACACGTCGTCGGCCTCGAAGGTGGCGAACGCGGTGTCGTAGCGGCTGTGCGGGGAACGGCGGCCGATCACCTGGACGGTGCCCCGGTGCACCCGCAGGATCGCGTCGCCGGTGACGTCCTGCTGGCTGAAGTCGATGGCGGTCTGCAACATCAGCCGCTCGGGGGCGAACCACAGGCCCCGGTAGACCAGGGCGGTGTACTTCGGCATCAGCTCCTCCTTGAGCTGTGCCACCTCGGGGTCGAGCACCAGCGACTCCACCGCCCGGTGGGCGTGCCAGAGCAGGCTGCCCGACGGCGCCTCGTAGATGTTGCGGGTCTTCATGCCGAAGATCCGGTTCTCCACGATGTCCAGCCGGCCGATGCCGTGCCGGCGGCCGATCTCGTCGAGCGTCTCCAGCACGGCGCTGGCCGACAGGGGCGTCCCGTTGACGCCGACCGGGTTGCCGCCCTGGAAGTGGATCTCGACGGTCTCGGGCTCGTCCGGGGTGTCGGCGAGGTCGCGCACCCGGAACAGCAGGCCCTCCGGCGCCGGCTGCGCCGGGTCCTCCAGGGCCTCTCCCTCGTACGAGGTGTGCAGCAGGTTGCTGTCGATGGAGTACGGCCGTTCGCCGCTGCTCAGGTCCAGCTCGATGCCGTGCCTGCCGGCGTAGGCGAGCAGGTCGCTGCGGGAGGCCAGGTCCCACTCCCGCCACGGGCTGATCACCGTGAGGTCGGGGCGCAGCGCGGCGAAGGTCATCTCGAAGCGGATCTGGTCGTTGCCCTTGCCGGTGGCCCCGTGCGCCACGGCGTCGGCGCCGACCTCCTCGGCCACCCGCACCTGCGCCGCGGCGATCAGCGGCCGGCCGATGGAGGAACCCATCAGGTACTGCCCCTCATAGAGGGCGTTGGCCCGGTACATGGGGAAGGCGTAGTCGCGGGCGAACTCCTCGCGCAGGTCGACCACCCGCACCTCGTCGGCGCCGAGCTTCTCGGCCTTGCGGGCGGCGGTGTCCAGCTCCTCGCCCTGCCCCAGGTCGGCGATGAAGGCGGTCAGCCGGCAGCGGTAGCGCTCCTTGAGCCAGACCAGGGCCACCGACGTGTCGAGCCCGCCGGAGAAGGCGAGCACGATGTGCTGGGGGGCGATGTTGTTCCGAGTCGACATGATGGTCACACCTCTCCGGCGGGCACGGTCGCCCACAGCTGGTCCATGGTTTCGTGGGTGAAGTCGCGGGTCAGGTCGGACGCCGAGGCGTACCCCATGTTGATGATCTTGCGGCGGCCCTGGCGGACCGGGGCGACCCGGTGCAGCGTGGTGTTGGTCCGCATCAGGTACAGGTCGCCGGGGAACAGCTCCATCGAGTAGATCGGGCGGCTGACCAGCGCCCGGTTGATCTCCGGACGCTCCTTGTTCCAGGTGGTGCCGGGCACGCACTGGACGAAGCCGCCGTGCTCCACCGGCGGGCACTCGACCACCCAGACCAGCGCGAAGGTGAAGTCGTCCCAGTGCCAGCCGTGGGTGTCGCCGTCCTTCTCCAGGCAGGTGATGACGAACTGCTCCGGCTCGTACGGGCACGGGTGCACCGGCTCGCCGGCCACCTCCGACAACACCCGCAGGATCGGCTCCGCGGTGTAGATCGCGTTGATCACGGTGCCCAGTTCGGCGATCTCGGCCCGGGTCACGTTGCGCATCCGGCGCGGCGTGTAGTCGGTCTCGGCGAACCGCAGGTCCCGGCGCGTGCCCGCCTTGTCGATCAGCTCGTTGACCTCGTCGGCGACGGCCTTCTTGACGCTGTCGGGGGCGACGAAGGAGACCTTCGCGTGCCCCAGGTAGGAGAAGTCGCGGCGGGCCGTGGCGATGTCGTCCGGCGCCACGTCGCGCTCCACGTGCTCCCGCACTTCCTGGTACAAGACTCTCGAGTCGAACACGGATCCTCCTTGGTTAACCTCGCGCCGCCGCGACGCGTGCGAAATCGATGACGGCCGCCGCCACCTGCGTCACGGCGGCGGAATGCAACACTCCGAAGTGGTCGGTGCCGATCCGCTGGGACCGGGCCGCCCCGACCCGTGCCGCCCACTGGGCGAACTGCGCGTCGAGCAGGTCCGCGCCGATCACCAGCGCGGGCGTGTCGACCGGGCCGTCGTGGACGTACTCGGCGCTGGCCCGGAGGTGGCGCTCGTAGCTGCGCCACCGGTGCGCCAGCAACGCCGTCGGCACGGGCTGCCCGACGGCGGCCAGGCAGGCCGCGAGCGTGCCGAGGGCCAGCCGCCCGTCGAAGCCCGCCGGCTCCGGGCCAACCGTCACCCGGGGCCTCGGGGCGTCCGGCTCCAGGTCGAGGGCCCGGTGGATGTTCTCGGTGAAGGTGTCGAAGCGGTGCCGGACCTCGTCGGCCGGCAGCTCGTACCCGACCGGCGGGGCGGCGTCCAGCAGCACCAGCGCCGAGCGCCGCCCGACCTGGTCGGCCACCATCTGGTAGGCGACCTGGCCGCCGAAGGACCAGCCGCCGAGCAGGTCCGGGACCAGCCCCGCCGCGTCCAGGTCGGCCCGGTACCGGCGGGCCAGCGCCGCCACCGCCGGCAGCTGTGCGCTGTCGCGGGAGGCGGTCACCCGCCAGTGCTCCGGCAGCTCCGCCAGCAGGTCCTGGTAGTCCTGCGGGCTGCCCCCGGCGCCGTGCACGAGGTGCAGGTGCAGCCCCGGGCCCGCCCGCAACTCCACAAGCGTCGACTCCGCCGCCACCGGCTGTGACCCGTTGCCCAGCAGGTCGGCCAACCGGCGGGGGGTCGGTTCGCCCAGCCACCGTATGACGTCCACCGTCGGCCGCCCGTCGCCCGTCAGTGCGTCCACGAGGCGGAGGGCGCTCAGCGAGTTGCCGCCGGCGGCGAAGAAGTCGACGTCCGCGCCGGCCGGCGGGCCGCCGAGCACGTCGGTCCAGGCGGCGACGACGTGCCGCCATTCCGCCGACTCGGGCAGCGGGCCGGTCGCCCGGTCGCGGTCCACGGCGGCCGGGGCCGCGCGGCCGGCACGGGCGCGGGTGGCGACGTCGAACGAGCCGACCGTACGCTGCGGCTCGGCGCCGCCGTCGGCCAGCACCGCGTCCAGGTCGTGCAGCAGGGCCAGCACGCTGCTCTCCCGGTAGCGCCCGGCGTGGTACTCGATCTCGGCGAGGTAGCCGCCGTCGGCCTCCCAGACGGACATCGCCAGGTCGGCCCGGGCGGCCCGGTTCGGGCTGGGCAGCAGCGTCGCCGGGGCCGGGCCGAGCCGCAGGTCGGTGCCGATCGGGCCGAGGTAGCTCAGCAGCAGCGGCGCGGGATCGCCCAGCGCGGTCCGGGTCCGTTCGGGCAGCGCCCCGAACACCACCGGGTACGGCACCGCCTGGTGGGTGAGCAGCTGCCACATCCCGTCCCGCGCGGCGCCCACCACCCCGGCGACGGTGTCCGCCTCGGCGACCGTGGCGCGGGCCACGCAGAGGTTGGCGGTGTACCCGAGCAGCGCCTGGTCGCGGGCGGTCATCCGGTTCGCGGTCACCACGCCCACCGCCACGTCCGGCCCGGCACCGGCCCGGGCGAGCACGATCTGCGCCGCGGCGAGGACGACCGCGAACGGGGTGGCGAAGGTGGCCTTCGCCAGGGCGGCGATCCCGGCGCCCGCCTCGGCGCTGAAGCCGTAGCGCAGGATCGCGCCGGGCGCGCCGCTGGCCACCTCGCCCGGCAGGTCGGGCTCCAACGAGGCGGAGACGGCGCCGGCGAGCGCGTCGCGCCAGTACGCCAGGCTCTTGTCCCACCGGCCGTCCGCGCGGGCCGCGGCCTGCTCCCGCGCGTACGTGCTGAACGGCACCGGGTCGGCCGGCAAGCTCACGGCACGTCCCTCCCGCGCGGCCGCGTACGCCTCGGACAACTCGCCGACGAGCAGCTGGACCGCCCAACCGTCCAGCACCACGTGGTGCACGGTCAGCAGCACCTCGTGCCGGTCACCGACCCGGACCAGGGTGATCCGGGCCAGCGGTGCCGCCTCCGGCTCCATCGGCCCGGCGTGCACCTCCTCGGCGACGAGCCGCAGCAGGGTGCCCGGGTCGGCCGGTCCCGGGTCGTCCACCTCCACCCGGTGCAGGCCCACGACGATCCGGGGCGCCACCACCAGCGTGACCGCGTCCGCCTGCCGTACGACCGAGGTCCGCAACGCCTCGTGCCGGTCGACCATCGCCTGCCACGCGACGGCCAGCGCCGCCTCGTCGAGCGGCTGGTCGACCGCGAGCCGCCAGGTGAGGTGGTAGACGGACCGGTTGCGGGCCCGCTGGTGCACCCACCACAGGGCCTCCTGCATCGCGGTGGCCGGGACCGGGCCCGGGGCGGCCCCGGCGCGTTGCTCAGCCACGGGTGGCGAGCAGCTCGGAGGTCAACCGCTTGCGATCGACCTTGTCCACCTCGGTCAGCGGGATCTCCGCCCGGTGGTGGAACGCCCGTGGCCGCATGTACGGCGGCAGGTGTCCCACCAGCCGGGTGAGGTCGTCGTCGGCCAGCGACGCTCCGGTGTAGACGGCGTGCAGGTCCAGTTCCCCGTCGTCGCCGGCCACGGTGAGCACCACGGCCTCCACCACGTCCGCGTGGGCGCGCAGCGCGGCCTCGATCTCGGCCAGCTCGACGCGGTTGCCGCGCACCTTCACCTGGTGGTCGATCCGGCCCTGGTGCACCAGCTCGCCGAACTCCCGGCGGACCCGGTCGCCCGTGCGGTACCAGTGCTCGGCGGTCAGCGGCCCGGTGCCGTCGTAGAGGCGGCCCCGGTGGCCGTCGAAGGAGACGAACCGGCCCGCGTTCTCCGTCGGGTCCAGGTAGCCGGGGAAGCGCTGCTCACCCCGGACGCACAGCTCGCCGTCGTCGCACGGGCGCAGGTCCTCGTCGAGCAGCACGTAGTCGAGGTGCGGGTAGATGTCCCCGATCGGCACCGACCGGTTCGACGACTCGATCCGGGCGGCCGGGTCGGCGGGCACCTCGTACGCGGTGACGATGACCGTGGTCTCGGTGGGGCCGTAACAGTTGATCACGGCGGTGTTCGGCGCGGCGGCCGTCCAGTCGTTCACCTGCTCGATGGTCAGCGGCTCCCCGCCGAAGGAACTCAGCCGCAGGGTCGGCATGCTCTCCGGCGCCAGCGCCCGCAGCCGCTTGGCGAACGAGATCAGCGACGGTACGGACAGCCAGTGCGTGAGCCGCTTCGTGTTGATGAAGCGCACCGGCGTCAGCACGTCGCCGCGCTGCGCCACGCACAGGGTGGCCCCGGTGCCCCACGCGCCGAACATCGCCAGGATCGAGCCGTCGAAGCACATCTCGAAGGTCTGCGAGACCCGCGACTCGGGCCGGAACCGGTACCTCTTGATCACCTCGGTCAGGAACGAGTCGACGTTGGCGTGGGTCGCCGGCACGCCCTTGGGCTTCCCGGTGGTGCCGCTGGTGAAAATGATGTACGCGAAGTCGTCGCGGCCCCGCTCCACCTCCGGCGGGACCTCCGCCGCGTCGCCCGGGGCGAGGAACCGGCGCCAGCCCTCACCGGTCAGGTCGAGGACCGCGACGGTGGTCTGCGCGCGGAACTCGGCCAGCCCGTCGCCGGAGGTGTCGTCGACCATGACGAGGTCGAGCCCCGCCTCGTCGGAGATGGCGAGGTTCCGGGCGGCCGGGTTGGCGGGGTTGAGCGGCACCACCGTCGCACCCAGCCGCAGGGCGGCCAGGTAGGCGACGTAGCCGACGAGGCTGCGGGAGGTGAGCAGCCCGACCCGTCGGGGTGGCCGCCCCGGCGCGCGCTGCATGGCGGCCGACAACCGCTCGGCCGCGGCCCGCAACTCGGCGTAGGTCAGTGCGTCCGAGGCGACCTCGATCGCCACGTTGTCCGGGTGCAGCCGGGCTGACGTACGGAACCAGTCGTAGAGGGTACGGGTCTGCATCGCACATCCTTCACAAGGTCTGCCGGTGCGGGCGTTCCGCCGCCGGCGCTGGGGTGGTCGACCGGTCTCGTTCCAGGTGCCGCAGGTGGTCGAAGGTGGTCCGCACCAGCGCGGACCGGGGGCGCCCCCGGCGGGCCGACTCCACCGCGAAGCGCAGGGCCCGGGGCAGGTCCGCCCAGGCCCGCACCGCCTCGTCGTCGCCGAGGTGGCGGTACCGGAACGTCCGGTGCTGCGCGACGGCCCACAGGTCGTCCAGGTGCGACGCGGCGGCCTGCGGGTGCGCGACGACGTGGTCGCAGAGGAACTCCAGGGCCGTGTCCTCGTCGAGCAGCCAGTCGCCGGGCAGCTCCGGCTCGTCGCCGGCGCTGTCCGTACGGACCAGCCAGTGCGGGTGCCCGCCGGCCGGCGGGGGCGCCCAGAAGCCGAAGGCCAGCGCGTTGCGCCGGTCCTGTTCCGGGCGCCACGCCGGCGGCGGGGTCATCGCGGCGAGCAGCCCGGCGGTGCCGAGCCAGCCGGCGTACGGCTCCTGCTCGCCGGCGGGCAGCAGCCCGCTGAACCCGTCGACCACGTGCCAGTCGTCGCCGCGCCGGTCGTCGACCAGCAGCCAGTGCGGCGCGTGCGCGGTGCCGTCGGTCGAGGGGGACCAGGGCAGCGCCGCGTTGTCGGTGACCACCAGCACCCGGCCGTGGCGGCGCAGTTCCGCGTCGACGGAGTCGACGACGCCGTCGGCGGGGGCGGTGGCCCACGTCAGCCGGGTGCCGTCCGGCAGCCGGTCGAGCGGCACCCCGTGGTGGGAGAAGGCGAGCTGCCGCTCCGGCAGGTCCGTGCGCACCGCGACGCGTACCGAGTCGGCGAACCGGTCCGGGGCGTCGGCGAACTCGCCGGCCTGGTAGCCGGCCAGGTTGGCGGTGTAGCAGCTCAGCCCGGCGAAGCGGGGGTCCGGGGCGGTCATCGCGTCCCCACCCCGTGCGCCACGCTCGCCGGGACGCGGCTGTGCCCGCGCAGGCTCACCCACCGCAGGTCGGCCCACCGGCCCGTCCGCCGCCCCGACGGCACCGGAATGGCCCAGGGCCGGCCGCCGAGGCCCGCGCCGGTCGCCTTCACGCACGCCTCCTGCACCGTCCAGATCCAGGCGAACTCGCGGACCCGGGCCGGCCCGGGCAGCCGGTCCAGGGCGGCGCGGACCGTCGGGGCGCAGCAGCGGCGCAGCAGCGCCGGCGGCGCGGGCACGGGCACCTGGACGTCGACGCCGACCGGTACGCCCCGCCCGAGCGCGGCGGCCACCGTCCCGGCGTCGTGGGAGAGGCTGACCGTGACCCCCGGCCACTCGGGCAGGTGGGGCTGGCCGCCGTCGTGGGCGGCGATCGGCGTGGCGCCGGCCGTCGGGCCCAGCTCGGCGACGAGCAGCAGGCGCAGCAGCGCCCGCGCGGCCAGCCGTTCGGCGCGCGGCCCGGTGGGGAGGTCACCGACGGTCGCCAGGTCCGCCGGGGCCGGCGGAAGGTGGGCGAGCAGCCGCTGATCGGCCACGGCCACCCGCACCCGGGCGCCCAGCCGCAGCCGGACGATGCCACGGTGGCGGCCCGTCGGGTCCCGGCGCGGCCGCGCCCGGCGGGCCAGCGCCGCCCGCTGCCGGGCCGTCACGGTCGGCTCCCGAGCAGGTCGGGCACGTGCTCGGCGATCCCGGCGAGCATCGCGCCGGTGGCGCCGCCGGCCGTGGCGAACATGCCGGCCGCGGCCCGCAGCTGCGCCAGCCCGCCCTCGGCGTACGCCTCCGCGCCGAGCAGGGCGGCGCACTCGCCGAGCACCACGTCCAGGCCCTGCGCCACCGAGACCTTCAGCAGCATGCTGGTCACCAGGGGCTCGGTGCTCACCCGGTGGGCGTCGCAGGCCGCCTGGATCCGCCAGGCCTCCACCACGCACCGGGCGAACCGCTCCCGGATCGCCGCGTTGTCCCAGGCCCGGCCGCCGCCGAGGGGACGGTCGACGAGCCGGCGGTGGGTGTCGGCGAGCACCCGCCGGCACATCGCGGCGGCCCACACGCCGCCCGCGAAGCGTTCCGTGGCGATGTGCCGGGCGAAGCTGACCATCCCCCGGCCGGGCCGGCCGACCAGGTACGACCGGTCCAGGCACACCTGGTCGAATTGCAGGTCGCCCAGGCCGGCGCCCGAGAGCGGGGTGCCCCGGGTCGCGGACACCCGGACGCCGGGGGCGTCCGTGGGCACCAGCACCCACACGAAGCTGGTGAAGTGCCGCTGCGGGCGGTGCCGGGCCAGCACGAGCGCGTGCCCGGCGGTGCGGGCGTTGGTGATCCACCGCTTCCCGCCGTCGAGCACCAGCGACCGGTCGTCGAGGCGTACCGTCGTGCCGAGCTCCATCAGGTCGGAGCCGGCGCCGTCGCGGTCCGTCGCGGCCAGCGCGAGCGTCGCGCGACCGGCGACCACGTCGAGGTACGCGGCCCGCACCGGCCCGTCCTCCGGCGCCGCGTCGACCTGTTCGCGCAGGACGGGCAGCGCGCTGGCGACCTGGACGCAGACCGACAGCACCACCCCGACCGGGCAGTGCGCGTCGAGGGTGCCGAGCAGCCCCGGCAGGTCGGCCGGCCCGAGGTCGCGCAGCAGGCCGTGCTCGCCGAGCGCCCGCCACACCGCGCGGGCGTCCCCGGGCGTCGTCAGCCCGCGCAGCGCCGCCCCGGTACGCGCGGCCACGTCGCCGCCGGGGTCGGGTGCCGCCGGGCCGGGCCCGGTGCGGGCCGTCGCCGGTGCCGTCCGCAGCTCAGGCAAGGTGCACCTGCCGGTCGCGCAGCGTCAGCGCCCCGTTGACCAGCAGCAGCCGGTCGTTGGCGTAGTTCAGCGAGGCCGAGCGGAGGTCCCGGAAGACCCGCTCCAGGTACAGCGGCGACGACCTGAGGTAGCCGTGCCGGAGGCCGACCAGCTCCACCATCTCGTCGGCGGCGGCGAAGCACTGCTCGGCGGCGTGCACCTTCAGGGAGTTGACCAGCAGCTGGGTCGACGGGTCGGCCACGTCGGGGGTGCTCTCCACGGCGGCGACGGTGTGCCGCAGCAGGGCGTTGACCAGGTCCAGCCGGCCCCGGACCCGGGCCAGCCGGGTCAGCAGCAGCTCCGACGACGGATCGAACTGGCCCCGGCCGGCGTCGCGGATGTGGTGCAGGATCCTCGACAGCGCGCCGGTCGCCGCGCCGAGCCACGCCGCCGACCAGCCGATGTGCGCCAGCGGGCCGAAGGTGGGGGCGACGATCTCGCGGAACTTCCCGGGGGCGCCGATCACCTGGTCGGCCGGCACCCGCCCGGTCAGTCGCATCGGCACGCTCTGGGTGGCCCGCATGCCGAGCGGCTGCCAACCGCCGCGCACCTCCAGCGTGAGCTGGTCGCGGCGGGCGTACACCAGGGAGACCTGGCTCGGCGAGGTGGCGTCCGGCGCCAGCGTGGTGATGAGGTACGCGTCGGCATGCTGGCCGCCGGTCACGATGGGGGCGTCCCGGTCGATCGTCAGGGTCCCGGCGTCCTGCCGGACCGTCGACTCCGAGCTGAGCAGGTGCCCGCCCTTGCCGCGCTCCGTGGTGACCGAGGCGAGGTAGACGTCCCCCTTGCCGAGGGCCGGCAGGAGCCGCTCGGCGAGCGGGCCGTCGGCGTGCCGGACCACCGCCACGACCTGCTGGCAGTGCATCGCGAAGATCAACGCGACGGACATGTCCACCCGGGCCAGCCGCAGCGTCACGTCGACGAGGTCACCGAGCCCGCCGCCACCGCCGCCGTGCTCCGCCGGCACGAGCAGGCCGAGCAGGCCGGTCGCCCGCATCGCGTCCAGCGCCGCCGTGGGGAACTCCGCCGTCTCGTCGGCGTGCTCCGCGTGCGCGGCGGCGGCGGCCAGCACCTCCTCCAGCGCCCCCTCGTGGCGGGTCGCGGTGCTCACGCCGCCCGTCCCCGCAGCGACTCGATGGTGCTCCACAGGCTGCCCGCGGTGGCGAAGGTGCTGTCGGTCAGCAGCTCGTCGGGCATGGACACGCCGTAGGTGTCCTCGATGGTGAACAGCAGCTCGATCGCGCGCATCGAGTCCAGGCCCAGTTCGTTGAGCGAGGCCTCGGCGGTGATGGGCTGCGTTCCCGCGTACTTGAGGAACGGCTTGAGCAGGTCCGGAAAAGCGGCGTCCATTGTCAGATCAACCCCTGTCGCTGCCGATGACGGTGTGCCGGGTGAGCTCCAGCCGGGTCACGCCGGTGATCCGGCCCCCGGCGACGGTGACCTCGACCGGCATGGGATGCGCGAGGAAGGCCACCAGGCTGGCGTAGAGGCCGTACGCGCCCACGTTGGGCACGGCGACCAGCTGGCCCGGGACCAGTGGCGGGAGGGCGGCGGCGCGGGCCCACGTGTCCAGCGGCGTGCACAGCGGCCCGGTGACGATGGTCCCGGGCGCCGGCGTGCCGGCCGCCGCTTCCACGGTGACCAGGTCCGGCACGATCGGCGGCAGCCGGCGCAGCCCGGACATCCCGCCGAGGTGGTGGATGCCCGACTCCAGCACGACCACGGTGGCGCCCTGCGACCGCTTCACGTCCAGGACCCGGGTGACCAGCGTGCCGCAGGTGCCGACCAAATACCGGCCGGACTCGAAGGCGACCCCCGGCCCGCGCTCCGGCCAGCCCGGGAAGGCGTCGCCCAGCAGCGCCGTCAGCCGGTCCGCCAGCTTCGGCAGCTCCGGCCGGTCGCCGGCCCGCGCGAAGGGCGCCCCGAAGCCGCCGCCCAGGTCGATCAGCTCCGGCTGCACCCCGGTCGCCGCCGCCAGCCGCCGTACGGTGTCGACGGACTGGGTGAACTGGGCGAGCAGGGCGTCCTCGCCGTCGACGTTGCTGCCCATGTAGAGGTGGAACCCGACCGGGGCCACGTTCCGGCGCGGCCCGAACAACTCGGGCCGGTCCAGCACCCAGCGCACGTCCGCGCCGAACTGCGAGGCGACGCCGGTCATGGTGAGCCCCTGCCCGGGGGCCGGGGTGTCGTCGTTGATCCGCACCAGCGCGCGTACCTCGACGCCGTGCTCCCGGGCCACCCGGTCGAGCTGGTCCAGCCCGTACGGCGAGTCGACGGAGAAGAGCCCGACGCCGGCCCGTACGGCCTCGACCAGGTCGACGTCCCGCTTGCCCGGACCCGTGTAGAGGACCTCGGCCGGATCGCAGCCGGCCGCCAGCGCGACGCGCAGCTCGCCGGGGGAGCAGACCTCGGCCCGGCACCCGGCGGCGGTCAGGTCGGCGACCACCGTCGGGTGCGGGTTGGCCTTGAGCGAGTAGAACAGCTCGGCGGGCCCGGGCAGGGCGGCGCGCAGCGCGGCGTACGAGCGGGCCAGCTCGTCCAGGTCGTAGAGGTACGCCGGGGTCTGCGGCGCGTCCGGCCGGTCGAAGAGTGCCGCGAGCTCAGACACGGGCGCGCTCCGTCCACATCCGGTACAGCTCGGCCCGGTCGACCTTGCCGTTGCGGGTCAGCGGGATCTCCGGCACGACCAGGCAGGTGCGGGGCGTCTTGATCTCGTCGAGTTCGGTACGCAGCGCGGCGAGCACCTCCGGCGCGGTCAGCTCGCTCACCGCGAACAGGGTGGCCGAGTCGCCGCCGTCCTCGGCGCGGGGCGGCAGCACGGCGGCGGCCTGCACCTGCGGTATCCGGTACGCCGCCGCCTCGACCTCGGTGACGCTGACGCGGATGCCGCGCTCCTTGTAGATGTCGTCGCGCCGGCCGACGAAGTAGAGGTAGCCGTCGGCGTCGAGCCAGCCGTGGTCGCCCGTGCGCAGCTGGGGGAAGAGCCCCTCGACGCGGGGGAAGCGCTGCGCGGTCAGTTCCGGGCGACGCCAGTAGCCGGCCATCACGTGCGGGCCCCGGACCACGATCTCGCCGACGGTGCCGGGCGGCACCGGCGCGCCGTCCGCGTCCACGATCAGGATCTCGGTGCCCGGCAGGGCCCGCCCGGAGGCGCCGGGCCGGCGCAGGTCCTCGTCGACCGGCATGATCGCGGCCCGCTTGCACTCGGTGAGCCCGAACATCAGCTGTACGCGCAGGGTGGGGATCCGGGCGCGCAGGTCGCGCAGGACCTCGGGCGGCATCGCCGCGCCGGTGTTGGTGAGCAGGCGCAGCGCGGGCGTGGCCGTGCCCGGGCGGGACAGCATCCGGGCCAGGCCACGGGCGAGCGCGGGCACCGCGGGCAGCACGGTCGCGGCGCTGTTCACCAGGTGCCGGGGCAACGTCGGGCCGGTGTCGGCGGGGGAGGCCAGGTGCAGTCGGGCGCCGGCCAGCGTGCTGAGGAAGATCTGGTACATGCCGTAGTCGAAGGAGAGCGGCAGGGCGCACCACACGACGTCGTCGGCCCGGTAGGCGAGCTGGGAGGCGATGGCGCCGACGGCGAAGACCACCTGCGCGTGGGTGGACACCACCGCCTTCGGCATGCCGGTGCTGCCGGAGGTGTAGATGAGGCAGACCGGGTCGACGGCCAGCGGGGCCGCCGCCGGCTCGGCGTCGGGGCCGTCCCGCACGATGCCGCGCAGGTCCGTCGAGCCGACGGTCGGCACCCCGTGATCGGCGGCCGCGGCCAGCGCCCGGGGGCTGTCGGTGACGAGCAGCGCGGGCTCCGCGTCGGTCAGCACGTGGGCCAGGGCGATCGCGGGGGACTGGTCGTTGACCACGCTGAACACGGCGCCCGCCCGGGAGCAGGCGTACAGCAGGGCGGGCAGCAGCGGGTCGGTGGGCAGGCAGACGACCACCCGCTCGCCCCGGCGGACGCCCCGCCCGGCCAGCCAGCCGGCGAGCCGCCGACTGGCGGCGTCCAGCTCGCCGTAGCTCTGGACCAGGTCGCCGTGCGCGATCGCGGGCGCGTCCGGCCGGGCGGTCGCCGCGCGGTCCAGCAGGTCGTGCAGCAGCCCGCTCACCGGCCCGACACCCCCTGCGTCGCCGGCCGGGCCCGCTCGAACACGACGCCCAGCGAGTCGAGGTCGTGCAGGGCCGTCCCGGTGAGGTCGTCCGGGTCCAGCTCCACCCCCAGCCGGGTCTCCGCCCGCTCGATCACCTCGACCAGCCGGAACGAGTTGAAGCCCGACAGCGTCCGCAGCGGACGCCCGTCGACCGGCACCTCCGGACCGACGCCGAGGACGGCGCGTACCTCGTCGGCCAGCACCGCGCGGATCCGGCCCGGGTCGGCGGCCGGCCCGTCCTGCGGCGGCGGCACGGGCCCGGCGTCGGCGAGGCGCCCGGCGAGCGCCACGTCGTCGCGCAGCAGGCCGGCGAGCTGGTCGAGGACGGGGGCGGGAAAGACGCCGCCCCGGCGGACCCGGCGCATCGCCACGTAGCTCTGACCGGCGAGGGCGAGCCAGGCGTCGGCGCGTTCGGCGGCCTCCCGCGCCGCGTCGGCGGTGTCCGGGTCGCCGGCCAGCCAGGCGGCGTGCAGGGCCCGGGAGCGGCCGAGCAGCCACACGTCGAGCACCAGCTGGGCCGCCGCCTCCGCCTCGCCCGCCCGCCGCCGGACCGCCGCCAGGTAGTCCTCGATCCGGTCGGCCTCGGCGCGCAACGCGGCGGCGTTGTCGCGCAGGACCGCCGTCCGGTCGAGCACCGGGGCACCGTCGGCGACGACGGTCATCGCGGTCGCCCGGGGCACCGCCGCGTCGAAGTCGGCGGCCGACATCCGCCACGTCCCCGGTCGCGCGTCACCCCACTGGGTGGAGTTGTGGTAGCCGTCGACCACGACGCAGTGCTCGCCGGCCTCGACCAGCAGGAAGCTGTGCTCCATGTGCTGGTGGCCGGCGTACGGCAGCCAGCTCATGGTGAACGTGTCGGCGACCACGTAGAGCGGCGAGTGCTCCGCCAGCAGCTCGCGCAGCCGCGCGCCGGGCACGTCGTCCCAGCGCCGGGCGACCCGCAGGCCGAGCAGGTCGGCCGCCTCGGCCAGCCGCCGGTCCACCGACGCGGTCACCGCCGGCGTCCCGGCGGGCCCCTCGGCGGCGTGGAACCGCAGGGTGGCGCCGAGCGCCAGGTGCGCCCCGGGCCGGTAGGCCCGGTCGGCCAGCGCGGCCAGGTTCACCTGGACGCAGTCCAGCAGGTCGGCGCGGAGACCGGTCAGCACCGGCGTCCACTCCCGGCTGCGCGTCGGCACCGCAGGCACAGCGACCATGTCACGCCCTTCACGTCGGGTGGACCGCGCGGAGCGACGCCGTCGCCGCCCGCAACGCGTCCGCGTCGGCCGGCCGGTCCTCGGGCAGACCGGCGAGGAGCTTGTCGTACGCGGCCAGGTCGAGCAGGCCGTGCCCGCTGACGCAGACCAGCACCCCGTGCCGCGCCGGGTGCCCGGGTTCGCGCCCGGTCGCCACGCGGGCGGCGGCGGCCAGCGCGTGACCCGACTCCGGCGCGGGCAGCACCAGCTCGGTCAGGGCGAACGTCCGGCCGGCGGTCAGCGCCTCCCGTTGGCCCACCGCCAGCGCCGAGATCTGGTCCCGGTGCCGCATGGCGGAGACCAGCTTCGCCGCGCCGTGGAAGCGCAGCCCGGCCGAGTGCGACGCGGGGATCGCGTACCCGCTGCCGATCGTGTACATCGGCTCCATCGGGCCGGTGCCGGTGGAGTCGGTGTGGTCGTAGGCGTACACCCCCCGGGTCAGCTTCGGGGTGGCGCTGGACTCGACCGCGATCAGGTCGGCGGGCACGTCCAGCTCGCCGGCCCGCCAGGCGGCGAAGAACGGCAGGGCCAGCCCGCCGAAGTTGCTGCCGGCGCCCACGCAGCCGATCACCGCGTCCACCGTGGCGTCGAGGGCGGCGAGCTGGTCGATCGACTCCAGGCCGATCACCGACTGGTGCAGGATGCTGTACGTCTCGCCGCTGCCGATGCAGAACGCCCGCTTGGGGTCCGCCCGGGCGTACTCGACGGCCTCGCCGATGGCCAGCGCGAGGCTGTTGCCCTGCCCCGGCCGCTCGGCGGCGGCGCGTCCCACCCCGGTCAGCGGGCTGGGACTGGCGTGCAGCTCCGCGCCGTAGAGGCGCATCAGGCTGCCCCGGTACGGCTTGTCGCGCAGGCTCCCGCCGACCATGAAGACGGTGCAGGCCATGCCGAACGCGGCACAGGCGGCGGCGAGGGCGCTGCCCCACTGCCCGGCGCCGGTGCCGGTGACCAGCTCCCGGAAGCCCGCGCGGTGGTAGTAGTGGGCCTGCGCCAGCGCGGTGTTGAACTTGTGGCTGCCGGAGATGTTGCCGCCCTCGTACTTGACGTAGATCGGGACGGTGGCCCCGATCTCGGCCTCGAAGCGTCGGGCCCGCCACAGCGGCGCCGGCCGGTAGGCCCGGTAGCGCTCGGCCACCGGCTCCGGGATCGGCCAGAACTCCCGGGCCGACACGCTCTGCCGGATCAGCTCCAGGGGCAGGGTCGCGGTCACCGGGCCACCGGTGTCCTCCGGCGTCACGTCCGCGGGCAGCTCGTAGCCGAGGTGCGGCAGGACGCTGCGCCAGGCCCGGGGCGTCTCGGTCACGACTCCTCCTTCACCACGTCGGCGACGACGTCGACCAGGTCCGCGACGGTCGTGAAGATCCGCCCGGCGAAGATGTCGTCCGGCAGCGTCACGTCCAGCTCGTCCTCCAGCCGGACGAGCATGCCGAGGAAGCCCAGCGAGTTGACCCGCAGCAGGTCGCCGTTGAGGGGCTCGTGGTCGTCGACCGTGCCGGGGTCGACCGCGAGCCGGGACTCGCGTACGACCAGCCGTTTCACGGCCTCGTTGATCAGGGACCGGTCCGTCATGCCGCCTCCGTCCCGTCGCCGCGCAGCCTGCCCCCGGCGTCGACGACCCAGCTCCAGGTCAGCAGGGCGGACAGGTCGACGGGCCCGCGCACGTGCAGCCGGCCCGTGCTGATGGACAGCTCCGGTCCCAGCGCCATCGTCGGACCGTCGTGCAGGCGCAGGGAGCCGTTGACCACCAGCGCGGCGGCGTCCACCCTGGCCAGGAACCCGGCCACGACCGCCGGGTCGGCGGCCACCACGCCCTCGGTGTGTCGGGAGCCGAAGCGGCGGATGTGGGCCGCCGCCTCGTCGAGACCGGCGACGGGCCGGATGCCGACCGCGCGTTCCAGGAACTCGCGGCCGTCGTCGGCGGCGGTCAGCTCGGCCACCGGCGCCCCGGCGGGCACGGCGGCGGTCAGCCGGGGGTCGACCCGCAGCAGCCACGGCTCGGGCAGCCCGGCGCCGGCCCGCAGCAGGGCCCGGGTCAGCTCCTCGGCCACGTCGGCGTGGGCCAGCACCAGTTCGAGGGTGTTGCACGCGGTCGGCTCGCCCAGCTTGCTGTCGAGTGCGATCCGGGCGGCCAGCTCCAGGTCGGCGCTGCGGTCGACGTAGAGGTGGTTGACGCCGCCGCCGCTGGCGATGACCGGGATGGTGGAGCTGGTCAGGCAGTAGTCGATCAGGGACGGGCTGCCCCGGGGGATCAGCACGTCGACCGCGTCGTGCCGCTTCAGCAGGGCCCGCACCAGCCGGCGGTCGGGGTCGGTGACGATCCGTACGGTGCCGGCGGGCAGCCCCGCGTCCTCCAGCGCCCGCCCGACGACGACGGCGAGGGCCCGGTTGGTGGCCGCGATCTCCGACCCGCCGCGCAGGACGGCCACGTTGCCGACCGCCACCGGGAGCAGGGCGCCCTCCACCGTCACCGTCGGCCGCGCCTCGAAGATCATCAGCACCACGCCGAGCGGCTTGGGCAGCCGGCGTACGGCGGCGCCGTTGCCGGCCCGGTGCCCGGCGGCCGGCGCGGTCACCGCCGGCAGCGCCGCGCGGGTCCGCGCGATCAGGTCGACCAGCGCGTCGAGGTGGCGCTTGCCGAGCGCCAGGCGGTCCACCAGCTCGGGGCCGAGACCCGCCTCGGTGCCCCGGGCCACGTCGGTGGCGTTCGCCGCCAGGACGTCGGCCCAGCCGGAGGAGAGCCGCTCGGCGAGCGCCTCGCAGTACCGGTCGTAGCGCCCGTCGCCGGGCGGGGGCAGCTCGGCCCGGGCCCGCGTCGCGCCGTCCAGGATCTCGTCCACATCGGTCACCACATGAACTGCCCACCGTCCACGATCAGCTTCTGCCCGGTCAGGTATCCGCTCGCCGGCCCGACGAGGAACTCCAGGGCGTCGGCGATCTCCTCGGTGGTGCCGATGCGGCCCCGGGGGATCTCCGCGACCACCGCCGCCCGGGCGGCCGGGTCGTCCAGCCGGAACCGGGTCACCAGCTCGTCGGTCTCGGTCATGCCGGGGATCAGGCAGTTGACCCTGATCCGGGGCGCCAGCTCCAGCGCCAGGCACTTGGTGAGCTGGAGCAGGCCGGCCTTGCTGGCGCAGTAGTTCACGCCGTTGCGGCGGGGGCGGATGCCGGTGGTCGCCCCCACGTTGACGATCACGCCGTCACGCTCGGCCGCCAGCATCGCCGGCGCGAACCCCCGGGTGAGGTGGAAGACGCCGGAGAGGTTGGTGTCCAGCACCCGCCGCCAGTCCTCGGTCGACATCTCCAGGAACGGCCGGTCGATGTTGATGCCCGCGTTGTTGACCAGCACGGTCGGCGGGCCGTGCTCCGCGAGGACCGTCCGCACGGCGGCGTCGACCGCGGGGGGGTCGCCGACGTCGAGCCGGACGGGATGGAACGCGTCGCCGAGCTCGGCCGCCGCCGACGCCGCCGCGACGGCGTCACCCCGGTACGGCGCGACCACCCGGTGCCCCAGCTTCACCAGCCGGCGGCTGAAGGTGAGCCCGATGCCCCGGGTGCCGCCGCTGACCACCGCGAGCGGGCTCATCGCCGCACCGCACCGGAGGCCCGGCCGAGGAACGGCGTCACCTCGTCGACCAGCTGCGGCAGGCGGTCGGGGTCGAAGACGTCGAAGTGTCCGGCGTCGAGCCGCCCGGCGCGCAGGTCCGGTGCGAGTTCCCGCCACCGGGCCGAGGCCTCCGCCCGGAACCCGAACTCCTCGTCGGTGCACATCAGCATCAGCACCCGACCGGCGTAGGACCGGTCGGCCCGGTAGTCCGCGAGGGCGGCGACCTGGGTGTCGAAGACCCGCCGGACCCGCTCGACGGTCGCCGGGTCGGGGCGCGGCCCGAGCATCCCGACGACGGTCTCGCGGACCCGGGCGTCCTCCTCGGCCGTGGCGCGGCGCGGCAGCGGCGTCGCGTCCACCAGCACCAGGTCGGGCAGGTGCCCCCGCTCGGCCAGCCGGACGCACAGTTCCCAGGCGACCGAGCCGCCGAGGGACCAGCCGAGGACGGCCGCCGGGACGGTCCCGTCCGCGTCCAGCGCCCGCGCCGCCTCGTCGGCCATCTCGGCGATGCTGAGGTCCGGCTCCTCGTCGGGCAGCAGGCCGGCCGCGCGTACCGCCGCGACGTTGTGGGTCCCGCCGATGGCCGCGGCGAGCCGCAGGTAGGGGTGCAGGCCGCCGCCGGCGCCCGGCAGCAGCACGCACGTCGGTCGGGCGCCCCGCCGCAGCAGGGGGACCAGCCGGCCGGGCAGCCTGGTCGTCACGGCGTCACCGCCGGGTCGTCGCCGCGCGCCGAGCGGACGAGCCCCGCCAGGGTGGCCACGGTGGGCGCGGCGAAGAAGTCGACCAGCGGCACCGCCACCCCGTAGCGCTCCTGCACCTCGGCGAGGGTGGTGAAGATGTTCAGCGAGTGGGCGCCGTACTCGATGAGCGGGCGGTCCGGCCGGATGCCCTCGACGTCGAGCACCCCGCCCCAGAGCCCGGCCAGCTCCCGCTCCAGGTCGTCGGCGTACGCGACCTCCGTGCTGTCCGCGCTCTGCTGCTCGACCAGCAGCTCGTCGGCGAGCCGCAGCAGGGCGTCGCGGTCGGTCTTGCCGGTCGGCGTGGTCGGGACCCGGTCGACCGGGAAGATCCACAGGGGACGCATGTAGACCGGCAGCGCCGTGGTCAGCCGTTGGCGGACCTGTTCCGGGTCGACGGTGGAGCCCGCGTCGGGACGGACGAACAGCCCGAGTTCCCGGTCGGCCCCGGAGCCCCGGACCACCGCCACCGACTGTCGGACGCCGTCGACCTGGTTCGCGACCGCCTCGATCTCGCCCAGCTCGATCCGGTATCCCCGGATCTTGACCTGGGTGTCCATCCGCCCCAGGAAGACCAGGTCGCCCCGGTCGTCGCGGACCACGAGGTCCCCGGTGCGGTACACGGTCGCGTCGGGCGTGCCGGAGAAGCGGTCGGGCACGAACCGTTCGGCCGTGATCTCCGGGTCGTTGATGTAGCCGTCGGCGGGGCAGTCCCCGCCCAGGAGCAGCTCGCCGGCGACGCCGGGCGGGGCGAGGTGGCCGGTGGCGTCGACCACGTACGCGCTCACCCGCGGGTACGGCTGGCCGATCGGCACGTGGGTCGGCCAGACCGCGTCCCGGTAGGACAGCCGGTGCGAGGTGACCGCGTGGGTCTCGGTGGGGCCGTACAGGTTGACCAGGGTGCAGTGCGGGTGGGCGAGGAAGAAGTCGCGGATCTCCTCGTCGACGATGAGCTGCTCGCCGGAGACGCACAGGTAACGCAGCGCGGGCAACCGGGTGCCGCGGCCCGCGGCGGTCTGCACCAGGGGTCGCAGCGCCGCGACCGGCAGGTAGACGTGGGTCACCTCGGTCCGGGCGATCCGGCTGAGCACGGCGGTGAACATCCGTCGGTCGGCCGGCTCGCGGGAGACCACCGTCCCGCCCGCCGCCAGGGTCGGCAGGATCTCCTGGAAGGAGACGTCGAAGCCGAGCGGGGCGTACTGGAGGAAGCGGGTCTCGGCGTCCATGCCGAGGGCCGCGATCTGCCAGCTGGTGAGGTTGGCCAGTGGGCGGTGCCCCATCTGGACGCCCTTGGGCTGCCCGGTGGAGCCCGACGTGTACATGACGTAGATCGGGGCGTCGGGATCGGCCAGCGGTTCGGGCACCGGATCCGTCGCGGCGGCCAGGTCCGCCACCGCGACCGTGGGCACCTCGGGCACCAGCGCCTCGCCGACGACGAACTCGCAGCCGGCCCGCCGGACCATGTACTCCAGCCGCTCGGCGGGCAGGCCCGGATCCAGGGGGAGGTACGCCGCGCCCCGGCGGAGGATGGCCAGGATGGCGGTCACCGTGTCGCAGAGGGTCGTCGCGGCGAGGCCCACCACGGCCCGGGGGCCGACGCCGTGCGCGGCGAGCCCGGCGCTGATCCGCTCGGCCTCGGCCAGCAACTGCCGGTAGTCGAGCCGGCGGGTCGGGTCCTCGATCGCGGGGGCGTCGGGCCGCCGCCGGGCCGCCGCCGTCACCCAGTCCCACGGCGTGTCGCCGGTCAGCGGGCTGGCCCAGCCGTCGGAGCGGACGCTGGCCGCGGCGGAGGCGTCGGCGAAGAGGTCACCGAGCCGGCGCGAGCCGTCCGAGACCGCCCCGCGTACGGCGTCGCGCAGCGAGGTGAGCAGCCCGTCGGCGACGACCGGCGCGATGAGCTGCCGGTCGTACTCGAGTTCGAGCAGCCACCGGCCGTCGACGGGGGTGGCGCCCAGCCAGAGGTCGAACTTGGCGGTGCCGTTGCCGGGCTCCAGGACCCGCAGCACGGCCCCGCCCGCCTCTGGCGTGAAGGTGTCCTGCATGGCGAGCATCGCCGAGAACAGCGGGTTGCGGTTGCTGGAGCGGTCGGGCCGTACGTCGGCGACGAGCCGGTTGAAGGTGACGTCGACGTTCGCGCGGCAGAAGTCGATGGACTCCCGGACCACCTTGCCGAGATGCTCGTCGACGGTGCGGCCCCACTCCACGTCGACGGTGACCGGCAGCGTGTTGACGAAGAAGCCGCCGAGGTCGAACGCGCCGATCGTGCGGCGGGCCATGAACGGGCTGCCGACCAGGACGCTGGACACGTTGCCGTGCCGGGCCAGCACGGTGCCGTAGATGCCGGAGAAGAAGACGAAGGGGGAGATCTCCAGCCGCCGGCAGGTCTCCGACAGCGCGGCCGTCTCGGCCTGGCTGAGGTACCAGCTGACCCGGTCGCCGGTGAACTCCGTCTGCGCGGCGCGGCCGGGCAGGGGGGCCAGCACCAGGGGCGGGACCTCCCGCAACCGGGCCGCCCACTCCCGGGACCGGTCGACGACGCGGTCGGAGGTGGCGGTGCGGTTCTGCGCGGCCAGCTCCTTGACGAAGGCCTTCTCGCGGGCGGCGCGCCGCTGCTCGATCTCCGCCCCGACGAGGCGGCCGGACAGCGCCTCCTCCAGGTCCCGCACCAGCGGCCCCATCGACACGCCGTCGAGGATGATGTGGTGGTCGCACATGAGGACGGCCACGCGGGGCTCGTCGACGCAGCGGACCACGGCGAAGCGGTACGCGGGGCCGTTGGCCAGGTCGAACTCGGGTCGGCCGATCCGCCGCTGTGCCGCGCCGACCGCCTCCTCGAAGTCGCGCAGCCGGGCCGTGACCCGTTCGAGCGGGAAGTCCTCCGGCCCCGGCGGCGGGGTGAGCCGCGCGTGCATCTCCGGGAGCAGCCCGAAGACCTGGCGCATCGCCGGCTGGACGACGACCACCGTGGCCAGCGCGCGCTCGATCGTCTCGTCGGGGATCGACGGGTCGATGTCGAACCGGACGAGCTGGTTGTAGACGGCGCGGCCGGGCGAGCGTTCGTTGACGACCAGCAGCCCCTTCTGCGACTCGGTGATCGGCAGTCGCACCGGCCCGGTGTCCGTCGCGGGTTCCGTCCCGACCGTCGTGGTCACCGTGCGCCTCCGGTCTCGGCTCCCACGCCGCTCAGCTCGCGTAGCCACTGCTTGAGGTCACCCACGGTGCGGAGGTCCACCAGGCGGGTGGCGTCGATCTCCGCGTCGTCGTCGTCGGCCAGCTCGACGGCGAGCCGCAGCAGGGACAGCGATTCGAGGCCGGCCTCCAGCAGGGGGGTCGAGTCGTCGAAGGCCACCGACGCGTACTTCGCGATCGTCGTGTCGAGGTCAGCTGGAGTCGTCATCCCTGCTTCCCGTTCACCTGAGGTCGGCCGCGCAACGATCGGAAACCGGACGAGGCGCCGATCGAGTTGGGGTCGACTGAATTTGCGCTTGGAAGTTCTACGGGTCCGAGCATCCCGGCGCCGATGTTCTCTCGATGTTCCCGAGATGGAATGTCGTTGGTCGCTGATTCAGGCGGCACCCCGGTGCCCCGTCCGGCTCCGGGCGGGGCGGCGCAAAAGGGGTGCTGGCCAGTGGCGGAGGCCGGGCGGCGGTGCGCGACGGGGCGGCAATGCCGCCGTAATCGCCCAGATGCGGCACCGGGCGACAGAAACGCCCCGTACGCATTATTCGGGTCGCCGACGGGCGGTGATCGCCGGTCGTGGCCGCCGCCGGAGGGGCCGATCAATGCACTGACGTGAGGATGGACACGTCCCCCCGGATGACCTATGGTGCAACCAGCACAACGCAGAGTATTCCCATAAGGTGCGAAAAGGACTTTCCGCGATCGTTGGAGCCGCCTGCCGATATGCGTACGACCACCCTGTCAACGCGGACGCCGATGACCTGCCCCTCCGCTCCGCCCCCGATGACCAGCCCGATCGGAATTGCCGGGGATGACCGGGGCGGAAGTGCGTGATCGGTCGCCCATCCGCTCGGCATTGCGTGTCAGCTAATTGACACGCACGACCGGGTAAATGGTCCCTTATCGTTTGTCCGGGTGGTGTGCGCACTTCGCGGCAGAGTTCCCATTCACTTCTCCTAATTCAAGACCGTGTGAGGGATTGTCGTGGCCACAGCTCAAACCACAGCGCAGGCGGATCCGCCCGGAGCCAGGCGAAACGAATGGATTCTGGTCATCTTCACGGGCACCACGAACATCGCCGACGCGGTGGCCCGGATCGCCCTCCCGCTGCTCGCCGCCCAGATCAGTCGATCGCCCGTCGTGGTCACCGCCGTCGCGGCCATCATGAGCCTGCCGTGGTTGGTGGCCGCGCTGCACGTCGGGGTCTTCGTCGACCGGATGGACCGGCGGGCCCTGCTGATGGCCGCCGAGATCGCGCGGATGGTCTCCGTCGGCGCGCTCCTCGTCGCCGTGCTCGCCGCGAGCCCCACCCTGGCGCTGATCTACGCCGCCGCCCTGGTGATCGGCCTGGCCGACGTGGTGGCCGGGATCGCGGGAGCCTCCATCGTCCCGTCGGCCGTGCCGAAACACCGTTGGGAGACCGCCAACGCGCGGATCACCGCCCTGGAATACCTGTTCAACGGCTTCGCCGGGCAGCCGATCGGCGGCTTCCTGGTGGCGATCGGATTCGGGTTGGCGCTCGGCGTCACCGGCTTCGCGTACGTGGCCGGCGCGGTCCTGCTGCTCCTGCTGGTCGGCAACTTCAAGGTGGCCGCCACCACCCGCAAGCGATCGGTCAACGAGGACATCCGCGAGGGCATCCGGTTCCTCTGGCAGCATCGGCTGCTCCGGACGATGGCGCTGCTCATCGCGATCATGGCCGGCTGCTGGGCGGCGTGGCTCGCCCTCATCCCGGTCTACGCCGTGGGCGGCCCGCTCGGCCTCGACGAACGGCAGTACGGCTTCCTGCTCACCTGCCTCGGCGCGGGCGGGGTGATCGGCACCGTCATCGTCGGGCCGGTCAACCGGTGGATCGGCCGACGCTGGTCCATGTTCACCGACATCGTCGGCGCCTTCGCCCTCGTCGCGGCCCCCGCGCTGCTGCCCGCCGCGCCGTCCAGCGCCTGGGTCATCGGCGCCGCGGCGTTCGTCGCCGGTGCCGGCGGCACGATGTGGACGGTCAACTCCCGGTTCATCACGCAGTCGCTGGTGCCGGCCGACATGCTCGGCCGGTTCAGCGCCGCGAGCCGCCTCGTGGCCTGGGGCATGACCCCGGTCGCCGCGATCCTCGCCGGCATCCTCGCCCAGGTCTTCTCCTACCAGGTGGCGTTCGGCTTCTTCGCGGTGCTCTGCGTGCTGCTGATCTACCCGTTCTTCAAGGTGGTCACGGCGGAGCGGATCGCCGAGGTCGACGGCCCGACCGCCGCGCCGGCGTCCGGCGGCCCGGACGAAAGCGGGGGCGCCGGCACCGCCGACGACGGCGGGGACCTGCCGGAGGCGGCGACCACCGGCGGCTCCCGGTGAGCGCGGACGGCCGGACCCTCTTCCAGGGGTTCACCGACGCCGTCCGCCGGCATCCCGACGCCCCGGCGCTGCGCGTCGCCGGGCACGAGCTGACGTACGCCGAACTCCTGGACCGGGTCGAGCGGCTGGCCACCCGGCTGGTCGCCCTGCACGGCCGCCCGCCCCGGGTCGTCGGGCTCTGCGCGTCGCGCAGCCTCGCGGCGTACGTCGGCTATCTCGCCACGCTGCGGCTGGCCGCGACCGTCGTGCCGCTGGGCCCCGACGCGCCGGCGGAACGGATCCGGCGGACCTGCGCCCACGCCGGGGTGGACGCCCTGCTCGCCGACGACGCGGGCCGGCGGGTGGCCGACGAGGCGGTCGGGCCGGCCGGCGTCCTGCACCTGCCCGACACCCCGGAGCAGCGCTGGTACGACGTGCCGGCCGAGCGGTGGACGGACGCGTACGCCGGCGGCCCCGACGACGTCGCCTACACCCTGTTCACCTCCGGCTCCACCGGCACGCCCAAGGGGGTGCCGATCCGGCACCGTAACCTCACCCCGTACCTCGCGCACTGCGTGCAGGCCTACCGGGTGGGGCCGGGGTCACGGCTGTCGCAGACCTTCGAGCTGACCTTCGACCCGTCGGTGTTCGACATGTTCGTCGCCTGGCTGTCCGGCGCGCTGCTGGTGGTCGCCGCGCCCGGCGACACCCTGGCTCCCGTCCGCTACGTCAACGACAACCGGATCACCCACTGGTTCTCGGTACCGTCGGTGATCTCCCTGGCCCGCCGCCTGCGCACCCTGCGGCCCGGCAGCATGCCGGGCCTGCGGTGGAGCCTGTTCGCCGGTGAGCAGCTCACCCTGGCCCAGGCGCGGGCGTGGGCGGACGCCGCGCCGGGCAGCACCCTGGAGAACCTGTACGGGCCCACCGAACTCACCGTCACCTGCACCCGCTACCAGCTCCCCGCCGATCCGGCGCGGTGGCCCCGCACCAGCAACGACACCGTGCCGATCGGGCGGATCCATCCGCACCTGGAGGGGGTCCTGCTGGCGGCCGACGGGGCCGCCGGAGACGACGGCGAACTCTGCGTGCGGGGCGGCCAGCGGTTCGACGGCTACCTCGACGCCGCGCAGAACCACGGCCGGTTCGTCGACCACGACGGGCACCGGACGGTCCCGGTCGGTGGCCCGCCCGGCCCGCGGAGCTGGTACCGGACGGGCGACCGGGTCCGTCGGGAGGGCGGTGAACTGGTCCACCTGGGCCGGCTCGACGACCAGGTCAAGATCCACGGCTACCGGATCGAGCTGGGTGAGATCGAGTCAGTCCTGCGCCGGCACCCGGGGGTGCACGACGTCGTCGTCCTGGCGTTGCCCGGTGCCGGAGGGGTCGAGCTGCACGCGCTCTACACCTGCGACACCGTGGCGGAGGCGGCCCTGGCGGCCCTGGTGGCCGACCACCTGCCGCCCTACATGGCGCCGGCGCGGTACCACCGGGTCGAGTTCTTCCCGGTCAACGCCAACGGCAAGGTCGACCGCCGGCGGCTGGCAGCGGACGTCGGACTGGTCTGAGCGGCACCGACTCCCACCACGCTCACGAATCGAGAGCAGAGATGCCCATCCCGCCGCATGCACCGCCCGCCCGCCCGCGCTTCCGGTTGATGGGGCCGGTGGAGTTCCACGACGGCGTCCAGTGGCGGGGGATCGGCTCGGCGAAACAGCGCGCGCTGCTGGCGATGCTGCTGCTCAAGGCCGACCAGGTGGTGTCGCTCGAACAACTGGTGGCCGAGCTCTGGGACGACAACCCGCCGGCCTCGGCCAGCGGCCTCGTCGCCGGGTACGCGTGGCGGCTGCGCCGCGCCCTGAACGACCGCGACGGCCGTGTCCTGACCACCCGCAGTCCCGGCTACCGCCTGTTGGTCGCCGCCGAGACGATCGACATCGGCGAGTGCGAGCGGCTGATCAGGCAGGCCCACGCCGATCTCGCGGCCGGCCTGCCGGACGCCGCCGTCGAGGGGTTCGACGCGGCGCTGGCGCTGTGGCGTGGCGCCCCGCTGGCCGACGTCCGACCGACCCCGCTGGTGATGGCCGAGGTGGCCCGTCTGGAGGAGACCCGGATCGCGACGGTAGAGGCCCGCATCGGCGCCGAGCTGGAGCTGGGCCGGCACAGCATGCTGCTGCCGGAACTCAAGGTGCTCGTCAGCCAGCATCCTCTGCGGGAGCGCCTGCACGCCCACCTGATGACCGCCCTGTACCGCGACGGCCAGCAGGCGGTCGCCCTGGGCGCGTACCGCGACCTGCGGCGATTGCTGGTCGACGAGCTGGGCATCGAGCCCAGCGAGTCCCTGCGCGACCTGGAACAGCGGATCCTGCGCAACGATCCGGCGCTGTGGCTGCACCACCCCGGGGCCCGCCCACCCGTCCGGGTGGTCACGCCGGGCCCGCCGGCCTCCCGGTTCCCCGCCGATCCGGTGCCCCTGCACGGGCGGGGCTCCGAGCTGGGCCGGCTGGTCAGGGGCGTGCGGTCGGGGCGGCCGGGCGTGGTCCAGGGCCTGGCCGGCGCCGGCAAGACGGCCCTGGCGGTACGCGCCGCGCACGAGCTGGCCGCGGAGCATCCGGGCGGGTCGGTGTTCGTACCCATGGGCGGGGGGACACCCGACGGGCCGGCGGAGGCCGCCCGGGCGGTGCGCGTCGTGGCCGAGGCGCTCGGGCTGTCGTCGCCGACGGGCGACCACCCCGCGTCGGGCTGGTCGGCCCTGTTGACCGGCCGTCGGGTCCTGGTCGTCCTCGACGACGTGGCTACCGCCGCGGAGGTGCGCGTCCTCGGGCCGGTGCCCGTCGGCAGCGCCCTGATCGTCACCTCGCGGTCCGGGATGACCACCCTCGACGGCGCCACCCGGGTCTCCGTCGGCTCCCTGGACACGGACGACGCGCTCGACATGCTCCGGTACCACCTCGGCGTCGAGCGGGTGGACGTCGAGCCCGAGGCGGCGCGCGCGCTCGTGGCGTGCTGTGACGCGCTGCCCCTGGCCCTGCGGATCGCGGCCGCCCGGCTGGCGACGCGGCAGAACTGGTCTCTCGCCGCCTTCGCCGCCCGGCTGGCCGATCCCGCCGCCCGGCTCGACGCCCTGGTCTGCGAGTCGATGACGATCCGGGACTGCCTCGCCGGCGCGGTGCGGGTGCTGACCCGGTACGGCGACGGCGACGGTGTGGCGCTGCGGGCCCTGCGGCTGCTGAGCCGGCTGGACCGGGGCCTGGTCAGCGTGGCGAACCTCGCCGCGCTGTCGGGCCAGCCGATGGCCGCCGCCGAGGTCGCCGCCGAACGCCTGGTCGACGCGGGGCTCGCCGAGGCGCTGCCGGACGGCCGCTACCGGATCCCCCAGCTCGTCCGGGCCCACGTGCGTGAACTCGGCCGCAGCCCGGAGTGCGACCAGGTCGTCGCCCTGCACGGGCAGCATCCCACCACGACCGCCCGACCGCGCCGGTGAGCCGACCCGAGCGGGCCCGGGGTGCGGCGGCCCGGCTGCCCACGGCCCGGGCGCCGGTGGGCCGGATGCGGGCGGCTGGTCGTCGGCGGGCCGGTCGTCGGACGGCCGGTCAGGCGACGGCGATCGCCTCGATCTCGATGATCCACTCCGGGTCGAAGATCCCGGTGACGATCACCGTCAGGGCCGGACGGTGCGCGCCGAGCACCTCGTTGCGGACCTTGGTGTTGACGTCGGCGTGCCGGCGGTCGGCCAGGAACGTGGTGACCTTGACCAGATTGTCGACGTCCATGCCGGCGTCGGCGAGGACGGCCCGGATGTTGTCCCAGACCAGTCGGCACTGCGCCTCAGGGGTGGCCGGGACGTGGCCGTCCCGGGACTGGGGGATCTGCCCGCTGATGAACAGCATCCGTCCGGCGGTCTGGACCTCCAGCGCGTTGTGGTAACCGCCCGTGGCCTCCGGCACCGACTCGGGGTTGATCGGCCTCATCTGCATGGTCTCGATCACGTGTAGTCCTTCCGATTGTCCGGGGAATCCGGATTACGGACTGTGACCTTAGTCTAAAGGTCGTCCCGGGGGACCGAATCCCGGACGGACCGCGACGGCGTCCCGTCCGGGCTCCTTCTGGTACCCGGAGCGGGGTCTCGCCCAACCTCCCCGCGCGCGGGATGTTCCCCGCCGGGGTCGGGCGGGAGGGCTACGAGGAGGCCCTCCGCGTCCGGGGCAGGGGCTCGTCGGAGGCGTGCCTCATCGCGGCGGCGCGGCCCGGCGTGTAGCCGTACTCCCGGGCGAAGGCGGCGATGAAGGCGGACGGGCTGGCGTAGCCGATGCGGTGGGCGACCTCGCCGACGGGCCGCGTCTCCAGCAGCGCCAGCGAGGCACGCAGGCGCAACCGGGTCCGCCACTGCGAGTACGACATGCCGAACTCGCGGGTGAAGTCGCGTTGCAGGGTCTTGACGCTGACGTGCAGGCGTTCGGCCCACTCGGCGAGGCCGGTGGTGTCGCCCGGGTCGTGTGCCAGCGCCAGGGCGACCGTGGCCGCGACGCCGGGGCGGCCCGACTGCCGGTCGTCGACGGGCTGGGGCGGGGTGCCGATGCCGGCCATGATGCGGCGGCGCGCCTCAGGCGCGTCGCGCTCGTCGTACTCCGGGTCGGTGAGCGCGAGGACGAGCCGGGCGGCCTCGGCGTCGATCGGGGCGGCCCCGGCCCGCAGCCCGTCCAGGGCGGCCGGCACCTCGCGCAGGCAGATCCGGTAGACGGTCTGCCGGTCCGCCGCGTGCACCTCGTGGGTCACCGCCCGGTGGGCCCAGAAGACCTCGTCGGGGCCGATGAAGCCGGTGTGCCGGCCGTGGCGGGCGGAGAGCAGGCCGTCGGGCGACCAGTAGAGCTGGTGCAGGAAGTCCTGCCGGCTCTCGCCGAACGCCAGGCGGGCCACCGAGCGGTATCTCAGGACGAGGATGCCGTCGGGCCGGCCGAGGCCGTAGCCGAACTCCTCGCAGCTGACCGGGTCCGCCCCGAGGGAGTCCGTGACGGTGACCTGACCTCTCCCCGACATGGGTTGACCTCTCGTCGACATCCCGGAAACGTTGGTAAGGCTAGCCTAAGCTTCGCAGCCCAGTGGGGCTGCCACCCCCTTGCAGCCCCTCGAAGGAACAGTAGATGTCCGTACGACAGCACTGGCGCCTGGCCGCCGCCGCCCTGGCGCTCGCCGTGGTCACCGGTTGCGGATCCGACGGCGCCGAATCCGCGACGTCCGACGGCGCCTCCGACACCCGCGTCTTCGCCGCCGACAACGGCGAGATCAACATCCCGGTCGACCCCGAGCGGGTCGTCGCCACCGGGTACGCGGTGCCGGTCCTCATCGAGGCGGACGCCGCCCTGGTCGGGATCTCGACCTGGAAGCGCGGCCTGACGATGATGACCGAGCAGGACCGGGCCACCTACGACCGGCTGCCCAAGGTCGCCGGCGAGTTGGCCGCCGAGACCAACTACGAGGCCATCGCCGCCGCCAAGCCGGACCTCATCGTGATCGGGGTGCCGAAGCCGGTCCTCGGCGACATCGACATGAAGCGGCTGGAGAGCATCGCTCCCGTCGTCGCGATCGGCCCCAAGCTGCCGGACGCCTGGCGCGAGGTGTCCCGCAAGCAGGTCGACGCCGCCGGCCGCGCGGCCCACTTCGAGGCGACCAGGCAGGCGTACGAGAAGCGGGCGGGGGAGCTGAAGGCCAGGTACGGCGACGTGCTCAGCCGCCTGAAGTTCGGCCACCTGGGCGCCTACGGCGAGGTCGCCAAGGGCACGTTCCACCGCGAGTTCGCCGGTTCGTGGGGCACCAACATCGCCCAGGACGTGGGCGTGAACTACTACGGGCAGGTCAAGGAGAAGGGCGGGGGCGCACTCGACGTGACCGAGTATCCGGCGCTGGAGGAGTTGCCGGAGAGCCTCGGCGAGGCCGACGCCATCACGTACACGCTCGAGGCCGACGGCTCCCCGGGTGAGGCGGTGAAGCACGTCCTCGACTCCGCGCTGTGGAAGGAGCTGCCCGCGGTCAAGGCGGGCCGGGTGTTCCCGCTGGCGCACACGGAGGCGTCGACCTACGAGTCCGCGCTCACGACCCTCGAAGCCCTGGACAAGGCGTTCGCGCCGCTGCTCGCCCGATGACCGCCGACCGTCACGACCCCGCCGGTCGGGTCGCCGCCCACCACCGTGCCGGCAGCGGGACCGCCCGGATCGGCTACCCCATCGGCGTACGACGTGTCCGGGTCGTCGCCCGGCGGTCGGTGACTCCGCGCATGCTGCGGCTGACCCTCGGTGGGCCGGGTCTCGCCGGTTTCCACACGTACCAGGCCGACGACCATGTCCGGATCGTCTTTCCCGATCCGGACGGCACCCAGCGCGACCCCGTCCCGGACGGGCAGGGGATGCTCGACTGGCCCCGCCCCTTTCCGGTCACCCGGAAGTACACCGTGCGCCGGTACGACCCCGCCGCCCACGAACTCGACCTGGACTTCGTGCTGCACGACGGCGGCCTGGCCTCGACGTGGGCGGCGACGGCGGCGGTGGGCGACGAGGTGACGGTCGCGGGCCCGCCCGGGGCGAAGGCGTTCCCGCACACCTACGACCACTACGTCTTCGCGGTCGACGCCACCGCCCTGCCGGCCGTCGCCCGGTGGCTGGAGGAGGCGCCGGCCGACGTGTCGGCGCACGTGGTGGCCGAGGTCGACGACGCCGCCGAGCGGGACTACCCGCTGGCGCCGCGCGACGGCGTGGCGTTGACGTGGCTGGTGCGCGGGGGCGCCGGGTCGACGCTCGCGGAGGAGGTGCGGTCGCTGCGCCTGCCGGCCGGGCGGACGTTCCTGTTCGCGGCCGGCGAGGCGACCGACATCAAACCGCTGCGTGCGTGGAGCCGGGACCGCCTCGACTCGCTGGTCACCGGGTACTGGAAACGCGGGATCGCCGGGCTTGAAGACTGAGCTGCCCCGACGGGCGACCCTCCTGCTCGTGTCCGCCGCGCTGCTCGTCGTCGCGGCGGGCGCGAGCATGGCCGTGGGCGCGCGCCCCGTCGCGCCGGCCGAGGTGTGGCGGGCGCTCACCGACTTCGCGGGCACCGCCGACCACCTCGTCGTACGCGACATCCGGCTGCCCCGCACGATCCTCGGCGTCTGCGTCGGCGCCGCCCTCGGCGCGGCCGGCGTGCTGATCCAGGCCCTGACCCGCAACCCGCTGGCCGAGCCCGGGATCCTCGGCGTGACCGCCGGGGCCGGCTTCGCGATCAACGTGGGCGTCCTGGCGGGCGTCGCCGGGTCGCAGGCCGGCCAGCTCGGGCTCGCGGTCGCCGGTTCCGCCCTCGCCTCAGTCGCGGTCTACGCCGTCGGGCGGGCCTCGCCGCTGCGGCTGGTCCTCGCCGGCGTCGCGCTGAGCTGGGTCCTGATGGGCGTCTCGCTCGGCCTGCGGCTGACCTTCCCCGACGCCTTCGACCGGTACCGGTTCTGGTCGGTGGGGGCGCTGGCCGGCACCGAGCAGACGCCGTTGGCGCTGCCCGCGCTGGTGACCGTGGCCGCCCTGGTCGCCGCGACGGCCGCCGCCCGGCCGCTGAACACGCTGGCCCTCGGCGAGCACGTCGCCCACGCGCTCGGGGCCCACGTGACGCGGATCCGGGTCACCGTCCTGGTGCTGGTCACCCTGCTCACCGGCGTCGCCACGGCCGTCGCCGGGCCGATCGCGTTCGTCGGTCTCATGGTGCCGCACCTGGCGCGGCGGCTGGCGGTCGACTCGATTCCGTGGATCATGGCCTACTCGATGCTGCTCGGGCCGATCCTGCTGCTCGTCGCCGACGTCGGCTCGCGGGTCCTGCTGCCCACGGGCGAGGTCCCGGTGTCGATCGTGACGGCGTTCCTGGGTGGCCCCGTGCTGATCTGGGCCGTCCGTCGTTACGGCGCGGCGGCGCTGTGAGCACGCTGACGCTGCGGGCGGGGCCGGTCGTGGTCGAGGTCGAACGACGCACGGCCGTCGTGTCGTCGGCGCTCGTCGCGCTCGCGGCGGCCCTCGCCCTGCTGGGCCTCTGCCAGGGGCAGGACTGGGCCACCCCGGCGGAGGTGTTCACCGCCCTCACCCGGGGCGGCGAGTCGGCCTTCGTCATCCGGGAGTGGCGGCTGCCCCGGGTGGCCGCGGCGCTCGTCTTCGGCGCCTCCCTCGGGCTGGCCGGGGCGGTCTTCCAGAACCTGACCCGCAACGCGCTGGGCAGCCCGGACGTCATCGGCCTCGACGCGGGCGCGTACACCGGCGCGCTGGTGGCGATCACGGTGCTGAACGGCACCGCCGGGCAGCTCGCGGCGGGCTCGGTGGCCGGCGGGCTGCTGGCCGCCGCGCTCATCTACGTGCTGTCGCTGGACGTCGGGCTCAGCGGCCTGAGGCTGGTCGTCGTCGGGATCGCCGTCAACGCGATGCTGACCGCGCTCAACTCCTGGATCGTCCTGCGGGCCGAGGTCGACGTGGCGCTCGCCGCGACCGGGTGGAACGCCGGCTCGCTCAACGGCGTCGACTGGGCCGAGGTCCGGCTCCCGTTCGTCGTCATCGGCCTGTTCGTGCTGCTGCTCGTCGCGATCTCGCACGCCATGCACCAGGCGGCGCTGGGCGACGAGGTCGCCCGCACCACCGGCGTACGCCTGGGCCGGCTCCGGCTGCTGATGGTCCTGGCCGGCGTCGGCTGCACCGCGACCGTGACCGCGGTCGCCGGGCCGGTGGTGTTCATCGCCCTCGCCGCGCCCCAGATCGGCCGCCGGCTCGCGCGGGCCGCCGGTGTGCCGCTGGTGCCGGCGGCGCTGACCGGCGCGGTGCTGCTGCTGGCCGCCGATCTCGTCGCGCAGGTGCTGCTCGCGCCGGTCGCGCTGCCGGTCGGCGTGGTGACCACGGCCATCGGCGGCTGCTATCTCATCTGGCTGCTCGGCATGGAGGTGAAACGACGGTGACGAACCGCCTGACCGCGGAGGACGTCACGCTCGGCTACGGCGAGCGGGTGGTGTCGACGCGGGTGAGCCTGGCCGTGCCGGACGGCGCGTTCACGGCCATCGTGGGGCCCAACGCGTGCGGGAAGTCGACGCTGCTGAAGGCGTTCGTCCGGCTGCTCACGCCGTCGTCGGGCACGGTCCGCCTCGACGGCCGGGACGTCGCCGGGCACCGGCCGAAGCGGTTCGCCCGGCAGGTCGGGTTCCTGCCCCAGGGCCTCGTCGCGCCGGAGAACATCGTCGTCCGGCGGCTCGTCGCCCGGGGCCGGTACCCGCACCAGTCGCTGCTGGCCACCGGGTCGGCCGCCGACGAGGAGGCCGTCCGGTCGGCCATGGCGGTGGCCGGCGTCACGGACCTGGCCGAGCGGCCCGTCGAGGAACTCTCCGGGGGCCAGCGGCAACGGGTCTGGATCGCGATGGTGCTGGCGCAGGAGACGCCGTACCTGCTGCTGGACGAGCCCACCACCTTCCTCGACATCACCCACCAGTACGAGCTGCTGGCCCTCTTCGCGCGGCTGCGCGACGAGGGGCGCACCATCGTCGCCGTCCTGCACGACATCAACCAGGCGTGCCGGTTTGCCGACCACGTCGTGGCGATGAAGGACGGCCGGGTCGTCGCGCAGGGACCGCCGGCCGACGTGGTGGACGCCGCCCTCATGCGGGAGGTGTTCGGCCTGCCGAGCATGGTGATACCGAACCCGGCGACCGGCACCCCGATGGTGGTGCCGACCGTCTAGCGCCCCGCGAGGGTTGACCTGAAGCGGGATTGAGGTTGTCGGATGGGGGCATGCGCGCCATTCGGCTTCACGAGTTCGGTCCCCCCGGAAACCTGGTGCTCGACGACCTGCCCGACCTGACACCCGACCCCGGCCAGGTCCGGATCGCCGTGTCGGCCAGCGGCGTGCACCTGCTCGACACGACCCTGCGCCGGGGCGAGGCCGGCGGCCCGATGCCGTTGCCCGACCTGCCCACCGTCCCCGGTCGGGAGGTCGCCGGCGTCGTCGACGGGCTGGGCGAGGGCGTGGACGGGTCGTGGCGCGGCAGGCGGGTCGTCGCGCACCTGGGCATGGTGCCGGGCGGGTACGCCGAGCAGGCGGTCACCGCCGTCGCGTCGCTGTACGCCGTACCGCCTGGGTTGACCGACGCCGAGGCGGTGGCCGCGGTCGGCACGGGCCGGACGGCCCTCGGGATCTTCGAGCTGGAACCGCCGACGGCGGACGACGTCGTCTTCGTGCCGTCGGCGGCCGGCGGGGTCGGCTGGCTGCTGGCGCAGGCCGCGCGGACGACCGGCGCCACCGTGGTGGCGGCGGCGCGCGGGGCCGACCGGACGGCGAAGCTGCGCGAGCTGGGCGCGGACCTCGTGGTGGACTACGGCCGCCCGGACTGGGCCGACGTGGTGCGGGACCGGGTCGGCGGCCTGAGCCTGGTGTACGACGGGGTGGGCGGGACGGTCGGCCGGACCGCCCTGGAGCTGACGAGCCCGGGCGGCCGGTTCATGATGTTCGGCTGGTCGGCAGGCGAGGCAACCCGGATCGGCACCGACGACGTCGTCGGCCGGGGCCTGACCGTGGGCTGGCTGGGGCAGCGGATCCGCGCCCTGCCCGGCGGCATCCCGGCGCTGGCCGCCCGGTCGCTCGAGCTGGCCGGGCAGGGCTGGTGGCGACCGCTGGTCTCGACCTACCCGCTGGCCGACGCCGCCACCGCGCACGCCGACCTGGAGGGGCGCCGGGCGCTCGGCAAGGTGGTGCTGACCGGCGCGGGCTGACCCGGCGCCTCAGCCGGCCGGCCGGCGGGCCACCAGGTACGCCTGCGGCGTGCGCTCCGGCTGGCTGCCGAAGGTCTCGGGCTCGCGTACCAGCCGGACGCGGACGTCCAGCCCCGCGTCGGCCAGCAGGTCGGCGACCCGGTCGGGTCGGCGGCGCCGGAAGTCCAGCGAGACCGGGTGGCCGAACGCCTCGGTCAGGTGCAGCGGCTCGTCGCCGACCTGGAACGCCAGGACCAGGTGGCCGCCGGGCGTCAACGCCCGGTGGAAGTCGGCGAAGGTGGCCGGGAGCAGGTCGTCCGGGACGTGGATGGTCGAGTACCAGGCCACGACGCCGCCGAGGGAGGCGTCGGGCAGCTCCAGGCCGGGCATCGCGCCCACCTCGAAGCGCAGGTCGGGGTGGGCCCGGCGGGCGACCTCGACCATCCGCGGGGAGAGGTCGATGCCGAACGCGTCCAGCCCGAGCCCGTGCAGGTACCCGGTGAGCCGGCCGGGGCCGCAGCCGACGTCGGCGACGGGCCCGTTCCCGGCGGCGCGTACGAGGTCGGCGAAGGCGGTGAGGACCGCGCGCTCCCACGGGTTGGCGACCAGCTCGTCCTGGAACCGTTCGGCGTAGTCGACGGCCAGGGTGTCGTAGGACGATCGGGTGTCGTGCAGGTGCTCCGGTTCGGTCACGCCCAGGCACGCTACCGGCGCCCTCGTGCGGGCGGGGCCGCAGGACGTAGCGAGATTCGTGTAACGAGATTCGTGTACAAGACGCTACGCCGGCAGTCCGCGCGGATTCCCACTGGCGGGAATAGGCTCCGTCGTATCGGCGGCCAGCACGGCGATGGCCATCGCGTACCGGAGGTCGGACGCGGATCGAGGGGGCGCGTCCGACGCCGGTGTCGCCACCTCCCGTCGCGGCCCGGTCCGTCAGCTCGCCGGGAGCTGCTCGGCCTTCGTGACCACCCGGTCGATCAGGCCGTACTCGCGGGCCTCCTCGGCGGTGAACCACCGGTCGCGGTCCCAGTCCCGCTGGATCTCCTCCAGGCTGCGCCCGCTGTGCCGCGCGATCAGCTCCTGCATGGTCCGCTTCACGTGCAGCATGTTCTCCGCCTGGATCGTGATGTCGGCGGCGGTGCCGCCGATCCCGCCGGACGGCTGGTGCATCATGATCCGCGAGTGGGGCAGCGCGTAACGCTTGCCGGCCGTGCCCGCGCAGAGCAGGAACTGCCCCATCGAGCCGGCGAAGCCGAGCGCCACCGTGGCCACGTCGTTGCGGACGAACCGCATCGTGTCGTAGACGGCCATGCCCGCGCTCACCGAGCCACCCGGCGAGTTGATGTAGAGCACGATGTCCCGCTCCGGGTCCTCGGCGGCGAGCAGCAGCATCTGGGCGCAGATCTGGTTCGCCGAGGCGTCGGTGACCTCCGTGCCGAGGAAGATGATCCGCTCCTTCAGCAGCCGGTCGAACACCTGGTCGCCGAAGGACGGCTGCCCGCCGTCCAACATCCGCACGTCGAGACCGATCATCGCGTCCGCCCTTCCGGCACTGCCGGCGGGCGACCGGAGGGCGCCCGGGGACCGGCACCTCCAGCCTGCGCGGAACGCCACCCGCGGGGCCAATGATTCTGCCGGCGGCAGATCAGCCGACGGCAGAACCGGCCGGCTAGACGACCGTCAATGCGCGCGCGCCCGCCCGCGCCCGTCCGCACCCAAGCGCGACGCGGGTACGCGGGCCGGAGCGGCCGTGCACGGCGGAGGTGGGCCGCCCGACCCGGAGGGTCGTGCCGCCCGGGCGCGGAGCCAGGTGGAGCAGGGGGCCGCCGGCCCGGGGCGCGACCCGCACGGCCGGGGTGGCGGCGTCGGGCCGGCCGACCTCCGCCCGCTCCAGCCGGGCCAGGCCGGCCCGGGGCGCGGCCGGGATGCGCGGCTCGACCCGACGCAGGTCGTCGCGCGCCTCCTCGAGCAGGTCGGACAGGTGGATGCCGAGCGCCCGGCAGATCGCCGCGAGCACCTCCGAGGAGGCCTCCTTGCGACCGCGTTCGACCTCGGAGAGGTAGGGGACGGACACTCCGGCGGCCTCGGCCACCTCGCGCAGGGTGCGGCCCTGCCGCAGCCGGAGCCGGCGCAGCACCCCGCCGATCACTCGTCGCAGCAACGACATGCGGGCCTCACTCTCGGGCTCGTCGTCCGGGGGACACCCCTCATCATGCCCTCTGTCGGCCGCGCGGGTCGTCCCGTCCGCCGCGCGTCGTGGGCGAGCCGTCGTGCCCCGGGTCGACGGCCCCGCCGTGCGAGATCCGTGCAGGCCGCTATGTTGTGCTCGTGCAGGCGACGACAGGGCCGGGGAAGGCCCTCACGTGATCCACTTTCCCGCCCAGCGACGGGGCCCACTGAGCGCGCTGAGTCTCCGGCTGGCCGCCGCCATCGGCCTGGTCTTCGCCACCGTCGCCGTGGTCTACCTCGACCGGGACGGCTACCGCGACGTCAACGAGGACGCGCTGACCCTCCTCGACTGCTTCTACTACGCGGTGGTCACCCTCTCGACCACCGGCTACGGGGACATCACCCCGGTCAGCCAGACCGCCCGGCTGATCAACGTCGTCTACATCACGCCGGCCCGGGTGATCTTCCTGATCATCCTGGTCGGCACCACCCTGGAAGTGCTGACCGAGCAGTACCGCACCGGGCGCCGCCTGTCGCGGTGGAGGAGAGCCGTGAAGGACCACGTCATCATCTGCGGCTACGGCACGAAGGGCCGCAGCGCGGTCTCCGCCCTGCTGGAGAACGGTCTCGACAAGTCCCGGATCGTGGTGGTGGAGCGCAGCGGTCCGGCCCTGCGGCAGGCCACCTCGGCCGGCCTGGTGGCGATCGAGGGCTCGGCGACCCGCTCGTCGGTGCTCAACGAGGCGCACGTGCGCAACGCCAAGGCGGTGATCATCGCGACCGACAGCGACGACGCCTCGGTCCTGGTGGCGTTGACCGTACGGCAGCTCACCGCCGGGCAGGTGCGGATCATCGCCGCCGCCCGGGAGGCGGAGAACGCCCCGCTGCTCAAGCAGAGCGGCGCCCACCACGTGATCGTCTCCTCGGCCACCGCCGGCCGCCTGCTGGGCCTGTCCACCTCGGCCCCGCCGCTGATCGACGTGGTGGAGGACCTGCTCACCCCCGGCCAGGGCATGGCGCTGGCGATGCGCTCCGCCGAGCGCTCCGAGGTGGGCCGCTCCCCCCGGGAGCTGGAGTCGCTGGTCATCGCCCTGGTCCGGCGGGGCAAGGTGGTCACCCTGGCCGACAAGGCCGGCGCGGTCATCGAGACCGGCGACATGCTCGTGCACGTACGCGACGACCGCCCGCAGGCGACCGCAGCCCCCTGACCGGCGGCCCGCCCTGACTCGGGCCGGTGCCGGTGCCGGTGCCGTTGCCGGTGTCGTTGCGATGCCTCGCCGCCGCGCTGCCAGGTGAGGCTCATGCCGCCGGTGCCGCGCAGGTGCCGGCGGCGGATCTCCCGTGCGTCGGGCCGGCGCCCGCCCGGTGCGGCACAACGGGACGCCGAGCAACATGCGCCGCATTGCCCGTCGGGCTGCACAGTTACGCTCGGTGTTCGATCCGTAGGTCTCCGGCCCATGTCCTCCGGACGCTTTGCTCTGCATCCTCATGCGCACCAGTAACCGTGGGTGCCTGTTGCGTATGAGGATGCAGAGCAAAGGGCGCGTGGGACTTCGTCGCTCCCGAGGGTGCGTCACGCTGAAGACGCTGGTCACGAGATTGCGGCGTCAAGGGTGGCGACCGCCCCGCCCTTCCGTGCCGACGAGGCCGTCACTCATTGTAGTAACTGGCGGAAGGGCGGGCTCCGTTACTTACCGTAACCAGGCCTGGATGCTGGCGGAGGCGAGTCAGGCTGCGTCGGCGGTTTGCGCAGGTGGTTGCGCTTGTTCCAAAGGGGAGGAGCCGCAGCCGGGACGTGACGGGATGGCAGACCTTCCCGCCGGAGCGGGTGACCCGACCGGCTCAGGTCCCGAGGCGACCGACCCGGCGACCGGGTGGCAGAGACCCGACACGTGAGCGAGGAGGGCCCGCAACCCGGGGATCGGGTTGCGGGCCCTCCTGTCGTTCCGGCAACGCGGCGGTGCGCCTGCCCGGCTCCCGCTCAGGGGCGACCGGCCGCGTCGGTCAGAGGATGGTCCAGGTGTCCCCGCTGGCGAGCAGGCCGGCGAGCTGCTGCTCCGGGGTCTCGGTGACCTTCGCCTTCGCCTCGGCGAGCTGCTCCTGCACCACGCTGTCGTACGACGGCCGGTCCACCGAGCGGAACACGCCGATCGGGGTGTTCCGCAGGTCCAGGCCGGGCAGCCGGGACAGCGCGAAGGCGTACGCCGGGTCGGTGACCGTCGCGTCGTGCACGACGATCTCCCCCGGGCTGACCGACGCGGTCTCCCGGACCTCCAGGCCGAACCCGCCGGGCGGGTGCACGACGCAGAACTGCCCGTCCTTGCCGAACGTGATCGGCTGCCCGTGCTCCAGCCGGATCAGGAAGTCGTCGCGGGTGGCCGGCTCCTTGAGCTGGTCGAACGCGCCGTCGTTGAAGATGTTGCAGTTCTGGTAGATCTCCACGAACGCCGAGCCCTGGTGCTCCGCCGCCGCCCGCAGCACCGACTGGAGGTGCTTGCGGTCCGAGTCGATGGTGCGGCCCACGAAGGTGGCCTCGGCCCCGAGGGCGAGCGACAGCGGGTTGAACGGCGCGTCGGCCGAGCCGGCCGGGGTCGACTTCGTGACCTTCCCGACCTCGGAGGTCGGCGAGTACTGCCCCTTCGTCAGACCGTAGATCCGGTTGTTGAACAGCAGGATCTTCAGGTTGACGTTGCGGCGCAGCGCGTGGATCAGGTGGTTGCCGCCGATGGAGAGCGCGTCGCCGTCACCGGTGACCACCCAGACCGACAGGTCGGGCCGGCTCGCCGACAGGCCGGTGGCGATCGCCGGGGCGCGGCCGTGGATCGAGTGCATCCCGTAGGTGTTCATGTAGTACGGGAAGCGTGACGAGCAGCCGATGCCCGAGACGAAGACGATCCGCTCGCGCGGGATGTTCAGCTCCGGCATGAACTGCTGGATCGCGGCGAGGATCGCGTAGTCGCCGCAGCCGGGGCACCAGCGCACCTCCTGGTCGGACTTGAAGTCCTTGGCGGTGAGCTTGAGGGCGACGGGCTCAGACATTCTTCAGGACCTCTTCCAGCATCGTCTCCAGCTCGGCGGCGGTGAACGGCAGGCCGCGGACCTGGTTGTAGCCGATCGCGTCGACCAGGTACTTCGCCCGGACCACGTGGGCGAGCTGGCCGAGGTTCATCTCGGGGATGACCACGCGGTCGTAGGAGCGCAGCACCGTGCCGAGGTTGGCCGGCATCGGGGCGAGGTGCCGCAGGTGCGCCTGCGCGATGGTGTGGCCCCGCTGGCGCAGGCCCCGGCACGCCGCGCCGATCGGCCCGTACGTGGAGCCCCAGCCGAGCACCAGCACCCGGGCGTCGCCGTCCGGGTCCTCGACCTCGACGTCCGGCACCGGGATCGTCTCGATCCGGGCCGCCCGGGTGCGCACCATGAAGTCGTGGTTCGCCGGGTCGTACGAGATGTCGCCGGTCTTGTCGGCCTTCTCCAGGCCGCCGATGCGGTGCTCCAGCCCGGCGGTGCCCGGGACGGCCCACGGCCGGGCCAGGGTCTGCGGGTCGCGCAGGTAGGGCAGGAACGTGGTGCCGTCGTCGCCGTTGGGCTTCGTCGCGAACTCGACCCGCAGGTCGGGCAGCGACTCCACGTCGGGCAGCAGCCACGGCTCGGAACCGTTGGCGACGTAGTTGTCGGACAGCAGGATGACCGGCGTGCGGTAGGTCAGCGCGATCCGGGCCGCCTCGATGGCCGCGTGGAAGCAGTCCGCCGGAGACTTCGGCGCGATCACCGCGACCGGGGCCTCGCCGTGGCGGCCGTAGAGCGCCATGTTGAGGTCGGCCTGCTCGGTCTTGGTGGGCATGCCCGTGGAGGGACCGGCCCGCTGCACGTCGACGATGACCAGCGGCAGCTCCAGCGCCACCGCGAGGGAGATCGTCTCGCTCTTGAGCGCCACGCCCGGGCCGCTGGTGGTGGTGACGCCGAGCGAGCCGCCGTACGACGCGCCCAACGCCGCGCCGACCGCGGCGATCTCGTCCTCGGCCTGCATGGTGAGCACGCCGAAGCGCTTGTGCTTGCTCAGCTCGTGCAGGATGTCCGAGGCCGGGGTGATGGGGTAGGCGCCCAGGAAGACCGGCAGCCCGGAGCGGACGCCGGCGGCCACCAGGCCGAGCGACAGGGCCGCGTTGCCGGTGATGTTGCGGTAGGTGCCCGGCCGCATCTTCGCCGGCTTGACCTCGTAGCGGACCGCGAAGTCCTCGGTGGTCTCGCCGAAGTTCCAGCCGGCCCGGAACGCCGCGACGTTCGCCGCGACCAGCTCGGGGCGGGCGGCGAACTTGCGCTCCAGGAAGCGCAGCGTCGACTCGTAGGGCCGGTTGTACATCCAGGAGAGCAGGCCGAGGGCGAACATGTTCTTGGCCCGCTCGGCGTCCTTCTTGGACACCGCCTGCTCGGCGAGCGCGCCGACCGTCATCGAGGTCAGCGCCACCGGGTGCACCACGTAGCCGGCGAGGGAGTCGTCCTCGAGCGGGTTCGACTGGTAGCCGACCTTGGCCAGGTTGCGCTTGGTGAACTCGTCGGTGTTGACGATGATGTCCGCGCCCCGGGGCAGGTCGGCGAGGTTCGCCTTGAGCGCCGCCGGGTTCATCGCCACCAGCACGTTCGGCGAGTCGCCGGGGGTCAGGATGTCGTAGTCGGCGAAGTGCACCTGGAAGCTCGACACGCCCGGCAGGGTGCCGGCGGGAGCCCGGATCTCCGCCGGGAAGTTCGGCAACGTGGAGATGTCGTTGCCCAGCTGCGCCGTCTCCGAGGTGAACCGGTCGCCGGTGAGCTGCATGCCGTCGCCGGAGTCACCGGCGAACCGGATGACCACCCGGTCCAGTTGACGGATCTGCTTGGTCACGCCTGCACCTCGCTTCGCTGGGCGCGGTCGCGCGGGCGGCTGAACGTGATGGTGACCTCGCCTTGCCCGGCCACGTGACCTCCTTGACGCACCGCTGCACCAGACCCGCCGAGGCGGGCCCGGTCCGCTGTAGTTACCTCACCTGAGAGCCTACGTCGAATCGCCGCCCCAACATTCTCGGAGGCCGCCCTGTGGGATGGGATCCAGCGAGATTCCACCCCGGTTTGAGGTGTTTCCGTCCCGTCGCCGTAATCCAGATCACCGGTGGCGGGGGCGGGCGGGACGCCGGCCCGGTCGGACCGGCGCCCCGGGGCCGGCCGGGTCACTCGGTCGGTGCCGTGGACGGTCCGGCCACCGGGGCGGTCATCCGCCGCCGCAGGGAGGTGGTCGCCAGCGTGAGGGCGAACACCACCAGCAGCGTGGAGATCACGATCAGCAGGATCGCCGTCCGCCGTACCGAGCCGCCCCCGCCGTCGTCGCCGACGGCCGGGGCGTCGGCGGCGAGCACGCCCTGCGACCCGGTCGGCGCGGGCGGCGAGGCCACCGGGGTCGCCAGCGCGGCGGCGGCGGTGATCCGGAAGCTCATCTGCACCTGCCGGGCCCGGCCGCTGCGCGGGTCGAGCTGCCCGAGCACCGCGCCGGCCAGCGGGGCCTGCCGCTGGGCCTCGGGGGTCGCGGAGACCGGCAGCCGCAGCTGCGCGGTCCGGCCGGCGGCGAGGGTGCCCAGCTGGCAGCGCGTACGGGTGGGGTCGACCGTGGTGCAGCCGGACGGGGGCGCGGGCACGGTCACCCCGGCCGGCAGGACCACCTCGATCCGGCCCTCGGCGTCCACCTTCCCGGTGTTGCCCAGGCGCACGTCGAGCCCGCTCGACCCGCCACTGATGTCGAACGAGACCGCGTCGGCGTCCAGCCTGATCCCCGGCACCGGCGGGCCGGGCGGGAAGAGCACCGCGAAGCCCTCGTCGTCGCCCACCGCACCGGGCACGCCGGGCGCGGTCGCGGTGACCCGGACGGAGCCGCTGAGCGGCATCCGCTTCCAGGCGTCGCCGTCGACCCGTACCCGGAGCAGGGTGCTGAACCGGGCGCCGGGCGCGCTCGCCCATTCGCCGCAGCGGTGCTCCCCGCCGCCGACCGGGGCGCAGCCCCCGGTGCCGGCGTCGGTCAGCCCGGCCGGGAGCGTGTAGGTCAGCCCGATCCGGGCGGGCGTGGTGCCCGTGTTCGTGATGGTCACCCGCAGCGTGGTCACCGTGCTCGGCGCGTTCCAGTACGCGGCGGTCAGGGTGATGTCGTCGGTCGTGACGCTGACCCCGGCCAGGGGCGCCGGCGGGGTGGCGGCGGGCGCGGAGGGCCGGACCGGCGGCACCGACGGCGCCGGGGGCGGTGCGGCGGTGGTCGGCGCGGCGGTGGTCGGCGCCGGCTGCTCCGGAGCGGTGGTCGTCGGGGCCGGCTCGGTCGTCGCGGCCGGTGGCGTGGTCTCCGGCGGTGGCGCGGTGGTCGAGGGCGCCTCGGTGGGCACCGGAGCCGTGTCCGTCGGATCCGCCGTGGGTGGGTCTCCGCCCGGCTCGCCGGCCGGCTCGGTCGTGGGGGAGGCGGCCCGGGCGGCGGTCGGGGCGGCGGTCGCCCAGCCCGGCACCGCGGCGGCGGTCAGTCCGACCGCGAGACCGATCGCCAGCAGGGGCACGGCGCGTCGGTCACGCGCCCGCCGGCCGGGCCGTACGTCCACGCGAGCCATCTGTCCTCCGGTGACGATGAGTGAGATCCCAATATTCGACAATTGTTGCCAGAGGGCACTAGTCCCGCGGGGAAACGAATCCGTAACGGGTTCGACCCGGGCGGCGACGAGGAGCGGTAGGCTCAGCGACCGTGACCGGTTACCTGGGCTCGTACGCGACGCTCGGGCTGCTTCTGCTCGCCAGCGTCCTCTTCTTCGTTACGGCGTTCTCGGCCAACCGGGTGTTACGTCCCGCCCGTCCGGCGGATCCCTTCGGCAAGCGCACCAGCTACGAGTGCGGCCTCGACCCCGTCGGCGCCGACTGGGCGCAGATGCAGATCCGTTACTACGTGTACGCGTACCTCTACGTGCTGTTCGCCGTGGAGTCGGTGTTCCTCTTCCCCTGGGCGGTCGTCTTCGACCGGCCGGGATTCGGCATGGTCACGGTCGTGGAGATGGCGGTCTTCGTCGCGGTGCTGGCGCTCGGCATCCTCTACGCCTGGCGGAAGAACATCCTGCGCTGGTCCTGACGGCCCCGGGCGGCCAGCGCGCGGTCGTCGACCACCTGCAGGCCGGCCGCCACTGGACGGTCGCCCCGCCGTCCCCGCCCGGCGACGGTCAGGCGAGGCCGCGCCGGGTCAGCGTCGGCGGGCGGTCGCCCCGGATCGAGGCGACCATGTCGAGCACCCGACGGGTGGGGCGGACCTGGTGCGCGCGGAACACCCGGGCGCCCAGCCAGGCCGAGACCGCGGTGGCCGCGAGCGTCCCCTCCAGCCGCTCGGCCACCGGCAGGTCCAGCGTCTCGCCGATGAAGTCCTTGTTCGACAGGGCCACCAGCAGCGGCCAGCCGGTGCCGGAGAGCTCGCCGAGCCGGCGGGTGATCTCCAACGAGTGGCGGGTGTTCTTGCCGAAGTCGTGCGCCGGGTCGATCAGGATCCCGTCGGCGCGTACGCCCAGCGCGACCGCGCGTTCGGCGAGCCCGGTCACCGTCGTGAGCACGTCGGCGACCACGTCGGCGAAGGCCGCGCGGTGCGGGCGGGTCCGGGGCGCCAGGCCGCCGGCGTGCGAGCAGACCAGGCCGGCGCCCGTTCGCGCCGCCACCTGGGCCAGTGCAGGGTCGGCGCCGGACCAGGTGTCGTTGAGCAGGTCGGCGCCCGCCGCGACCGCCTCCACCGCCACCTCGGCCCGCCACGTGTCGATCGAGATCACCACGTCGGGGAAGGCGGCCCGGACGGCGGCGATGGTCTCCACCGTGCGACGGATCTCCTCAGCCACGTCGACATCGGCGCCCGGGCCGGCCTTGACCCCGCCGATGTCGATGATCTCGGCGCCCTCCTCGACCGCCCGCTCCACGGCGCGCAACGCGCTGTCCTGGGCGAAGGTCGCGCCCCGGTCGAAGAACGAGTCCGGCGTGCGGTTGACGATCGCCATCACCACCAGCTCGTCCGGGCCGAACGTGCGCCCACCGAGCCGAAGCGCCCCCGCCATGCCGCCTCCTGAAGGTCCGCCGCCGACCCGTCCCCGCCGGCGGCCGATGACGACGCTAGCCGGTCCGCCCGGGTCGGGCCCCGCCGGTCCGCCGTCGCCGCCTCCCGGACCGGTGCGTCGGGCGGAGGTCCTCCGGCACGGATCCGGGACGCGGCGGGTGGCGGGGTCGCTCCCGGCGGTTCGACATGCCACGATCTGTGCATGGGTCAGGTTCTGCTCCTGCTGGTCGTGGCGTTGACCGTCGCGGCGGTCGTGTTCGGGGTGACGGTGCTGGTCTCCGGCCGGGATCCCGGCCTGGTGCCGGCCGAGCCGGACGGACGGGCCGTGCCGTTGCCGGCGGCCCGCCCGCTCGCCGAGTCCGACGTGGGCGAGGTCCGGTTCGACACCGCGCTGCGGGGCTACCGCATGGCCCAGGTCGACCACGCGATGCGCCGGGCGGCCTACGACATCGGCTACAAATCCGAGCTGATCGGCGTGCTGGAGGCGGAGGTCGCCGCGCTTCGCGAGGGACGGACGGCGGATGCCGACGCCCTGCGCCGGGCGCGGGAGCAGGCGGCCGCCGCCGCCGAGCCGTCGCCGCAGGCCCGGGGGACGGTGCCGGTCGGGGCCGATCGGGCGGACGCCCCGGGGGACACCGACGTGGTCGTCGCGCCGATCCCCGCGTTCGCGGGCCCGACCGTCGCCTCGGCGGCCAAGGACGCGCCGCCGGCCGGCTCCGCAGCCGCCACGCACCCCGGCGCCGACCGTGCCGCGGACCGGACCGGCACTGACCGGGCCACCGACTGGACCGGCGCCGACCGCGCCGCCGACCGCGCCGCGGACCGGACCGGCGAGGACGATGCCGCGGTGGACCGTGCCGCCGTGGACGGTGCCGCCGTGGACCGGGCCGGCGACGACGACGCCGTGGACCGTGCCGCCGTGGACGGTGCCGCCGTGGACCGGACCGACGGGGACGACGCCGTCGTGGACCGGGCCGGGGCGGGCGACGGCACGACGCGGCCGGCGGGCGACGCGACCAGCCCCGACCCGGTGGTCGGGTCGGAGTCGAAGTGACCGGACCGGAACCCGGCGACGACCTGCGCGACGTGGCGCAGCCCGGCGCGGGCGAGGTCACCGCCACGGTGATCGTCGACGCGCCGGCGGAGCGGGTCTTCGCGGCGCTGACCGCCTGGGAGCGGCAGTCGGACTGGATCCCCTTCACCACCGTCCGGGTGGTCGAGGGCGACGGCGGCGAGGGCAGCCTGATCGAGGCGGTCACGGCGCTCGGCCCCGCCGTGCTGCGCGACGAGATGCGGGTGGTCCGGGTGGACGCGCCCTACGAGGTGGGCGTCGTGCACTGCGGGAAGCTGCTGCGCGGCCCCGGCGTGCTCCGCTGCACGCCCCTGGAGCGGGACCGCACCCAGGTGGTCTGGCACGAGTGGTTCCACCTGCCCGGCGGGCCGGCGGGCCGGGTGGCCTGGCCGGTGCTCTGGCCCGGGTCCAAGTTCAGCCTGAGCCAGGCGTTGAGGAAGTTCGGTCGGCTGGTGGAGCAGGGCCGGCTCCCCTGACCGGGGCGGCCGGGGATCGTGCGCGTGCCCCCTTGGGGCGACCTGGCCTGATCGACTCGACGTCGCTGACATCGGGGTGACGGCGTGACCGGGACGCCCCGATGTCGTCGACCCCGGTCGGACCGGGCTCGGCCGTGCGGGCGCGGCACGGGACCGCGGACCACGGGCCCGTCGGGGCGGTGCCCTAGCGTGGACGCGTGACTGACCTGGTGATCGGCGCCGACGGGCTGCCGCGATGCGGCTGGGGGCACAGCACCCCCGACTACGCCGCCTACCACGACACCGAGTGGGGCCGGCCCCTGCGCGGCGACGACGCGCTCTACGAGCGGCTCACGCTGGAGGCGTTCCAGTCGGGGCTGTCCTGGCTGACCATCCTCCGCAAACGTCCCGCGTTCCGACTGGCCTTCGACGAGTTCCGGATCGGGACCGTGGCCGGCTACGGCGACGCCGACGTCGCCCGGCTGCTCGGCGACGCCGGCATCGTCCGCAACCGGGCCAAAATCGAGGCGGCGATCGCCAACGCCCGGGCGGCGCTGGAGCTTCCCGAGGGGCTCTCCGCGCTGCTCTGGTCCTTCGCCCCGCCGCCCCGGCCGGCCCGACCCACGTCGTTCGCGGAGGTGCCGGCGCTGACCGCCGAGTCCACCGCGATGGCCAAGGCGCTCAAGAAGCGGGGCTTCCGCTTCGTCGGCCCGACCACGGCCTACGCGCTGATGCAGGCCACCGGGATGGTCGACGACCACCTTGCGGGCTGCCACGTCGTGGCGGCACGGTCGGCGTGATGGGATGGGGGCCATGACGACCGACACCGCGCACCGGGTGGACGGGGCGCGCCCCGCCGACGGCACGGGCGCCTGGGCGGTGCTGCTGCCCACCGGGCGCTACGAAGCCGAGCGGCTCGTCCACCACGACACGCTCGAGTTGACCGGCCTGGCCGACGCCACCCGACCCCGCCCCGGCGACCGGGTGGCCGTGCTGGTCGACGCGCCGCCCCGGCTGGTGGCGCTGGGCCGGGTCACCGGGGCCGGCGGCCAGGAGCCGGAGGACCCGGACGACCCGCAGTCCGAGCGGGTCGAGGCGCCGCTGGTGGTGGCGTACACCCGGCGGGCCTTCGACGAGCCGGTGCCGGCCGACCCGCTGGCGCTCGACGGGCCGGTGACCGCGCTGGACCCGTCGGCCTTCCGGGAGCTGGCCGACCGGCTCGGCCCGCCGCCGCAGCGGCGCTCCTGGCTGGTCAGCCTCGACCTGCCGATCGAGGCCGCGTCGCCCGCCGAGGCGGTCCGCCTGTTCTGGGCCTACGTGCAGGAGCTGGGCCCCCGCGAGCTGCCCGCCTTCGTCTCGCCCTCCGGCGACGAGCTGGCCATGCAGGCGTTCGTGCTCGGCGCGGAGGCCAACCAGGATCCGGAGGAGGACGACTGACCCCGCCCCCGGCGGGCGTCAGCGGCCCTCGTAGACCGGCTTCTGCTTGTTGACGAAGGCCAGGGTGGCGGCGCGGTGGTCGGCGGTGCCCCCGCAGATCGTCTGCGCCTGCGCCTCGGCGGCCAGGGCGTCGGCCAGCGTGCCGGCGTCGGCGATGGAGAGCTGCCGCTTGATCGCCCCGTACGCGACGGTCGGGCCGGCGGCCAGCCGGGCGGCCAGCTCCTGCGCCGTCGGCAGCACCTGCTCGTCGTCCTCCACCAGGCGGTTGAGCAGCCCGAGCTGGCAGGCGTCCGCCGCGCGTACCGGCTCGGCCAGCATCAGCAGCTCGATGGCCTTGGCGTGCCCGACGAGGCGGGGCAGCGTCCAGGAGGCGCCGGTGTCGGCGGCGAGCCCGACGTTGGCGAACGCCATCAGGAAGCTGGTCGACGGCCCGCCGATGCGGATGTCGGCCAGGAAGGCCAGCGAGGCGCCCGCCCCGGCGGCCATCCCCCGCACGGCGGCGACCACCGGCTTGGGCAGGTTGGCCAGCCGGGCGGCGATCGGGTTGTAGTGCGCGCGGACGGTGTCCAGCGGGTTGCCGTCGGTGGACTCCAGGGTCTGCACGTGCTCACGCAGGTCCTGGCCGGCGCTGAACGACCGACCCGCGCCCGCGAGCACCACCGCGCGGCAGGACCGGTCGGTCTCCAGCTCGGCCAGCGTGTCCCGCAGCGCCTCCTTGAGTGCGACGTCGAGCGCGTTCATCGCCGTGGGGCGGTTCAGCGTCAGGGTGACGACGGCGTCGGTGCGGTCGACGAGCAGCGGCTCGGTCACTTCTAACGACCCTTCTGTCGGGCGATGCGGTTGCCGGAGTCGAGGCACTGCTCGACGTACCGGTCGGCGGCCGGCCGCAGTCGCGCCGCGTGCCGGTCGAAGAAACTGGCCGCGGCGGTGCCGGGCCAGCGCTCGGGGAGCAGCGCCGGGGGCAACTGCGGGTCCCGGAACAGGAAGGTACGCCACGCGTGCACGAGCCGGAACCGGGCCGCGTACGCCTCCTCGTCGAGGCTGCGCACGGTGACCCCGGCCAGCAGGGGTCGCTGCTCGGCGACGAACTGCTCGTACGCCTGGCCGATCTCCGCCAGGTCCCAGGCCCGGCGCACCACGCCCATCGCGCCGGGGGTGCCGGCGGTGTGCGCGGCGGTGAACCGCTCGTAGCGCACGCCCGCCTCGTCGAGCAGCACGTCCACGTCCTCACCGGGCCGGGTCGCCACCCAGGTGCACTCGTCCAGTGCGCCGTAGCCGAGGAAGGTGAGGTTGGCCGCGAGCCGCTGCCGGTCCCGCCGCGACAGGGGGGCCTCCAGCACCAGGAGGTCGAACCGCCCGTCCCAGGTGATCCGGCCGGTCCGGTAGATCCGCGCCGCCGCCTCGTCCAGCCGGCGGGCGGCTTTCGGTGTGATCGAGTATCCCGGCCCGGAGGTCAGCCGGCACGGGTCGAGCCACCCCTGGCGGACCATCCGGGAGACCGCCGTACGCACGGCGGGCGGGGCGATCCCGAGCGGCGCCAGCAGCCTGACCAGGGCGGCAACGGGTGCCCGGCCGCCCCTCGCCCGGAGGTGGTCGCCGTACAGGTCGAAGAGTGCCGACCGTGCCTGCATGACCGCACATTGTGACAGGCCTTCTCAGGATAAGCTAGATGCTGTTACATCAATGCTGCTTCGGTTTGGGTCCGGCGGTGTTCATCAGGGAAAATCGTTGGTCGACACCCCCGCGTACGTTGCGGGTGGTCAAGACGAAGTGGCTGTGGGGCAACCCACCGACCCTGGTGTAGGTCTGAGGGGAGACAACATGGCGGCGATGAAGCCGCGGACGGGCGACGGTCCGCTGGAAGTCACCAAGGAGGGCCGGGGCATCGTCATGCGCGTCCCGCTGGAGGGTGGTGGCCGGCTCGTCGTCGAGATGACTCCCGACGAGGCCAACGCACTCGGCGACGCACTGAAGGCAGCCGCCGGCTGACCGAGGAACGGTCCGCGCGCCCGCGTGGGCCTTTCGTCAACCCCTGAGCCACCGGCCCCGCCGGTGGCTCAGGGTCTTCATTCCCCGCGGAGCCGCGCTCCGCGAGCTTCCCTGGAGGTACGGCTCCGCGTGCTCGCCATCCGTCTGCTCGCCGAGCCGGACCGGCTCGACACCCTCGTTCTGCCCGTCCGGCACGCTCCGGCCGACGACGACCAGGCCCGCCCGGCCCCGACCGGGGCGAGGCTGCCCGACGGCGTGGCCGAGGAGGCCGCCGCCCTGGTGCCGGCGGCACGACTGACCGGGCGTCCCGGCGAGGTCCAGGCGCAGTTGCGGCCCGGGCGGGACCCCGGCCGGCTGCTGCTGCTCGGCGTCGGCGAGGGCGACGAGGCGGGCTGGCGGGCGGCCGGGGCCGCTCTGGCCCGGGCCGCGAAGGATGAGATCCACGTCACGTTGGCGATGCCGGCCGACGCCACCGAGGCGGCCATACGCGGACTGGCCGAGGGGCTGCTGCTGGCCTCGTACCGGTTCCGGCTGACCGACGCCGGCACCGCTCCCGCCCTGGCGGAGGTCGACGTCGTGGTGGCCGACCCGGACGCGCACACCGCGACCCTGGAGGTGGCCCGGACGACGGCCCGGATGACCCGGTTCGCCCGCGACCTCACCAACACCCCCTCGTCGGTGAAGAACCCCGAGTGGTTCGCCGACCAGGTCGCCGCCCTCGCCGCCGACGTGCCGGACCTGCACCTGCGCGTACGCGGCCCGGAGGAGCTGGCGGCCGAGGGCTTCGGCGGGATCCTCGCCGTCGGAGGCGGCTCGGCCAGCGGCCCGCGCCTGGTCGAGCTGGACTGGCGGCCGGCCGACGCGCGTACCCACGTGGTGCTGGTCGGCAAGGGGATCACGTTCGACACCGGCGGCATCTCCATCAAGCCGGTGGCGTCGATGAAGCTGATGCGCAAGGACATGGCCGGGGCGGCGGCGGTGGTCGCGGCGACCCTCGGCGCGGCGGCCCTGCGCCTGCCGGTCCGGATCACCACGCTCGCGCCACTGGCGGAGAACATGCTCAGCGGCTCGGCGTTCCGCCCCGGCGACATCATCCGCCACTACGGCGGCACGACCAGCGAGACCACCAACTCCGACGCCGAGGGGCGCCTCGTCCTGGCCGACGCGCTCGCGTACGCCGTCGCCGAGCTGCGGCCCGACCTGCTGGTCGACCTCGCCACGCTGACCGGGGCGAACGCGGTCGCGCTGGGCAAGCGCCACGGCGCCCTCTACAGCGACAACGACGGGCTCGCCGCGGACGTGCTGGCCGCGATCGCCGCCGCCGGCGAGGCCGCCTGGCGGATGCCGCTGCCCGACGACTACGCCGAGCACCTCGGCAGCGAGCTGGCCGACCTGCACAGCTCGCCGGACCGGGGCGCCGGGTCCGTGATGGCTGCGCTCTACCTGCGGGAGTTCACCGGCGGGCTGCGCGACCGGTGGCTGCACGTCGACATGTCCGCGCCGTCGTGGGCCGACGGCGACGACGCCGAGCTGACCCGGGGCGCGACCGGCTGGGGCGTACGCTCGCTGCTGCGCTGGCTGGGCTCGCTGGGTTGACCGGCCGGCGGCGCCCGCCCCCGGCGGGCCCCCGGTCAGCGGCGGGTCAGCACTTGACGGCGGCGAGCAGCCCGTGGCCGACCGGCAGCAGCGCCGGGATCCAGTGCTCCGACTCCCGGATCGCCTTGATCGCCTCGCGGACGGTCACCGTCTCGACGTCCCGGGCGGCGGGGTCGCCGATCCGGCCGCCGGCCAGCGTGCCGTTGAGCGCGACCACGCCGCCCGGCCGCAGCAGCCGCAGCGCGGCGTCCACGCAGGCGGCGAACCCGGTCGCCTCCGCGTCCACGAAGACCAGGTCGTACGCGCCGTCGGCGAGCCGGGGGAGCACGTCCAGCGCCCGGCCGGTGATGATCCGGGTGCGGCCGGCGGCGAAGCCCGCCTCGGTGAAGATGCGTCGGGCGATCCGCTGGTGCTCGACCTCGACGTCGATGGTGGTGAGCACGCCGTCGGCGCGCATCCCGCGCAGCAGCCAGACCCCGCTGACTCCCGTGCCGGTGCCGATCTCCACCACCGCCCGGGCGCTGCCGGCGGCGGCGAGCAGCCGCAGCGCCGCGCCGGCGCCGGGCGTGACCGCCTCGAGGCCGACCTCGTGGGCCAGGCTGCGGGCGGTGCGCAGGACGAGATCCTCGGTCACGTACGACTCGGCGAAGTGCAGGGTCTGGGCCGTCGAATTGCCGGAACCGGCGACCGTGGCGATGGGACACCTCCGGGCGGCATGCGTGGTGCGGGGGCGGGTGGGCACTGTGAGCCTAGAGGCGACGCCGAACGGGCGCAGCCGCGCGTCCGCCACCCGACGATCACGGTCGGCAACCGGTGACTCCATCCGCGGCATCCGTGTAATCCTGGAAGCGGTGTTCCGGCGAGCGCGACCGGGCGACGCTGTCGCCGGGTCCGTGGAGCGCGGGATCCGGGGATGGACTGGGAGGGCACCGACGTGACCGACGGCTGGGACTGGCGCCAGCCCGGGGGAACTCCGGCGCCGGCGCGACCGCCGGTGCCCGGACATCCGCCGGTGGGGTCGCCGCCGACGCCTCAGGGCGCCGGGGGCGGCACGACTTCGCCCTGGTGGTCCGACGCGCTGGCCGACCCGTGGCGCGACCCGGCCGCGCCGGCCGCCGTGGTGCTGCCGGCCGCGCCGAGCCCCGGCACCGAGCCGGAGCCGGTCAGCGACCCGGACGCCCCGGGCCGGCCGACGCTGCGGCAGTTGCTGCTCATCCCGTTGATCACCGCGCTGCTCGCGGGCAGCCTGGGCGGCGCGCTCGGGTACGCCTTCGCGGTGCGCGGGGGCGGCGTGGCCGGCACGGTGCTCGGCGCGGACCCGCAGGCGCCCGGCCTGGCCCAGCGCCGGCCTGAGTCGCTGGCCGGGGTCGCCGAGCGGGTGCTGCCCAGCGTGGTGACCGTCCGGGTGGCGGGCCTCGGCGGCACGAGCGAGGGCTCCGGTTTCATCGCCAGCGCCGACGGGCACGTGATCACCAACGACCACGTGGTGGCGGGGGCGACCGGCAAGGCGTCGGTGGTCTTCAACGACGGCAGTTCGGCCCCGGCGACCGTCGTCGGGCAGGACCCGGAGTCCGACATCGCGGTGATCAAGGTCTCCCGGACGGGCCTGCGGCCGGTCGAGTTCGGCGACTCCGACGCGCTGGCCGTGGGCGACCCGGTGCTGGCCATGGGTTCGCCGCTCTCGCTGGCCAACACGGTCACGGCCGGCATCGTCAGCGCCCTGGACCGGACGATGCGGGCCGGCGAGCCCGGCGGCCCGACGCGCTACTACGCGGCGATCCAGACCGACGCGGCGGTCAACCACGGCAACTCGGGCGGCCCGCTGGTCGACGGCGCGGGCCGGGTCATCGGGGTCAACTCGACAATCAAGTCGCTGGTCTCCGAGGGGCAGGAGGCGGGCAACATCGGCCTCGCCTTCGCCATCCCGATCAACCAGGCCAAGCGGATCACGCAGGACATCATCGGCACCGGCAAGGCCCGGCGCACCGTGATCGGCGCCCAGGTCGGCGGGTCCGGCGCGGGCACCGGGGGAGCCGGCGTACGCCTGGCGGCCGTGGAGCCGTCGGGCCCGGCGGCCGGCGCGGGGCTGCGGGCCGGTGACGTGATCCTGAAGCTCGACGGACGCCCGATGACCGAACCGACCGACCTGATCGCCCTGGTCCGCAAGTTCGCACCCGGCGCGGTGGTGACCGTGGAGTACCGCCGGGGCGCCAACCGGCAGAACGCCTCCGTGACCCTGGCCGCGGACGCCAAGTAGGGACCGGTCACCCCCTCCCCGGGTGGTGCCCCACGTGCGTAGTCTTGCTGCTGACGCCGAAGGAGGCCCGCGCAGTGTTCGAGAACCTGAACTGGTGGGAGATCGGTGCGCTGCTGCTCCTGGCGCTGCTGATCTTCGGTGACCGGCTGCCCGCGGTGATCAGCGACGGCCTGCGCATGGTGCGCAACCTGCGCACGATGGCCAGCAACGCCACCACCGACCTCAGTCGCGAGCTGGGCACCGACATCCAGTTGGAGGATCTGCACCCGAAGGCGTTCATCCGCAAGCACCTGCTCAGCGAGGAGGACGAGCAGGCGATCCGGAAGCCCCTCCAGGGCGTCTACGACAACCTGCGGGCGGACGTCACCGGCGTGCACAACGAGCTGAAGGACGTGGCCTCCGCCGCCGACGTGCGCGCCAACGGCAGCCGTCCGGCCGCCGCCACCGGCAGCGCCCCGGCCCCCGCCCCCCGGGCCAGCTACGACGACGCGACCTGACCCCGCCCGCCGCGCCGCGCCGGAGACGGCGACGGGGGCGGCGCTCCCGGGGGAACGCCGCCCCCGTGCGGGTGGCGACAGCGCCGGCCGTGGCCGGCGTACGGTCAGCGGCCGGCGGGCTTGAGGCCCAGCGGCTTGCCCAGCAGCGACTCCCGGCGCACGGCGAGCCGGTCGGCGACCTGGCCCAGCGCCTTCGCGGCCGGCGACTCCGGCTCGGCCAGCACGATCGGGGTGCCCACGTCGCCGGCCTCGCGCACGCGGGTGTCGAGCGGGACCTGCCCGAGCAGCGGCACCTGCGCGCCGATGGTCTTCGTCAGCGACTCGGCCACCGCCTGGCCGCCACCCGCGCCGAAGACCTCCATCCGGGAGCCGTCCGGCAGCTCCAGCCAGGACATGTTCTCGATGACGCCGACCACGCGCTGGTGGGTCTGCAACGCGATCGCGCCGGCCCGCTCCGCCACCTCGGCGGCGGCGGTCTGCGGGGTCGTGACGATCAGGATCTCGGAGTTGGGCAGCAGCTGGGCCAGGGAGATGGCCACGTCGCCGGTGCCCGGGGGCAGGTCGAGCAGGAGCACGTCCAGCTCGCCCCAGTAGACGTCGGCGAGGAACTGCTGCAACGCCCGGTGCAGCATCGGGCCGCGCCACACCACGGCGGCGTTGCCGGCGGTGAACATGCCGATCGAGATGACCTTCACGCCGTGCGACTGCGGCGGCATGATCATGTCTTCGACGCGGGTCGGGCGCCCGTCCGCGCCGAGCATCCGGGGCACCGAGTGGCCGTAGATGTCGGCGTCGACCACGCCGACGGAGAGCCCGCGGGCAGCCAGCGCGGCGGCCAGGTTGACCGTCACGCTGGACTTGCCGACGCCGCCCTTGCCGCTGGCGACCGCGTACACGCGGGTGCGGGAGCCCGGCTGGGCGAACGGGATGACCGGCTCCTGGGAGGCGCCGCCGCCGCGCAGCTTCGCCTGGAGTTCCTGGCGCTGCTCGGGGCTCATCACGCCGAACTCGATAGTCACGCCGGTCACCCCGGGCACCGCGCCGACGGCGGCCGTGATGTCCGAGCGCAGCTTGTCCTTCAGCGGGCAGCCGGCGACGGTGAGCAGCAGCTCGACCCGTACGACGCCGTCGTCGCCGACCTCGGCGGAGCGGACCATGCCCAGTTCGGTGATGGGCCGGCGGATCTCCGGGTCGTTGACGGTGGCCAGCGCGGCCTGGATCGCGTCGGAGACGGTGCTGACGGGTGCTGACATGCCCGCAATGCTACGTCGGCGGCCGTGCCCCACCGCCGTCAGCGGGGGGCGGTGTGAGCGAATCGATGGCGACGGCTGGGGCGGACGGCATACCGGACGAAGCGGGACGATCGCGCCGGCCCCGCTCGGCCGGTGCCCCGGGGCGGGCGGCGTTCAGGCCGCTCAGGCCCCGGCCTCCCGACCCTCCGGGCGGCCGCCGTGGGCCTGGTCGCCGTCCAGGTCGTCGCGGGGCTCCTCCAGCCCGTCGCCGTGCTGCGGGATCCTGTCCTGCTGCCGGCGCTCCAGCCGCTGCCGGCGCCGGCCCGCCTCGTCCAGCTCCTCGGCCAGCCTGGCCAGCTCCGAGCGGAGGAAGTCCCGGGTCGCCACCTCGCCCATCGCGTTGCGCAGCGCGGCGATCTCCCGGGCCAGGTACTCCGTGTCGGCCTTCTGCATGGTCGCCCGGCGGCGGTCCTCCTCCAGGGAGACCCGGTCCCGGTCGGCCTGCCGGTTCTGCGCCAGCAGGATCAGCGGGGCCGCGTAGCTGGCCTGGAGGGACAGCACCAGGGTCAGGAACGTGAAGGTGTACGGGTCGAAGCGCAGGTGCGCCGGGGCGAGGGTGTTCCAGCCGAACCACAGCGCGATCACGATCGTCATGTAGACGATGAAGTTCGCGGTGCCCATCCCCCGGGCGATCCCCTCGGACCACCGGCCGAAGGCCTCCGGGTCGAACCGGGGCAGCTTGACGCCCCGGGGCTCGCGCGGCTGGTCGAGCCGCTGCGCCCGTCGCTGCTCAGCCATCCGCGCCGTCCAGCGTCGGTCCGGCGGTGGACGGGCGCTCGGCGGCGTCCCGGTCCCGCCAGTCCCGGGGCAGGAGGTGGTCCAGCACGTCGTCGACCGTGACCGCGCCGACCAGCCGGTTGTTGCGGTCGATGACGGGCATGGCGACCAGGTCGTACGTGGCCATCCGGCGGGTGATCTCCGGCAGCGGGGTGGTCGGCCGCAGCGGGTCGATGTCGTTGACCACGATGCCGCCGAGCAGGTCGGCCGGCGGCTCGCGGAGCAGCCGCTGGAAGTGCACCATGCCAAGGTAACGGCCGGTCGGCGTGGTCATCGGCGCCCGGGACACGAAGACCTGCGCGGCGATCGCGGGGGAGAGCTGCGGTTCCCGGATCCGGGCCAGGGCCTCGGCGACGGTGGCGTCCGGCGGCAGGATGACCGGCTCGGAGGTCATCACGCTGCCCGCCGTTCCCGGCGTGTACTTGAGCAGCTGACGCACCGGATCGGCCTCGCCCGGCTGCATCAGGTCGAGCAGCACGTCCTGCTCGGGCGGCGGCAGCTCGCTGAGCAGGTCGGCGGCGTCGTCCGGGTCCATCTCCTCCAGCACGTCGGCGGCCCGCTCGCGGTCCAGGGCGGCCAGGATCTCCACCTGGTCGCGCTCCGGCAGCTCGCTCAGCACGTCCGCCAGGCGCTCGTCGTCCAGCGCGGCGGCGACCTCGTTGCGCCGGGTGTCGGGGAGATCCTGGAGGGCGTTGGCGAGGTCGGCGGGGCGCATGTCCTCCAGCACCGAGAGCAGGTTGGCCGTGCCCCGGCTGTCGGCGATGCCGCTGAGCCCGCGTACCCGTTCCCACTCGACCTGGTGCAGGTGGCCCCGGCGGGTCAACCGGCCGGTCTGCTCGCGTACGGCGACCCGGGCCAGCGACCACTCGCCGCCCCGGCTGCACTCCATCGCCACGTCGACCACGGAGCCCGACTGCCCGCCGGGGTCGACCTGCACCCGGCGGTCGAGCAGCTCCTGGAGCACGAGCAGCTCGTTGGGGCGCTTCTCGAAGCGCCGCAGGTTGAGCGTGCCGCTGCCGAGCACGACCGCGTCGGCGTCGATGGAGGTGATCCGGTTCAGCGAGAGGAAGATCCGCCGCCGCATCGGCATCTCGGCGACCAGACCGACCACCTCGGGCGGGCGTTGCGTCGGCCGCAGCCTGCCCACCGCGTCGCGGACCCGGCCCACCTGGTCGCCGTTGGGATCGAAGACGGCGACTCCGGCGAGCCGGGCGAGGTAGACCCGGGTCGGCGTGCTCACGGGCACCAGCCTAAGCGCCTAGTGTTTATCAACATGTCGACCTTGGCCTACGAGATCGTGGACGTCTTCACCGACCGCCCGTTCGCCGGCAACCCGCTGGCGGTGGTGTTCGGCGCCGAAGGGCTGGCCACCGAGCAGATGCAGGCGCTCGCGCTGGAGTTCAACCTCTCCGAGACGGTGTTCGTGCTCCCGCCCACACAGGTCGGCGCCACCTACCGGGCCCGCATCTTCACCCCGGCCGAGGAACTGCCCTTCGCCGGTCACCCCAGCGTCGGCGCGGCGGTGACCGCCCGCCGCCGCGGCATGTTCGGTGTGGGGCAGGTCACTCAGGAATGCGGGGCGGGCGTGCTGCCCGTCGAGGTGACCGCCACCGGGGCGACGCTGACCGGCGGCGTACCCACTCTCGGCCCCGAGCTGGACCCGGAGCCGCTGCTGGAGATGGCCGGGCTCACCGCGGGCGACCACGTCGGCCCGGCTCCCCGGGTGGCCGGCTGCGGGCTGGAGTTCCCGTACCTCCCGGTCCGCCCGGACGCGGTGGCCCGCGCCCGGGTCAACGCGGCGGCGGCGCAGCGGTACGGAGTGGAGCACGTCAGCGTCTTCTCCTGGGACGCCGCCGCCCAAACCGCGCACGCCCGGGTCTTCGTTCCGGGGCTCGGCGTGCCGGAGGACCCGGCCACCGGTTCGGCCGCCCTGGGCCTGGGGGTGTGGCTGGTCGCCAGCGGCCTGCTGCCCGCCGACGGGCGGGCGGAGTACACCGTCCACCAGGGCATCGAGATCAACCGTCCGTCCGTGCTGGCCTGCACGGTGACCGCCGCGGACGGTCAGGCGGTGGGCGCCACCGTGGCCGGCCACGTCGTGCCGGTGGCGCGGGGCGAGATCACCGTTCCCCCGTTCGTCGGCTGACCTCGGCGATCAGCGCCGCCCGCCCGGGCGGCGCTGACGGGACGAGGGTTGATGCGGGAGGATGCGAGGGTGACCGACGCGGAGCGGACCAGCACGCCGCTGGTCGACGAGGCGATGAAGAAGGCCGCCGTGGCCTGGGTGAGCGTGCCCGGCGGGCCGGCGCTCGCGCTGTGGTGCCTGCCCCTGGAAGGGGCGCTCTTCGTGGTCAGCGGCCCCGGGGAGCAGTCCGCCCCGGGCCTGGCCGACGCGACCGAGGCGCAGGTCACCCTGCGCGGTGACCACGGCGGGCGGATCGTGACCTGGCCGGCCCGGGTGAGCCGCCTGGCGCCCGGCACCGAGCACTGGGAGACCGCCGCGCCGCTGGTGGCCGCGAAGCGGCTCAACGCGCCGGGGCCCACGGCCGAGCTGGTGGAGCGCTGGGCGGCCGACGGCTGCGCGGTGAACCGGCTGGAGCCGGCCGGCGAGCCGGTCGCCGGCGCCGGGCTGCCCGCGGACTCGCTGGCCGAGGTGCCCCGCGAGACGCCGGCGGTCCGGGCGACCCGCAAGCCGTTCCGCCTGCACCGGGTCCGCCGCCGCTGAGGCACCAGGCCCGGGCCCGGGCTCACGCGGAGAGGCAACCGGCCGGCACGGGTGCGACCGCCGGCACGGGCACGTCCGCCGGCCCCGGCACCCGCTCGACGAGGCCGACCACCTCGTCGAGCGAGCGCAGCACCGGCCCGTTCCAGGCGGCGTCGGCGTTGAACACCATGTGACCGGCCAGGTCCGGTGCGGCCAGCCGCACGGCGGTCATCCCGGCCCGCTCCGCCCCGGTCAGCTCCTGGCTGCCGCCGTCGCCGACGTAGAGGCAGTCGGCTGGCGCCAGGTCGAGCCGCCGGCACGCCGCCTGGTAGAGCGCCGGGTCCGGCTTGCAGCGCCCCACCAGCACGGAGAAGACCCGCACGTCGAGCAGCGGGGCGATCGGCAGTTGCGGCAGGAACGCCGGCAGCTCGTGCGTGCAGTCGCTGATCACCCCGGTACGCAGGCCGAGCCGGCGCAGCGCGGCCAGCGTCGGCACCGCCTCGTCCCGCAGCCGGGTGTCGGCGCGTACGGCCCGGTGCCGGGAGGCGACCGCCGAGCGCACCGCGTCGTCGGACGGGTGCACGCCGGCCTGCTCGCAGACCCAGCGCAGGGTCGCCTCGGCGTTGCCGTGTCGCCCGCAGGCCCGCTCGTAGTAGGTGCGGTCGAGCACGTCGACGAGCGTGTGCGGCGGGCAGCCGAGCAGCTCGGCGGTCGACCGGTGGGCCGCGCCCCGCTGGACGGAACGGGTCAGCGTGCCGAAGAAGTCGAACAGGACCGCCTGGTACGTGGGCATGGGGGAGCGCCTCCGGGCGGTAGGGGAATCGCCGGCGCGGACAGGCATGATCGTAACGGAGTGCTGACGTTCCGTGGCGACTCCTGACGTGTGAGGATTGCTCCTCGTGTCCCCCGCAGCGCACCGCCCGCCGTTCGACCCGGTGACCACCGGGGCGGTCGTCCTGGCCGTGGTCGCCGTCTCGTCGTCCGCGCCGCTGGTGGCCTTCGCGGCGGCGCCGGCGCTGGCCGTCGCGTTCTGGCGCAACCTGCTCTCGGTCGCGGTGCTCGGCCCCTTCTCGGTGGCCCGGCGACGCGCCGAGTTCCGGTCGCTGACGGTCGGCGCCGGGCGGCGCGAGGGCCTCTACTGCGTGCTGTCGGGGGTCGCGCTCGCCGCGCACTTCGCCACCTGGATGCCCAGCACCAAGCTCACCTCGGTCGCCGCGGCGACCGCGCTGTGCGCCACCCAGCCGGTCTGGCAGGGGCTGATCGCGCGCGCCCAGGGCCGCCGGCTGCCGGGCGCCGTGTGGGTCGGCATCGGGGTGGCGGTCGCGGGGGCGGTCGTGGCGACCGGGGCGGACTTCGCCGTCTCCGGCCGGGCCGTCGCCGGCGACCTGCTCGCGGTGGCCGGCGGCCTGTTCGCGGCGGTCTACACCGCGCTCGGCGAGCGGGCCCGCACGACGATCAGCACGACCACCTACACCACCATCTGCTACGGGGTCTGCGCCCTGGTCCTGCTCGTGGTCTGCCTGGTCGGCCGGGTGCCGCTGACCGGCCTCGACGCCGACACCTGGCTCGTCGTGCTGGCCCTGGTGGCCGGCGCCCAGCTGCTCGGGCACTCGATGTTCAACTTCGCGCTGAAGAAGGTCTCGGCGACCACGGTCAGCGTGCTGGCCCTGCTGGAGGCTCCGGGCGCGGCCCTGATCGGCTGGGCCTGGCTCGGGCAGCTGCCGGGGGTGACCGCCCTGGTCGGGCTGGCGCTGCTGTTGTCCGGCGTCGCGGTGGTGGTGCTCGGCGGCGCCCGCGCGGCCCGCCGCCTCCGACCGCTCGCCACCGCCGTCCCCGCCGACGCCGGCCCGCCGCCCGGCTGACCCGCGCGGTCGCGGGTGGTGGCGTCACGTGCACACCGGCGTCCCCGACTGGGCCACCCACACGCGGGGCCGGCCACCCCGGTCCCTCTGCCGGGCACCGGTGGCAGGCCGGCCCTCCGGTCCCTCGCGGCCGGGCGCCGGCGGCGGGCCGGGTGGCGGCCGTCAGGGGCGGCGGGCGACCACGGCGACCCGGGGCAGCGCCTCCGGGTCCGGTACCGGGGTGAGCAGGTCGTCGATCGCGGCGACGTGGCTCGTCACCCAGCCCGCGTCCGCCAGGGCGGCGAGCACGTCGGCCACGGGATGGGCGGTGTTGGTGATCGTCGTGGCGAAGGGGGTCGCGCGGCCGTCGTCGGTGCGTAGCTCACCGGTGACGTGCAGCGGGCGGCGATCGCCGTCGAGCGGGCCCCGGGCCACCACGACCGAGACGGCCTCGTCCTGCCGGCTGACCGGTGGGACGTCGGCGGAGAGTCCCCTGACCGTGGACATGTCGAAGCCGAACCATCCGCCCGGGGCGACCGCCTGGTGGACGCGGCGCAGGTAGGCGCGGACCCGGTCGATTCCGCCGACATGGTTGACGATGTCGTAGGTGGAGACCGCGAACGCGCAGGGCCGCGGCACCTCGAAGTCCACGGCGTCCGCGGCGATCAGCACCGCGTCGGTGCCGGCCAGCCGCTCGCGCGCGCGGGCGATCATCGCCTCGGAGACGTCGACGCCGACGATCCGGTAGCCGGCGGCGGCGAACCGGGCGGCCACGATGCCGGTGCCGCAGCCGACGTCGAGCAGGCTCCGCTCGGCGCCGGGTGCCACGTGCGCGTGCAGCCGCAGCCACGCGTCGCCCATCCGCTCGGGGTACGGCGCCCAGAAGCGGTCATACGCCGTGACGAAGGCGTCAACGTACTCGGCCATCGAGTTGCCTTTCGTAGTGCCGGACGGGGGAACTGGCCAACGGGACGAGCGCGGCGACGAAGATCACCGCGGCCAGACCGAGCAGGGTCGTCCGCACGCCGATCCCGGGTACGACGAAACCGGCGGCGATCATGACCGGCGGTCCGAGTCCCACCGCCCCCAGCCACTCGTACGCGCTCACGCGGGACATCGCCTCCGTCGGCACCTCGGACTGGACGGTGGTCTCCCACAGCACGCCGAAGACGTCGAAGGCGACCCCGGCCAGCACGGCGGCGAGGATCACGAACGGCAGCGCGGCACCGGCTCCGAGCAGCAACGCCGGCAGTCCCAGCATCGACACGGCGAGGACGGCCGTGCGCAGGGGCCGGGTCGTCCTGATCCGCAGCGCGACCAGCACGCCGGCGAACATCCCCACCGCGTACCCGGCGAGGACGCCGGACCACGCGCCCGCGCCGCCCAGGTGCGCTCTGGCGAGCAGCGGCCCCGCGAGCCCGAAGGTGACCCCGACGGCGGCGTTGATCACGGCCGCGCAGAGCACGATCTGCCACAGCCACCGCCGTCGGACGAACTCGCGCCAACCGTCGCGGAGTTCGGCGGGCAGGTTCCGCCGGGCCGTCCGGGTGGTCGCGGTGAGGCGCAGCCGCGCGAGAAGCCCGGCGGCGACGGCGAACGTCGCGGTGTCGAGGGCCAGCGCCCAACCCGGTCCCAGCCAGGTGATCAGCGCCCCGCCCGCGGTGAAGCCCGCCACCGTGGCGGTGTTCGTACCCAGCCGCAGCACGGCGTTGCCGCGCTGCCGCGCCCCGGGCGCGACGAGTTCGGCGGTCAGCCCGTTGAGCGAGGGCAGCAGCAGGGCGGAGGCGGTGCCGGCGACGGCCGCGCAGACGGCGAGGGTGGCGACGCTCGCCCGACCGGTCAGCACCAGGACGGTCATCGCGCCGTACGCCGTGCCGCACATCAGCTCCGCCGCCACGAGTACGCGGTGACGCGGCAGCCGGTCGCCGATGACGCCGCCGAGCAGCATCAGCGCGATCCTGGGCACCGAGATCGCGGCGAGCACCAGCGACAGCGCCGGAGGCGATCCGCCGGGCAGGTCGAGGACGGCGAAGGTCAGCGCGAGTGGCCCCATCGCGTTGCCGAAGACGGAGATCGTCCTGGCCGTGGCGAACAGGACGAACCGGCGCTCGCGCAGCGGGTCCGCCGGGCGGTCCACGGACGCGACGGTGTCGGTCATGCCCGGTCCGGGCGGACCAGTGCCTGCCACCGCGCCACCGGCTCGCCGTTGTCGAGCACGTGCAGCAGCGGCCGGCGGGCCACCACCGGGCACACGTGCCCGGGCAGCACCCGCAACTCGTCGCCCACCGACACCGAGTCCGCGGCGACCGGAGCGCCGTCCGGCCCGGTCATCACGACACCGCTCATCCAGGTCTGGTCGGCGCCCGCGAGCAGCGCGTCGGCGTCGGTGCGCAGCGCCTGCCCGTCGTTACCGGTGACGGTCGTGGTGACGGCGATCGCGACCGCCTCGGGATCGCACTCGCCCAGCCGGGCCAGCCCGCCGTCGAGCAGCGCGTACGCGCCGGCGCACACCTCGGTCACGCCGGCGACGTCCAGCGCGCCGGCGAGGGTGGGGGTGCCCCCGACGCTCACCTCGGGGCAGGGCGACCCGGCCGCGCGGATCCGCTGGGCCACCGACACCAGCAGCCGCGCCTGGCGGCGGCCGAGATCCTCCCGGTCGTGCGCGGCGGCGGGATCGACGATCCCCACGTACCCGGTCACGCCCGCCAGGCGCAGCCCGCCGGTCCTCGCGACCGCGGCGGCCAACTCCCCGGCCGCGTCCGGGTCGACGCCGACCCGGTGCAGACCGGTGTCGACCTCGATCCGTACGCCGAGTTCGACGCCGTGCGCCTCGGCCGCCGCGCCGAGCCCGGCCACGGCGTCCGGGTGGTCCACGTGCACCGTCACCGCGCAGTGCCGGGCGAGCCGGGCGAACCGGGTCCACCGCCACGGATCGCGCCACGGCCACGCCACCGCCACGTCCGTCACGCCCACCGCGACGTAGGCCTCGGCCTCCGCCGCCGAGTGGACCGCGACGCCCACCGCGCCCGCGGCCACCTGCCGGGCGGCGATCTCGGGGCTCCGGTGCCCCTTGACGTGCGCCCGTAGGGCCACCCCGGCTTCGGCCGCGCGCCTGCCGTACCGCGCGATGTTCGCGTCCAGCCGGGCCAGGTCGACGGTCACCCTCGGCGTCATTCGCCCCGTCCGTGCCAGGCGTCCGGGGGGAAGGAGAAGGCCGCGTCGCCGCCCGCGAGCATCGCCGCCTGGCGGTCCCGCTCGGCGGGGTGCGGCACGCCGACGCCGGACACGCCGAGGAAGATCTCGTCCGGCCAGGACAGGCCGAGGGCGTCCTCGACGGGCGCGTCGCGGGTGGCGGCGGTGAAGAACGTCCCGAGACCGAGCGCGGTCGCGGTCAGGTATACGGTCTGGCTCAGGTGACCGACGTCGAGCAGCAGCGCACGGTACGCGCGCGCGGCCGGGTATTTCCACACGGTCCGGTCGAGCACCGCCGCGTACATCAGCAGGAAGCCGGCCTGGGCGGCGTGCGGCTGACCGCCGCACCACTCGCGCAGCTGGTCCTCGCCAGGAGCGGGCGCGAGCCGCACCAGCTCGTGGCGGCGCACCGCGTAGTGGTAGACGCCGGGCTCAAGCCCTTCCACGTCGCGGACCACCGGATAGACCTCGACCGGGTGGCGGGCCCCGCCGGAGGGGGCGGTCTTGAGCAGCGCCGTACCGACTCCGGAGACGTCCACCTCGCGGCGGACCCCGGCCGTCCAGCGCAGCAGGGCGGCGAACGCCGACAGCGGCACCGGGCTGTCCGGGTCGAACCATCGCGTCGACCGCCGGGCGTCGAGGACCGCGGTGAAGTCGACGGCGGGCGGGTCGGCGGGGGGCAGGGCGATCCGCGGACCGTCGTGCTCCTTGACCGGCTCCGGCTGGCCGGTCTTGGCGCGGAGCACCGCGGCGTCCTCGGCGGCCGAGCGGAAGACGTCGCTGCCGAGCGTGCGGCTGGCCAGGTGGTAGTAGGTGGCCGCCGGGCCCAGGTCGCGCCAGGCGCCGAGGCGTTCCTCCCGGGCGTGTTCGGGCGAGCCCTCGGCGACGAGGACGTGGGCGTCGAGGAGCTGCTGCGCGAGCCGGCCGTCGAGCTCGGCCCAGTCGGCGTAGTCGCGCAGCAGCCTCTCCGCCTCAACGGTCAGCGCGAACTGCCGGTGCCTCAGCGGGTCGTCGCAGACCAGTTGGCCGTCACGCCACAGGAAGACGACCAGCCGGGACACACGGACACGCATGACTACTCAGGCTTCGACCGGTCAGGCCTCGACCGGAGGCTCCAGGCAGGTCAGTTCCTGGTCGTAGTCGTCGGACGCCACCGGCTCGAAGGCCTCGATCTGCTCGGTCATGTGGGAGCTCCCCTCACTAATCGGCGTTGATCACTGTGTTGCACCGTATCAGACCGTCCACAGTGAACACAGCTCCCGGAGGGGAACGAGCCTGTCCGCACCCGCGCCGGTTCAGACCTCGTGGACGTCCAGCACCCGGGTGGTCGGGGCGGCGTCGCCCAGTTCTTCGCGCAGCGCCACCCGCTCCGGGTCGGCCAGGAAACCGTCGTAGCCGTCGCGGGTGTCGAACCGGATCAGGTGCACCTCCGTACGCCCGTCGCCGGTGCGCTGCCGACGCTCCAGCCGCCCGCCGTGCCGCCCGAGCAGGCCGAGCACCGCGTCCTCGTACCGCTGGCCGGCCTCGACCGCGTCGGGGGCCAGCTCCACCAGCGCCACCAGGCGCACGGCGGCGGCCGGGTCGGTGACCAGCGACTTGAAGAAGTGGTGGTCGACGTGGCCGCCGGGGATGCCCTCCCTTCGGCCCGTGTCGAGGTAGCCGTGCCGGCGGTAGAACTCCGGCGCCTGGAACGAGAACGAGGAGACCGACATCTCCGTGCAGCCGCGCCGGCGGGCCTCGTCCTCGGCGGCGCGCAGCAGCCGGCCGCCCCAGCCCTCGCCGCGGCGGTCCTCGCGCACCCACACCATGTTGATCCCGGCGCAGCCGCCCCAGGACCAGCCGGTGAGGCCGGCCACCAGCTCGCCGTCGGCGTCGTCGACCCGGACGTTGAGGGTGGCCTCGTCGTCCGCGCCGGTGGCCCGGTTGTTGAAGATGGTCAGCTCGGCGTCGAGCCGGCCCGGAAGCTCCTTGTCCTCGCCGAGCACGCGCAGGATGGCGCCGGCGTCGTTCCCCGTGGTCGTCATGCGGCGGAGTATCGCAGCGCCCCGGCCCCGGTGACACCGCAAATCCGGCGGCACCGTCTGCCGGGCGGCCCCGCTATCCGGCGATGCCGACGGCGTCGGCGCTGGCCGCCCAGAGACGGGCGGCGAGCTGCGGGTCGGCCGCCTTGGGCAGCGGTCGGCGCAGCCGCCGGTCGATGTGGTAGCCGCCCGTCACCAGCCGCTCCGGGTCCTGGTGGGCCAGCCAGACCAGTGTCTCCGCGCCCTTCTCCGGGCTGCGCAACGGCAGGATCCGCATGCCCAGGGCGACCAGTCGGTTGTCGTTGCCGAACCGGCTGCGCACCACCCCCGGGTGGAAGGAGTACGCGGGGACCTCCGGCCAGCGCCGGGCCGCCTCGGCCGCGAAGAGGATGTTCGCCTGCTTGCTGGTGCCGTACGCCCGCATCGGCCAGTAGCGGCGCAGCGGGGCGTTCAGGTCGGCCGGGTCGAGCACGCCATGGCGGTGCGCGCCGGAGGCCGTCACCACCATCCGGCCGATCCGGTCGCGCAGCAGGTTGCTGAGCAGGAACGGGGCCAGGTGGTTGGCCTGGATCGACAGCTCGAAGCCGTCGACCGTGGTGAGCGGCTGGAGCGCGATCGCACCGGCGTTGTTGGCGAGCACGTCGATCCGGTCGTACGCCTCGCGCAGCTTCCCGGCCAGCCGGCGGACGTCGTCCAACACCGCGAAGTCGGCCCGGAACAGCTCCGGCCGCTCGCCGGACGCCTCCCGCACCTGTTCCGCCGCGGCCTGGAGCCGGGCCGGGTCCCGGCCGACCAGTACCACCTGGTCACCGCGGCGCGCCAGGTCGACGGCGGCCGCCAGCCCGATGCCCGAACTGGCCCCGGTCACCACCACGAGCCGACGCCCAGTGAGATCTTCCACAGGTTCATTCACCCCGGTCACGGCACGAGGTTACCGTGGCGTCACAAAGACCTTTGGGATCGTTAAGTCCTCGTCAGGTGACGTCGGCGTGCCCGCCGCACGCTGGAAGGAGCACATCCATGGCCGCAGTCGGTCGCCCCCGCCGGTCCTGCCTCGCGGTACCCGGCTCCAGCGTCAAGATGCTCGGCAAGGCCCAGGGCCTCCCGGCCGACCAGGTCTTCCTGGACCTGGAGGACGCGGTCGCCCCGCTGGCCAAGCCCGACGCCCGGAAGAACATCGTCGCGGCGCTCAACGAGGGCGACTGGTCGGGCAAGACCCGCGTCGTGCGGGTCAACGACCTGACCACGCCGTGGACCTACCGCGACGTCATCGACGTGGTGGAGGGGGCCGGCGCCAACCTCGACTGCGTCATGCTGCCGAAGGTGCAGAACGCGGCCCAGGTGCAGTGGCTCGACATGACGCTGACCCAGCTGGAGAAGACGCTCGGCCTGGAGGTCGGCCGGATCGGCATCGAGGCCCAGATCGAGAACGCCGCCGGCCTGGTCAACGTGGACGCCATCGCGGCCGCCTCGCCCCGGGTCGAGACCATCATCTTCGGTCCGGCCGACTTCATGGCCTCGATCAACATGAAGTCCCTGGTGGTCGGCGCGCTCATCCCGGACTACCCGGGCGACCCCTACCACTACATCCTCATGCGCATCCTGATGGCGGCCCGGATGCACGACAAGCAGGCCATCGACGGCCCGTTCCTGCAGATCCGGGACGTGGACGCGTTCCGTGAGGTGGCCAAGCGCTCGGCGGCGCTCGGCTTCGACGGCAAGTGGGTGCTGCACCCGGGCCAGATCGACGCCGCGAACGAGGTCTACTCGCCGGCCCAGGCCGACTACGACCACGCCGAGCTGATCCTCGACGCGTACGAGCACTACACGTCGGAGGCGGGCGGCAGGCTCGGCGCGGTGATGCTCGGCGACGAGATGATCGACGAGGCGTCCCGCAAGATGGCCCTCGTGGTGGCGGCGAAGGGCCGGGCCGCAGGCATGACCCGCACCTCGTCGTTCACCCCGCCGGCGGAGTAGTTCCGCCCTTCCGATCGTCCGTGCCGCCCCGGTCCACGCCGGGGCGGCACCGTCGCGTCAGTAGCTGCTGCTGTTGCCGGACTGGGAGATCGCGAAGACGATGATCGCCACGTAGAAGAGGACCACCAGCAGGTACAGGCCGGTGACGATCCAGCCGACGATGATGCCAGCCTTCGCCATGCCCTCGCCGCCCTCGCCGGACTGCCGGATCTGGTTCTGCGCGACGTGGCCGAGGATCGCGCCGATCGGCGCGGTGATGCAGGAGCCGATGCCGACCAGCGCGAGCACCAGGGCGGCGATGGCGAGGCCGTTGGTCTTCAACGCGGGGGCGTAGCCGTATGGCGGGTAGGCCGGCGGATATGCGGCGGGCCCGGGCTGCCCGGAGGCCTGCTTCATCCCGGCGTACGGGTCGCCGCCCGCGTACGGGTCCGGGGCGTACGGGTCCGCCGGGGCGTACGGGTCGGCGCCGGTGGGCTGGGCGGGGACGGGTTGACCGCTCACCGGGAGGGCGGGGTCGGCGGGCGGGCTCGACTGCTGGCCCGACCACGCCGGGTCGTTCCAGCCGCCGGAGGGCGGGGGATATGTCATTCGTCTGCTCCGTAGGGTCGGGGTGCGCCCGTCAGGGTAGTCAGCCCTGCCCAGACCCCGAGGTGTCGCCACCGGGTGTGCCGCGTTGCCCGCGCCCGGGGAAGCGGGCAGGATCCTGGCATGGTGATTGACGCGCGAGCCGCGGACCGCTCCGGCAGCCGACCGAGACGGGACGCGAGCCGCCCCGGCGTGGCCCGGCGCACCCGCGCCGCCGCCCAACCGGGCGCCGCCGGCACCGACGAGCCCGCGCCGCTGCCGGACCCGGTGACCATGCGGCTCGACGGGAAGGTCGCCCTGGTCACCGGGGCGGGCAGCCCGGACGGCATCGGGTACGCGACGGCCCGCCGGCTGGCCGACCTCGGCGCCCGGGTGGCCATCGTCTCCACCACCCGACGCATCCACGAACGGGCCGGCGAGCTGGGCGTGACCGGCTTCGTCGCCGACCTCACCGACGAGTCGGAGGTGGGCGCGCTCGCCGACGCGGTCGCCGAGCAGCTCGGGGACGTCGAGGTGCTGGTCAACAACGCCGGGCTGGCCAGCCGGGCCAGCCCCGAGGTGCTGCGCCCGGTCGCCCAGCTCAGCTACGACGAGTGGCGCGGCGAGATCGACCGCAACCTCACCACCGCGTTCCTGTGCAGCCGGGCCTTCATCGGCGGCATGGCCGAGCGGGGCTGGGGCCGGATCGTCAACCTGTCGGCCACCGCCGGGCCGGTCAACGCCCTGCCGACCGAGGCGGCCTACGCGGCGGCCAAGGCGGGTGTGGTCGGGCTGACCCGGGCGCTGGCGATGGAGATGATCGCCGACGGGGTGACCGTCAACGCGGTCGCGCCGGGCACCATCCACACCGCGGCCTCGACGGTGGCGGAGATCAGGCAGGGCCTCGGTACCCCGGTCGGCCGCCCCGGCACACCGGACGAGGTGGCCGCGGCGATCGCCTTCCTCTGCTCGCCGGCCGCCTCGTACATCACGGGGCAGATGCTGGTGGTGGACGGCGGCAACAGCGTCCGGGAGGCCGAGTTCCGCTGATCTGAGGGCTCAGTAGTTGGGGCCGCTGTTGCCGGCGACGGCGAACAGCGCGATCCAGCCGCAGCAGGCCAGCAGGCCGAGCCCGGTGATGACGTAGCTGAGGATGAGGCCCCACGTGGCGAGCTGGTCGCCCTCCTCGCCTGTGGTGCGGATCTGCCGCTTGGCCAGATGCCCGAGGACGATGCCGGCCGGGGAGAAGACGAACGCGAAGACCAGCGAGAGGATGGCCAGCACGTTCGTCCCGCCGGGCCGGTGACCGGACGGCGGGCCGTACTGCCCATAGGGCACCTGCGGGGTGTACGGGGGCTGGTGTGCCCACTGCTGCCCGTGCGGCGGCTCCCCGGGCTGCTCGTAGCTCGGCTGCCCGTAGGAGGGCTGCTCGTGCGACGGCTGTCCGTAGCCGGGCCGTTCGTAGGACGACTGTTCGTAGCCGGGCTGCTCGTAGGACGGCTGCTCGTAGGACGGCGGTTCGGGGGCGGGCGGCGGCTCGTACCGTGACGGGTCGTGCCCCGGCGGGGGCTCCCAGGGCGACGGCGACCGGTCCGGATCGGGCGGCCCCGACGACGGTGGCTGGCTCACGGTCTCCTCCTGCCGGTGGCGGATCGCGTCCCCTCTTGCCGGACGCTACCCGCAGCGGTGAACCTTTTCACAGCGGTTGTGTGGACTGGTCACCTTGGCCTCGACCGCCGTGCGGCCAATACTGACGAAGCGTTCAGTTACCCATGAGTAAGGCGCCGACCCCCGGAGGCTGAGATGGCCCGACTCGCCCAGACGCCCGGCCTGACCGATGTGCAGCGGTCGATCCTGGAGACCGTCCGGGAGTTCGCCGACAAGGAGATCATCCCGCACGCGCAGCGGCTGGAACACGCCGACGAGTACCCGAGCGACATCCTCGACGGGATGCGCGAGATGGGGCTCTTCGGCCTCACCATCGACGAGGAGTACGGCGGGCTCGGCGAGTCCCTGCTCACCTACGCGCTGGTGGTCGAGGAGCTGTCGCGGGGCTGGATGTCGATCTCCGGCATCGTCAACACCCACTTCATCGTCGCGTACCTGATCTCCCAGCACGGCTCCGCCGAGCAGAAGGCCCGGCTGCTGCCGAAGATGGCGACCGGCGAGGTGCGCGGCGCGTTCTCGATGTCCGAGCCCGAGTGCGGCTCCGACGTCTCCGCGATCAAGTCGAAGGCCGTGCGCGACGGCGACCGGTACGTCATAAACGGCCAGAAGATGTGGCTGACCAACGGGGCGTACTCCTCCGTGGTGGCGACCCTGGTCAAGACCGACACCGGCGCCGACTCCGTCTACGGCAACATGAGCACCTTCCTGCTGGAGAAGGAGCCCGGCTTCGGCGAGACCGCGCCCGGCCTGACCATCCCCGGCAAGATCGACAAGATGGGCTACAAGGGCGTCGAGACCACCGAGATGGTGCTCGACGGGGTGACCGTCCCCGAGTCCGCCGTCCTCGGCGGCGCGGAGAAGGTCGGCCGCGGCTTCTACCAGATGATGGACGGCATCGAGGTCGGCCGCGTCAACGTGGCCGCCCGCGCCTGCGGCATCTCGATCCGCGCCTTCGAACTCGCCGTCGCGTACGCCCAGCAGCGCCGCACCTTCGGCCAGCCGCTCGCGAAGCACCAGGCCATCGCGTTCAAGCTCGCCGAGATGGGCACCAAGATCGAGGCCGCCCACGCGCTCATGGTCAACGCCGCCCGGCTCAAGGACGCCGGCCAGCGCAACGACGTCGAGGCCGGCATGGCCAAGCTGCTCGCTTCGGAGTACTGCGCCGAGGTCGTCCAGGAGGCGTTCCGCATCCACGGCGGCTACGGCTACTCCAAGGAGTACGAGATCGAGCGGCTCATGCGGGAGGCCCCGTTCCTGCTCATCGGCGAGGGCACCTCGGAGATCCAGAAGACCATCATCTCCCGGGGCCTGCTCAAGGAGTACAAGCTCTGACGCCTGCGCCGCGCCGGCGGCACCGGCCCACGGGCGGTGCCGCCAGCCGGCCCCTGTCGAGCTGAATCGTCCACGACATCGCCCGGGACGTGCGGGCGTGAGTCGGCTGCGACACCACCCGGAACGCGGGCGTGAGTCGCCCCTGACATCGCCCGGGGCCGTGCGGCGCGAGTCGTTCACGACATCAGCTCGACAGGGCCGAGCCGACGGCACCCACGCCGCCCGCCGTACGCCCGATCAGCCCAGTCGGGTCAGGCCGGCGGCGGCGCGCTCGACGATCAGGCAGCGGTCCTCGACGTAGTCGATGCCCGCCTCAGTGGCGATCCGCCGCGCCTCGGCCGAGACGATGCCGAGCTGCAACCAGACCGCCGGCGCGCCGATCGCCACCGCCTCGCGCACCACGTCGACCGCGTCCTGCGCCGGCCGGAACACGTCGACCAGGTCCACCGGATGCGGGATGTCGGCCAGGGACCGGTAGACCCGCTCACCGAAGAGTTCGTCGGCCGTCGGGTTGACCGGGATGATGCGCCAGCCGTACCGCTGCATCTGCAACGGCACGCTGTGCGCGGCCTTGCGCGGGTCGCGGGACGCGCCCACGACGGCGATCACGGCGGAGTCGGCGAGGATCTGCTGAGCGGAGCGCACCTGCCGACTCTAACCCCGCCGCTCAGCCCCCGCCCGCGAGCGCGCGGCCGGACCCCTCGTGCTCGTCTCCCTTACGCCGGCAGCGCCGTCTACAGGAGAGTGAGTTGCTCGGCGGCCGGCGGCGCGGGAACCGGGTCGGTCGGGCGGCGGTCGTCGCCGCGCTCGCCCCGGTGCAGCCCGTGCCGGCGGGCCGCGATGCGCACCCGCGCCGTCAGCTCCCGCTGGTAGGACTGCGGGGCGTACGCGCCGGAGCGGTAGAGCTCGCGGTAGCGGGGGACCAGGTGCGGGAACTCGCGGCCGAGCCAACGCGCGTACCACTCCCGGGCCCCCGGCCGCAGGTGCAGCGCCAACGGCGTCGCGCTGCTCGCCCCGGCGGCGGCGATGGCCGCCACGGTCGCGTCGATCGAGGCGTCGTCGTCGCTGAGCCCGGGCAGGATCGGCGCCATCAGCACGCCGACGTCGAAGCCGGCGTCGGCCAGCGCCCGTACGGCGTCGAGCCGCCGCCTCGGGCTGGGGGTGCCCGGCTCGACCGCGCGCCAGAGCCGCTCGTCGACGAAGCCCACCGAGTACGACACGCCGACCCGGGTGACCTCGGCGGCCTGGCGCAGCAGCGGCAGGTCACGCAGGATCAGCGTGCCCTTGGTAAGGATCGAGAACGGGTTGGCGAAGTCGCGCAACGCCGCGATGATCTGCGGCATGAGCTGGTAGCGCCCCTCGGCCCGCTGGTAGCAGTCGACGTTGGTGCCCATCGCGACGTGCGCGCCCCGCCAGCGCGGCGCGGCCAGCTCCCGCCGGACCAGCTCACCGGCGTTGACCTTGACGATGACCTTCCGGTCGAAGTCCGCCCCGGCGTCGAGGTCGAGATAGGTGTGCGTGTTACGTGCAAAGCAGTATTTGCATGCATGACTGCATCCCCGGTAGGGGTTGATCGTCCACTCGAACGGGACCCGGGACGTGCCGGGCACCTTGTTGATGATCGACTTGGCCTGCACCTCGTAGAACGTCATGCCGGCGAAGCCCGGGGTGTCGAAGGTGCGGGCGACCGCGCCGGGCAGCGCCAGCGGCAGGGGTGGTGTCGCCGGCGCTGCCCGGTCGGGGACCCCCTCGTCCGGGGGAGCGGCGAGGTTGTCCCAGCGCATGGCCTTCATTCGAACACGCGCGTACGAGCGGAGCGCAAGCCACCCGCCGTGTTCCCGACCACCTCGCCGCCGGACGCACGGTCGGCGGGTGGAGGATGGAGGGCATGGAGAGGTCGACGTTCGTCTACGACGGGGACTGCGCGTTCTGCACCCGGTGCGCCGAGTTCATCGACCGGCGCATTCCGACCGGCGTGCGGGTGGTGCCGTGGCAGTTCGCCGACCTCGACGCGCTGGGCCTGAGCGAGGCCGAGTGCGAGGAGGCGGTGCAGTGGGTGGGCGCCGACGGTTCCCGCGCGGCCGGCCCGGACGCGATCGCGCGGCTCCTCGGCGACAGCGGTCCGTTCTGGCGGGTGGCGGGCGCCGGCCTGCGGTTCCCCCCGGTACGCGCCGCCGCGTGGCCCGCGTACCGCTGGGTGGCCCGCAACCGGCACCGGCTGCCCGGTGGCACGGCCGCCTGCGCGCTGCCGCAGGAGGCGCGGGAGCGCCTCTACGGACCGTCCGGTCGCCCCGCCGCGGACGCCTGACCCGCGAGTGCCGGCGCGGCGCCGGCGGGCGCTCCGGTGTCCCGCCCCCGGCGGGTGAGCAGCCGGCGCGCCCAGACCACCGGCCGGACCCGCTCCAGCGGCAGGAAGGCGGTCATCGCCGCGAGGTGCGGGGCGAACGAGATCGTGATGGTCGCGACGGTGACCAGGTGGAACGAGTAGAAGAAGCCCACGGTGGCCAGTCGCCAGCGCTCCCTGAGCAGGAAGACCACCGGGCTGAGCAGCTCGAACGCGACGATGCCGAACTGGGCGACGATCAGCAGGTACGGCACCGAGGCGAGCAGATCGGCCAGTTCGGTGCCCCGCCGGAGGATGGCCCGGGCCAGCACCGAGCCGGTGAGCCAGTCCAGCCCGCCGAAGCGCAGCTTGGCCCAGGCGGCCAGGAAGTACGTGCAGATGACGGCGATCTGGGTGACCCGCAGGGCCCAGCCCCCCGCCTCGGTGCGGGTGGCGTCGCCGTGCCGGGCCCGGCCCGCGGTGGGCAGCACGGCCAGGGCGACGAGCAGGCCGAACCGGTCGTGGTCGACCTTGCCGTAGCTCATCGCGACGATCATCCACTCGAAGTAGAGCGCGAAGACCGCCCAGCCGAGCAGGCGTGGTGCCCGGCCGGTCGCGGCGAGCAGGGCGAGCAGCAGCAGGGCCCAGAAGACGACGGTGACCAGCGTCTGGGTCGGCGTCGGCAGGGGCAGCACGCGGCCCACCAGCAGCGGCTGGTAGAGCTCCCCGGGCACCGCCACCCGGGTGCGCACCCAGGGGGTGAAGACGACCAGGTCGGCGGCGACGAAGAGGTAGATCAGCGTGCGGAAGGCGGCCACCCGACCGCGGGGCACCGCCTCGGTCAGCCAGCGGCTCACCGGTCCGCCTGCCAGGCGACCACGGTCTCGTCGGTCCAGCGGCCGGTGGGTCGCCCGTGGCGGATGCCGTGCCAGCGGACGACGATGCGGACCTCGACCAGCTCCGCCGCGCCCGGGTGGCGCTCGGCGTACGCGTCGGCGACCTCGGCGAGCAGCGCGGGGTCGGCGGCGTAGCGGCTCTGCTGGCCCTCGATCTCGGCCCGGCGGATGCCGGTGGCCCGCTCGCCCAGGTCGACGACCGCTCCGCTGCTGTCCACGCCCTCGACGCGGGTGTCCGGGGCGGGGGAGTTCGGCGGGTTGGACGTGGAGTACATCCGGAACGGGCCGAACGGGAAGTGGTCGTCGGTGCCCCAGGCGGTGCCGGCCAGCAGGACGGTCAGGCCGAGGGCGGTGGCGGCGAGCCGGGCGGCGCGACCGCGGGTGGTCAAGGTTTCCATCGGGTCGTGACGATACGGGATGTACCGCCCGCCCCGGCTCCCTCCGACGGCCACTTCCCGCTGGCCGGCGGGCCAGGGGCGCCTGCGTCCACGGCCGCGGGCGGAGCGCGTGTGCCGGTCCCCCCGTCACCCGGCGGGTGGACGACGACGGCCGGGCCCGTCGGGGCCCGGCCGTCGTGGAGCGCCGCGGCTCAGTGGCTGTGCCCGGCCAGCTTGTTGCGGACGTCGTCCATGTCGAGGGCCTGGACCTGCTCGATCAGGTTCTCCAGGGCGGACTCGGGGAGGGCGCCGGGCTGGGCGAAGACGATGACGCCGTCGCGGATCGCCATGATGGTCGGGATCGAGCGGATGTCGAACTTGGCGGCCAGCTCCTGCTGCGCCTCGGTGTCGACCTTGCCGAACACGATCTCGGAGTGCTTGTCGGAGGAGCGCTCGTAGACCGGGGCGAACCGCTTGCACGGGCCGCACCACTCGGCCCAGAAGTCGACCAGCACGATGCCGTCGCTGCCGGTCACCTCGTCGAAGTTTGCCGTGGTCAGCTCTACGGTTGCCATGAAAGTCTCCGATCGGCGCGGAATAGCTACGTCTGGTGGAACCAGGGCGTACCGCGTGGAATTCCCGGCCCGCCCCCGCCGAAACGTCCTCGTCACGGCGTTGCGCAGGTCACGTTCGCATCGATGTCGGTTGTTCCCGCCTGCCGTTGCGGTACGCAAGTGCACGACGCATTTGCGTGACCGGTCGTGATGGGAGCGTTTCCATGGAGATCGACACGATTGACCGGAACGAATGAGCAATCAGGCGGTTGACAAGCGGCTATCCGGCGTGTGGAGATCGCCGGGGGCCGGTCGGTCAAGCACGCACAGTAGTGTTACGAAAAGGTAAATGTGACCTCCGTCTCTGTTCGGGTCCCCTTGTCGTGCGGCAGAATCTTCCGCATCAGAGCGTGGGCGGCGGGTGCCGGGGAGGGCCCCGCCGCTCATTGCGTCTCCCCCCGGTTGTGGCGGTGTGACATTTCCGCACGCCCCGCGCCCCGCGCCTCGCCTTAACACTCCATAAGGCATGCTGTGCCGAACTCCATCGCCGCCCGTCGAAGGGGACAAGGATGCAGTTCGGCCGCTACTACGAGGAGTTCGAGGTCGGCGCGGTCTACCGGCACTGGCCCGGCAAGACGGTCACCGAGTACGACGACCACCTCTTCTGCCTGCTCACCATGAACCACCACCCGCTGCACATGGACGCGCACTACGCCGCGACGGCGAGCCAGTTCAAGCGCAACGTGGTGGTCGGCAACTACATCTACTCCCTGCTGCTGGGCATGTCGGTGCCCGACGTCAGCGGCAAGGCCATCGCGAACCTCGAGGTGGAGTCCCTGCGGCACGTGGCGCCCACCTTCCACGGCGACACGATCTACGGCGAGACCACCGTGCTGGACAAGCGCGAGTCGTCCTCCAAGCCCGACCGGGGCGTGGTCTCCGTGGAGACCCGGGGCTACAACCAGGACGGCACGATGGTGTGCGTGTTCCGCCGCCGGGTGATGGTCCCCAAGAAGGAGTACGCGGCGACGGCGGTGCCCGAGGGCGTCGACCCGGAACGGCCCAGCTTCCCCGAGCCGCGCTGATCGACGGGCCCTTCTCATCCGGGTTCCGGGTGGTAGGGGCCCTTTTTCCGATCCGGGGCATATGCTGGCGCCGGAGGTCCCCATGAGCCACTCCGTCGCCGGAGAGCCGTCCTCTGCCGGCCGCCGTGCCGCACCGCTGACCACCGCCGTCTACTCCGCCGCCGAGTGGGATCTGCTGACCAGCCTGCCCGGCCGCGTGATCGTGGCCGCCGCCGCGCCCGGCCCCGGACGGCAGCACCCGGGAGTCGCCGCCGGGCTCGCGGGCCTGGACGCGGTCGCGGCCGGCCGGGCCTTCGACAGCGATCTCGTACGCGCGGTGGTCGCCGCCATCTACGCCCGGCACGACGGGGCGACCGATCCCGTCGAGCGCCTCGCCGACGTGGTGGACCTGCTCGCCGCCTGCCGGGCCGCGACCCGGGTGCTGCGGCGGCGGGCCGACCCCGCCGACTCGGCCGCGTACCGGCAGTGGGTGCAGTCGGTGGCGGCCCGGGTGTGCAGGGCGGCGACGGCCGGGGCCCCGGGGCTGCCGCCGGCCCCCGCCGACCGTCGCTTCCTCGACCGGCTCGGCGGGGCGCTGGGGCTGCGCTGAGCCGCGCCGGGCGGTCCGTCCGCCCCGGCCCGGGGCAGTGGCGCGCCGGGGTGGCGACCCGGGGCGGGGCCCGCAGGCCGTACCCTGCGTGACCGTGACCGGAGACCAGCTCGACGTCGGCGTGGGACCGTGGCCCGGGGACCCGCCGGACGACCCGCGGTACGACCCCGAGCTGCTCGCCGAGGGCGACCGGCGCAACGTCGTCGACCGGTACCGCTACTGGCGGCGCGAGGCCGTGGTGGCCGACCTCGACCGGCGGCGGCACGACTTCCACGTGGCGATCGAGAACTGGCAGCACGACTTCAACATCGGCACGGTCGTCCGCAACGCCAACGCCTTCCTCGCCGCCGAGGTGCACGTCGTCGGCCGCCGGCGGTGGAACCGGCGCGGTGCCATGGTGACCGACCGCTACCAGCACGTCCGGCACCACGAGACCATCGAGGAGTTCGTCGCCTGGGCGGCCGGGCGGGAACTGCCGGTCGTCGGCATCGACAACCTGCCCGGCTCCCGACCGCTGGAGAGCACCACCCTGCCCCGGCGCTGCGTCCTGCTGTTCGGGCAGGAGGGCCCGGGCCTCTCGGACCCGGCGCGTGCCGCCTGCGACCAGCTCTTCTCGATCGCCCAGTACGGCTCCACCCGGTCGATCAACGCCGGCGTGGCCAGCGGCATCGCCATGCACGCCTGGATCCGTGCACACGCCGGTCCACCACCGGGCTGATCGGGCCCGAGACGGTCCCGCCCGACGCGGCCCGGGCACCGCCGAGCGGGCCCGATGCGGTCCCGTCCGGCGGCACCGCTGAGCGGGCCCGATGTAGGGCCGCCCGACGCCGTCCGGCGGCACCGAAACGGGCGCTCCGCTTGACGGGGCGGCGTGCGGGGGTGACGGTGGGATGGTGAGTGTCGCGGTGAGTTGCCCGAAATGTGGTGGACCGGTGCGGGCGCCGGACCTGATGCACACCGAGTCGCGCTGCCTGGACTGCGGGCCGGTTTCCCCGCTGCACGTGCCCGAGCACATCGGGACCGACATCGTGGCCAGCGTGGTGGACCGGATCGTCGCCGCCGCCGACCCGCCGACCCGGCCGAGGACGCCGTTGTGGTGCCCGTGGCCGCTGCCGACCGGCTGGACCATGACCGGCGTGGCGTACGCCGGCGACGACCGCACCGGGGTGCGTGCCACGGCGGTCGCCTGCGCCGGGCCGGAGCCACTCGGCGGGGGCCCCGCGGACCTGGTCTTCGTGGCCGAGGAGCCGGGCGTCGGCCTGGGCACCCGGTTCGCGGGGCTGGCCGGCCCGGATCCGGGCCCGGAACTCGCGCAGGCGTTGACCGATCCCGGGCCGGGGCATCCGGAGCACGTCGGGCAGGCCAGGATCAAGGTGGCCGGTCATCCCACTCCACTGTGGCTCGTGAACTCGCCGACGGATCGAAGCGCGTACGCCGGCGAGGCTCGGGGATTGTGGCTCCATGCGATAGCCTGGCCGGCGAGTGCGGGTCACCTGCTCGCGGAAGATGTCGTGCTGCACGACCTGACCGAGTGGACACCGCCCGAGCTCGTGTACGGCGCACCGTCTCCGTATCTGCACGGGAAGGCTTGACGGGCCTCAGGGCTTGACAGGCATCCCGGAATGTCGGAGAACGGACGCAGATATTCACTGTACGACACCACACTGATACTCTGGGTGCCGCTGCGGTAATGGGACCCGGCGCCGCGCGAGAGGATGGCCCGCCATGGTCAAGAAGGTCCTCACCTGGGCCGGAATCGCATTCTTGATCTTTTTCGTCGCATATCGGCCAAATTCTGCGGCGGACGTGTTCAAGTCACTGGGCGGCGGGATCATGGACATCGCCCAGGGGTTCGGCGACTTCTTCACCAGCCTCGTCGCCTAGCCGCCGATGGGAAACCCCTCCGGTCCACCCTTCGATCCCGACGATCCCGATCGGGAGCGCCGGGAGCGAGACACGGAGCCGATCCCTCGGATCGGTCCCGACGACGGGCCGGGCTACGGCACCGGTCCGGGCCTCTCCGACGGCCCCTCCCTCTCGGATGACGCCGGCTTCGGTGACGGCCCGGCGTACGCCGGGGAGGGGCGGTCCGGTCGGGCCTGGGTCCGTGACCCGGAGGCCGGCTACCAGCCGCCGCAGATCTCCGAGGACGAGCTGGCCGGTCTGCGGGCCGACGCCGCCGGCATGGCGCCGCGCCGGGTGCTGCCGTTGGAGGACGAGCCCAGCTCGCTGGTGGCCCGCTACCTCTTCCCGACCGAGCGCTACCGGGGCGAGTGGAAGCGGCACTGGATCCACCTCTCCACCCCACTGCTGGTCGGCATCGCCGCCACCTTCGTGCTGGGCTACCTCTCCGGCTTCCTCGCCGGGCAGGACGTGGGCGCGCTCACCACGATCGCGGTGCTGCTCTGGTTCGCTGTGATGGGGTGGGTGGCCTGGAAGGTCGCCGACTGGTGGTACGACCGCTTCATCCTGACCAACAAGCGGGTGATGGTGGTCAACGGGATCATCACCCGGCGGGTCGCGATGATGCCGCTGGTCCGGGTCACCGACATGAAGTACGAGCAGACCCCGACCGGCCGGGCGCTCAACTACGGCACGTTCGTGCTGGAGTCCGCCGGTCAGGAGCAGGCGCTGCGTGAGATCAAGAACCTGCCCAACCCCAACGAGCTCTACCTGCGCGTCGTCGAGGAGATGTACGAGCCGCAGGCGGTCGAGGCACGGCTGGGCAAGGAGGCCGACGAGGCCAAGGCCGACGACGGGGCGTGAAACTTTTCGTCCGAACATCGGAGGAACTGCGCACCGTTCGCCGTCGACCCGAGCACCCCGGGCATGGCAACCTGCCAGGGAAACGGGGCGCGGAGGTGGCCGGTGGTGAGCAGGGATCCCTTGGAGGAGGAGTTCCGCGACTTCGTCGCGGCCCGCTCCAGCGCCCTACTGCGCACCGCCTACCTGCTCAGCGGGGACTGGGCCACCGCCGAGGACCTGTTGCAGACCGCGTTGACCAAGACGTACCTGGCCTGGAAGCGGCTCGGCGGGATCGAGGCGATCGAGCCGTACGCCCGCCGGGTCATGATCAACACTTCGACCAGCTGGTGGCGGCGGCGTTGGCACGGTGAACGCCCCACCGAGGTGCTGCCGGAGCGGCCCGGCATCGACGAGATCGAGCAGCAGCTCGACCGGGACCTGCTCTGGCGTCACCTGAGCGCGCTGCCCAGCCGGCAGCGGGCGGTGCTCGTGCTGCGCTTCTACGAGGACATGTCCGAGGCGCAGACCGCCGCGCTGCTCGGCATCTCGCCGGGCACGGTCAAGAGCCAGACGTCGCGCGCCCTGGGCACCCTGCGCCGCCGGATGGGCGCCGAGGCCGCCCTCGACCTGCCGACCGGGGCCGACCCGACCCCGGCCCTGCCCCGGGACGACGGCACCGACCGGTCCACCCCCGCCCGCGGCGGCGCGGACCGTCCCGCTCCCGCGCAGGGCGGCGCCGACCGTCCCGCGCCGGTCCGCCGGTCGACGGCCTACGGGGCGCCGACGATGGTGGTGGGCGAGGACGCGGCGGCCGTGGTCGCGGCGACGAACGCCAGGCCACCGCTCGTCGCGCCGGCCGCGGCGGGCAGCGCCGCCGTCCCGGGCGGTGCCGCCACCGAACCTCCGGCGCAGGCGGCCACCGAACCTCCGGCGCAGGCGGCCACCGTGCCTCCGGCGTCGGACGCCGGGCGTCGCACGCCGGACGCCGAGCCGACCGACGAGTCGGCGGGCGACCCGGTGCCCGTCGCGTCGGGGGCGCGGGCCGGAGCCGGGGCGCGTACCGCCCGCGACGAGCAGCGCGGCCGGCAGGCCGCCTTCCCGGTCGTACCGGCCGGCACCGGGGAACACCGGTGAGCCGTCCGGTCGGCCGTGGTGACAACCGGACCGAAGGCCCGACGCGTCCATTCGCCGTGACCGAGGACGAGCTGGAGCAGGCGGTACGGGAGGCGTTCGCCCGCCGGGTGTCCGTCGCGCGCCCGCTCGTCGCCGATCCGGCGGGGCTGGCGATCCGGCGGGCCGACCGGTCCCGGCGCCGGCGGACGCTGACCGGGATCGCCCTCGCCGCGGTGGCCACCGTGACGGTCGGCGCCGGGATGGCGCAGCTGGGGCAGCAGCCCGGCCGACCCACCCATCCCACGGTGGTGCTCGGCGACCCGTACGCCTCGCCGCTGCCGGACCCGACCCCGCAGCTGTCGGCCGTCCCGAAGGCCGACCTGGGCCGGGGCGAGGTGGACCTCATCCTCCACGACGTGCTGGTCACCGTCGGCGGGCAGCGGCTCCCCCTGCCCGAGGTGGGCACGGCCGCCGAGCGTGCCCAGCGGCTGCCCGACGGGGCCGGTTGGGCGGTGGTGGGCGCGCCGACGGCGGCCGGCCGGTCGCTGTGGGTCGTGCTGCCGAACGGCACGGCGCACCTGCTGCTGGCCGGGGCGCGGGACATCGTCCTCAGCCCGGACGGGCGGCAGGTCGCCTGGCGGGAGGGGGCGGATCTGGTCGTCGCGGGCATCGTCGGCACCCAGGTCGTCGCCGCCGCCCGCACTCCGGCACCGTCCGACGCGGCGCCGGTCGCCTTCGCCGGCGACACGGTCCTGGTCCGCCTCGACCCGGACCGGCCCGGTCACGCCCTGTGGCGCCCGGCGGCGGGTCCGCCGCGCGACGCGGGCGACGCGGCCCTGCACGTCTACGGCGCCCGCCCCGACGGGCTGGCGGTCGCGCTGGTCTCCGCCGGCACCCCCCGCCGACCCTGTATAGCCCTGCTCGACCCGGCCCGGAACCTCGCGCCGGTGCGGACCGGGTGCGGGCCGACGCTGGCCGGCGACGGAGCCGGCGGGGTGTCCGCCGACGGGCGGTGGCTCCTGGCCAACGGGAAGGCGGGCCGGCAGGACCGCGCGTTGCTGGTCGACCTGGACCGGCTCGCCCCCGCACCGGCGACCCGCCCGGCCGGCCCGCCCGTGGCCGGGCCGGTGGCGTGGACGCCGCGGGGGACGGCCCACTACCCGGACGCGGACGGCGCCCTGGTGCGGGTCGAGGTGAGCCGGGCACTCGACGGCGAGGTGTCCGTGTCCGTGCCCGTGACCGGCCTGCCCGAGGGAGAACGCGCGGTGCCGGTGGGCGGCGACCGCCGTCCCTGACCGCGCCCGCGCGCCCGGGGCGGGCCGCCGGCCGGTAGCGTCGGGCCGATGAGCGCGGCACCGCGGATCGACCTGCACACCCACTCCACCGCCAGCGACGGCACCCTCAGCCCGGCCGAGCTGGTGCGGGCGGCGGCGGAGTCGGGGCTGGACGTCGTGGCGATCACCGACCACGACACCACGGCCGGCTGGACGCCGGCCCTGGCGGCGCTGCCGGCCGGGCTCAGCCTGGTCCGTGGCGCCGAGCTCTCCTGCCGGTGGTACGGCGAGGAGCCGGCGCTGCCGCTGCACCTGCTGGCGTACCTGTTCGACCCGGACGCCCCGGAACTCGTCGCGGAACTGGCCCGGGTGCGGGCCGCCCGCGAGGAGCGGGGCGAGCGGATCGTGGCGCTGCTGCGGGCCGACGGGATCGACGTGAGCTGGCCGGAGATCCTGACCGGCGCGGGCGGCGGGACCGTGGGCCGGCCGCACATCGCGCAGGCGCTGATCCGGGCCGGCCTGGTGGCCACCACCACGGAGGCGTTCGGGCCGGACTGGCTGGGCGAGCGCTACCGCCTACCCAAGGAGGACATCGACGTCTTCCGCGCGGTCCGGCTCGTCCGCGCGGCGGGCGGCGTGCCGGTCTTCGCCCACCCCCGGGCCACCCGGCGGGGGCGGATCGCGCCCGACGAGCTGATCGCCGACCTGGCCGCGATCGGGCTGGCGGGGCTGGAGGTCGACCACGAGGACCACTCTCCGGCCGAGCGGGCGCACGTGCGGGCCCTGGCCGACGAGCTGGGCCTGCTGGTGACCGGCTCGTCGGACTTCCACGGCACCCACAAGACCGTCCGGCTCGGGGCGTTCACCACCGACCCCGGGGCGTACGAGCGGATCGTCGCCGAGGCGAGCGGAGTGACCGAGGTCGCTTCCGGCTGATCCGCGTTTCCGCCCACGGCGGCGCGGCTACGTTGATCACGTGGATGCCAAGCTGTTCGGCGAGGTCTTCGTGACCCTGCTGGTGATCGTCGACCCGCCGGGCATGATGCCCATCTTCCTGGCGCTGACCGGCCCGCTGACTGCGCGGGACCGCAACCGCGCCGCCTGGCAGGCCGTCGCCCTGGCGCTGGGCGTGATCGTGATCTTCGCGGTGGCGGGGCAGACGCTGCTCGACTACCTGCACGTGGACCTGCCGGCCCTCCAGGCCGCCGGCGGGTTGCTGCTCATCCTGGTGGCGCTGGAGCTGCTGACCGGCAAGGCCGACGACCCGAGCCAGCAGGTCACCTCGAACATCGCCCTGGTGCCGCTGGGCACACCGCTGCTGGCCGGTCCCGGCGCCATCGTGGCCACCATGCTCTTCGTCCAGCAGGCCGACGGCGGGGCGGACGTCACGGCCATCGCCGCCGCGATCGTGGCCGTGATGGTCACCGTGTGGGTCGTGCTGCGGTTCTCCGGCGGGATCGTCAAGATCCTGCGTCCCGGCGGGATCGAGGTGCTGACCCGGATCGCCGGCCTGCTGCTGGCCGCGATCGCGGTGCAGCTCATCGCGGACGCGGTGGCCGCGTTCGTGACCCAGTACGCCAACATGACCTGACCGGCGGCCGGTTCCGTCGGGGGTGGATGGCAGGATCGCGGTGTGCGACGAGCCTCTTCAGCGGGACGGTCCTCCACCGGCGGCGGCCGGGCGCCCCGGCAGCGCGGCGAGCAGCCCGAGCAGCTCGGCTTCGAGGGCATGCCGGAGCGGCTCTTCGTCTGCACCCCCAGCAAGCTGGGCGCCTACGCCGACTGTCCCCGGCGCTACCGCTACTCCTACGTCGACCGTCCGGCCCCGCAGAAGGGTCCGCCGTGGGCGCACAACTCCCTCGGCGCGAGCGTGCACACTGCCCTGAAGAACTGGTACGCGCTGAGCCCTGACCGGCGCCGGCCGGAGGCGCTCGCCGCGTTGCTCAAGGGCACCTGGGTGCGCGAGGGCTACCGCGACGACGAGCAGGAGCGGGCGGCCTACCGGCGGGCCCTGGGCTGGCTGGAGTCCTACGTCGAGACCCTGGAGCCCGGTGCCGACCCGCTCGGCGTGGAGCGGGTGGTGGCGGTCAAGACCGCCGTGCTGGCCTTCAACGGCCGGGCCGACCGGATCGACTCCCGCCCCGGGCCCGACGGCCCGGAGCTGGTGATCGTCGACTACAAGACGGGCCGCACGGGGCTGGACGCCGACGACGCGCGCGGCTCGCAGGCGCTGGCGCTCTACGCGTACGCCGCCGAGCGGGTGTTCCGCCGGCCGTGCCGCCGGGTGGAGCTGCACCACCTGCCGACCGGCACGGTGGCCGCGCACGAGCACACCGTGGAGTCCCTGGCCCGGCAGCTCACCCGCGCGGAGGAGACCGCCCGCGACATCATGGCCGCCGAGCGGGCGGTCGCCGACGGGGAGGACCCCGACGAGGCGTTCCCGACCACGCCGGGCCCGCGCTGCGGCTGGTGCGACTACCGGCGCACCTGCCCCGTGGGGGCGCAGGCGCCGGGCAAGGAGCCGTGGGCGGCCGTCGAGCGCGCCGCCGATCCGGTGCCCGGCCAGGACTGAGCGGCAGGGCACGGCCCAGCCGGCAGCCGCCCAGCCGTCGCCCTCAGGCCGGCGTGCCGGCGAGCCGGGCGGCGCCCGGGGCCGTCAACGTGGCGGCGGCGGCGCGTTCCTTGGCGGCCTGCTGCAACGGCCCCTCCCGCCACCGGCGGGGCAACGCGGCGAGGGTCAGCCGCAGCGCCCGGACGCTCAGGTCGGCCGAGAGCGCGGTCGTGGGCAGGCCGAGCCCGCCGTACATCCGCCGGGCCCAGGCCGGCAGCAGCGCGAGCGCCGTGCCGGCGATGCCGAAGTACGCCCAGCGGGGCGGCCCGAGGTTGAGCCCGATCCGGGCGGGCAGGCTGAGCTTCCACGGGATCGGCGGCGCGGTGAGGAAGAGCGCGGTCTCGGCCGCCTCGCGGGTCATCCGCAGCTCCGGACGGATCCGCCGGTAGTAGTCGGCCACCTCGGCGGCGGTGCCCGGCACCGTCGCCGGGTCGAGGCCGACCAGGGCGGCGGAGCGCCGCTGCTCGGTGTAGTAGCCGTCGATCTCGTCGGCGGTCAGCGGCAGCCCGGCCCGGCGGGCCGTGTCGAGGAACGACTCGACCTCGGTGACGTGCACCCAGCGCAGCAGTTCGGGGTCGTCGACCCGGAACTCCTCCCCGGTGAACAGGTCGGTGGCCCGCAGGCGGGCGTGCCGGCGGCGGACCCGGAGCCCGGCGGCCTCCGCCTCGGCGGTGGTGCCGTAGATGGTGGTGCCCACGTAGGTGGCGGTGCGCACCAGGCGGCCCCAGGCGTCGGAGCGGTAGTTGCTGTTCTGGGCGACCCCGGCCATGGCCCGGGGATGCAACGACTGGAGGTAGAGCGAACGCAGGCCGGCGACGATCAGGATCGGCTCCTCGTGCACCTTCCACGTGACCGAACCCGGACCGAAGAGGCCGAGGTCATCGGAGTCCACCGCCCAAGCGTGCCACGCCCCGCCACCGGGCGCCGCGCGGAGAGCCGTCGGCCGTCAGTCGTCGGCGGAGCGGCGGGCCTGGCAGGTGGGGCAGAGGCCCCAGAACGTCACTTCCGCCTCGTCGACCTCGAACCCGTGGGCGATGTCCGGGTCCAGGCAGGGCGCGCTGCCGACCGCGCAGTCGATGTCGGCGATCTCGCCGCAGCCCCGGCAGACGACGTGGTGGTGGTTGTCCCCGGCGCGGGCCTCGTAGCGGGCGGGGCTGCCGGCCGGCTCGATGCGGCGGGACAGCCCGGCCCGGGACAGCGCGCCCAGCACGTCGTAGACGGCCTGGGTGGAGACCGAGTCGAGGCGCTGGCGCACCCGGCGGGTGATCTCGTCGACCTCGAGGTGGCCGCCGGCGGCCAGGACGTCGAGCACGGCGAGACGCGGCCGGGTGACCCGCAGGCCCCTCGACCGGAGCAGTTCCTCGCCACCGGGCACGTGCCAATGACAGCACGCGGGCCGGGGACCGACAACCGGCCTCCGGGAGAGGTGGCGCCGGCCACAACCCGGTCGCCCCGAGCCGGCCGCCGGGTCGGCGGGCTCCTCGCCGGGGAACGGTGAACCGGACCGGCTCCGGGCGCGTGTTCCCGATCGAGATTGACTGGGCGGGTCGACCGGCGCACCGTACGCTGGCCCCGCGACCGCGTACCGCCGGAGGTGTGGATGTTCAAGGAGATCCTGGGTCTGCCGGCCCACGTGCTGGTGGTGCACGCGGTCGTCGTGCTCGTGCCGCTGCTGGCGCTGCTCTCCGCCGCGTACGTGGCGTTGCCCCGGTTCCGGTCGCGGCTGGACTGGGCGGTGGCGATCCTCGCCGTGGTGGCGCCCGTGTCGGCCTTCGTCGCGGTCGAGTCGGGGGAGGAGCTGACGGACGCGTTCGTCGCCCGGGGCATGCAGGGCCCGATCGTGGAACAGATCTTCGCGCACTCGCGCTACGGCGACATCCTGTTCCGCTGGGTGCTGCCGCTGGCCGTGGCGTCGCTGCTGCTGCTCGCGGTGACGAGCGGGCACCGGCGGGTGCCGAAGCTGCCGTCCTGGGTGACCCCGGTGCTGTCGGTCGCGGTGGTGGCGCTCGGCGTCGTCAGCCTCGTCTACGTCTACCTGACCGGGCACTCCGGGGCCGAGACCGTCTGGGGCAACACCCTCTGACGTCCCGCCGGTCGCGGCGGGCCGACGGGCGGCGGGAGGCCGGCCACCGGGCCCCGGTCAGAACACGAGCCGGGAGCAGAGCACGCAGACGAGGACCACCAGCACCACGGCGGCCACCGTGCCCACGCCGTACGTGAGCCGCTGCGCCCGCTGCTCTGCCGCGTCGATTTCCGCCATGTCCTGCGGCGGCAGTCGCCGGGGCGGTGGCGGTCGCAGGTGCACCGGTGGGCGCCATCCGGCCGGGGGCGGGGTGGTCGCGGGCGGGCCCGGGTAGCCGCTCCCACGCGCCGGGGGCGACGCGGCCGGCCCCGGGGGCACGCCCGTGGGCCGCTCGGGCGAGGCGTCGGGCCGCCGCCAGTAGTCGTCCGGGGAGCCGCCGGAGGTGGGGGTCGTCACGCCGTCCGACGCTACCAACGCCCCGGCCCGGCGGCCGGCCGGACGCGGCGGCCCGGCGGTTCGTCCGCCGCTCCCGCCGGGGGTGGCTGCGCTAGTCTTGCCGCTCGTGAGCATCACCGAGGATCCGGGCACGCCGACGGCACGCGGCGACGACGACCGCGCCGTCGACCTCAGCGACGACTTCGTGGTGCTGCCCGAGCAGACCGCCGACGACACCGACCGGGGCTGGGGCGAGCGCTCGGGCGGCAACGACGACTGGCTGCTCGCGGAGCGCCCCCCGCACTGGGACTGAGCGGGCCACCGCCGCCCGGTGGACGCCCGTCGGTGCCCTGTCGAGGACCCGCGCCGGGCTGTGGAAAACCTCCGCCGAGCTGTGGACGAGCGCGCCCCGGCCCGGGACCGGCCCAGATTCGGGGGCCGGTCCCGGGCCGGGGCGGCGTGGGTCAGGAGGAGCTGGCGCTGCTGGCGGCCGGGGCCTTGCCCCCGCCGCCGGTGGAGCCGCCCGAGCCCGACGACGAGGACGAGCCCGACGACGAGGACGAGGAACCGGCGGACGAGCCCGACGACGAGGACCCGCCGGACGAGCCGGAGTCACCGCCGGAGGACGAGTCGGACTTCGCCGGCTTGGCGGCGGCGCCGGTCTTCGTGCTCTCCGAGCCGGACGAGCGCGAGTCCGTGCGGTAGAAGCCCGACCCCTTGAACACGATGCCGACGGAGTTGAAGACCTTCCGCAGCCGTCCCTCACACGCCGGGCACTCGGTCAGCGGTGCGTCGGAGAAGGACTGCACCGCCTCGAGCTGGTGGCCGCACGCGGTGCAGGCGTACTGGTACGTGGGCACGTTCTCCTCCGGATCTGGCCACGGCCGGTTGGCACTCGACGTATTCGAGTGCCAATGGTGCGTCATCGCCCCCGGATTCGTCCAGCGGAAGTGTGGGGCGCGACACCCGCCACGCCCCCCGGGGCGGCGTCCAGCGTACGCAGGCCGTCGGCGGGCGTGACGACCGCGCGGACCGGTCGGTCGTGCGGCTCGGCGGGAAGGGCCTCCACCAGCTCGCCGTCGTGCAGCGGGACCACGGTCAGGGCGGTCGCCGGCACCCGGGCCAGCGCCCGGTCGTACGAGCCGCCGCCCCGGCCCAGCCGCAGCCCTCGGCGGTCCACCGCCAGCGCGGGCAGCACCACCAGCTGCGCCCCGGCGACCGCCGCCCGGCCCAGTCGCGGCCCCGCCGGCTCGCGCATCCCCCGCCCGGCGGCCACCAGCCCGGCCGGCCCGCTCCAGGCGGCCCAGTCCAGGTCGAGGTCGTCGCGGAGCACCGGCAGCAGCAGTTTTCCGCCCGGCGGCAGCGCCGCGTGCAGCACCGCCGGCAGGTCGGGCCCGCCCGGCTCGGAGCCGACCGGCACGTACGCCGTCATCCGCAGCGGGCGCAGGCGGCGTACGAGAGCCACCAGCTCGGCCTGGACGCGCCCAGCGGCGTCGGCCCGCCGCGGCGCGCTCAGCTCCCGGCGGCGGGCGAGCACGGCGGCACGCACATCCCGCTTCGCCTCTTCCGCTCCATCAGAAAAATCGGGCACGCAACACTCCTGACGCAACGCTTGCCGCCTGGTGGCTCTGTGTCAGCATCGCAAGCAACGGCGGCGGAACTTCCGGGGGGACCGAGTGACGCTACGCGGGCGGTTGACCACAGCCTTCCTGGCGGTGGCGCTCGGCCCGGTGGTGCTCGGGGTGATGTTCGTCGGGGCGACCGTGGCGGCGGTCGACTCGAGCCGCTCCACCGAGCGGCTCGCCGTGGCCGCCTCGACCGTGCGCACCTCCGTCGACGCCCTCTGCCAGCAGCTGCGGGCCGCCGCCGACGCGGTCGCCCTGGCCGGCGACCGGCCCGCCGCCGCGAGCCAGGTGATCCGCCGTGGCCTGGCCGCCGCCGTGCGGGTCGCCGACGTCAGCGGCCGGGTCACCTACGCCAGCCCCGGCGGCCCCGCGGCGCCCTGGCGGGACTGCGCCGACCCGCCGGCCGCCGGGCCGGTGCGGGCGCTCGCGGCCCGGGCCGACCTGCGCGACCGGGCCGGCGGGCCGCTCGGCACGGTCACCGCCGCGCAGCCGGTCGACCCGGCCTTCGTCGCGCGCCTCGCGGCCGTGACGGGGGTGGCGGTCACCCTGATCGACGACGCCGCGGCGCCCGTCCGGCTCGCCCACAGCACCGAGTCGACCGGCGTACGCGACGCCGTGCTCGCCGCCGCCGACACGCTGCACGGCGAGCGGGTCACCGAGACCCCCGACGGCCGGTACGTCCGCCTGGTCGGCCCGTCCGCCGGGCAGCCCCTGCCGCTGGTGCTCTCGGTGCCCAGCGAACGACCACGCGGCCTGTACGTCGCACTGGGCTCGGCGGTGCTGGTGGCGACCCTGCTGGCCGTGGTGGCCGCCTGGCGGCTGGCCCGGGTGACCACCCGCCCGCTGGTCGAGCTGGCGGGCGCGGTGGACCGGGTGGCGCGCGGCGACCTGACCGCCCGGGTGCCGGTGCGCAGCCGGGACGAGATCGGCCGGCTGGCCGGCGCGTTCAACCGGATGACCCGCGAGACGGGCACCTACGTGGCGGCGCTGACCAGCAGCCGCGACCAGCTGCGCGGGCACCTCGCGGTGCTGGGGGACACCCTGGCCAGCACGCACGACCTGCAACGCATCCTGCGGGTGATCCTGCACAGCGCGATCGCGGCGACCGGCGCCCGGGCCGGGGCGGTGCTGCTGGTCGACGACGGCGGGGTGCTCGTCGCGCAGTGCACCGAAGGGCTGGACGCGCCCGACCCGGCGGACGAACGCCCGGGCCCGTTGCGGGTGCCGCTGGGCAGCGGCGTGGTGGGCGCCGTCGCGGCGACCGGGGAGCCGCGCCGGGGGCGGGTGGAGCCCTCCGCCGCGCCGCCGGGGGAGCCGCACTGCCGGACGTACATCGCGGTGCCGTTCGCCGCCCCCGGCACGACGGGCCCGCCCGACGCCACCGCCCGCGACGGCCCGGCCCCGCGCCCGGGGGCGGAGCCGGCCGCCCCGGCGGGGGCGCTCGGCGTGCTGGCCCTCTACGACCGGCTCGGCGCGGACGAGTTCGACGACGACGACCTCGTCACCCTGCGTACCTTCGCCGGCCACGCCGCGGTGGCGGTGGACAACGTCCGGGTGCACGAGGAGGCGCAGCGGCTCTCGCTGACCGACCCGCTCACCGGGCTGTGGAACTACCGCTACCTGCGGGAGTCGATCCGCCGGGAGGTCGAGCGGGCGAGCCGGTTCGGCCGGATGCTCAGCATCCTCGCCCTCGACCTGGACCGGTTCAAGGACGTCAACGACACGTACGGGCACGCGGCCGGGGACGCCGTGCTGGCCGAGTTCGCCCGCCGGGTGCGCGGCGAGATCCGCGAGGTCGACCTCGCCTTCCGGCAGGGCGGCGAGGAGTTCGTGCTGCTGCTGCCGGAGACCGACGCCCGGGGCGCGGCGATCGTCGCGGAGCGGCTCGGCGCGGCGATCCGGGGCGCCCCGATCGCCGCCGACGGGCACGGCGGGGCGGCCGTGGCCATCGGAGTCACCGTCTCCATCGGCATCGCGGTGCACCCCGACCACGGCAGCACCGGCCAGCAGGTCCTGGACGCCGCCGACGACGCCCTCTACGCGGCCAAGGCGGCCGGCCGGGACACCTGGCGGATCGCCGAGGAGCGGGCCGGACCGCCGACGCGGGAGATCCCCGTCCCGGCCGCGGCGGCCACTCCCGAGGACGGCCTGCCGCGCGCCGGCGCTCCCCGCCAGCCGGTGCGGACCCGCCCCGAACCGGCCGATCCGGCCGACACTGCCCAGGGGAGCGCGCCGGCCGCACCCGACCCGGTGCGGCCGGGTCCCTGCGGCGGCGCGTCTTCCGGTCCTCACCCTCCACGACAGAGCCGTGGCCGATAGTCTCGCGACATGTCGGAGCACTCAGCGAACCCCTCATCGGCGACCGCCGCAACCGGTCGCTCCCGCGCGGTCAAGGCCGTCATCCCGGCCGCCGGTCTGGCCACCCGGTTCCTGCCGGCCACGAAGGCGGTGCCCAAGGAGCTGCTCCCGGTGGTCGACCGGCCGGTGCTGCAGTACATCGTCGAGGAGGCCACCCAGGCCGGCATCGGCGACGTCCTGCTGATCACCGGGCGGGGCAAGACGTCGATGGTGGACCACTTCGACCGCCGCCCCGACCTGGAGGCACGGCTGGAGGCGAAGGGCGACACCGAGCGGCTGGCCGCTGTGCGCGGCCCCAGCGAGCTGGCCGAGATCTACACCTGCCGGCAGCCCGAGCAGCTCGGCCTGGGCCACGCCGTCGGCTACGCCGAGTCGCACGTCGGCGACCAGCCCTTCGCGGTGCTGCTGGGTGACGAGTTCGTCAAGCCGTCGGAGCCGCTGCTGCCGGCCATGCTGGAGCTCCAGGCGCGCACCGGCGGCGTGGTGCTGGCCTTCTTCGAGGTCGACCCGGCCGAGACGAAGCGCTACGGCATCGCCTCGGTGGAGCCGGCGGAGGCGGAGCTGTCCGACATCGGCGAGGTCGTCCGGGTCACCGGCATGGTGGAGAAGCCCAAGCCGGAGGACGCCCCGAGCAACCTCGCCGTGCTGGGCCGCTACGTGCTGCCAAGCAGCGTCTTCGACGCGATCCGGCGGACCAAGCCGGGCAGCGGCGGGGAGATCCAGCTGACCGACGCGATGGAGCTGCTGCGCAGCGAGGGCACCCCGGTGCACGCGATCGTCTACCGGGGCACCCGCTACGACACCGGCATGCCGCTGGGCTACCTCCAGACCGTGGTGCAGATCGCCGCCGAGCGCGACGACCTCGGCGCCGAGTTCCGCAAGTGGCTGGCCGAGTTCGTCAACTCCGACGCGTCGGGCGTGACTGGTACATGACAGCGTCGGCCGACGCCGAGGCGGCCGCGAACGAGTTGACGCCGCTCGCCGACTACCTGGGCAGCGTGCTGCGCAGGTTACGCGCGCTGCCTCCGCTCGACCTCGACCTCACCCAGGCGCACGGCAACGTCCTCGCCGAGGACGTCGTCGCGCCGCACTCCTTCCCGGCCTTCGACCAGTCGGCCGTGGACGGGTACGCGGCCCGCTGGGAGGACATCTCCGGAGGTGGTCGGGGCGTGGGCTACGTCCCGACCCAGTCCGGCGGGCCGGGCGGGCGCAACGTCCGGCTCAACGTCGTCGGCGACCTCGGCGCGGCGAGCTGGCGGCCGGTCCGGCTCACCCCGGGCGCCTGCTTCTCCGTCGCCGCCGGGGCGCCGCTGCCGCTCGCCGCGGACGTGGTCGTGCCGGTGGAGTGGACCGACCAGGGCATGGCCGCCGTGGAGATCTTCCGCGTGCCCAAACGGGGGTACGGGGTGCGCCGGGCCGGCGAGGAGCTGCCCGCCGGCACCCTGCTGGCCCGGGCCGGCACCTACGTCTCGCCGGCGCTGGTGGCGGTCTTCGCCGCCACCGGCATCGGGCACGTCGTGGTGCGGCCCAGCCCCCGCGTGGTCATCGTGGCCACCGGCGACGAGCTGGTCGACGTGGGCCGGGGCAGCCAGCCCGGCCAGACGGTCGACGCCAACTCGCACGCGCTGACCGCTGCCGCGGCCGAGGTGGGCGCCCTGGCGTACCGGGTGGGCATCTGCGACGACGACCCGGAGGGGCTGCGCGGGCTGCTGGAGGACCAGACGTTGCGCGCCGACCTGATCATCACCACCGGGGGCACCGGCACCGGGCCGGGCGACATGGTGCGGCGGATCCTCTCCCGGCGGGAGGGCAGCCGGGCCGGCCCGGTCACCTTCACCGAGGTCGCGCTCTATCCCGGCACCTCGCTCGGGTTCGGCACGGTCGGCGCCGAGGAGGTGCCGGTGGTCTGCCTGCCCGGCGACACGGGCTCGGCCCTGATCGGCTTCGAGGTGCTGGCCCGCCCGGCGATCAACCTGCTGGCCGGGGCGGAGCCGGTGTTCCGGCCCAGCGTCCGCGCGCACCTGCTGGAGACGATCTCGTCGCCGGTGGGGCTGCGCGAGTTCCGTCCCGCGCACGTCGCCGAGCGGCGCGGCGGCGGCTACACGGTGCAGCCGCTCAACGGTGGCCCGTACACCCTCTCGGGGCTGGCCGAGGCGAACGGGCTGATGGTGCTCGGCGAGCGGGTGACCACCGCGGCGGCCGGGTCCACGGTGGACGTCCTCCTACTGGACCGGCGCCGGTGAGCGTCGCCGGGGCATCGGTTTCGTCGGTCGTGAGCGGAAGGTCTGGTTCGTGAGTCTGTTCGGGGTCGGGCGGGCGCCGGGGTGGCCGGCGGTGCTGGCCGACGGGCCGGTGCTGCTGCGGCCCTACCGACGTTCGGACGCCGCCGCCTGGTCGGAGGTGCGCCGCGCCAACCGGGAATGGCTCGCGCCATGGGAGTCGTCCCTGCCGGGGAGCTGGTACGAGCTGAACTCGCCGGCCGCGTTCCGCTGGGTGTACCGCGACCAGCGCCGTTCGGCCCGCACCGGCGAGGGGATGCCCTTCGCCGTCTGCCTGCGCGAGGACGGCCGGGAGCGGCTGGTCGGCCACCTCAACGTGGGCAGCATCGTGCGGCGGGCGTTCTGCTCGGCGTACGTGGGCTACTGGGTGGACTCCCGGGTGGCCGGTCGCGGCGTCATCCCCACCGCGCTGGCGCTCGCGGTCGACCACGCGTTCGGCGAGGGTGGACTGCACCGGGTCGAGGTGAACATCCGCCCCGAGAACCGGCCGTCGCGGCGGGTGGTGGAGAAGCTGGGCTTCCGCGAGGAGTCGTACCACGTGCGCTACATGCACATCGACGGTGCGTGGCGTGATCACATCGGATACGCGATGACCAGCGAGGAGGTCGCCGCCGAGGGTGGGCTGCTGGCCCGCTGGCACCGGGTCCGCGCCACCGCGGGGTGAGCCGTCCCACGCACGGGATCGGCGCGGCGTGTCAGCATCCGCGTCCACGGCCCGTAACCTCAAGTAACTGCAAGCTGTGGCAAGCGCTGCTCCACCCGTACGATCCGCGCACCCGACCACCATCGGTGGAAGATCCTGCGGCCGGGCGGCGGTTGCTCCGAATTCGGTGACGGGAGGGGTGAGGGTGCCGACCTCGGTGCTCCTCGCCGTCCTCGCCGCCGCCGGCCTGCTCGCCCTCGCTCCGGCGCTGGTTCGCCGGTACGACGCCACCGAGCGGCTGGTGGCGGAGCGGGCGCAGTCGACGGCGCGGGTGCTCCAGCGCCGCCGGCGGCGCCGCACTGTGCCGGGGCGCCGCCCGGTGCACCCGCCCCGCAGCCTCGTCATCACCCTCAGTGAGGACGCGAACACGGGCGGGCTCTCCGCGCCGGTCTCCGCGCCCCCCGTCGCGCGCCGGTCGAAGCGGCTGCGCGCCGTGCCGCCGGCTCCCCGCAAGGGCCGCCGTCGGCCGCCACCCCGGCGACAGCACGCCCCCGCCGTCTACCGGCGCCGCCGGGTGCTCGCCGCGCTGCTGCTGCTGAACTTCGTCGAGCTCATCGGCGTGATCGTGGTCAGCCCCGGCTTCTGGGTCAGCTTCGGGGTCACCGCCGCGCTGCTGGTCGCGTACGTCGTACACCTGCGGCGGCTGGCGGTGGCGGATCGCCGGCGGCGGCGGGCGCAGGCCCGCGAGGCGGCGTGGCTGGCCGCCCGGCAGGCCGAGGTGCGGCGGGAGCAGGCCCGCCGGGCGGCGGCCCGCCGCGAGGCGCAGCGCCGCCTGGCGGCCCAGCGCGAGGTGGTGCGCCGCGCCGCGATGGGCCTGGACCGCCCGGCGGACCTGCCGGCGGCGGCCAACGGCGGCTCGGTCTCCTACCGCCGCTCGGGCGGCCTGCGTGGCCGGCCCTACCAGTCCGGCCGCGGCTCGCACTCGGCCTGACGCGGGGGCCTGCCGCGCGCCGGTTCGTGACCGGCGGCCGGTCTGGCCCGGTCGGGCGGCCCGGGTGCCGGTGCGGCTACGGCCCGGAGCTGCGCCAGCCGGTGGGGCGGCGGCCCGGGTGCGTCAGTTCGGGGTTGGCAGGCGGTAGACGGACACGTGGGACCGCGAGTCGGCGGTGAACTCGGCGCCGGACCAGTCCGCGTGCCGGCTCTCCAGCTCGAACCCGGCCAGCTGGCCCATCAGGTCCAACTCCGCCGGCCAGATGTAGCGGTGCGGTGACCGGAACAGCCGGGCGTTCGTGCTCTCGTCGAACTGGAAGTGGTGCGACACGACCTGCTGGTGCAGCAGGTCGTAGGTGTCCAGGCCGATGTACCCCGGCTCGGACGACCAGACCGTCGCCTCCTGGCCCGGTGGGAGCTTGCGCAACTCCGGCACCCACAACTCGATCACGAACCGGCCGCCCGGGGCGAGGTGGCGGGCGGCGTTGCGGAAGCAGGCCACCTGCCCGGCCTGGGTGAGCAGGTTCGAGATCGTGTTGTAGACGAGGTAGACCAGCGAGAACTCGCCCGGGACGGTGGCGGTCGCCATGTCGCCGACCACCACCGGAATGGTAGTTTCGTCCACCTTCGTCCGGAGCTGCTCCACCATCGGGCGGGACAGTTCGATGCCGCTGACCGGCACCCCGCGCGCGGCGAGCGGAACGGCCACCCGACCGGTGCCGACGGCGAATTCGAGTGCCGCCCCGCCGCCGGCCAGTTCGGCGAGGCGGCCGACGGTCGGCCCCAGCACCTCGGGGGCGAACATGCCGGTGCCGGGGGTGTCGTAGCGGCGGGCGGTGTCGTCGTTCCAGACGTCTTCCTGTCGCATGCGCCCCACGCTGCTCACCGGCGCCCGCGATGTCCATCGATTTTCGCGCCCGCCGGCCGCCGGCCGCCGGCCCGGCGTTCTTTGAGATCTTGGTGGCTGACGGCCCCTGGAGGGGCCGTTCCGTGCCAAGATCTCGGCGCGCGGGGGGTGGATTCGCGGCGGGGGCGGTGAACCTGTTAACCTTGGCGCCGGCCCGCCCGGTGAAAGCCGGGTGGGACCGATGCCGGTCCGCCGGCGGAGGGGTTGTGGCGCAGTCCGGTAGCGCACCTCGTTCGCATCGAGGGGGTCAGGGGTTCGAATCCCCTCAACTCCACCAGTTCAGGCCGTTTCCGCCAGTCGGAGACGGCCTTTTTTCGATCTTGTGTAGCGGCGGAGTACGGCAACCGAGCCGACGCGGGACCAGGACGAGCCTCGGGAGGCCGGACGACCTCGCACGACAGTCGATCCGACCGGCTCGCCGCCAGCTCGCATCGAGGGGGTCCGGGGCAGGTCGAAGGCGGGTTCTCGGTCGACCGGGAACCCGCCTTCGATCATCGGACCACCCGCTTTGGATCAGCAGCCGGCGGTACGCGTGTAGTTCTGCGTCCCGAAGTAGAGGGCCAGGTTGCCGCTGAACCGCACCATGATGTCGCTGCCGTTCAGCCGCTGCTCGTAGTGCAGGTGCGAGCCGCTGGAGCCGCCGCTGTTGCCCACGTACCCGATGGTGGTGGCGTAGCCGACGGACTGGCCGACCGAGACGTTGAACCCGCTGAGGTGGGCGTAGTAGGTGGTGTACCCGCCGCCGTGGTTGATCCGCACGTATCTTCCGTAGCTGGTGTCGCCGAGGTTGGCGACCACGTCCACGGTGCCCGGGGCGCTGGCCTTGACCGGGTCGCCGTGGTCGTCGGCCCGGTTGAAGTCGATCGCGTACTGCGGGCTGTGCGTGGTGCGGGTCTCACCAGACCACGTCTGGTGGCACGGGAATGGCGTCCGGAACGACGGGGCGGCGGCGGCGGGCGACGCCGGAACCAGGAACGCGGCGGTCGCCAGCAGGGCGACGCTGAGGAAACTCGTCAGGCGGGAACGCATCCTGTCCTCCACGGTCATGATGTTCGACATTGTCGATGGATGATGTCAGAAGGTTTCGATGGCCGAAAGGCCGTCATCAATGCGTTCCAGCAAGGCTCAGGCCGTCTCCCAGCTGGCGGTAGCGGACGAAAACACGAGCGGGGCCCGGGACGATGACCGTCCCGGGCCCCGCCAGACCGGCGCGTCAGCGCACGCCGTACGCCCGGATGATGGTCTGTTCGACGCCGTTGCCGTGCGCGTCGGTCAGATCCACCTTCAGCGACACGTTGCGCCCAGCCGCAGCCGACTGGTCCACGGTGCCGACGAAGCCCGTCCCGGCTGCCGCCACCGGGGCCTGCGCCCAGGTGGCACCGTCGTCGAAGGACACCCACAGCTTCGCCGCGACGATGTCGCTCGCGTCGTAGTCGCGCTGGCCCACCCCGTCGAAGTGCACGGCGAACGCGGCGTCGGCGGGCGCGAGGTTGCGGCTGTCCAGCGCGATGTCGTACGTCGGCACGACGATCGGCAGCGGGTGCAGCGCGTCGTCGGCCGGCTGTTGCGAGCGGAACCGGAACGTGGTGTCGGTGCGGTGGAACAGGTCCCAGTTCGGGTGGTAGGGCGGGCGCGGGTTGAACCGCATGGTCAGCACCCGCAACTGGTAGTCGGCATCCCCGGCCGGCACGGTGAACACGCCCGACGGCCAGGCCGACGCGTCGATCTCCACGCCGTTTCGCGTCAGGATCGCCGCGCCGGTGTCACCGAACCCGCCGCCCGCGCTGAAGTGGTCCGGTTCGGTGTCACCGAACGGGATCATGGCAACGCCGATCAGGTTGCCCTGGCGCTCGGCGATGCGCTCGGGAGAGCCGTCGGCGCGGCGCGTGGCGGCCGAGCGGACCGGTCCGCCGTACCACCGCTCGGCCCGCTGGGAACCCGCGGAGTAGGTGCGCGGGAGGTCGAACATGGTTTCGTCGAACACCGCCGCGCCGCCGACCATGTGCTGCCACTGCTGGTTCGCGGTGTAGTACACGGTGCGCTGGATGGGCGCGGTGAACGCCTCCGACGCCATGGTGGCCACGGTCGGGAAGTCCGGCCGGAACGCCCGCAGGTAGTCGTAGATCGCCCGGTCGCTCCGCAGCGAGCTGATCTGCTCGTCGACCCGGCCGAGGTCCCGGTCACGCACGCGCAGCGGCTTCTGCGGTTGGGTCTTGCCTTCGGCGACGAGTGCCAGGTGGTAGACGTACGGGCTGGCGGCGACGGCGTCCCAGGACAGCGTCACCGGGCCGGCCGCCAGGTCGGCACGCAGCGCTGTGGTCTCGGCCCCGCTCAGGGTCAGGCCGGGAATGGTGGCCGTCAACGCCGCGAGCCATCGGCCCGGAGTGTCGCGGCCGAACAGCACCGCCTTGGCACCGGCGGCTGCCGCCGTGGTCAGCACCGCCGCCGGATCGGCGGCGTTGTGGACCAGCACGACCTTGCCGGCGACCCCGGCGGCCGCGATCTCGGCGCTGCTGCCCGCCCCGGCCGCGACCAGCGGCGCCGAGCCGGATCCGTCGAGCTTCACCGAGGCCGTACCCCGCAGCATGTTGCCGACGAGGTACTCGGGCGCCAGCGCGGTCCTGGTGGAGCTGCGCAGGCTGAGCTCGGGGGCGTACATGCGGTAGAAGGTGTCCAGCTCGAACGCGCCGGAGCGCACCGGTGCGGTCTGCCCGACGTACACCTCGTCGACGGACTTGCCGCCGCTGTACGAGGCGGCCAGGTAGGCGGTACCCCACCAGCGGCCGTACTGCAGCGTGGTGCTCTGCGCCTCCAGCGGGCGCTCACCCTCGACGCGCTGGCGTACCGCGGTACGCGCGTCGTAGGTGATCGTCATGTCGGTGGCGCTGTTGTCGATGACCAGGTCCGGGTCGCCCATGAAGGCGATCGACTTGACCAGGCCCTGCTCACCGGTGGTGCCCTCGTCGAGGCTGGCGATCAGCGCGCCGATCGAGTAGCGCCCCTCCCGCAGGCGCAGATGCGGGGCGGTGTCGAAGGTGGTGAACCGCTGGGCGGTGAGCCGGTCGATGTCGACGACGTCCACGAAGGAACCGGCGGTCGGTGCCTGGCCGCGCCGATCGATCAGGTCAAGCTTGACGGTCACCGTGTGCGGCTCCAGCCAGGCGCCGACCGCGGTGGTGACGGTGCTGCCGTCGGCGGCGCGGGCGACCAGGCGGCCACCGATGGTGCCGTAGCCGGCGTCGCTCTGGCGCACCGCAGGGTCGAGCACGACCGGAACCTCGGCGGTGCCGCGGGCGGGTACGGTGACCTGGTCCACGCCGACGTTCAGCGTGCGCTTGGCCAGCGGCTGGCCGTCCTCGCCGGTGGCACCCTGGATCGACAGTGCGAAGGTGACCGCGCTGTCGCCGGTGTTGGTCAGCGTGACCATGGTGGTGGTCGGCTTCTGGTGGCGATGCGGCCAGGCGTAGGAGCCGGCGTCGACGGTGCCGGGGCCGTACACGGTGGCGTTGACCGCGCGGTACGCGTCCACCACGCCGGCGCCCTGGGCGTACACGCTGTCCTGCCCGCCCGGCTGGACGGACGACACCAGGACGGCCTTGCGCTGCTGTGCGCTCCAGCCCGGGTGCCGCTGGGCCAGCAGCGCGGCGACGCCGGCCACGTGCGGGGCGGCCATCGAGGTGCCGGACATCCGGACGTACGGGTTGCCGCCAGGGCTGCCCATGGCGGCGGCGAGCACGTCGACGCCGGGCGCCGCGATCTCGGGCTTGACCTTGTGCGAGCCGGTGACCGGGCCGCGGCTGGAGAACCCGGCGGTGGCACCGTCGGCGTCGACGGCGGCGACGGTCAGCGCGCCGTCCGCGCAGGCGGGCGAGCCAAGCGTGCGGGCGGCCGGGCCGGAGTTGCCGGCGGCGAGCACGAACAGGGTGTGCGACTGCTGGGTCAGCTGCTGGGCGGCGACACCGATCGGGTCGGTGCAGTCGGTGCCGACACTGCCACCGAGGCTCATGTTCACCACGTCGGCGCCGCTGTCGACGGCCCACTGCATGCCAGCGATGATCCAGGACTCCTGGCCGTGGCCCTCGCGGTTGAGGACCTTGCCGATGAGCAGGTCGGCGCCGGGAGCGACGCCCTTCTCGGCACCGCCGGACGCGGCGCCGGTGCCGGCTACGGTGGAGGCGACATGGGTGCCGTGCCCGTTGAGATCGACGGCGCCGCCGGAGTCGTCGGTGAAGTTCTTCTCGCCGACGACCTGCCCGGCGAGGTCCGGGTGGTTGGCGTCGTAGCCGCTGTCGAGGACCGCGACGGTGGTGCCCGCGCCGTCCAGGCCGGCCTTCCAGGCCTGCGGCGCGTTGATCTGCGCCGTGGTCTCGGCCATGGCTGCGGTCACCCGGCCGTCAAGCCAGAGCTTGCCGATGGCCGGGCCTTTCCCGTCGGTCAGGTCGCGCCACAGCTCGGCGGCCTTCTCCTTGGCCACGTCGAGCGCAACCGCGTCGGCGACCGGCAGCGACGCGGTGACGGTGGCGCCGGCGGGTGCCGCGGGTGCCTGGCGGGTGCGGCGCAGGGCGCCGCCGTACGTCGCGAGGACCGGCAGGGTGGCGGTGGACTGGTCGGCGTAGCCCTGGCGGACCAGCCCGGTGACGTTGAACAGTTCCTCGTCGAGCCGGCCAGCGGCGATGAGCGGCATGGCGGCGGCCGGGATGACGTAGAGGTCGTCGCGGAACGCCCGGGTGGTGTAGCCGTGGGCGTTGACGCCGGGGCCCGGCAGCAGGGTGGCCCCCGGCTTGCCGTTGGGGTCGGTGGTCAGCACCGCGCGATCGCCGGTGATCAGCGTGACCAGGGTGCCGTTCGCGGTGCGCTCGGTGCCGAGCAGCGGCCGGCTGGGTGCGGCGGCGGACGACCCGGGTGCGGCGGCGGACGTGCCGGGTACGGCAAGCGTCGTGAGGGCGAGCGCGGCGGTTGCCGACAATATGACGGCGCGCCGTCGTCGCGACAGGACAGGCATGGTGGGGGTGGATTCCTTCCACTGGTACGCGAGGCGTTGCGTCGCATCGTCGCAGCGTGCGCCGGCAGCGGCCTATGCTCGCGCCTGGCGGAGTTGCGCCATGGCGCTAGCTCGACAGCGTTCGAGGGCAGACATGCAACGGCCAGCGCGAACGACCGGATGCGGAAAGGAAACAGTTCGACTGCCGCAGCGGCAGGTCATGCGCCCCGGCGGGCCACTGTCCCCCGCCCCGCAGCGATCCGACGTGGTGGAGCGCCCGGTCCCGCGTCGTCGGGTCAGTAGCCCTCGGATTCACTCACGGCGTCGGGGTGGGCGAAGAAGGCACCGGGATAGCGAGGCGGGTATCGCAGGGCGATGTCGCGGTCATCGGGCGGAAAGGCCCGATTGATGCCGAGTGCCACCTCGGAGCCGCCGTGGAGGAGCAACGGTTTCGCTCCCGGGATGTACTCGTTCTCGACCTGGTACCGCAGCTCGGTGAACTTGGCCTGCACCGCGTTGCCGAGCGCCACCAGATCCAGGGCCTCGGGACCGCCGTCGACCCCTGCCTGGAGCGCTCTGGTGAGGGTGCTCGTGAATGGGTCGATCTCGCTCCCGAACAGCATCACCCGGCCAGCGCCCAACAGCGACAACTGTGCGCCGTGCCGGTGACCGGCCGGCGGGTCCGGCCGGGTGAAGTGCCGCGCGGCGACCTGCGCGGAACCGCAGTCCAGCAGGACGACGAGTCGGGTGGCCGCGCTGTCCCGCATCAGGTCCGCGACCCTGCTGAGCACGGACCGACGGCTGCCCGGATCCTCGGTCCACTTCTCCGCGCCCTCGGGGGTCTCCCAGTGTTCCGGGCCAGTCGCGGCGTAGGAGAACAGCAACGTGTCCGTTGCCGTCGCGGCGGCCCGGCGCACGGCGTCGATCACCGCGTCAGGAGACTCCCCGCGCACGAGTTGTTCGGTGTGCGCTTCGAGGAAGGGCGTACCGATGTTCGGGGAGACGAGGGTACGGGCCAACGCCCTGGTCGCCTCCACCGCCGACTCGTAGCCGTGGCCGTAGCCGTGGTCGGCGTCGGGGTCGGGGGTGTCCCGGCCGACGAGGACGGCTCGGGAACCGGCGAGGACGGGCAGGAGCGGATGTCGCCGTGGGGCCATGTCGGCTGTCATCACTCCATTCTGGAGCCGGGAGCCGGCCAGTCGATGTCCCCGGCCGTGTCGGTGTCGGGGGGAGCGCGCGCTTCGCGGTGTCGGTCAACGGCCCAGCAGTCCGAGTCCGACGTCAACCGGGCCCGTGACCTTGGAACCAGCCCGACCAGGCCACGATGCTGCGGTCTTGGCTTCCGTCCTGCCCTGCCCGGCCGAACACCGGATGGCTGGTGGCCGGTAAGCCGTACACGGTCGGCCGGTCCCGGCGGTGTTCACCGAGAAGCTGAAGGGCAGCCAAACGGGCGGTGAATGAACGTCGGGAGGGCACGAGTGTGAGCTGTGTCCGCCGGAAGACGTCTGCGAAGGAAAGGCGCCAGTTCGTATTCCGGGGCCCCGGGACTGCCTACGCCGCCCCCCGCCGGTCAGTTGACGCTGACCGTCACCGTGCCGATCACCACGCGGTGATCCGAGCAGGCGCCGATCGTGCAGGTGGTCGGGATGGCCAGCGAGTCGGCGGTGTAGCTGCCGGCGAGCCGGTTCTCCCGTACGAAGATCAAATCGATCTTGTTGCCGAGGCCGCACGGCCCGCCGGTGCTGCCGTCCGCGACGGTGGTCTCGCCGTAGCCGACGCAGCGGGAGTCCAGGTCGTCCAGCTCCCGGTAGAAGCCGGTGTTGCCGGCGTTGTTTGCCACGTTGAGACTCGGCGCGTACCAGTTGTCCAGTCGGCCGTAGTGGGGCTGGGCGTTGAAGTCCCCGGCCATGAGCACCGTGTCACCGTTCGCCGCGAAGGTCTCCAGCCGGCTGCGTACCGAGTTCAGTTGCTGCACGTTGATCGCCGTGCCGTTGATGACCGTGTTCGACGGCGTGATGTGCGTGGCGCAGAACCGCAGGTGCGGCCGGGCGGAGACCGGCGCGCAGAGCAGGGTCCGCCGCTCCGCGCTGCCGTCCGAGGGCAGCGTGTAGCGGTTCGCCGTGCCGAGCGGCGCCTTGCTGAAGATGGCGTTGCCGAACGCCTGCCCGTTGCAGACCGTGTCGCGGGACGGCTCGAAGCGGGCGAAGTTGGTGGAGTCCTGCGGCCAACCGGCGGCCCTCAGCTCGGCGACGATCGCCTGGTACTGCTGGAAGCAGAGCTCGTTGAGGCCGACGAAGTCGGCGCCCCGGCTGCGGATCGAGCCGGTCAGGGCCGGAATGAGGCCGTCGGTGGTCGAGGCCCGGTGCATGGCCCAGCCCGCGACGTTCCAGACCCAGAGGTCGTACGTCGCCGTGGTGGCCGCCGAGGCCGGGGCCGCCGAGGTGAGGGCGAGGACGAACACGCCGAGCATGGCGACACAGAGCCTGACCAACCGCATGGTGTCTCCTGATCGAACCGACCCGCACCGATTGACCGGAGATCATGGCACAGGCAGGTCGATCAGGCGACCCGTACACAGAGGACGGTTCGGGCCGTACGGCCGGCTCAGCTCTCCGACGCCGCCGCCAGGAGCCGGTACGTGACGTCGTCGAACGCGACCAGGCGGACGTGCTCGACGGCGGTGGATGTCGCCCTGATCGTCGCGACCGCGATCGTCGCCGCCTGGTCGGACGGGTACCCGTAGACGCCGGTGCCGATGGCGGGGAAGGCGACGCGGCGGGCGCCGATCTCGTCGGCGACCTGGAGGCTGCGCCGGTAGCACGAGGCAAGGATCTCGGCTTCGCCGTGGCCGCCGCCCTCCCACACCGGACCGACCGTGTGGATGACGTGGCGTACGGGTGGGTCAAGATCGAATGCGGGGGTGGCGACGGCCTCGCCCGGGTGGCACGGCGCGAGGGCGGCGCCCGCCTGCGCCAGGCGCGGTCCCGCCGCCCGGTGGATCGCCCCGTCGACGCCACCGCCGCCCAGCAGCGACTCGTTCGCGGCGTTGACGATGGCGTCGACGTCCTCGCGGGTGATGTCACCGCGTACCACTTCGATCACGGGCATGGATCGATGATGTCATCGGGGGCCGTGGAGGACTGCCGCAGGTCGAGCGAGATGTGCGCGGACAGGGCCCGGAGGAAGTCGGGCGCGTCGAAGACGGCGCCGGCGGAGGCGACACCGACCGTGCTGGTCCGTCCCGTGAGGATGCGGTGCACCGCTTCCACCGCGAGCGGCGCACTGACGGCATAGATGTCCCGGCCGCCCGCCACCGCGCGCCGTTCCGCGCCGCCGGAGCGCACGACGACGTCGACGAGGAAGGTCTGCGCGGACCGCCCGCGATCGTCGACGGCGGCCGGCGCCGGTGTCTCCGGAGCCGCCAGCTCGCCGGCCGCCTCGACCGTCATGTAGGTGCACACCTCGGGGATGGCCAGGTGGCTGGGGACGGTGACGACGTCGGCCATGGTGAACTCGCCGATCACGGCCCGGGTCTCCATCGGCTCGGGGAAGGGCCACGTCAGGGTCGGCGGGGCGTCGTCGCGGTACTCCAGCCGCCCGTCGCGGTAGCGGACGCGCTGGCCGTCCCTGCGCCGCCGGGAGACCGTGCCCGCCGCGCGGGTCCCGGCGGTGGGGTGCCAACCGCTCAAGCCGTACGCGACGTGCGCCTCGTCGGCCGCCGTCCAGTCGCCCATCGCCGCGGTGACCAGCAGGTCGCCGAGGCCGCCGAAGAAGGCCATCGCGGGGACCACCACCGTCCCCGCAGCGCGGGCGCGATCCGCGAAGTGCGTGAAGGTGTCGAGGTTGGCCTCCACCTCCGCCGCCACGTCCACGTACGCAATCCCGGCGCGCAGCGCCGCCTCGATCACGGGCGCGGCGGTCACGGCGAAGGGCCCGGCACAGTTGACCACCGCGGCCGCGCCCGCCAGCGCACGGTCGAGTGCGGCCGGATCGTCGACCGAGGCCGGCCGGGTGCCGAGCCCCGGAAAGGACGCCGCGAGCGCCCGCAGTTTGTCCGCGTCGCGTCCGCAGAGCAACGGAATGTACCCGCGAGCGCACAACTCCGCCACCACGAAGCGCCCGGTGTGCCCGTAGGCGCCGAAGACCGCCACCGTCCGACCCGATCCCATCAGTTCTCCCCGCTCCATGCCCGAATGATCAACTGAGTACATCCTGGCGGCGGCGGTTCACCGGGACGAGTGTCTGGAACGCCACGTCCCGTACAGTTTCGGACATGAACACCGTCGCCCTGGCCGTCACGGACGGGATGCTGCACTTCGAGCTGTCCCTGGCGTACGAGGTCTTCGGTGCCGACCTGACCGGCATGGCAGACCCCTGGTACGGCGTCACCGTCTGCGGAACCGGCGTGGTGCGGGTCGGCCGGTTCCGGCTGGAGCCCGACTGCGGCCTCGACCAGCTCGTGCACGCCGACACGGTGATCGTCCCCGGGTGGGTCGACGTCGACGAGGAACCGCCCGTCGATCTGGTCGACGCGGTGCGCGCGGCCCACGAGGCAGGCGCGCGGGTGGCCTCCCTGTGCACGGGCGCGTTCGTGCTCGCCGCCGCCGGCCTGCTGGACGGCCGACGGGCGACCACGCACTGGGCGCACACCGAGGTCCTGGCGGCCCGCTACCCCCGGGTGCACGTCGATCCGGACGTGCTCTACGTGGACAACGGCAGCGTGCTCACCTCCGCCGGCAAGGCCGCCGCGATGGATCTGTGCCTGCACCTGGTCCGCCTCGACCACGGCTCGGCGGTCGCCAACACGCTCGCCCGTCGCCTGGTCGTGCCCCCGCACCGGGCCGGCGGCCAGGCCCAGTACGTCACCGCCCCGGTGCCCGCCCAGGACGACCACCCGCTCGCCGAGCTGTTCTCCTGGGCGATCGAACGGCTCGACCACGCGTTGACGGTGGAGGACCTGGCCCGTCAGGCGAACATGAGCTCGCGCAACCTGGTCCGCCACTTCAGGTCGGTGGCCGGCACCACCCCGCTGCGATGGCTGGTGACCCAGCGGATCCGGCACGCCCAGGAGCTGCTGGAGACCACCGGCGACAGCATCGACGCCATCGCGACGGCTACCGGCATGGGCACCGCCACGACGCTGCGCCGGCACTTCAACCGCACCATCGGCGTACCCCCGGACACCTACCGCCGCACCTTCCGCAGCTCCCGCTCCGGCGCTCGATGACGAGCCACCACCGGGGCAGCGCGGCCCTGCTCCAGCCGCCCGCCTGATCCGCGTACCGGTCGCCGCCTGCGGTCGCCGGGCAACGTCACACGCGCGCCGGGCCCTTCCGCGCCGCTGGCGTCAGGGACCGCAGGGTCAGCACCTCACCGAGCCCGTCGACGTGGGTCAACCTGGCGGTGAATGCGGCGCTGAGGGTGCGGCGCAGGTAGTCCAGCACCGCCGGCCCGGGGGTGAGCGGCGCCGATCCGGCGTCGCTCGTGCCGACGAGGTGCACCTCGCGGGCGAGCCGTCCGGAGGTGTTGACGAACCGGCAGAGGTCGTCCCAGCGCAGGTACCGCCAGAAGTCGACGCTGACCACCGCGTCGAGGCTGCCCGGCGGGATGGGCGGGTCCATGCCGACCAGATGGTAGTTCGTCGGTCCCGGCGGGACGGCGTAGTCGAAGGTCAGCGCCCCGGTCGGCAGGTCGACCTGGTCGCTGCCGGTGCCCACCCACAGCACGCGGGGGCCGGGCAGGCGGTCGGCGAGCCGGTCGAACGCCGGCCCGATCCGGCACGTCGCGCGCCGCGCGCAGTCGGTGGCCGCGGAGCGGTAGTACACGATGCGCTCCAGCGAGTCGTACACGTCCAGCAGGCCGTAGAACTCCCACTCGATGACGTGGTACTGCCCCGTCAGCAGGCTCCGGTTGGCCGCGAAGTCGGCGAAGTTGCGGTCGGTGTTGCGGTGGTGCGGGAGGTGGAAGGCGCGGGCCTCGTCGTCGAAGGCGAAGTTCAACCCGGTCACGCCGAGGTGCCGGTGCACCCGGTAGAACAGCTCGATGTCCTCCAGGCCCCAGCGCAGCCCGGCGCGTTCGTCGAACCCGCCGGTCCGGTCGAACAGGTCGCGGGCGAGCGAGATGTTGTGGGTGTAGGCGAGCGCCCAGCCCGCCCGCAGCCAGTCCGGCCCCGGCGGCTGGCCGTGCGGGAAGCGCAGGTCCCCGGCGCGGTCCGCGCGGCGGCGGGGGACGTCGGTCATCTCGCGGTCGTCGAGGGCGGCCTCGACGTGCTCCAGGCTCAGCTCGTCGCGCCGGCCCATCAGCACGGCGGGCCGGCCGGCGACCGCGTGGTGGGCCAGGTGGCGCTCCAGCAACTGCGGGGAGGCGTACGAGTCGGCGTCGAGGAACAACAGCAGCGGCGCCCGGGTGTGCCGTACCGCCTCGTTGCGGGCCGCGGAGCGCCCCCGCCGCCTCGGGAACTCCAGCAGGCGGAGGTCGAGTCCGGCGGCCGCCTCGACGGCGTCGGCGTATCCGGCGGGGGAACCGCCGTCGCGGATGACGACCACCTCGAAGCGCCCGGGGCTCACCGTCTGCCGGGTCAGCGACCGCAGCGTCAGCGCCAGGCACTGCGCGTCCTGGTAGGTGGGTATGACCACGCTCAGCTCGACCGCGTCGTTCGTCCGTGCCGCCATCCGACTTTCCTCCGTCATAGGTGATCCCCTGTGGGCCGGGGCGCCGGCATGTGCCGACACCCCGACCGCGACGCCTTCGGCCCTGGACCGGCCGCCGCCGACGCTCGCTGGAAGCGCTTCCAGCAGCGAATGGGATTATCGATCACGGATAGTGGTGATGCACGGTTCCCATTGACGCACCTCCGCGTGAGCGCGGCCGGCGGAGGTTACGCGTAGTAGTTCACGCTCACCGGCCAGGAGCCGGTGTACGGCGTCCAGCCCTGGAGGGTGGCGGGGATGCCCACCCGGGTGTTGCAGTTGATGACCTGGAAGTGCAGGTGCGGGCCGGTGGACGCGCCGGTGTTGCCCGACCAGCCGATGACCCGGCCCTGCGGCACCCAGGTGCCGGCGTTGTAGATCGCCCGGTTCAGGTGCGCGTAGTGGGTGCACTGGCCGTTCGAGTGCCGGATGATCACCTCGATGCCGTTCTGCCAGTACGGCGACCAGTTCGACATGATGATGGTGCCGCCCTGCGAGGCGGAGACCTCGTAGTTCGCCGGCAGCCCGAAGTCCCAGGCGTACTCGTTGTACGGGCCGACGTGCGAGTAGGTGCCCTCCGGCCCCTGGGTCACCAGGTAGGACTCGCCCGCCGGGTACGGCAGCTCGTAGTAGTAGTTCGCGGCGGAGGCCGGAGTGGCCCCGACGACCGTGGCCCCGGCGACCACCAGCAGGGCGCTCGCGGTCGCGCCGATCCGGCGCAGGACCGTCCTCACTCTGTTCACTGTGGGTCTCCTCCTGGTAGACGGCAGAAGTTCAGCCTCGTCGTCGACGGTGCCGGTGGGAGCTAAACAGCGCGCCAGATGAGGATCAATCGATTCGTCGATGTCTGGGGTGGGGCCAGTGGGTCGACAGGGGTCCCGACGACACCGGGTGACGAACGCGAGGCGCGGCGTCGAGCGAACCCCGTACCGCGGCCGGCAGCCGGATCCGCGACCGCGGCCGTCCGTGAACCGGCGCGCGTGCGGCCGGTCACTACGCTGCCGCCCGTGGAGCGGATGGCGAGTGTGTTCTGGATGGGTGGCTGCGCGGCCGTCGCCGTCCTCCTCGTGGCGGGCATCGTCGCGTTGGTGGTGGCGGCCCACCGGCGCGAGCGGGAGCGGCGGGAGCACTGGCGACAGTGGGCCGCCCGGTACGGCTGGACCTTCACCGAGCGGCCCGAGATCACCTGGACCGACCGGGTGCCGGGCCGCAGCCGGCGGGGTGTGCGGTTCGCGTTGACCGGGACGCTGCACGGCCGCCCCGTCTGCGTGGCCGAGTACGCGTACACCGAGACGCACAGCTCGACCGGCGCCGACGGCAACCAGACGACCACCTCGCAGACCCACACGTACGTCGTCAGCTCGGTGTGGTTGCGGCGGCCGTTCCCGGCGCTCGCGGTCGGACCGCGCCACGCGTTCTCGAAGCTGGGTCGCGCGCTGTTCGGCAGCGACACCTACGCCACCGGGCACGAGGAGTTCGACCGGCAGTGGCGGGTGGCCGCGGCGGCCCCGGGGCAGCAGGCGCTGGTCGGGCCGACCCTGATCGCCGCGCACCTGGCGGGGGCGGTGCCGAACTGGAGCGTGCGGGGGGCGGAGCTGATCACCTACCGCCGCGGCCGGCTGGAGGACCCGGCCCTGCTGCCGTCGCTGGTGACCCCGCTGATCACGGTCGCCGACCTGCTGGAGCAGGGCCGCTGACGGGAGCCGGCCGCGATGCGAGGGGCCGGCGGGGTGGCGCAGCGGCGGGCGGCGGGCGGTCGGGAAGAGCGCGGGAAGCCGGTCCCCGAGGGACCGGCCTCCCGTCACGAGCTGTGGATCACGGCTTCCAGGAGCCGCTGGTCTCGAACTTGTGCTGATACTCCAGCGCGCCGTTCTTGTCGGCCACGTTGAACACCACCGTGCCCGCCCGCTTGCTGCCCTCGCGCAGGTTGTTGCCGGAGCCCAACGTGTCGCCGCAGCCGGAGAGCGCGCTCGCCAGGCCGTTGGCCGTGGTGCCGTTGGCGGCCACCCAGTTGAAGTAGAACGGGTTGATGGAGCTCTTGCCCTTGGTCACGGTCGCGGTGACGTGGGCGATCAGGTACATGCCCTTGTCGGGGGCCGGGGCGTACGACCGGCAGCCCTTGGTCTCCGTGGTGAACCGGGTGACCGTGATCTCGATGGTCCCCTCGTCGTCGGAGACCACCAGGGTGGCGCCGGGCTTCATGTTGAAGGTCTCGCCGTCCTTCGCCGACGGGGACGGACCGTCCGGCTGCAGCGTGATGCGCGGGGTGGCGGCCTTCTCCAGGTCGTTCGCCGCCTTGTTGGCGCCTGCGACGAGCGCGACGACACCGCCGACGCAGCAGAGCAGGGCCAGCACGGCCACCACGGCCACGACGATCAGGACGGTCTTGTTCTTCTTCGGCGGCGCGACCGGATGCGGCGCGCCGAGCGGGTAACCGGGCGCGCCGCCCGGGTAACCGGGCCCACCGGGCGGCGGGTAGCCGGGCCCACCGGCCGGATAGCCGGGCGGCGGGTACGGCGTGCCCGAGGTCGGCTGGTGCGGGGCGGCCCACGGCTCACCCGGCACCCCGGAGACCGGCGGCTGCGGCATCCCGGAGACCGGGGGCTGCGGTACGCCGGAGACCGGCGGCTGCGCCCACGGCTCGCCGGGCGCGCCCGACACCGGGGGCTGCGGCGCGCCCGACACCGGGGGGTGCGGCGCGCCGGAGACCGGCGGCTGCGGCGCGGCCCACGGGTCGCCGGCCGGCTGCTGCGGCGGCACGGGCGGCAGGGGGGCCCACGGGTCGCCCGTGGTCTGCGGGGCGCCGGAGGTCGGCGGCTGCGGCGGGTAGCCGCCCTGGTCGGCGGGGAACTGCGGCATCGGTGCCGGTGGCTGCGGCGGCTGCTGCTCCGGGTTCGGCTGGTTCGGATCCTGAGGCCCGTATGGGGGCGGGGGGTGACTCACCGTACTCCTAGGCACCTGACGACGACGGCAAACGCGGCTGACGCTACCGTGCGCGGACAACGGACCATCTTCGCGTCTCCGGCAGCGCCGCGCCGTCCCCTGTTCGGATTCCCTGCCCGGGTCAACCGGGCAGCAGCACCGCGGCGGTGCGGACCAGGGACTCGTCGACGCTGAACCGGCCGGTGACCAGCGCGGGCGGATCGGGTACCGGGGCTGCGTCGCGCGGCGCCGACGCGATGCGGGCGGTGAACGTGCCGGCGTCCGGATCGAGCTCCACCAGGGCGTCGTGGAAGCCCAGCCACGTGCCGACGACCGGGTGCCACACCTTGTAGACCGTCTCCTTGACGCTGAACACCACCGCCGGCCAGGAGGTCCCCGCCGGCAGGCGGGCGCACCGCTCGTCCTCCTCGGGCAGGCAGATCAGCCGGCGTACGCCCGCGTTGAGCTCCCGGTGCCCCTCGGCGTCGATGCCGACCGACCGGATCTCGCCGGCGCGGGCCGCGACCGCCGCGCAGTAGCCGTGGGTGTGGGTGATGGCGCCGACCACACCGGCCGGCCAGACCGGCGACCGGTCGGCGGCCGACGGCACCGCGACCGGCGGTACGCCGAGGGCAGCCATCGCCCGGCGGGCGCAGACCCGCCCGGCGGTGTAGTCGCGGCGACGGCTCTCCACCGCGCGTTCGCCCAGGCAGGCCCGCTCGGCCGGCAGCAGTTCGCCGGCCCAGTCCGACGCCCCGGCCACGGCCACCGCCACGGCCGGTGGCAGCAGGTCACGCATCGCCGCCTCCCGACAGGTACGACCGCCCGCGCGCCCGCCCGGCGTCGAGCCCGTCGGCCGGCGGCCGGTGCGGCGGTTGGCGACCGGACCGCCCGGCCGGCACCCGCTCCACGGTCGGCGTCGCGAGGGCCATGGTGGTGAACGTACCGCAAGGCGTAACGCCGCAGCGTCCCGCGGCGCTGACAGTGCGTCGCCGGTGGGCGAGGCCGGTCCACTGTCGACCGGCCTGACGGGGGCGGGTCGCCACGTGAACCGGAGAGGGAGAGCGATGACCGATGGTGCGGAGTCCTCGGCGTCCGGGGCGGACGGGCATGCTCCACTGGCTCCCGGCTGGACGTGCGGCACGTGCGGCGCCGACTGGCCGTGCGCGGAAAAGCGGTCCCGTCTGCTGGAGGAGTACCGGCTCGACCGGGCCATGCTCAGCGTGTACCTGGGGTCCTGCCTCGCGGCCGCCGCACAGGATCTGCCGCCGTCGTCCGGCACGTCCCTCCAGGACCGGTTCATCGGTTGGCTGCCCCGCAGCCCCCGGGCGTTCTGACCGCACCCCCGGGGGCGACCGGCCGGCCGCCCCCGGGGGTGCCCGGCGGTCAGTACGCGTGCGTCACGGTGATCGTGATGTTCGTGCAGGAACTCGCCCGGCTGGTCAGCGCGCTCTTCTCGGCGCTGTCGACGCTCAACCGCCAGCGGGTCTTGACCGCCACCCACTCGCCGACGTAGCGGCACTTCTCGTTGGTCGGCATCCAGGTCGTCGGGTCCTGGTCGCCCTTGGCCTGGTTGACGTTGTCGGTCACCGCGACCAGCGACCTGACGTCGCCGAGGTCGTTGGCGAACGCCTGCCGCCGCGTCGTGGTCCAGTTGCGGGCGCCCGAGTCCCACGCCTCGGCCAGCGGGACCAGGTGGTCGATGTCCAGGTCGGACGGGTTGGTCCAGTAGGCCGCGTCGTAGTAGGAGCGCCAGCGCCCGCCGGTCAGCTGGCAGCCGGAGCCCACCGTGGGGCGGGTGGTGGCCTCGGCGATCAGCACCTCGTAGCGGGTGTTGCAGCCGTCGGAGTCCGCGTCGGTCCAGTGCGGGAACAGGTCCCGCGAGTAGCCGGTGCGGCTCTCGGTGGCCACCGGCAGGTCGGCGACGAGGGTGCGCAACGGTACCGAGACGGTGGCCGCGTGGGCGGGGGCGGACAGGCCGAGGGTGGCGGCGGTGACGGTGGCCAGCAGGCCGCCGGCCCAGCGGAGGGTACGGGTCATCGCGAACTCCGTCCGATCGATCGGGGGTGGCTGACAGTGCAACCGGCCCGGGTGCCGACGGACCGGACCCAGGGTGACTGGAGAACCAAATCGATCGATACGTTACGGGAACACTCCCGTTGGTGGGAATCCCGATCGCTGCAAAATGTGGCAGATGCCGGCCCCACAGGGGCTGCCGATCCGTACCGTTTGCGCAAGATGACGGACCGTAAGATGTCGGATGTAAACCATCCGTGCCGTGTCGCGTAGGTCGGAAATCTGACCGAAGTCGACCCGTTGTGCCAGTGGTACGTCGTGGTTAAGCTCTTGATGCGCGCCCCAATCGCCCGCTTCCCCCGTGGCAGGCGATCGGGGCGCGCATCTACGTCGAACGGGCCCGCACGCCATCGCGTGCGGGCCCGTTCTCCGTGCACCCGCCGCGCCGCCCGGGGCGCGCGGCGGGTGCCGTGCCGTCCGTCAGATCCAGCGGCCGTCCAGCCACATCCGCGCCGACCACTCGGCGTACGGCAGCACCTTCCCGACGAAGATCGGATGGAAGTACGCGAAGCAGAGCGCGACCAGCAGGACGTACGCCCCGGCGATCACCCCGCCGACCAGCCTGCGGTCCCGGGCCTCGTCCGACTCCCGGCCCCCGGCGACAGCCCCGGCGTCGCCCGGCTGCGCGGCGACGGCCCCCGGCTGCGCGGCTACGGCGCCCGGTGGACCGGCCGGCGTGATGATCGCGCCGAGCACGTAGACCACCGCCAGCACCAGGAACGGCAGGGCCGGCGCGGTGTAGAAGGAGAACATCGTCCGGCCGTCGAGCGCGAACCAGAACCAGGGCAGCAGGCCGGCCGCCACGACGAGCAGGATCGCCCCCGCCCGCCAGTCCCGCCGGGCCAGGCCCAGCCAGGCCAGCGCCGCCAGGGCGGGCAGGAACGACCACCAGAGCAGAGGGGTGCCGAGCAGCAGGATCTCCGAGGCGCAGCTCGGCGCCCCGCAGGACCCGTTGCCGGACCAGTAGAAGGCGACCGGCCGGCCCAGCAGCAGCCACTGCCACGGCCACGACTGGTACTTGTGCGAATCGTCGAGTCCGGTGTGGAAGCCGTACGCGGCCTTGTGGTACTCGATCAGGTTGTTCAGCGCGCCGAACACCGGGGTGTCGCTCAGCGGGGCGTTCGGGTAGCGCTCGGCGAGCCGGTAGTAGCCCTCGTCGCTAAGCAGCCAGCCGGACCAGGTGCCGACGTAGGTGAGCACCATCAGCACCCCGGCGAGCACCAGCCACGGCACCTCGTCGAGGAGGGTGTCCCGCCACGGCCGGCGTGCGCCGGCGGAGCGGCGGAGCCCGACCTCCCACAGGACCACCAGCAGCGCGAAGACGGGCAGGAAGTAGAGCGCGCTCCACTTGACCGCGCACGCGCAGCCGAACAGGACCCCGGCGGCGAGCCGCCACCACGGCCAGTTCCGCCAGCCGCCCGCCGGCCGCCCGGCCCGTCCCGGCCGGCCCGGGTCCAGGCCCGACTCCAGTGCCCGGGCCCACCGGCGGCGCCGGGCGTCCCGGTCGAGCACCAGGGCGCCGAAGGTGGCCAGCACGAAGAACAGCAGGAAGATGTCGAGCAGCGCGGTGCGGGACAGCACCAGGTGGAAGCCGTCCAGCGCGAGCAGCAGGCCGGCGGCGCAGCCCAGCGCGGTCGAGTGGAACATCCGCCGGCCGATGCGGACCAGCAGCAGCACCGACAGGGTGCCGACCACCGCCGCCGCGAACCGCCAGCCGAACTCCGGCGCGGTCGTCGTCAGGTGCCCCGGCACGGAGATGCCGTGCTCGGTGTCGGAGTAGCCGAAGGCCCACTCGCCGAGCCCGATCAGCCACTTGCCCAGCGGCGGGTGGACCACGTACGACGGGCCGCCGTCCTTGTAGTTCCACTCGACGCCCTTGTCGACCAGCCCCCAGGCGTCCCGGGCGTAGTAGGTCTCGTCGAAGATCTTGCCCGGCGGGTGGCTCAGGCCGACGAAGCGCAGGATCGCCGCGATGGCGACGATCACGCCGGTGGCGAGCCAGGAGCGCCCGTCCAGCCGGGCCTCGACGGTGGCCAGCCGCCGCCGGACCACGCCGGGGATCCCGCCGGCAGCCGGGGACGCACCCTCCGGCGGGCTCCCGTCCGTGAGGTCCTGCCCCGCCTGGTCCGCGCTCTGTGCTGTCGACGCACTCGTCACCCGGCGATCGTAGGCTGCGAAGGTGCCCGGTGGCGCCCGTCGTCTCCGATACCGGGCAAGCCGTCGATGAAGGAGTTGCATCCCGTGGGTGAAAAGTCCGAAACCGGGCGCCTGGTCCTGCTCGGCGCGCCGCTCGGCAACCCCGCCGACGCCTCCGCCCGGTTCCGCGAGGTGCTCGCCGCCGCGGACGTGGTGGCCGCCGAGGACACCCGCCGGCTCGTCCGGCTGGCCCGGGACCTCGACGTCACCGTCGGCGGCCGGATCGTCTCCTACTTCGAGGGCAACGAGGAGCGACGCACCCCCGAGCTGGTCGACGTGCTGACCGCCGGCTACCTGGTCGCCCTCGTCACCGACGGCGGCATGCCGAGCGTCTCCGACCCGGGCTACCGGCTCGTCACCGCCGCCCTGGACGCCGGCGTGCCGGTCACCGCCGCGCCCGGCCCGAGCGCGGTCACCACCGCCCTGGCCCTGTCCGGCCTGCCCTGCGACCGGTTCTGCTTCGAGGGCTTCCTGCCGCGCACCGGCGGCGCCCGCCGCTCCCGACTGCGGGCCCTCGCCGCCGAGGAGCGGACGCTGGTCTTCTTCGAGGCGCCGCACCGGATCGCCGCCGCGCTCGCCGACCTGGCCGCCGCGTTCGGCGCCGACCGGCCCGCCGCGCTCTGCCGCGAGCTGACCAAGACGTACGAGGAGATCGTCCGCCGCCCGCTCGGCGAGCTGGCCGACTGGGCGACCGAGGGGGAGCCGCGTGGCGAGATCACCCTCGTCGTGGCCGGCGCGCCCGAGTCGGCCCCCGAGCGGCCCGACGACGACACGCTACGGGCCGCTGTCGCCGCCCGCGAGGCCGCCGGGCTGTCCCGCCGGGACGCGATCACCGAGGTCGCCACGGAGTACGCCCTGCGCCGCCGCGACGTCTACGCCGTCGTGCACGCCTGACCCCCCGAGCGGAAATCGACGCGGCCTGGCCGGGCACCCCCCAGCGGCCGGCCGGGCACCCGACGGCCTGGCCGGGCACCCGACGGCGGCGTGGCCGGGCACGTCCCGGCGGCCTGGCCGGGCGCCCGACGGCGGTCCGGCCGGGCCGCCCGACAGCACCCGTGGGGTTCACCAGGCGGCGACGAGGAAGCCGGCGGTGATCAGCAACGGGCCGGCCAGCGCGCCGGCGACCGCCCAGCGGCGGGCGCGGGGGGCGGCGAGGCGGGTCGAGCCCGTCCACCGGGCGATCCCGGCGGCGCAGCCCAGCACCGCCAGCAGGCCGAGCAGCCAGCGCAGGTGCGCGGCCGGGCCGGTGTCCGCGTACGCGGTGCCGCCGTCCGGGCCGGTCATCCGGGCCGGCAGGATCGTGCCGGTCGCGGCGCGCTCCGCGGCCACCCCGCTCACCCGCACGCCGTACGCGGTCCACGTCTCGTCGGCGGGGGCGAAGTTGCCCCGGCAGCGTTGCGTGAGGCCGCCTCCGGTGCAGTCGGCGATCACCACCGTGCCCCGGGTGGCGTGCCCCACCGCCAGCCAGAACGGGCCCGCGCTGACCCAGGCGAAGAACGCCGCCACCAGGCTCAGCGCCAGCAGCGCGGCCAGCCCCGGCAGCGGATCGGGCGGGCGCGGGGTGCGGTGGGCCCGCCGCCGCGCCGCGTCGTCCCGGGCCGAGCGCTGCCGCTCGTGCGGCGGCTCCTCCCGGATCGGCGTGCCGTCCCAGTGCACCAGCTCGATCGGCGGCCAGTACGCGCCGTCGCCACCGTCGGGCGCACCCCCGCCGCCCTCGCCGTCGGGCGTGACCCGACCGTCCGGCGTACCTCCGCCGTCCGGCGTACCTCCGCCGTCCGGCGTACCTCCGCCGTCCGGCGTACGCCCGGCGTCGTCCCGGTCGGGCGTGCCGGCGGGGGAGCGACCCCGGCGGGGCCAGCGGTTCGGCTGCCGCACGGGGACCCGGCGCGGCAGGGCGTCGACGGGCGCCCCGGTCGTGGGCTCCACCTCGACGGCGGGCGCGGGGGACGGCGGGGCCGCCACCGGCCCGGCGGCCTCGGCGGGCGGTTCCGGGGGCGACTCCGGCGGCGCGGCGGCCGGGACCACCCGGGGGTGCGGCGCGCGGGTGCCGCGTGGCGCCCTCCCCGCGCCGCCGTCCGTCGCGCCGGAGGGACGGTCGTCACGATCCCGGGCCGCTCGTCTGCCAGTCACGGCGTTCATTGCACCCCGCGACCGGGGCCTCGACCGGCAGCTCAGGCCGCGTGTCGGCGACAAATCGGGCAAACGGCGGACCCGGTCCGGCCGGGCCGCCGACCCGGGTGCCCTATTGATTCGCGGTCACCGTGAGCGGGTCACTAGGCTTGCTGGTCATGAGTCACGTTCTCGCGGCGGTCGCCTGGCCGTACGCCAACGGCCCGCGCCACATCGGCCACGTCTCCGGTTTCGGCGTTCCCTCCGACGTCTTCAGCCGGTACATGCGGATGGCCGGGCACGACGTGCTCATGGTGTCGGGCACCGACGAGCACGGCACCCCCATCCAGGTGCAGGCGGACGCCGACGGGGTCACCCCGCGCGAGCTGGCCGACCGCTACAACCGGGTGATCGTGGAGGACCTGCACGGCCTCGGGCTCTCCTACGACCTGTTCACCCGCACCACCACCCGCAACCACTATGCGGTGGTGCAGGAGTTGTTCGAGGGGATGCACCGCAACGGCTACATCGTCCCGAAGACCACGATGGGGGCGATCTCCCCGTCCACGGGCCGGACGCTGCCGGACCGCTACATCGAGGGCACCTGCCCGATCTGCGGCTACGACAGCGCGCGCGGCGACCAGTGCGACAACTGCGGCAACCAGCTCGACCCGATCGACCTGATCGACCCGAAGTCGCGGATCAACGGGGAGACCCCGAAGTTCGTCGAGACCGAGCACTTCTTCCTCGACCTGCCCGCCCTCGCCGACGTGCTGCGGCAGTGGCTCGACACCCGCGAGGGCTGGCGGCCCAACGTGCTGCGCTTCTCGAAGAACCTGCTCGACGACCTCCAGCCCCGGGCCATCACCCGCGACCTGGAGTGGGGCGTGCCGATCCCGCTCGACGGCTGGCGGGACCGCCCCGACAAGCGCATCTACGTCTGGTTCGACGCGGTGATCGGCTACCTCTCCGCCTCGATCGAGTGGGCCCGCCGCTCCGGCGACCCCGAGGCGTGGCGCAGGTGGTGGTCCGCCGACGCCGAGGGCAAGGACGCCCGCGGCTACTACTTCATGGGCAAGGACAACATCGTCTTCCACTCGGTGATCTGGCCGGCGCTGCTCTCCGGCTACTCCGGCGAGGGCAGCCGGGACGGCGAGCCGGGCAGCCTGGGCCGGCTCAACCTGCCCACCGAGGTGGTCTCCAGCGAATACCTGACCATGGAGGGGAAGAAGTTCTCCTCCTCCCGCCGGGTCGTCATCTACGTCCGGGACTTCCTGGAGCGCTACGACGCCGACGCGCTGCGCTACTTCATCGCCGCCGCCGGCCCGGAGAGCAACGACACCGACTTCACCTGGGCCGAGTTCCTGCGCCGCAACAACGACGAGCTGGTGGCCGGCTGGGGCAACCTGGTCAACCGGTCCGTCTCCATGGCGGCCAAGAACTTCGGCGCGATCCCGCCCGTCGACCCGGCCGGCCTCACCGAGGCCGACGAGGCGCTGCTCGCGGTCGCCCGGGCCGGCTTCGGCACCGTCGGCGACCTGATCGCCCGGCACCGCCAGAAGCAGGCCATCGGCGAGGCGATGAGGGTGGTCGCCGAGGCCAACCGGTACCTCTCCGAGCAGGCGCCGTGGAAGCTCAAGGGCGAGGACGACAAGCCGCGGATGGGCACCGTCCTGCACGTCGCCCTCCAGGTGGTCAGCGACGCCAACACGCTGCTCACCCCGTTCCTGCCGCACTCCGCGCAGAAGGTGCACGAGCTGCTCGGCGGCACCGGCGTGCACGCCCCGATGCCGGTCATCGAGGAGGTCGAGGACCTCGACGGCGGGCCCGCGTACCCGGTGCTGACCGGCGACTACACCGTCGGGGCGCGCTGGGAGTCCGTGCCGCTGGAGGCCGGTCGGCCGCTGGCCGCGCCGAAGCCGGTCTTCCGCAAGCTCGACCCGTCGATCGTCGACGAGGAACTCGCCCGCCTGGCCGGCTGACGGCCGCCGCGTGCCGACGGGCGCGACCCCCGCTGGGGACGCGCCCGTCGCCGTCGCGGTGCCGGCCGTCCCGACCGGTCTGGTGCCGGTGGCGCGTCAGGCCCGGGCCATCGCCGGCGCCCCGATGAAGTCCATGATGCTGCGGTTCACCTCGGCCGCGTTCGTCCACGGGGTGCCGTGCGGCGCGCCCTTCAGGGTGACCAGCTGGCTGCCGGGCAGCATCGGCTGCAGCCGCTGACCCGTCTTCGGGTACGGCAGCACCGCGTCGGAGTCGCCCTGCACGATCAGCACCGGCACGTCGATGCGGGACACGTCGCCCCGGAAGTCGGTCTGCCAGGCGTCCACGCTGTCGTGGGTGCCCTTCGCCGAGGCCCGGGCGCCGATCTCCCAGTGCGCCCGGAACGCCTCCTCGCTGACCAGCTTGCCCTTGTTCTCCTGGTAGTTGAAGAACGCCTCGCAGAAGGTGGTCAGATAGGCGAACCGGTCGTCGATGATGGCCTGCTGGAAGCCCTGGAAGAGGCTCTTGTCGACGCCCTCCGGGTTGTCCGAGGTCTTCAGCAGGAACGGCGCGAGCGGGGCCAGCAGCACCGCCCGGTCGACCCGCTGCGAGCCGTACACGCCCAGGTAGCGGGTCACCTCGCCGGTGCCCATCGAGTGGCCGACCAGGATCGCGTTCCGCAGGTCCAGCTCGGTCATCAGCACGTCGAGGTCGGCGGCGAACGTGTCGTAGTCGTACCCGGTCGCCGGCTGGGCGGAGTTGCCGAAACCCCGCCGGTCGTACGTGATCGTCCGGTATCCGGCGGCCTGCAACGGCCCGGCCTGCTTCTCCCAGGTCGACCCGCTGAACGGGAAGCCGTGGATCAGCACGATCGGCTGACCGGAGCCGTGGTCCTCGTAGTAGAGGTCGACGGGGGCGGAGTTCTCCGTCCCCACGGTGATGAAAGGCATGCGCGTCTCCTGGTCACGTGACGGTCGGACGCCCGCGCTTTCCCACCCCGCCCCCGGTTATGCCGCCGGAGGCGGGCGCCGGGCCCTGCTCAGAGCGCGTACGGCAGGTCCACCACCCGGTCGTCGGTGACCTCGGCCGCGGGCGCCCACGTCTCGTAGACGCCCCGCTCCTGGCACTGCGCCCCGGTCTCCGCCACCGCGTCCGGACCGGGCCGACACAGGCGCAGGCGCAGCCACCCGGACTCCTCCCGCAGCACCAGGCAGGGCACGCCCCGCCAGTCGACCAGCCGCAGCCGGCGGGCCGCCGACTCCACCGGGTACCGGGCGGCCCGGGTCATCGCCAGCACCCGGAACCCGCCCGGCAGGTCGGCCACCGCCTCGTACTCGCCGCCGGCGTAGCCGCCGACCAGCCGGGTGGAGCGGGGCGCCTCGCCGGTCGGCACGTACTCCTGGTCCGGGGAGAGCCCCGGCACCGCCGCCAGCAGGTGCCGCCACTGCGGGCCGACCATCCGCAGCCAGCCGCGCTGCTCGGCCTGGTAGCTGTAGAGCACCACCTCCACGCCGTCGGCCGGGTAGGCGAGCAGGGTGGCGTTCGCCGGCATCGGCAGGTCCGCGAAGTCCCGGGTGACGAACTCCGGGACGAGCTGGGCGCTGCTGGGCACGAAGCCCGTGCCGAGCACCGCCCCGCCCAGCCGGTCCCGGTGCGCCAGCGCCGTCAGCCCCCGGTGCGCCCCGCCGACCGGCACGTCGTAGTCGGCCGGGTCGGCGGCCCGCCAGCGCAGCGCGTACGTCACGTCCGCCCCGTCGGGACCGTCCGTGCCGTCGGTGCGCAGCACGGCCGTCGCCGCGGGCGTACGCAGGTGCGCCACGTCGTGCTCCCGGTAGCAGAAGCCGTGCGGGAGCCACCCGCGCACGTACCCGGCGAGCTGCGGCGCGGAGAGCACCTTCACCATCCGGGTGCCCCGCCGCAGCACCGCCGAGGCGCGCACCGCCGCCAGCGTCGGGTCACCGGCCGCGGCCGGCTGCTGGCTGAGCTGCTGCACGTACGCCCAGCCCCGCTCCCGGTGCAGCGGCACCAGCAGCGGGGACTCCGCCTCGTCGCCCGGCTCGGCGGCGGGATGCACGACGGTGACCTCGGTGGCGTGCGCGAACCTGCGCCACGGCAGCGGGACGCCGGGCCGGGGCGCCCAGTCGAAGCCGGGCGTCTCCTCGGCACTGAACAGTTCGTACGCCGCGCCCCGGGCGATCTCCTCCGCCGGGTACACCACGCCCCCGTACGTCACGCGCGGGCCGTTCCCGCCGGCCTGAGGGGTGCTGGTCACGCCGACGACGCTAGGCGCGCGATGTGCCGCCCTGGTGAACAGGCGGTGGCGTCCCCACGACGCGGGCCACCGGCGGTGTGTGATGCTGGCCGCGATGAGCGAGCCCACCGAAACCCGCAAGCAGCGTGCCGCCCGCCGGGCCGGGGAGTTCCCGCCCGTGCCCGAGCCGCTGCCCCGCCCCGTGCTGGACAGCCACACCCACCTCGACATCACCGTCAGCGAGGCCGGCGTGCCCCCGCAGCCGGGGGCGGACGGGGACCCGGGCGTCGTGCCCGTCGGGGACCCGGTCGCCGTGGCCGTCGCCGTCGCCGCCTCGGTGGGCGTCGACCGGCTGGTGCAGGTCGGGGTGGACGTCGCTTCCTCCCGCTGGGGGGCCGACGTCGCCGACAGCCACCCGGCCGTGCTGGCGACGGTGGCGCTGCACCCGAACGAGGCACCCCGCCTGCCCGACCTGGACGAGGCGCTGCGCGAGATCGAGGCGCTCGCCGCCCGGGACCGGGTGCGTGGCATCGGCGAGACCGGGATGGACTTCTTCCGTACCGGCGAGGAGGGGCGTGCCGTCCAGGAGGAGAGCTTCCGGGCCCACATCGCCATCGCCAAGCGGTACGGCAAGGCCCTGGTCGTCCACGACCGGGACGCGCACGCCGACGTGCTGCGGATCCTCGACGACGAGGGCGCGCCGGACACCGTGGTGCTGCACTGCTTCTCCGGCGACGCCGACTTCGCCCGCGAGTGCGTCCGCCGGGGCTACCTGCTCAGCTTCGCCGGCACGGTCACCTTCGGCAGCGCCGCCGCGCTGCGGGAGGCCGCCGCGCTGACCCCGGTCGAGCAGATCCTCGTGGAGACCGACGCGCCCTACCTGACCCCCATGCCGCACCGGGGCCGGCCGAACGCCTCGTACCTGATCCCGCTGACCGTACGGTCGCTGGCCGGGACGACCGGCGCGGACCTGGACGAGCTCTGCGCCGCGATCTCCGCCACCGGCGAGCGCGTCTTCGGCCCGTGGTGACCGGGAGGGGCCCTGGCCCGCGCGCCCCGGGAGCGGCCCGCATAGGCTACGGGGCGTGACCGGTCTTCTCGGCCCGGCGGAGATCCGGGAACTGGCCGCCCGGCTGGGCGTCACCCCCACCAAGAGGCTCGGCCAGAACTTCGTGCACGACCCGAACACCGTCCGGCGCATCGTCACCGCCGCCGGGCTGGCCCCGGACGACGTGGCGCTGGAGGTCGGCCCCGGCCTCGGCTCCCTCACCCTCGCCCTGCTTCCGGCCGCCGCGCACGTGCACGCCGTGGAACTCGACGCGACGCTGGCCGGCGCGCTGCCCGACACCGCCGCCCGGCACGCCGGGCCCGACGCCGCGCGGCTGAGCGTGCACCACGCCGACGCGCTGCGCGTGCGCGCCGCCGAGCTGGCCGACCCGCCGCCGACCGCGCTGGTGGCGAACCTGCCCTACAACGTGGCCGTGCCGGTGGTGCTGCACCTGCTCGCCGAGCTGCCCAGCCTGCGCCACGGGCTGGTGATGGTGCAGAAGGAGGTCGCCGACCGGCTCGTCGCCGGCCCCGGCTCCAAGGTGTACGGGGTGCCGTCGGTCAAGCTCGCCTGGTACGCCTCGGCCCGCGCCGCCGGGAAGGTCCCGCCGAACGTCTTCTGGCCCGTGCCGAACGTCGACTCCGGGCTGGTCGCCTTCGCCCGCCGCGAGCCGCCCCGCGCCGACGTACCCCGGGAGCGGGTCTTCGCCGTGGTGGACGCGGCCTTCGCGCAGCGCCGCAAGACCCTGCGCGCGGCGCTGGCCGGCTGGGCCGGCGGCGCGGACCGGGCGGCCGAGGCGCTCACCGCGGCCGGCGTCGACCCCGGGGCGCGCGGGGAGTCGCTCACCGTCGCGCAGTTCGCCGCCATCGCCGCGTCGGCCCCGGCCGCCCCACCCGCCGCCCAGTAGGCTGACGCCCGTGACCGAGGCCTGGGGACCGGACGACGAGGACGAGCAGCGGCGGCGCGGCGCCAGCGGACCGGTGCGGGTCCGGGTGCCCGCCAAGGTCAACCTGCATCTCGGGGTGGGACCGCTGCGCCGCGACGGTTACCACGAGCTGAACACCGTCTACCACGCGATCTCCATCCACGACGAGCTGACCGCCCGTCGGGGCGACACGCTCACCCTCACCATGGAGGGCGAGGGCACCGGCGAGCTGGCCCTGGACGACACCAACCTGGCCATCCGGGCGGCCCACGCCCTCGCCGGCTACGCCGGGGTGCCGCCGCACGCCCGGCTGCACCTGCGCAAGCAGATCCCGCTGGCCGGTGGGCTGGCCGGGGGCAGCGCCGACGCGGCTGCGGCGCTGGTCGCCTGCGACACGCTCTGGGGGACCGGGCTGTCCCGCGACGAGCTGGCCCGGATCGCCGCCGACCTCGGCTCCGACGTGCCGTTCCTGATCCAGGGTGGCACCGCGCTCGGCACCGGCCGGGGCGAGTCCGTCAGCCCCGTGCTGGCCCGCCCCACCACCTGGCACTGGGTCGTGGCCGTTGCCGACGGCGGCATCTCCACCCCGGCCGCCTACCGGGAACTGGACCGGCTGCGCGAGGCCGGCACCGCCGGTGCGCCGCTGGGCAGCACCGACGCGCTCTTCGCCGCGCTGCGCCAGCGGGACCCGCGGGTGCTCGCCGCGGCCCTCGGCAACGACCTCCAGGACGCCGCCCTGGCCATGCGCCCGTCGCTGGCGGAGACGCTGAAGGCCGGCGAGGCGGCCGGCGCGCTGGCCGGCATCGTCTCCGGTTCGGGGCCGACCTGCGTCTTCCTCGCCGCGGACGCCGCCGACGCCGAGCGCATCGCCGCGGAGCTGACGTCCGCCGACGTGTGCCGCGAGGCGCGTACCGCCCACGGGCCGGTGCCCGGCGCGCGGATCGTCTGACCAGCCCACCCTTCCCCGACCCCGCGCGCCCGGCCCCGGGTACCGCCCATCCCGGGGCGCCGGGTGCGGGATCGCGGGAGCCCGCGCCCGGCGGCCGGCGGGGCGGTCCGCGTACGCTGGGAGGCTCAGGCGTCCCAGGTGCCGGCCGGCACCGGGACGCCTTGATCATGGGAGGTGAGGTCGTGGCCAACATCGTCAACCTGGACCGGGTGTCCAAGGGCTACGGCGCCGCCGGGCCGCTGCTCACCGACGTCTCGCTCGGCCTGGACGACGCCGACCGGATCGGCGTGGTCGGCCTCAACGGCGCCGGCAAGTCCACCCTGCTGCGGCTGCTCACCCGGATCGAGGAACCGGACGACGGGCGGGTCACCCACCGCCGCGACCTGCGGGTCGCCTGGCTGCCGCAGAGCCTCCAGCTCGCCCCCGACGCCACCGTCCGGGACGTGGTGCTCGGCACCGCCTGGCTCGGCGAGAGCATGGGCGCCGAGCACGAGTGGGCCGGCGACGCCGGGGTCCGGGCCATCCTCGACGGCCTCGGCATGCCCCACCTCGGCCTCGACCAGCCCGTCGGCCCGATGTCCGGCGGCGAGCGGCGGCGGGTCGCGCTGGCCGCGCTGCTGGTCCGCGAGTCCGACCTGCTCATCCTCGACGAGCCCACCAACCACCTCGACGTCGGCGGCGTCGACTGGCTGGCGAGGTACCTCGTCGGCCGCAAGGGCGCCCTGGTCGTGGTCACCCACGACCGGTGGTTCCTCGACGCCGTCTGCACCACCACGTGGGAGGTCGCCGACCAGACCGTCCGGGCGTACGAGGGCGGCTTCGCCGCCTGGACCCTCGCCCGGGTCGAGCGGGAGCGGGTCGCCGCGGCCACCGAGGCCCGCCGGCAGAACCTGCTCCGCAAGGAGATCGCCTGGCTGCGGCGCGGGCCGCCCGCCCGCACCTCCAAGCCGCGCTTCCGCATCGACGCCGCCAACGCGCTCATCGCCGACGTCCCGCCGGCGCGCGACACCATGTCGCTGCAACGGCTCGCCACCGCCCGGCTCGGCAAGCAGGTGTACGACCTCGAGCACGTCACCCTGCACGCCGGCCCGAAGGAGATCCTGCGCGACGTCACCTGGCAGGTCGGCCCCGGCGACCGGATCGCCGTCCTCGGCCGCAACGGGGCGGGCAAGACCACCCTGCTGCGGATGCTGGCCGGCATCACCCGACCCGACGGCGGGCGCTTCGCCACCGGCTCGACCGTCCGGCCGGCCTTCCTCTCCCAGGAGCTGGCCGAACTGCCCGGTCACCTGCGCGTGCTCGAAGCGGTGGAGGAGGTCGCCCGGCGGGTGCAGCTCGGCGACCGGGAGGTCTCCGCCGCCCAGCTCGCCGAGGTGTTCGGCTTCGACGACCGGCGGCTCTGGACGCCGGTCAGCGACCTCTCCGGCGGCGAGCGTCGCCGGTTGCAGATGCTCCGGCTGCTCGCCGGGGAGCCGAACGTGCTGCTGTTCGACGAGCCCACCAACGACCTGGACACCGACACCCTCGCCGCGCTGGAGGACCTGCTCGACTCCTGGCCCGGCACCGTCATCGTGGCCAGTCACGACCGGTACCTCATCGAGCGGGTCACCGACGTCGCGTACGGGATGTTCGGCGACGGCCGGCTGGTGCACCTGCCCGGCGGCGTCGACGAGTACCTCGCCCGGGCCGCCGGCCAGCCCGGGCCCGCGATGGCGGAGACGGCCCCCGGGGCCGGCGCCGACACCCCCGCCGCGGCCGGCATGTCCGCCGCCGAGGCGCGGCAGGCCCGCAAGGAACTGGCCCGGCTGGAACGGCAGGTCGCCAAGCTGGAGCAGAAGGAGGCGACGCTGCTCGACCAGCTCGCCACGCACGCCACCGACTACGCCAAGGTCGCCGAACTCGACGCCCAGCTCAAGGAGCTGCGGGCCGAGCGGGAGCGGACCGAGGAATCCTGGCTGGCCCTGGCCGACGAGATCCCGGCGATCTGAGCCGCCCCTGGTCGCGGTGCCGCACGGGGAGGCCCCCGTGTGCGGCGTCACACCTCGGGGTGCGGGACAATCGTCGGCGACCCCTCACCCGAACGGCGTTGGAGACTCAGACATGGCCCACACCCCCGTCAACCACCCCGCGCGGCCGGTCTACCGGGCGATCGGCGGGCTGACCGGTCTGTACCTGGTGGCCTTCGGCGTGCTCGGCATCATCGCGAGCGCCGGCAACGAGGCCCTCGCCCAGGATGACACCCAGGTCCTCGGCCAGGGCACGAACCTCGGTTTCTCGCTGCTCAGCGCCCTGCTGGGGGCCGCGGTGCTGGCCGGCACCGCGATCGGCCGCAACATCGACGTCATGATCAACCAGTGGCTGGCGTACGCCCTCATGGTGATCAGCCTCGCCGGCCTCGCCTTCATCCAGACCGAGGCCAACATCTTCAACTTCAGCATCTTCACCGTCATCGCGCTGATGGTGGTCAGCCTGGTCCTGCTGATGGTCGGCATGTACGGCAAGGTCGGCTCGGAGGAGGAGCAGGAGGCCTGGCAGAAGGCCCGCCTCGTGCTCTGAGTGGTTTGGTGGATTTTCGCCGGAGCCCGACCCGCTCCGGGCGGCCAGGCTCGATCCCTGCGCGGGTCGGGCTCCGGCGAAAACCGACGTGGTCCCGCTCCGTCCCGGCCGTCGCGGCCCGGTGGGGTGGGATCTTCGTCGTTCCGCCTGTTGTCGGGCGGTTCGGCGGACGGATGACCTCCTCCGAGGGACAATCAGGGTGAATGTCCTGATTGGTGGAGGGGTCATGCCGCACTTTCCCGTGAACCACCCGGCGCGGCCGGTCTACCGGGTCCTCGCCGGCCTGGTGGGGCTCTACATCCTGGTCTTCGGGGTCTGGGGCGTCGCCCTGACGGCGGGCGACCCGCTCTTCGACCGGGGCGACAACTGGGCCCTCGGGCTCCGCACCAACCTGGCCTTCTCGCTGGCCTCCGTCGCCTTCGGGATCGTGCTCATCATCGGGGCGTCACGACGCGGCAACCTCGGCCACTACATGAACCTGACCGCCGGGGTCGTCTTCCTGGTCACCAGCATCCTCATGATGGCCGTGCTCCAGACCGAGGCCAACTTCCTCAACTTCTCGATGTCCACGGTCATCGTGTCGATGCTCTTCGGTCTGCTCCTGCTCGGCACCGGCCTGTACGACAAGGTCGGCACCGACGAGCACGCCGAGGAGGAACGGCGGCTCCGGCACCACCCGGTCTCCGAGGCCCACGGCCGCTGACCGACGTCAGGGTCAGCGGCCCCGCACGGTGATCAGGCTCGGCTTCGCCTCCAGGTGCGACAGCCCGCTCCAGGCCAGGTTGACCAGGTGCGCCGCCACCGTCTCCTTGCGCGGCTTGCGCACCTCCAGCCACCAGCGGCCGGTCAGCGCCACCATCCCCACCAGCGCCTGCGAGTAGAGCTCGGCCAGCTTCGGGTCGTAGCCCCGGCTGGAGAACTCGGCGCCCAGGATGTGCTCCACCTGGTGCGCCACGTCGTTCATCACGCTGCTGAAGTTGCCCGCCGCCGACAGCACCGGCGACTCCCGCACCAGCACCCGGAAGCCGCTGGTCTCCTCCTCGATGTACGTCAGCAGGGCCAGCGCCGCCTGCTCCAGCAACTCGCGCGGGTGCCCGGCGGTCAGGGCCGTGGTGATCCGGTCCAGCAGGGCGCGGACCTCCCGGTCCACCACCACCGCGTAGAGCCCCTCCTTGCCGCCGAAGTGCTCGTAGACCACCGGCTTGGAGACCTTCGCGCGGGCCGCCACCTCCTCGATGGAGGTGGCGTCGAAGCCGCGCTCGGCGAAGATCTGCCGGGCGGTCGAGATCAGCTGCTCCCGGCGCTGGGCCGCCGACATGCGTACGCGTGAGGAGGGTTTGGAGGCCGCGGCGGGAACCGCCCGCCGCCGGCCGGTCGTGCCGTCGCTGCCAGGGACATCCGCCATGTTCTCGTCACTCCGCCGGCGCTCGGTGACGCCCTGTCGTCCGATGGTGCCGCCGCCGTGCTGGGTCACGTCGCCCCCTCGCCGGTCGTCGGTCGGGTGGCGCCGCCGCCCCCTGCGACCGTATCCGCGGCGGGCCCCGCCCCCGTGCCGCCGGGCCACCCGGCGTCGCACCCGCTTCGCTCGGTCACCCGGCCATCCTGCCAGGCGATCTCCGCGCCCATCGCCCGCTCTACCGCCCGGCGGCCGGTTCCACGAGCTTCGCCGCGATGCGCTCGGGCTTCGGCCAGCGCACGTCCCACGCCGCGCCGAGCTTCTCGAACAGCCAGATCACCCGGGCCGAGATGTCCACCTGGCCGCGCAGTACGCCGTGCCGGGCGCTGGTCGGATCGGCGTGGTGCAGGTTGTGCCAGCTCTCGCCGAACGACACGATCGCCAGCGGCCAGAAGTTCGACGCGCGGTCGCCCTGGCGCATCGCGAACGGCCGCTCCCCGTAGACGTGGCAGACGGAGTTGATGGACCAGGTCACGTGGTGCAGGAGCGCGATGCGCACCAGGCCGGCCCAGAAGAGCGCGGACAGCGCTCCCCGCCACGACCAGGTGAGCAGGCCGCCCATCAGCGCGGGGCCCAGCACCGAGACCACCACCAGCAGCGGAAACAGCCGGTCCACCCGGTTGATGTCCCGGTCGGCGAGCAGGTCCGGGGCGAAGCGCTTCCGGTTGGACAGCTCGCGGCCGAAGAGCCAGCCGACGTGCGCGTGGAACAGGCCCTTCGTCAGACCACGGACGCTCTCCCCGAACCGCCACGGCGAGTGCGGGTCGCCCTCCAGGTCGGAGAAGGCGTGGTGGCGCCGGTGGTCGGCCACCCACTGGATGATCTCGCCCTGCACCGCGAGTGAGCCGGACACCGCCAGCGCGATCCGCAGCCAGCGCTTCGCCTTGAACGACCCGTGCGTGAAGTACCGGTGGTAGCCGACCGTGATGCCCAGCCCGGAGAGCACGTACCAGAACCCGGCGACGGCCACGTCGGTCCAGCTCAGCCACCCACCCCAGGCGACCGGTACGGCGGCGAGGAGGGCCAGGAAGGGGATCACCACGAACGCCCAGAGGGCGATGAGGATGCCCCGCGACTGGGTGCCCTGGGTGAGGGGCTTCGGGCCGGCGGTCGGGTCGAGGGACGTGGCGGACATGGCACCTCGCAGAGGGACGCGATGATCACGAAGCTACGCCTACGTCACCGTAACTTAGGTTTCCGGCGTGCGCACGGGACAGCGTCGGGGATGAATGTCTGGAGTGTCGTACGTCCGTTCTAAGCTGCTGCTCATGACCGATTCGCCGGCTGACGATCCGTATCCGCCGACGGTCCGTGGCTATCGTGGACCGACCCCGCACCTGCATGAGGATGCGCTTCGCCTCCGACGCCGGGGCTGCACCGTCCCGGAGATCGCAAAGCGGGTCGGTGTGGCTCGCTCCACCGCCTATCAGTGGGTGCGGCACCTGCCGATAGACCTCGACTCCGAGGAGGTCCGGGCTCGTCGGCGGGCGCACTCCAAGGTGATGACGGATGCCCAGTGGGGCGAGTATCGCGCTGCTCGCGACGCCGCTCGGGCCGAGACGGTCGCGAAGGTCGCGGCGTGGGTGAAAGACCTGCGCTATCGGGAACTGGTCCTCGTGGGCGCGGCGATCTATTGGTGCGAAGGCGGCAAGGCGAAGCCTTGGCGTCCGAATGACTGCCGGTTGAAGTTCATCAACAGCGACCCGACGCTGGTGCTGCTGTTCCTCCGATTCGTCGAGGCGCTCGGGGTCGCCCGAACCGGGCTTCGGTTCCGGGTCAGCATCCACGAGAGCGCGGATGAGGCGGCGGCGGTGCGATGGTGGGCCGACCTGGTGAGGGTGCCGGCGGCGGAGTTTCAGCGTTCATCGCTCAAACGGCACCGGCCCGCGACGAAGCGGCAGAACGTCGGCGCGGACTATCGGGGCTGCCTCACGGTCTACGTCCCGCGGTCGAGCCGCCTCTACTGGAAGGTCGAAGGGATCATGAAGGGAATGAGCGATGGCGTCACGGGCGAGGGGCGCTAAGGTGTAGGGGTCCGGCAAGCTGTTGAGTTTGCCCGTTTTAGACCGTCCCGGGTCGTCTAATGGCAGGACGTCAGGTTTTGGTCCTGATTGTAGGGGTTCGAGTCCTCTCCCGGGAGCTTCCGCTCGTCGCGGACGATGTCTGGTTAGCATGGCCGCGAGACTTTTCGCCGTCCCGACGGGAGCCCTTGTCGTGTCCCAGCCCCACCTCCGCACCGTTGTCGTGCTCGCCGCCGGTGAGGGCAAGCGGATGAAGTCGGCGCTGCCCAAGGTGCTGCACCCGCTGCTCGGCCGTACCCTCGTCGGCCACGTGCTCGCCGCCGCCGCGCCGCTGGCCGCGGACCGCACCGTGGTCGTGGTGGGCCACGGCGCCGACCAGGTCCGCGCGCACCTCGCCGAGATCGCCCCCGACGCCACCCCGGTGCTCCAGGCCGAGCAGCTCGGCACCGGGCACGCCGTCCGGATCGCGCTGGACGCCGTGCCGGAGGCCACCGGCACCGTGGTCGTCATCAACGGTGACGTGCCGCTGCTGCGCCCGGAGACGGTGGCCGCGCTCGTGGAGGCGCACGAGGGCGCGGGCGCGGCGGCGACCGTGCTCGCCGCCGAGGTGCCCGACCCGACCGGCCTGGGCCGGATCGTGCGCGACGCCGACGGACGGCTCGAGCAGATCGTCGAGGAGCGCGACGCCACCGGGGCGCAGCGGGCGATCCGGGAGATCAACGCCGGCATCTACGCGTTCGACGCCGCCCGGCTGCGCGACGCGCTGGGCAAGCTGTCGACCGACAACGACCAGGGCGAGGAGTACCTGACCGACGTCTTCGCCCTGCTGGGCTCGGCCGGCGAGCCGGTGGCGGTGCACGTGGCGGCGGACCACGTGGAGACGCTGGGCTGCAACGACCGGGTCGAGCTGGCCGCCCTGCGCCGCCTGCTGCGCGACCGGGTCAACGAGGCGTGGATGCGTACCGGGGTCAGCCTGCTCGACCCGGACACCACCTGGATCGACGTGACGGTCGCGCTGGACCGGGACGCCGTGGTCGACCAGAACACCCAGCTGCGCGGCGGCACGGTGGTCGGCACGGGCGCCGTGGTCGGGCCGGACGTGACGCTGATCGACACGGTCGTCGGCCCGGGCGCCACGGTGCTGCGCAGCCACGCGGTGGGCGCGGAGGTCGGTCCGGGCGCCAGCGTCGGGCCGTACGCGTACCTGCGGCCGGACGCCCGGCTGGCCGAGAAGGCCAAGGTCGGCACGTTCGTCGAGGTGAAGAACTCGGAGGTGGGTGCGGGCGCGAAGGTGCCGCACCTGTCGTACGTGGGGGACGCGACGATCGGCGCGAAGGCGAACATCGGCGCGGCGACGATCTTCGTGAACTACGACGGGGTGAACAAGCACCGCACCACGGTCGGCGAGGCCGCGTTCATCGGCTGCGACACCAGCCTCATCGCGCCCGTCGAGGTGGGCGCCGGGGCGTACGTGGCGGCGGGCAGCGCGATCACGCAGGACGTGCCGCCGGGCGCGCTCGGGGTGACCCGTGCGCCGCAGCGCAGCATCGACGGCTGGGTGGCCCGCAAGCGGGCCGGTACGGCCTCGGCGGAGGCGGCGGCCCGGGCCCGGGCGGCCGATGAGGATGCGTCGGCGCCGGGATCCCGGGCAAGTGAAGGTGAGGCAATCCACGGGGATGCCGAGCCGGTCGGGTCGGCCTCGGGCGCGGGGGATACTGCAACCGAATAGTCCCCGGCCCACCACCACCGCCGGGTACCACCGACCAACGGGAGCAGACGGGCCCATGGGCAGCATCGTCGCCGAAAACCGCAAGAGCCTGATGCTTTTTTCCGGACGTGGCTTTCCGGAGTTGGCCAAGGAGATCGGTGAGGTGCTCGGCGTCGCGCCGACGCCGGCCGACGCGTACGAGTTCGCCAACGGTGAGATCTTCGTACGGTTCAAGGACTCGGTGCGCGGTTCGGACGCCTTCGTGGTGCAGTCCGTCACGCACGGGGTCAACACGTGGGTCATGGAGACCCTCATCATGATCGACGCGCTGAAGCGCGGTTCGGCCAAGCGGATCACCGTGGTGCTGCCGTTCTACCCGTACGCGCGGCAGGACAAGAAGCACCGCGGCCGGGAGCCGATCTCGGCCCGGCTGGTGGCGGACCTGCTGAAGACGGCCGGGGCGAACCGGATCCTCACCGTCGACCTGCACACCGCGCAGATCCAGGGCTTCTTCGACGGCCCCGTCGACCACCTCTTCGCGATGGACATCCTCGCCGAGTACGTCGAGCACAAGTACGCCGGCCGCCCGATGACGGTGGTCGCGCCGGACTCGGGCCGGGTGCGGGTGGCGGAGCGGTGGACGGACCGGTTGGGTGGCTGCCCGCTGGCGTTCATCCACAAGACCCGGGACCCGCTGAAGCCGAACCAGGTCGTGGCGAACCGGGTGGTCGGTGAGGTCGAGGGGCGGGTCTGCCTGATCGTCGACGACATGATCGACACGGGCGGCACGATCTGCAAGGCGGCGGACATCCTCCGGGAGTCCGGCGCGGCGGACGTCATCGTCGCCTCGACCCACGCGCTGCTCTCCGACCCGGCGACCGAGCGGCTGAAGAACAGCCCGATCAGCGAGGTCGTGGTGACCAACACGCTGCCGCTGCCGCCGGAGAAGCAGCTCGACAAGATCACCGTGCTGTCGATCGCGCCGCTGCTGGCGCGGGCGATCCGCGAGGTCTTCGACGACGGCTCGGTGACCACCCTCTTCGGCGGCCTGAGCTGACCGTCTGACGCCGGGCCGGGCGGCGCCGCCGCCCCCCGGTCCGGCGTCGGCCGCCCCAGCGGCGGCGTCGCCGCGCCGACCGGTCGTGGGCGCGGAGGCCGCACCGGCGGCCCCTCGGGCGGTGGCGCGCGGCGGCCGGCGGCGGGTGTCGCCGGGGCGGGCCCGGATCGCCCTGCGGGCCTGCGGGAACGGTGATAAGGGGACTGCCGGAGCGCGCGGAATCAGCTCGGGTAGACTGGTGCGGTTGCCACGGCGAGGGTGCCCGGCGGGCCGCTGAAAAGCGCCGCACGGAGGCACCGTCATCGACGCGGTGCTCCGGGCAGTCGTTCTCGACGCATGAGCCCCAGCGAGCCCCTCGCCCCAGCACCGCCAGACGACAAGCCGCCGCAGCGAAAGCATCAGGAGTTTCCCCGTGTCCGAGGTAAAGATCAGCGCCGAGCCCCGCACCGAGTTCGGCAAGGGTGGTGCCCGTCGTACCCGCCGGGCCGGCAAGGTGCCCGCCGTGCTTTACGGCCACGGCGAGAAGCCCAAGCACATCGCGCTGCCGTCCCGTGAGTTCGCCGCCGCGATCCGCAAGGGTGGCGCCAACCAGCTCTTCGCGATCGAGGTCAGCGACGGCACCCAGGTGCTGGCGCTGCCGAAGGCGATCCAGCGTGACCCGATCAAGGACACCTTCGAGCACGTGGACCTGCTGCTGGTCCGCCGGGGCGAGAAGGTCACCGTCGAGGTCCCGGTCCAGCTGACCGGTGAGGCCGCGAAGGACACCCTGATCGTGCACGACCACGACACCCTGTCGGTCACCGCCGACGCCACCAAGGTGCCGGACCACCTGGAGGCCTCGATCGAGGGCATGGAGGCCGGCACCCAGGTCACCGCCGGCGACGTGGAGCTGCCGGCCGGCGTCGAACTGGCCGCCGACTCGGAGCAGACCGTCGCCTCGGTGACGGCCGCGCCGACCGCCGAGCAGCTCGAGGCCACCCTCCCCGAGGTCGAGGAGGCCGCCGAGGAGGCCGAGGCCGGTGTCGGCGAGGAGACCGCCGAGGCCGCCGAGGCGCCGGCCGCGGAGGGCGAGGAGACCGCCGAGGCGAAGACCGAGGCCTGACCGGTCCGCATCGTTGCGACAGGCGTCCCCGCGCGGTCGGGGGCGCCTGTCGGCGTATCGGTGGCCGGGCGGGCGGGTGACGGCGAGCAGCGGGAGGGGCGGGGCGTGACGGACGAGACGGGGCCGTGGCTGGTGGTCGGCCTGGGCAACCCGGGTCGGGAGTACGCCGGCAACCGGCACAACGTCGGCTTCATGGTGGCCGACCTGCTGGCGGGCCGGCTCGGTGCGAAGTTCGGCCGGCACAAGCGGGCGGTGGCCGAGGTCGCCGAGGGGCGGCTCGGGTTCGGCGGGCCGAAGCTGGTGCTGGTCAAGCCGCTGACGTACATGAACCTCTCCGGCGGGCCGGTGACCGGCCTGGCCCAGTTCCACAAGGTGCCGCCGGGCCGGGTGGTCGCGGTGCACGACGAGCTGGACATCGGCTACGGCCAGCTGCGGGTGAAGTGCGGCGGTGGCGAGGGCGGGCACAACGGCCTGCGGTCGATGTCGAAGTCGCTGGGCACGAAGGAGTACGTCCGGGTGCGGTTCGGCATCGGTCGGCCGCCGGGGCGGCAGGATCCGGCGGACTACGTACTGTCGGATTTCGGCGCGGCCGAGCGCAAGGAGCTGGAGTTCCTGGTGGACCGGGCCGCGGATGTGGTGGAGTCGGTGATCACCAGGGGCGTGGAGCCGACGCAGAACCTCTACCACGGGGTGTGAGCGCCAGGTCGGGCGCCGGAGGCCGGTAGTCTTCGCCTTTCGGCGCGACGCGACCGCCGGGGCGGGTCGTCGTCGGCGGCGGCGTGCCGGGCGTGGAGCACGGCGAGGCGACGGGAGCAGGAGTCATGGGCAGTCCTCCGATGATCGACGGCGCTTTCGCCCGGTGGCTGGCGGCGCGGGCCGGTCAGGCGCTGCTGGCCCTGCGCTCCGAGATGGGCTTCGCCGACGCGGGGGCGTTGAAGTCGGCGGGCGACAAGGTCTCGCACGACCTGATCCGCACCGAGCTGGCGAAGTGGCGGCCGGGTGACGCGGTCCTCTCCGAGGAGGACGAGGGTTCGCGGCTGGCGTGGGCGGCGGAGGTGAACGCCGAGGCGGTGTCCCGGCTGACCGCCGACCGGGTGTGGATCATCGACCCGCTGGACGGCACCCGGGAGTTCTCCGAGGAGGGCCGTTCGGACTGGGCGGTGCACGTGGCGCTCTGGGCGCGCAACGCGCCGACGCCGCACGGGCTGGTGGCGGGCGCGGTGGGGCTGCCGGCGCAGCAACGGGTGCTGGGCACCGACTATCCGCCGGCGTACCCGCCGCTGACCCTGGAGGCGGCGGCGGCCCCCGGCGGGCGGACGATCCGCCTGGCGGCGAGCCGCAGCCGGCCGCCGGTGTTCCTGACCGACCTGGCGGAGGACGTCGGGGCGCACCTGGTGCCGATGGGCTCGGCCGGGGCGAAGATCGCCGCGGTGGTCACCGGCGAGGTGGACGCCTACATCCACGCGGGCGGCCAGTACGAGTGGGACTCGGCCGCGCCGGTCGCTGTGGCGACGGCCACCGGACTGCACGCTTCCCGGATCGACGGTTCTGCGCTGAGATACAACGAGGCGGATCCGCGCCTGCCGGACCTGCTGGTCTGCCGCAAGGATCTCGCCAGTCGGTTGCTTGCAGCGTTGCAGCGTCATTCCGGGTAGCCTGATCGGCACTTCTTGGCATGCCCGACCGGAAAGGTCTGGAATACGATGAGCGGATTCGAGCGAAGCGAGCCCGTGTCATGACCGCCCCCGCCGCCTACCAGGTGTCGCACCTCGACGCGCTGGAGGCCGAGAGCATCTTCGTGATGCGCGAGGTGGTCGCCGAGATGGAGCGGCCGGTGCTGCTCTTCTCGGGCGGCAAGGACTCGATCGTGATGCTCCGGCTGGCCCAGAAGGCGTTCGCCCCGGCCAACATCCCGTTCCCGGTCATGCACGTGGACACCGGGCACAACTTCCCCGAGGTCCTGGAGTACCGGGACCAGCGGGTCGCCGAGCTGGGGCTGCAACTGGTGGTGGCGAGCGTGCCGGAGGCGCTGGCCAGCGGGCTGGTGCGGGAGTCGGCCGACGGGATGCGCAACCGGATCCAGACGCCGGTGCTGCTGGAGGCGGTGGAGAAGCACCGGTTCGACGCGCTCTTCGGCGGCGCCCGCCGCGACGAGGAGAAGGCCCGCGCCAAGGAGCGGGTGTTCAGCTTCCGCGACGAGTTCGGCCAGTGGGACCCGAAGAACCAGCGCCCGGAGCTGTGGTCGCTCTACAACGGCCGCCACCACCCGGGCGAGTCGATCCGGGTCTTCCCGCTGTCCAACTGGACCGAGCTGGACGTCTGGCACTACATCGCCCGCGAGCGCATCGCCCTGCCGTCGATCTACTATGCCCACGAGCGCGAGGTAGTCGAGCGCGACGGGATGCTCTACGCGGTCAACGAGTTCTTCCGTCCCCGGGCGGGCGAGGACCGGTTCAAGGAACGGGTGCGCTACCGGACGGTGGGCGACGCGTCCTGCACGGCGGCGGTCCGTTCCGACGCCGACACGGTCGAGAAGGTCATCGAGGAGGTCGCCGCCACCCGGATCACCGAGCGCGGCGCGACCCGGGGCGACGACCGGGTCAGCGAGGCCGCCATGGAGGACCGCAAGCGGGAGGGCTACTTCTGATGACCACCGAGACCGTGGCGCCCGCGGCCACCGAGACGCCCGGCAGGCCGATGGACCTGCTGCGCTTCGCCACCGCCGGCAGCGTCGACGACGGCAAGTCGACCCTGATCGGCCGGCTGCTCTACGACACGAAGTCGCTCTTCACCGACCAGCTCGCCGCCGTCGAGGCGGTCAGCGCCGCCCGGGGCGACGAGTACACCAACCTGGCGCTGCTCACCGACGGCCTGCGGGCCGAGCGCGAGCAGGGCATCACCATCGACGTGGCGTACCGCTACTTCGCCACCCCCCGGCGGAAGTTCATCATCGCGGACACCCCGGGGCACATCCAGTACACCCGGAACATGGTCACCGGGGCGTCGACGGCCGACCTGGCGCTGATCCTGGTGGACGCCCGCAAGGGCCTGGTCGAGCAGTCCCGCCGGCACGCGTTCCTCTGCTCGCTGCTGCGGGTGCCGCACCTGGTCCTCTGCGTCAACAAGATGGACCTGGTCGACTGGTCGCAGGAGGTCTTCGAGCGGATCGCGGACGAGTTCACCGCGTTCGCCGCGAAGCTCGACGTGCCCGACCTGACGGTGGTGCCGATCTCGGCGCTGCGCGGCGACAACATCGTCTCCCGGTCGGAGAACATGCCCTGGTACGAGGGCCCGTCGCTGCTGCACCACCTGGAGCGGGTGCACATCGCCAGCGACCGCAACCTGGTCGACGTCCGGTTCCCGGTGCAGTACGTGATCCGCCCGCAGTCGACCACCGTCACCGACTACCGGGGCTACGCCGGCCAGGTCGCCTCCGGCGTGCTCAAGCCGGGCGACGAGGTGATGGTGCTGCCGTCCGGGTTCACCAGCCGGATCACCGCCGTGGAGACCGCCGACGGGCCGGTCGCGGAGGCGTTCCCGCCGATGTCGGTGACCGTACGGCTGGAAGACGAGATCGACATCTCGCGGGGCGACATGATCTGCCGTCCGAACAACGCCCCGGCGGTGTCCCAGGACATCGAGGCGATGGTGTGCTGGATGGACGAGACCCGTCCGCTCCAGGTCGGCGGCAGGTACGCCGTCAAGCACACCACCCGCTCGGCGCGGGCGATCGTGCGCGGGCTGCACTACCGGCTGGACGTCAACTCGCTGCACCGCGACGAGTCCGCCGACGGGCTCAGGCTCAACGAGATCGGCCGGGTGCGGTTGCGGACCACCGTCCCGCTGCTCGCGGACGAGTACCGCCGCAACCGCACCACCGGCGGCTTCGTGATCATCGACGAGGCCACCAACCGTACGGTCGGCGCGGGGATGATCGTCGAGGCGCAGTGACCCCCACGGTGGGCGGGTGACCGCCCACCGTGGTCAGTCCAGCTGGGTCGCGCCCGCGCCGGGCAGGACGGTGACGTGGCCGGGCGCGGCGAAGCCCCGCTCGGCGTACGCGGCCGTGACGGCGGCGGCGACCGCCTCGGCCCGCTCCGCGTCGACGAGAGCGAGGACGCAGCCGCCGAAGCCGCCGCCGGTCATCCGCGCACCGAGCGCCCCGGCGGTCAGGGCCGCCTCGACGGCCGTGTCGATCTCCGGGACGGTGATCTCGAAGTCGTCCCGCATCGAGGCGTGCGAGGCGGTCAGCAGCGGGCCGATCTCGCGTACCCGCCCGGCGCGCAGCAGCGCGACGGTGTCGAGCACCCGCTGGTTCTCGGTGACGACGTGCCGTACCCGGCGGCGGGTCTCGTCCTCGTCGAGTCGGGCGAGGGCGTCGGCCAGCCCGTCGGCCGGGACGTCCCGCAGCGCCGCGACGCCGAGCAGCCCGGCCGCCCGCTCGCAGGAGGCCCGGCGGGCGGCGTACTCGCCGTCGGCGTGCCGGTGCGGGGCCCGGCTGTCGACGACCAGCACGGCGAGGCCGGCGGCGTCCAGGTCGAAGGGGACCTGCTCGACGGACTCGTCGCGGCAGTCCAGGAACAGCGCGTGCCCGGCGCGGCACCGGATCACCGCCGACTGGTCCATGATCCCGGTCGGCGCGCCCACGTAGTCGTTCTCCGCGCGTTGGGCCAGCCGGGGCCGCCGCTCAGCGGGCAGGTCCAGCCCGCCCAGGTCGACCAGGGCGGCCAGCACGGCGGCCTCCAGCGCCGCCGAGGAGGAGAGCCCGGCGCCCAGCGGCACGTCGGAGGCGATCGCCAGGCGCGCGCCGGGCACCGCGTGCCCCGCCTCCCGCAGCGCCCAGACGACCCCTGCCACGTAGGCCCCCCAGCCGTCGACGCGGCCGGGCCCGGCGAGCTCGTCGGCGCCGAAGGTGACCGTCTCGCCGGTGAGCTCCGAGCAGACCGTCCAGGTGTCGCCGGGTTGCGGGGCGGCTGCCACCACCGTGCGCAGCGGCAGGGCGAAGGGGAGCACGAAGCCGTCGTTGTAGTCGGTGTGCTCGCCGATGAGGTTCGCCCGCCCGGGAGCCGCCCAGTGGCCGGCGGGCGGCTCGCCGTACGCCGAACGGAAGCCGGCGGTGGCGCGGGTCGCGACGTCGTCGGTCATCGCGGCCCCACGACGTGCGTGCGGTAGAAGGCCCAGGCGTCGGTGACGATGTCGGGCAGGGTCGGCTTCTGCGGCACCCAGCCCAGCTCCTCGCGGGCGAGCGCGGACGACGCGACCAGCTCGGCGGGATCGCCCTCGCGGCGCGGCGCCACCTCGACCGGCACGGGGTGCCCGGTGACCTCGCGGACCACGTCGACCACCTGCCGGTTGGTGAAGCCGTTGCCGTTGCCCAGGTTGTAGATCCTGTGCTGGCCGGCGGTCGCGGCGTCGAGCGCCAGCAGGTGGGCGCGGGCCAGGTCGGCGACGTGGATGTAGTCGCGCACGCAGGTGCCGTCGACGGTCGGGTAGTCGTCGCCGAAGAGCTGGAGCTTCTCCCGCCGGCCGGCGGCCACCTCCAGCGCGATCGGGATCAGGTGGGTCTCGGGGTCGTGCCGCTCGCCGAGCGCGACGTCGCCGTCGAGGTACGCGCCGGCGACGTTGAAGTAGCGCAGCGAGACGGCGGCCAGGCCGTGCCCGATCGCCTCGGAGGTGAGGGCCATGTCGACGGCGAGCTTGGTGGCGCCGTACGTGTTGGTGGGGGCCTTGACCGCGGTCTCCGGGATCGGCAGCTCGGTGGGGTTGCCGTAGACGGCGGCGGTGGAGGAGAAGACCAGGCGGGGCACGCCGGCGGCCCGGACGGCGTCGATCAGGGCGATGGAGCTGACCGTGTTGGCGTGCCAGTAGAGCTCGGGCCTGGTCATCGACTCGCCGGCGGCGATCAGCGCGGCGAAGTGCAGCACCCCGTCGAAGCCCGCACCGGGGGTGAGCACCCGCGCGGCGTCGTGGACGGACGCGTCGACGTACGTCGCGTCGGGGGCGAGCGCCTCCCGGTGGCCGGTGCGCAGGTCGTCGAGCACCACCACCTCGTGGCCGGCGTCGAGCAGCATCCGGGTCACCACGCTGCCGATGAAGCCGGCGCCGCCGGTGACGAGCAGTTTCACGTCGGTCTCCTCCTGCCTGGCCGCCCGGTCGCGGCCCGTGTCGTGATCACCCTACGGCCGGTCGCGCGGGGACCGCCCACCGTCGGCGACCTTGCCATTCCATCATGATTCCCCAACTTCGAACAGACCCGAACACGGACAGCCTGTCGGGCCGGTGCTGTCTACCATCACTGTCATGCGGGAAGCGGGTGCTCCCGGGCCGCGGCGACGCGCCCGGAGCCGGTCACGCCGCGAGCCGGGGCCGCTGCCCCGGGCCGTCGCCCGGATGGTGGTGCGCGCCGCGGACGCCGCCACCCGGGCGGTGACGGCCCTGCTCGGCGCCAGCCCGGCGGCCGGCCGGGAGCGGATCAGCGAGGCGGAGCTGCGCGACCTGGTCGCCGCCAACACCCTGCTCGACCCGGTCGAGCGCCGCATCATCGACGAGGTGCTGGTCGCGGGCGCGAGCCTGGTCCGCGAGGTGATGATGCCGCGCACCGAGGTCGTCTTCCTCTCCGCCCGGCTCACCATCGCCGAGGCGGAGCGGCTGGTCCGCGCCGAGACGCACACCCGCTACCCGGTCATCGACGGCACCCACGACGACGTGGTCGGCTTCGTGCACCTGCGCGACGTGCTGCTCCACCCCGACCTCGACCCCCGGACCACCGTCGGCGAGCTGACCCGGGAGGTGAAGCGGCTGCCCGGCAGCAAACGGGTGCTCGCCGCGCTCAGCGAGATGCGCCGGGAACGCCACCACCTCGCCGTGGTGGTCGACGAGTACGGCGGCACCGCCGGCATCGTCACCCTGGAGGACCTGATCGAGGAGCTGATCGGGGAGATCCACGACGAGTACGACACCGCCCCCGACCCGGTGCACGCGGGCCTGCCCGCCGTGGTGGACGGCCGGCTCAACCTCGCCGACTTCGCCGAGCACACCGGCGTGAGCCTGCCACCCGGCCCGTACGAGACCGTCGGCGGCTTCGTGATGGCCGCGCTGGGCCGGCTCCCGGTCGCCGGCGACGAGGTGCCGGTGACCGCCGGCCCGGCCGGCGACGGCCGCGCGGAACCCGACGACCCGTCCGGCGGATGGCTGCTGCGGGTGCTCACGCTGGAGGGGCGACGGGTGGCCCGGCTCACGGTCACCGCCGGGCGCCTGCCGGAGCCACGGCGCGAGGTCGCCGCCCCGACACCGACGGGGCGGAGCCGACCCGCCGGCCCGTCATGACGCGCACCGGGTCTTGCTGACAGAATTGCCGCCATGTCCGACGTACCCGCCCGCCCCCGCGTCTTCTCCGGCATCCAGCCGACGGCCGACTCGTTCCACCTCGGCAACTACCTGGGCGCCGTGCGGCACTGGGTGGCGTTGCAGGACACGCACGACGCCTACTACTGCGTGGTCGACCTGCACGCGATCACCGCGGGGCACGACCCGAAGACGCTCGTGCAGCGCTCCCGGATGGCGGCCGCCCAGCTCTTCGCCGTCGGCCTCGACGCCGAGCGCAGCACGGTCTTCGTGCAGTCGCAGGTGCCCGAGCACTCGCAGCTCGCCTGGGTGCTGGGCTGCATCACCGGGTTCGGCGAGGCGAGCCGGATGACGCAGTTCAAGGACAAGTCGCAGAAGCAGGGCGGCGAGCGGGCGAGCGTCGGCCTGTTCACCTACCCGATCCTGCAGGCCGCCGACATCCTGCTCTACCAGGCCAACGCCGTGCCGGTGGGCGAGGACCAGCGTCAGCACCTGGAGCTCTCCCGCGACCTTGCCCAGCGGTTCAACTCGCTGTTCGGGCCGACCCTCACGGTGCCCGCGCCGCACATCGTCAAGGACACCGCGAAGATCACCGACCTCCAGGACCCGACGGCGAAGATGTCGAAGTCGTCCTCGTCGCCGGCCGGCATCGTCAACCTCCTGGAGGATCCGGCCCGCTCGGCCAAGAAGATCCGTTCCGCGGTCACGGACACGGGGCGGGAGATCGTCTTCGACACCGAGACCAAGCCCGGCATCTCCAACCTGCTGACCATCTACTCGGCCCTGAGCGGGCGCAGCGTCGACGACCTGGTCGCCGCGTACGCCGGCAAGGGCTACGGCGACCTGAAGAAGGACCTCGGCGAGGTGGTGCGGGAGTTCGTCGGCCCGATCCAGGAGCGCACCCGGACCTACCTCGACGACCCGGCGCAGCTGGACAAGCTGCTCGTCGCCGGCGCGGAGAAGGCCCGCGCGACCGCCGACGCGACGCTGCGCACCGTGTACGAGCGGGTGGGCTTCTTCCCGCCGGTGCGCGGCGAGTAGCGCCCCGGCGCGACGGGTGAGGGCGGACAAGCCGGTGGCCGGAGGGATGACGGACAGCGTGGATCGCAGGGACGGGGCGCCGGACGCCGGTGACACCATCGAGATCGGCATCGCGGTCGACATCCCGGAGCCGTGGGGCGGCATGCTCACCCGGCGGCGCGTCGAGGCCGGCGACCCGCGGGTCGTGCCCGCCCACGTGACCCTGCTCGGGCCGACCGAGATCCCGGTGGCGACGCTGCCGGCGGTGGAACGGCACCTCGGCGCGGTCGCCGCCGCCCACCTGCCGTTCACCCTGCACCTGCGGGGCACCGGCACGTTCCGGCCGGTGACCCAGGTCGTCTTCGTGGCCGTGGCCGCCGGGATCAGCGAGTGCGAGCTGCTCGCCGCCGCGATCAGGGCCGCCCCCGAGCTGCACCGCGAGACGCGCTTCCCGTACCACCCGCACGTCACCGTGGCGCAGGACGTCGCACCGGAGGCGCTGGACCGGGCGTACGAGGACCTGGCCGACTTCTCGGCCATGTTCGAGGTGGAGGCGTTCACCCTCTTCTCGCACAGCGGGCAGACCCGGTGGCAGCCGCGCCGGGACTTCCGGCTGGGCGGCTGAGCGGTCGCCCGGGTGCGCCACGAGCACCACGGCGTCCACCGCGCCGACGCCGACCCACGCCGTACGACCGACGCCGACCCGCGCCGCGTGGTCGCCGCCCGGTGCGGGCCGGCGGCCGGTTGCCGGCGCGGGGGCGGGAGATCGGCGAGGATGACGGCGTGAACGTGCTGGGCCGCATCGAGGCGGGCATCGACCGCCGGATCAGTGCCGCGCGCCGCCGGTGGGGCGCCGCCGACCACCTGTGGCGGGCCGGCGTGCTCTACAACGACGTGCTGGGCGGGCGGCTGGCCGCCGCGATCGCCTACTACGGCTTCTTCGCGGTCTTCGCGCTGGCGCTGGTCGGGTACTCGATCTTCGGGGCCATCCTGGAGGACAACGACGAGGTCAGCGCCGCCGCCGCGGACTTCCTCCGGGAGAACCTGCCGTTCCTCGACCCCGTGCAGATCGCCGACAGCAGCGGCACGGTCGGGGTGGTCGGCCTGATCATCCTGGCGTTCACCGGGATCGGCTGGGTGGAGGCGATCCGCTCCTCCCAGCGGCTCATGTACGGGCTCAACCAGCAACCGGGCAACCTGGTGGTCCGCCGCCTGGTCGACCTGGGCGTGCTGTTGGTCATCTTCGTGCTGCTCGGCGTCTCGGTGGCGGCGGTGGACGCCCTGGAGTCGCTGCTGCGCTTCCTGCTGCGCAGCACCGGCTCGGTCGGCCTGACCACGGTCAGCGCGGTGCTCAGCGTGCTGGTCAACGCGGTGCTGGCCACCCTGCTGCTGGTGGCGGTGCCGAGGCTGCGGATGACCCGGTCCCGGCTGCGCCCGGTGGTGCTGCTGGTCGCGGTCGGCATCACGCTGCTGAACACCGTCGGGCGCTTCTACGTGGTGCGCACCGAGCGGAACCCGGCGTACACGGTGGTGGCGGGCGCCGTGGGCCTGCTGCTCTACCTCTACCTGCTCAACCAGCTGGTGCTCTTCGGCGCGGCGCTGGCCGCGACCAGCCCGCGCGGTCGGGTGGTGGACCTGGCGGAGGGCCCGGCGCCGGTCGACCTGGACGTGGACACGGATCCCGGCACCCCGGGCGGGGCCGGATGAGCGGCGGAGCGGGCGTGCGGATCTCGGTCGACCAGGCCTCGGCGGTGCCGCCGTACGAGCAGGTGCGCGGGCAGCTCGCGGAGCTGATCGGGACGGGCCGGTTGGCGGTGGGCACCCGGCTGCCCACCGTCCGACGGTTCGCGGCCGACCTCGGGCTGGCGGTCAACACCGTGGCCCGGGCCTACCGGGAGCTGGAGGCGGCCGGCCTGCTGGAGACCCGCGGCCGGCACGGCACTTTCGTCGCACCCGGGCGCGATGATGCGACGGACCGGTTGCAGCAGGTAGCGGCCGACTACGCCGCCGAGGCCGCCCGGTTGGGCGTGCCGCCCGCGGCGGCGCTGGCCCTGGTCCGCGCGGCGTTGGACGCGACGCGACCGGGCTGACGCGCGTCCGCGCTCCGGCCGCCGCCGACGACACGGGACTGGTCGGCCCGCTGGCAGGCCGCCGTCGGCGTTCCCGCCGCCTGACCGCCGACGGCGCGGCGGAATCCCGACAGCCACGGGGGCGGTGAATAGGGGCGAATGCCTCCCGGTGCCGCGGCGCGACGGACCATGATGGGCGCGTGGGCGCACTCGTGACACTGGACCTGCCGGACGACTCGCCGATGCTCGGCCTGCCGTGGATCATCACCTTCGGGCCGCTCGGCGACGCCGACGAGTGGGAGCCGGTGGTCTGCGGCCCCTACGAGCGGCCGCACGCCCTCGCGCTGGCCGAGGCGATCGTCGCCGAGGAGCAGCTGATGGCGGTGGTCGAGCCGCTGCTGCCCGCGGTCTCGGCCGAGGAGATCCGGGGCGAGATCGCCGCGGCCCAGGTCGCCGCCGAGGACGAGGCGGCGCAGCTCGACCAGGCCGACCTCTACGGCGACTTCGAGGACACCATCGACGAGGAACTGGAGGCGGCGGCCGAGGAGGCCGACCGGGCGGAGCCCCTCGCCCCGCCCACCGAGGCCGAGCTGCGGGCGGGCTTCGGGCGCATCGCCGCCAAGCTCACCGGCGGCGCCTGAGCCGGTCCGGGCGGAGCCGGGGCCGCCCGGGCGGCGCGGGTCAGCGGCGGTGGGGCGAGCGGTGCAGCACGCAGAACTCGTTGCCCTCGGGGTCGGCCAGCACCGTGAACCCCTCGTCGCCGCGCTGCCCCACGTCCGTGGGCCGGGCGCCGAGCCCGATCAACCGGCTCACCTCGTCCGCCGGATCGCCGTCGGCGACCACGTCCAGGTGCAGCCGGTTCTTCCCGTGCTTGGGCGTGCCGGAGCCCTGCAACCAGACGGTGGGAGCCCCGACCCGGTCGTCCGGGGGATGGAGCTTCGCGCTGCCGTCGCCGCCGGCGTCGACGGCGTAGCCGAGCGCCGCCGCCCAGAAGCCGGCCATCAGGTCGAGATCGACGACGTCGAGGGTGTACTGCGCGACGCGAACCACCATGGGCCCGTCGTACCCGCAGGGGCCGGGGGCGACACGTGCCCCGATGGACGCCGGCGCCGCCGGAGCGGACTCCGGTGGCGCCGGCGCCACCTCACCCCCCACCACAAGGGGTCGGTAGCCCAGTCGCCCGTCGGCGCGGGGCACAACGGACGACCAGGTCGATGACGGGTTACCCGCTCAGCGCCGTTCGAACCAGGCCGCCGCGTCGACTCCGAGCAGATGGCCGGAGCCCTGCCCGGTGAGCGGCTCGCTGGCGGCGATCGGCGCGCCGTACCCGTCGATCAGGGCCGGCGCACCGCTGATGTTGACCACGCAGGTCAGCACGGTGTCGCCGGCGGTGCGGCTGAAGGCGAGCATGCCCGGCCCGGCCTCCAACCAGGTGACCCCGCCCGCGTCGGCGGCCAGCGCCGGGTGTTCCCGGCGGATCCGCAGCGCGGTGCGGTAGAGCTCCAGCGTCGAGCCGGGCACGCCGGCCTGGGCGGCGACCGAGAGGCCACGCCAGGTCGCGGGGGCCGGCAGCCAGCTCAGCTCGCTGCCCTGCGGCCCGAAGCCGTACGGGGCCAGCTCGCCGCTCCACGGGATCGGTACGCGGCAACCGTCCCGGCTCTGGCCGGTGCGCAGGAACGCCGGGTCCTGGCGCAGCTCGTCCGGCAGGTCGAGCACCTCCGGCAGGCCCAGTTCCTCGCCCTGGTAGATGTAGGCGCAGCCGGGCAGGGCGAGCATCAGCAGGGTGGCGGCCCGCGCCCGGCGCAGCCCCTCGGCGCCGTCGCCGTAGCGGGTGACGTGCCGCTGCTTGTCGTGGTTGGACAGCACCCAGGTGGTGGGCGCGCCGACGATCGTCGACTCGGCGAGCGCGGTGTCGATGACCTTGCGGAACGAGTCGGCCGACCAGGTCGCGTCGAGGAAGTCGAAGCTGAACGCCTGGTGCAGCTCGTCCGGGCCGATGTAGCGGGCGAGGCGCTGCGGGGTCTCGGCCCACGCCTCGGCGACCGCCATCCGGCCGCCCGGGTAGCTGTCCAGGATCGGCCGCCAGGCGCGGTAGATGTCGTGCACCTCGTCCTGGTCGAAGTAGGGGAGCCGGCCCTTGCCGAGCAGCTCCGCCTGGCGCTGACCGGTGGTCATCGAGCTGAACCCGACGTCCGGCAGCCCCTCGGCCTTGATCATGCCGTGCGCCACGTCGATCCGGAAGCCGTCCACGCCCCGGTCGAGCCAGAAGCGCAGGACGCCCTCGAACTCGGTGCGTACCTCCCGGTGGCGCCAGTTCAGGTCCGGCTGGGCCGGGTCGAACAGGTGCAGGTACCACTGGCCGTCGTCGATCCGCGTCCAGGCGGGGCCGCCGAAGATGCTCTCCCAGTCGTTGGGGGGCAGCTCGCCGTGCTCGCCGGTGCCCTCGGCGAAGAGGTAGCGCGCGCGCTCGGGGGAGCCGGGGCCGGCGGCCAGCGCCGCCTGGAACCACGGGTGCGCGCTGGAGGTGTGGTTGGGCACCAGGTCGACGATGATCCGCAGGCCGAGGGCGTGTGCGTCGGTGATCATCGCGTCGAAGTCGGTGAGGGTGCCGAACATCGGGTCGACGTCGCGGTAGTCGGCGACGTCGTACCCGCCGTCGATCATCGGCGAGGTGTAGAACGGGGTCAGCCAGAGCGCGTCCACCCCGAGGTCGCGCAGGTACGGCAGGCGCTCACGGATGCCCTGGAGGTCGCCGACGCCGTCGCCGTTGGAGTCGGCGAAGCTGCGTACGTAGACCTGGTAGACGACCGCGGAGCGCCACCAGTCGTCGTCGGAGGTCAGCGGCGTGGGGTTGCTGACGGTCATCGGTGGCGTTCCCCGTTCTGTGGCGCGGGACGGCGGCACCCGGCGCGGTGCGGGTGCGGGGGCGGTGTCTGAGCAGAATGCCGCCCGCGACTGCAAGAGTCAAGCATTCCTTGCGCAAGAAATGGCAATGATCACGCCACGACTCCGCCGGCTCACGCCCGGTGAGCCCTTCCGGGGCCTGCGGCCGGGTCGGAGAGGGCGGTCAGGCGGGAGCCGTGGCGGTCAGGCCGGTACGGCGAGGGCGGGCGGGGCCGGGCGCTGCCGGGTCGCGCCGCCCGGGGCCCGCCGCGCGGCGTCGGTGGGGGCGACCGCGGTGGAGCCCCGCACCACCAGTTCCGGGCGGAACACGTACTCCGAGTGCGGGGCGGCGTGCCCGTTGATCTCGTCGACCAGGGCCCGGACGGCGGCGACGGCCATCGCGGCCACCGGCTGCCGCATGGTGGTCAGCGGCGGGTCGGTGAAGGCCATCAGCGGGGAGTCGTCGTAGCCGACCACCGACAGCTCGCCGGGGACCGACATGCCGCGCTGCCGGGCGGCCCGGATCGCGCCGAGCGCCATCAGGTCGGAGCCGCAGACGATGCCGGTGACGCCGCGGTCCAGCAGCCGGGCGGCGGCGGCCTCGCCACCCTCCACACCGAACAGGGAGAGCTCGGCCAGTTCGTCGAGGCCGGCCTCGTCGACGCCGACCAGCCGGCCCATCGCGGCCCGGAAGCCGGCCACCCGGCGCTGCACCGGCACGAACCGGTCCGGGCCGGTGATCAGGCCGATGCGGCGGTGCCCGAGCGCCACCAGGTGGGCCACGGCCAGCTCGGTGGCCTCGCCGTCGTCACAGGAGACGAAGGGCGCGGGGATGCCGGGCGCGTAGCCGTTGATCATCACGACGGGCAGCGGGCGGGCGATCAGGGCCCGGTAGCGGTCGTGGTTGGCGGCGGTGTCGGCGTGCAGGCCGGAGACGAAGACTATTCCGGAGACCTGCCGGTCCAGCAGCATCTCGACGTACTCGTCCTCGGTGACCCCGCCGGCGGTCTGGGTGCACAGCACGGGGGTGAAGCCGCTCTGCGCCAGGGTCGACTCGATCACCTGGGCGAAGGCCGGGAAGATCGGGTTGTCGAGCTCGGGGACCACCAGACCCACGAGGCCGGCGCTGCGCTTGCGGAGCCGGGCCGGGCGCTCGTAACCGAGCACATCGAGGGCGGTCAGTACGGCTTGCCGGGTTTCGGGGGCCACTCCCGGGCGGTCGTTGAGCACCCGCGACACCGTGGCCTCGCTGACTTCGGCCTGTTGGGCGATGTCGGACAGTCGAGCGCGCATGGGCGCACTTTAGCTCACTGGCAAGTTCTTGCGTACACTTCTGCAAGCCCTTCCATTCTCTGCAACCTCTTGCTAACGTCCCCGCAACACGCGAGAGCAGCGGCGCAGCACGCCGAGCGCCGGTTGGCAAGAAACTTACAGAGCTTCCACTGGCGGGACCGCCCTTCCCCCGGCGTGCCGCCATGACGACAGGAGTACCGATGCGCATCCGTACCGCGGGTGTGGTCGCCGTCCTCGGCCTGGCGCTCGCCGCGTCGGGCTGCGGCAGCGACAGCAGCGACGAGCCGGCCGCGAAGGAATCCACCAAGGCCGCCGCCGGCGGCAAGCTGGTGATCTGGGCCGACGACAAGCGCACCGCCGCCCTCAAGCCGTTCGCCGAGAAGTTCGGTCAGGAGAACGGCGTCACGGTCGAGGTCCAGGCCGTCTCCAAGGACCTCCAGACCAACTTCGTCACCGCCTCGCAGCAGGGCAGCGGCCCGGACGTCGTGGTCGGCGCGCACGACTGGATCGGCAACCTCGTCCAGAACGGCGCCATCGACCCGGTGCAGCTCGCCGCCGAGCATAAGAGCGGCTTCAACGAGACCGCCGTCAAGGCCGTCACGTTCAACGGCCAGCTCTACGGCGTGCCCTACGCCATGGAGAACCTGGCGCTGATCCGCAATACCGAGCTGGCCCCCGAGGCGCCGAAGACCATCGAGGACCTCGTCGCCGCCGGCAAGAAGCTCAAGGCCGAGAAGAAGGCCAGCGAGATCCTCTGCCTCCAGTCCGGCCAGAACGGCGACGCCTACCACATCTACCCGCTCTACACCTCCGGTGGCGGGTACCTCTTCGGCACGGGCGCCAACGGCGACTACGACCCGAAGGACCTGGGCGTGGGCAAGCCGGAGTCGATCGAGGCGTTCAAGAAGATCGCCAAGCTCGGTGAGAAGGGCGACGGCGCGCTCAAGCGCTCGATCACCGGCGAGAACTCGATCGCCACGTTCACCGGCAAGAAGTGCGCCTACCTGGTCTCCGGCCCGTGGGCCATCGCGGACGCCAAGAAGGCCAACATCAAGTACGACATCTCCCCGGTCCCCGGCTTCGCCGGTGGCAAGGAGGCCCAGCCGTTCGTGGGCGTCCAGGCGTTCTACGTCGCCGCCAAGGGCAAGAACAAGGCCCTGGCCCAGGAGTTCGTCGCCAACCACGTCACCACCCCCGAGCTGGCCGTGGCGCTCTACAACGCCGAGCCCCGCCCGCCGGCGCTGACCGCCGCCCTCGACCAGGTCAAGGGCACCGACCCGGACCTGGCCAAGTTCCAGGAGGCCGGCAAGAACGGCCAGGTGCTCCCGGCGATCCCGGCCATGGCCACCATCTGGGACCCGTTCGGCAAGGCCGAGGCCGCCATCATCGGCGGCGCCGACCCGGCCAAGACGATCACCGCAGCCGGCAAGACCATCTCCGGCCAGATCAAGTAATGAGCACGTCGCTGTCCGGCCCGGGGGCTGCCACGCAGCCCCCGGGCCGGGAGCCCGTCGGCCCCGGGCTCCCGGGCAAGTCCCGCACCGCGCGGCACCACGCGCCGATCACCGCGACCGGTCTGCTCGTCAAGGTGGTCCTGCTCGGCCTGACCGCCGGGATCGCGGTCTGGGCGGCCTTCCCGCTCGTCGAGGCGGAGAAGTGGATCGGGCTGGCCGTGCTGGCCGCCACCACCGTCGGACTCTTCTACCTCTACCTGACCCGCCGGCACATCCCGGCGAAGTACCTGGTCCCCGGCACGCTCTTCCTGATCGCGTTCCAGATCGTCCCGGTGCTGTACACGGCGAGCACCGCCTTCACGAACTTCGGCGACGGCCACCGCGGCACCAAGGACGACGCCGTCGTCGCCATCCAGACCGCGTCGGTCAAGCAGGTGCCCGGCTCCACCGAGTACGCCCTCTCCGTCGCCACCGAGGGCGACCCCGCGACCGGCCCGCTCGTCTTCCTGGTCAGCGACCCGGGCACCGGCACCGTCTCGGCCGGCGACGCCGGCGGGCTGCGTCAGCTCGACCCGGCCGACGTCACCGTGGCCCCGGGCGGCAAGGTCACCGCCGCCGACGGCTACACGGTGCTCAACTTCGGTCAGGCCAGCGCCCGCAGCCAGGAGATCACCGACCTGGTCGTGCCGACGTCCGGGGGCGCGCTGCGCTCCGCCGGCCTGTCCCGCGCCTACGAGGGCAAGGCCATCCGGGCGTACGACGCCGGCTGCGACTGCATCAAGGACATCGAGAGCGGCAAGACCTGGACGGCGGACGAGGAGACCGGCGCCTTCGTGGCCGCCGACGGCGAGCGACTGGCCCAGGGCTGGAAGGTCACCGTCGGGCTGGAGAACTTCTCCCGGGTGCTCACCGACCCGGCCATCTCCGGGCCGTTCTTCGGCACGCTGCTGTGGAACTTCGCCTTCGCCATCGGCTCCACCGGCGGCACGTTCATCCTGGGCATGTTCATCGCCCTGGCCCTGCACTCGCCCCGGATGCGGGGCACCAACTTCTACCGAATCCTGCTGATCCTGCCGTACGCCATGCCGTCCTTCGCGATGCTGCTGGTCTGGCGGGACATGTTCAACACCGACTTCGGCCTGATCAACAACCTGTTCGGGCTCGGGGTGGACTGGTTCGGCCAGGAGTGGTCGGCCCGGATCGCGGTGATCCTGGTGCAGCTCTGGCTCGGCTACCCGTACATGTTCCTGGTCGCCACGGGCGCGCTCCAGGCCATCCCGAAGGAGCTGACCGAGGCGTCGTCGGTCGACGGCGCGTCGCCGTGGCAGTCGTTCCGGTCGGTCACCCTGCCGCTGCTGCTGGTCGCGCTCTCCCCGCTGCTGATCGCGTCGTTCGCGTACAACTTCAACAACTTCAACGCGATCTACCTGACCACCGAGGGCGGTCCCTTCCCGGCGGACAACCCGACCGCGGGGGCGACGGACCTGCTGATCACGTACACGTACCGGCTGGCCTTCGGCGCGCAGGGCGCTCAGTTCGGCCTGGCGGCCGCGGTGTCGATCTTCATCTTCACCATCGTCGCGGTGGTGTCGGCGGTGAGCTTCCGGCGCACCCGTAAGCAGGAGGAGGTGTACTCGTGACCTCGCTGCACGGCACCCCGGCCACGGGCGGCGCGACCGGCGCCCCGGCCGTCAACCGCAACGCGGGCCGGCGGCGCAACCGGTGGTTCGCCCAGGTCGGCTGGCGCCACCTGGTGGGCGTGCTGGCCGTCGCGTTCAGCCTCTTCCCGATCCTGTTCGTGCTCTCGGCCGCGCTCAACCCGCTCGGCACGCTCTCCTCGACGGAGCTGCTGCCGACCGGGGCGTCCGTGGAGAACTTCACGAACCTGTTCGACCGTACGGCGTTCGGGTGGTGGTTCCTCAACTCGCTGCTCATCGCCGGGGTGGCCTCGTTCGCGTCGGTCTTCCTGTCGGCGCTGGCGGCGTACGCCTTCTCCCGGATGCGCTTCGCCGGTCGGCGGGTCGGGCTGCTCTCGCTCCTGCTCATCCAGATGTTCCCGCAGTTCCTGGCGATCGTGGCGATCTTCCTGATCTTCACGACGATCACCGACCTGTGGCCGGCGATCGGCTTCAACACGCCGTGGGGCCTGCTGCTGCTCTACCTGGGCGGCGCGCTGGGCGTGAACACCTGGCTGATGAAGGGCTTCTTCGACACGCTCCCCCGGGAGCTGGACGAGTCGGCCACGATGGACGGCGCCACGCACGCCCAGGTCTTCTTCCGGATCATGCTGCCGCTGGTGGCGCCGATCCTGGCGGTGACCGGCCTGCTCGCCTTCATCGGCACCATCAACGAGTTCCTGATGGCGAACGTCTTCCTGACCAACAGCGAGTCGAAGACCCTCGCGGTCGGGATGTTCGGCCTGGTGGCCGGCGAACGCAACAACAACTTCGGGATCTTCGCGGCGGGCACCCTGCTCACCGCGATCCCCACGGTGCTGGTCTTCCAGATGGTCCAGCGCTACATCGTCTCCGGCCTCACCGCCGGAGCCGTCAAAGGATAAAGCGGATAGGTGGCGGCCGCTCCTCGCCGAGGTCGAGGCGAGGGGTGCCGCTCCGTCGCGACCGGCCGGGTCCACCGGCCGTTCCGCGACACCGCAGAGCTGCGGCAAGGGCGTCGGCGTCCGACGTACACCGGAGCAGTCACGGATCGACCGCCGCGGTCGGGGAACCGGCCGCGGCGGGAGACCCCTTTCTCTCCCGTCCGACCGACGCGAAAGGCGCCACCATGTCCCTGTTGCCGCACCACGACGGCTCCGCCCTGTACGTCCCCGAGCAGGAGCCCGCCCTCGGCGACGTCGTCGACGTCTTCGTCCGGGTGCCGGCCGGCGCTGACGTCCGGCAGGTGCACGTGCGCACCACCGGCGACGGCGAGCCCCGGTTCACCGAGGCGGTCGTCGACCGCACCGACGGCGCCGACGTCTGGTGGCGGGTCCCCGTCGAAACCCGCAACCCGGTCAGCAACTACCGGTTCATGCTCACCGGCAGCCGCGGCTACCGCTGGCTGAACGCCGCCGGCGTGGTGGCCCACGACGTGCCCGACAACGGCGACTTCAAGTTGGTCACCCACGCCCCGCCGCCCGCCTGGGCCCGCGACGCGGTGATCTATCAGATCTTCCCGGACCGGTTCGCCCGCTCCGCCGCCGCCGAGGGCCGCGAGCTGCCGGACTGGGCGATCCCGTGCGACTGGGACACCCCGGTGATCGGGCGCGGCCCCGAGACCCCCCGGCAGTTCTACGGCGGCGACCTGGACGGCGTCACCGGGCGGCTGGACCACCTGGACCGCCTCGGCGTGAACACCGTCTACCTGACCCCGATCTTCCCGGCCCGCTCCAACCACCGCTACGACGCCGCCAGCTTCGACACCGTCGACCCGCTGCTCGGCGGGGACGCCGCCCTGGCCCGCCTCGCCGACGCCGTACGCGCCCGGGGCTGGCGGCTGCTCGGCGACATCACCAGCAACCACACCGGCGACGCGCACGAGTGGTTCACCAGGGCCGCCTCCGACTCCTCCGCGCCCGAGCGGGAGCTGTACTACTTCGACGAGGCGACCGGGGACTACGAGTCCTGGAACGGGGTCAGGTCGCTGCCCAAGCTGAACTGGGGCAGCGCCGAACTGCGCCGGCGCTTCGCCACCGCCGGGGACTCGCTGCTGCGCCGCTGGCTGCGCCCGCCGTACGGGCTGGACGGCTGGCGGGTGGACGTGGCGAACATGACCGGGCGGCGGGGCGCCGACGCGTACACGCACGAGGTGGCGGCGCTGCTGCGCGAGGTGGTCGCCCGGACCCGGGCCGACGCCCTGCTGATGGCCGAGCACGGCCACGACCACACCGGCGACCTCGACCGGAACGGCTGGCACGGCACGATGAACTACGTCGGCTTCACCGACCCGGTCTGGTCCTGGCTGCGGCACGGCGACCAGCCCGTGCCGAACTTCCTGGGCACCCCGGGCGGGGTGGTGCGCCGGGACGCGGACGCGGTGCTCGCCACCATGGACGCCTACCGCTCGCTGGTCTCCTGGCGGTCGTACACCCACTCGTGGCAGCTGCTCGGGTCGCACGACTCGGCGCGGATCCGCACCGTGGTCGGCGACGCCGCGCGGCAGGAGGTCGCCGCCGGCCTGCTCGCCACCATGCCCGGCACCCCGATGGTCTTCGCCGGTGACGAGCTGGGCCTGACCGGCGCCAACGGCGAGGGCTCGCGTACGCCGATGCCGTGGCACCGGCCGGAGAGCTGGGACGACTCGACGTTCGCCGCGTACCGCGCCCTGATCGCCCTGCGCCGGGCGGAGCCCGCGCTGCGCCACGGCGGCCTGCGCTGGCTGCGCGCCGACGCGGACACGCTGGTCTTCCTGCGCGAGGCCCCGACCGGCACGGTGCTGGTGCTGGCCCGCCGCGCCGCCGGCCAGCCGCTGCGCCTGGGCGGGCTGGGGCCGGCCGAGAACCTGTACGGCGGCGCCCCCGCCCTGCGCCCCGACGCCGACGGCGCGGTCACCCTCCCGGCCGACGGCCCCACCTTCCAGGCCTGGCGGCTCGCCTGACCCCTACCGCCCGACTACTACGATCCGTCGTTGATGGGGGAGGATGGTGCCCGTGGAAGCTCTGAGACTGATACTTCGCTACGTCCATCTGATCGGTTTCGCCCTGCTGCTCGGCGGCGCGATCGTCCAGTACATCAGCGGGAAGCTGCGGATCAACCCGGCCATGCTCTGGGGGTCCGTGATCATGCTGGCGACCGGGATCGGCCTCTCCGCGCCCCTGCGGGACGGCGACGAGCCCGACCCCGCGAAACTTGTTACCAAGTTGGTGCTCGCCATCCTGATCTTTGTCATGGTGTTCTTTTCCCGGAAGCGCGACGTGGTCAACCGTGGGCACTTCCTGGCAACCGTGGGGTTGACCCTGGTCAACGCGGCGGTGGCCGTCTTCTGGCGGTAACGTCGTCGGCGGGGGACGACGCGCAGAACCGGACGTTCCGCGACGCCCCGCCGCGCACCTACCAGCACTGAGAGTGATCTGCCCCACCTAAGGGTTACGTAGGGGTAACAGGCGCTCAACAGTCGTGCACGATTGTCGGCCGGTGGGTGGGCGCGGGCGTACGCTCCCGTCCGTAACGTGGGACGCCGGCGGCGCAGCGCAGGCCGGCTCAAAGGGCTGCCACCGTGCAGGACGCGGTGTGCAATGGGAAGGAGACGTCTTGCGCTCTGTGCGTGGGATGCGGATTGCCTCCGTCTTCGCGATGGGTGGGCTCGTGCTGAGTGCCGCCGCGTGTGGCGAGGCTCCCGAGGAGAACAACAACGCCGGCAGTGGCGACAAGAAGTACAGCGCCTGCATGGTGACCGACGTCGGCGGCATCGACGACAAGTCGTTCAACACCTCCGCCTGGAAGGGCCTGGAGGAGGCCAAGAAGGCCAACGACAACATCGACATCAAGTACGTCGCGTCGAAGGCCGAGGCGGACTACGAGGTCAACCTGACCCAGTACGTCAACCAGAAGTGCGACTTCATCCTGGCCGTCGGCGGCCTGATGGGTGACGCGACCTCCAAGATCGCCAAGGCGAACCCGAACCAGCAGTTCGGCATCGTCGACGCGAAGGTCCCGGAGACCAACGTCTACCCGATGCAGTTCGACACCGCCCAGGCCGGCTTCCTCGCCGGTTACCTGGCCGCCGGCATGTCCAAGAGCGGCACGGTGGGCACCTACGGCGGCCTGCCGATCCCGCCGGTCACCATCTTCATGGACGGCTACGCCGACGGCGTCGCGCACTACAACAAGACCAAGAGCAAGTCGGTCAAGGTCGTCGGCTGGGACAAGGCCACCCAGAAGGGCTCCTTCACCAACGACTTCGTCAAGCAGGACGAGGGCAAGAAGGTCAGCGACGCGCTGGTCGCCCAAGGCGCCGACATCGTCATGCCGGTCGCCGGCGGCGCCGGCCTCGGCACCACCGGTGCGGCGAAGGCGTCGGGCGGCAAGTACAACACCATCTGGGTGGACGTCGACGGCTGCGAGAGCACCCAGGACTGCGCGGCGATCATCACCACCGTCGAGAAGAACATCCCGGACGCCGTCAAGGAGGCCGTCGTCAAGGCCGCCGGTGGCGAGAAGCTGTCGGCCACCCCGGGCTACCTCGGCAACCTGTCCAACAACGGCGTCGGGCTCGCCCCGTACCACGAGTTCGACAGCAAGGTCCCGGCCGAGCTGAAGGCCGAGATCGACAAGCTGAAGGCGGACATCGCCGCCGGCACCGTCACCGTCACCTCCGCGGCCCAGCCGAAGTGAGGCTCCGCCGGCCGCCCGCGGTGAGACGATCACCCGGGTAGGTCGGCGGGCGGTACAGCACGACGATCCGGCCGCCCCGGCGTCGCGGGGAAACCCCCACGGCGCCGGGGCGGCCGATCCGCACCCACCCGACGACGGCCCCGCGCCGCGAGCGGTACACCGGCAGCTACGCTGCACCATCGCTTCGCACTCCAGGAGGTTGCGCTGAGACTCGAACTGCGCGGCATCACCAAACGGTTCGGTGACCTGGTCGCCAACGACCACATCGATCTGACGGTGGAGCCTGGAGAGATCCACGCCCTGCTCGGCGAGAACGGCGCGGGCAAGTCGACCCTGATGAACGTGCTCTACGGGCTCTACCAGCCCGACGAGGGCGAGATCCTGGTCGACGGCGCGCCGCTGAAGCTGCGCGGGCCGTCCGACGCGATCGCCGCCGGGATCGGCATGGTGCACCAGCACTTCATGCTGGTGCCCGTCTTCACCGTGACCGAGAACATCATGCTCGGCGCCGAACAGGTCCGGGGCGGCATCGCCGGTTTCCTGGACCGGCGGCGGGCCCGGCGCGAGGTCGCCGAGGTCTCCGAGCGGTACAACCTGCGGGTCGACCCGGACGCGGTGATCGAGGACCTGCCGGTCGGCATCCAGCAGCGGGTGGAGATCGTCAAGGCGCTCACCCGCGACGTCGACCTGCTCATCCTCGACGAGCCGACGGCCGTGCTCACCCCGCAGGAGACCGACGAACTGCTCACCGTGATGCGGTCGCTCAAGGCCGCCGGCAAGTCGATCGTCTTCATCACCCACAAGCTGGGCGAGGTCAAGGCCATCGCCGACCGGATCACCGTGATCCGGCGCGGGAAGACCGTCGGCACCGCCTCCCCCGAGGCGAGCCGCGACGAGCTGGCCGCGCTGATGGTCGGCCGCAGCGTGCGGCTCACCGTGGAGAAGGAGCCGGCCGCCCCCGGCAAGCCGGTTCTGGAGCTCTCCGGCCTGGTCGTCGACGACGACCGGCAGATCCGCGCGGTCGACGGGGTGGACCTGACCGTACGGGCGGGCGAGGTGCTCGGCATCGCGGGCGTGCAGGGCAACGGCCAGACCGAGCTGATCGAGGCGATCATGGGGCTGCGCCCGACGCTCGCCGGCACGGTCACCCTCGACGGGCAACAGCTCAACGGCTGGTCGACCAAGAAGGTGCTCCGCGCCGGCGTCGGCTACGTGCCCGAGGACCGCAGCGTCGACGGCCTGGTCAAGGAGTTCTCCGTCGCGGAGAACCTGGTGCTCGACATCTACGACCGGCCGCCCTTCGGCAAGGGCCTGGCGCTGAAGCCGGACGCCATCGCGAAGTCGGCGAAGGAGCGGATCGCGCAGTTCGACGTCCGCACCTCCTCGGCCGACGCGGCCGTCGGCACCCTCTCCGGCGGCAACCAGCAGAAGGTCATCGTGGCCCGGGAGCTGTCCCGGCCGCTGAAGCTCTTCATCGCCGCCCAGCCGACCCGCGGCGTCGACGTCGGGTCGATCGAGTTCATCCACAGCCAGGTCATCCGGGAGCGGGACGTCGGCACCGCCGTCATGGTGGTCTCCAGCGAGCTCGACGAGGTGATCGGCCTGGCCGACCGGATCGCGGTCATGTACCGCGGCCGGATCATCGGCATCGTCGGCCCGGACACCCCCCGCGAGGAGATCGGCCTGCTGATGGCCGGCATCACCCCCGACGCGGCACCCGCCGGCGGCACGACCGCGGGCGCGACGACGGTCGACGGCGACCCGGCCCCCACTGCCGAGGGCCCTGGTAGCGAGGACGAGGCATGAGCGAGCGAAGCGAGCGAATCATCAGGCTCAGCGCGGTGGTGCCTCATGTCGGCACGGAGCGAAGCGGAGTGCCGGCATGAGCGACCCGAAGCCCCCGTCGGGCTCCCCGGACAAGGAGCCGGCGACCGAGGCGCAGGCCGCGCGGACCGCGCTCGGCAACACCGAGCGCGCCGGGACGGCCACCGCCCCGAAGGGCCCCGCCCCGGAGGCGAAGCCCTCGCTGGGCCGGCTGTTCCTGGACAACCTCTGGGCGGCCAACACCTTCACGGTGACCCTGCTGTCGCTGGTGCTGGCGATGATCGTCGGCGCGATCCTGATGATCGTGTCCGACCCCGACGTGCTCGCCACCTACAGCTACATCACGGCCCGGCCGGCCGACGCGCTCAACGCGAGCTGGACGCTGGTCAGCGAGGCGTACGGCAACCTGTTCAAGGGCGCGATCTTCGACCCGGACGCGGTCGGCTTCCAGGCGGTGATGAGCCCGATCTCGGAGACGCTCACCTACACCGCGCCGCTGGTCTTCACCGGCCTGTCGGTGGCGCTGGCCTTCCGGGGCGGCCTGTTCAACATCGGCGCCCAGGGCCAGGCGACCATGGGCGTGATCCTGGCCGCGCTGGCCGGCTTCCTGCTGCCGCTGCCGCCCGGCCTGCACCTGCTCGTCGCGGTGCTCGCCGGCGCGCTCGGCGGGGCGATCTGGGGCTTCGTCCCGGGCATCCTCAAGGCGCGTACCGGCGCCCACGAGGTGATCAACACGATCATGCTCAACTACGTCGCCACGTACTTCCTGACCTGGATCATCGTGCAGAACGGCGTCCAAGACCCGAACCGCACGGACGCGATCAGCCGCCCGGTGGACGGGTCGGCCCAGCTGCCCCGCCTCCTCGGCGACGGGCTGCGGGTGCACGCCGGCATCATCCTGGCGGTGCTGGCCACCTGGGCGGTCTGGTGGCTGCTGAACCGGTCCACGCTCGGCTTCGAGCTGCGCGCCGTCGGCGCCAACCCCGACGCCGCGCGGACCGCCGGCATCAGCGTCACCCGGACGTACGTCCTGATCATGGTCTTCGCCGGGATCCTGGCCGGCCTCGGCGGCTCCAACATGGTGCTCGGCTCCACCGCGAGCGCGCTGACCCCGCTGGTGGTCGCGCAGATCGGCTTCGACGGCATCCTGGTGGCGCTGCTCGGCCGGGTGAAGCCGTGGGGCGTCGCGCTGGCCGCGCTGCTCTTCGGCGCGCTCCAGGCCGGCGGCAACCGGATGCAGTCGTACTCGGGGATCTCGTTGGAGCTGGTCACCGTGCTCCAGGCGCTGATCGTCATCTTCATCGCCGCGCCGGCCCTGGTGAAGGCGATCTTCCAGCTCCGGGCCGCCCGCGCCGCCCGGTTGCAGACGAGCCTGGCGAAGGGCTGGTAACTCATGTCCACCATGGCTGTCGAAGACGTCGCGGTCGCCCCCGTCGACCAGGGCTTCTGGACCCGTACCCGCAAGGTCGGCGCCGTGCTGCTCGCCCTCGGCCTGCTGGCGACGGTGGTGTTCGGGGCGCTCGCCACCGGCGAGCAGGCCCGCTTCACCCTGAGCGAGGACGCCGCCGGCGCCGCGCTCGAGATCCACGGCACGGTCGGCGCGATCCTCTTCGGCCTCGTCGCGGTCGCCGCCGGCGTCGCGATGCTCGCCGGGCTGCCGAAGCGCTGGTTCACCCTCGTGCTCGGCGTCGGGCTGGTCGGCTTCGTGCTGTCGTTCCTCTGCTGGCAGGTCTCCGACGCGCCGGCCGGGCAGAACTTCATGCCGCTGGTCAACATCCTCCGGGGCACGTTCATCCTGGCCCTGCCGCTGGTCTTCGGCGCGCTGGCCGGCGTGCTCTGCGAGCGCTCCGGCGTGGTCAACGTGGCCATCGAGGGACAGCTGCTGATGGGCGCCTTCAGCGGCGCGCTCTTCGGCAGCCTCTCCGGCAACGTCTGGGTGGGCCTGGTCGCGGCGGCGATCGGCGGCGCGTTCATCTCGCTGCTGCTGGCCGTCTTCTCGATCCGCTACCTGGTCGACCAGGTGGTCATGGGCATCGTGCTCAACCTGCTGGCCGTCGGCGTCACCGGCTTCCTCTACGAGCGGCTGATGCAGACCAACGCGCAGAAGTACAACAGCGCGCCCCGGTTCGGCAACTGGGAGATCCCGCTGCTGTCGGACATCCCGCTGCTCGGCCCGGCGCTGTTCCGGGGCAACATCTTCCTCTACCTCGGCCTGCTGCTGGTGCTGGTCATCCACATCGCGCTGTTCCGCACCCGGTGGGGCCTGCGCACCCGCTCGGTCGGCGAGCACCCCACCGCCGCCGACACCCTGGGCGTCAGGGTGCTCGGGCTGCGCTACCGCAACGTGCTGCTCGCCGGGGTGGTCGCCGGCATCGGCGGCGCCTCCTACACGCTGGCGCTCTACTCGTTCACCAAGAACATGATCGGCGGCAAGGGCTTCATCGCCCTGGCCGCGCTGATCTTCGGCCGGTGGAGCCCGACGGGGGCGCTGCTCGCGGCGCTCTTCTTCGGCTTCGCCGACCAGCTCGCCACGTACCTGGGCGCCATCAACAGCGTGATCCCGAACCAGTTCCTGGCCATGCTGCCCTACCTGGCGACGATCCTGGCGGTGGCCGGGCTGGTCGGCCGGGTCCGGGCTCCGGCCGCCGACGGCAAGCCGTACATCAAGGGCTGACGGGGGAGTACCACATGGAGATCGACTGGGAGCGGCTGCGGGCCGCCGCCACCGAGGTGATGCGGCACGCGTACGTGCCGTACTCGAAGTTCCCGGTCGGGGCGGCCGCGCTGGTCGACGACGGCCGGGTGGTGGTCGGCTGCAACGTGGAGAACGCCGCGTACGGCGTGGTGCTCTGCGCCGAGTGCGGGGTGGTCTCCTCGCTGCACGCCACCGGCGGCGGCCGGATCGTGGCCCTGTCCTGTGTCGACGCCACCGGCGAGCCGCTGATGCCGTGCGGCCGGTGCCGCCAGCTGCTCTGGGAGCAGGGCGGGCCGGAGTGCCTCATCGAGGCGAGGGGTGGGCCGCTGCGGATGGCCGAGCTGCTGCCGCACGCCTTCGACGTGACCGACCTGGAGGCCGTGACCGGGGAGGCCCCGGTGCCTGTGGTGCCGGAGCGGCTGGCCGCCTGGCGCGGGCGCGGCACGGTCTTCGTGCACCCCGACCTCTCCGCCGGCCAGCAGGTGTGGACGGCCTACTGGGAGCGGTCCGCGGGCGACAACGAGGGCGCCGAGACCGGCGTGCTGGAGGAGGGCCCGAGCTGGGACGAGCCGGCGGAGGCGATCACCTGGGGCCTCGCCCGTACGCCCCGGGTGGTGGTCGTGGACGCGTCCGGGGGGATCTTCTGGGCCGGCGAGGGTGAGCCGCCGATGGAGATCCCGGTTCGCTGGGGTTGAGCTTTGGGGCTGGGGCCGACCGTGCCCGGCTCCGGGCGGTCAGGCTTGATCCCTCCGCCGGGCACGGTCGGCCCGATCCCTCGGTGGGCGCGGTCCGCGAACCGGTACCGCCATAACGACGAGAAAGATCTTTTGTGATGAGTGGTTTTGCGGCGGTTGATGTCATTCGGGTGAAGCGGGACGGGGGTGTGCTCTCCGACGCGCAGATCGACTGGGTGGTGGACGCGTACACCCGGGGGGTGGTCGCCGACGAGCAGATGTCGGCGCTGGCCATGGCGATCCTGCTGCGCGGCATGACCGGCCCGGAGATCGCCCGGTGGACCGCCGCGATGATCGCCAGCGGGGAGCGGCTCGACCTCTCCGCCGTCGACCGGCCGACCGTCGACAAGCACTCCACGGGCGGCGTCGGTGACAAGATCACTCTGCCGCTCACCCCGCTGGTGGCGGCGTGCGGCGCCGCCGTGCCGCAGCTCAGCGGCCGGGGTCTCGGGCACACCGGCGGCACCCTGGACAAGCTGGAGTCGATCCCGGGCTGGCGGGCGGCGCTGAGCAACGACGAGTTCACCGCCCAGCTCCGCGACGTCGGCGCGGCGATCTGCGCGGCCGGCGCGGGGCTCGCCCCCGCGGACCGCAAGCTGTACGCGCTGCGCGACGTGACCGGGACCGTCGAGGCCATCCCGCTGATCGCCAGCTCGATCATGAGCAAGAAGATCGCGGAGGGCACCGGCGCGCTGGTGCTCGACGTCAAGGTCGGCTCGGGCGCGTTCATGAAGTCCGTCGAGCAGGCCCGCGAGCTGGCCCGGACGATGGTCGAGCTGGGCGGCGCGCACGGCGTACGGACGGTCGCCCTGCTCACCGACATGTCCACCCCGCTGGGCCTGGCCATCGGCAACGCCGTCGAGGTGACCGAGTCCGTCGAGGTGCTCGCCGGGGGCGGCCCCGCCGACGTGGTCGAGCTGACCCTGGCGCTGGCCCGCGAGATGCTCGACGCGGCCGGGCTGCCGGACGCCGACCCGGAGGCCGCCCTGCGCGACGGCCGGGCGATGGACTCCTGGCGGGCGATGATCCGCGCCCAGGGCGGGGACCCGGACGCCCCGATGCCCACCGCGAACGAGGTCGAGGTGGTCCGCGCGGACGCCGACGGCCACGTCGCGGCGATCGACGCGTACGCCATGGGGGTGGCCGCCTGGCGGCTCGGCGCCGGGCGGGCCCGCAAGGAGGACCCGGTCAGCGTGCCGGCGGGGATCGTGCTGCACCGGCGCCCGGGCGAGGCGGTGCGGACGGGCGACCCGCTCTACGAGCTGCGCGCGGAGGACGCCGCCCGGATCCCGGCGGCGCGGGACGACGCCGCGCGGGCGGTACGGATCTCGCCGGTCGCGCTCGCCGCGACGCCGCTGGTCATCGAGCGGATCGGCTGAGCGCGGCGGTCCCCGGGGCGGGCATGGTGCCCGCCAACTCGGACCGCTATCCTCCCTGGCCAAGGGGGGACAACCGGCGCCGAGTCGTCGCGAGCAGACAGGATCTTTCGCCGTGACCGTACCTGCCCCCGACCCACGGGAGGTGCGTGAGGCGAGCCTGGACGAGTTGTCCCGGCTGCGTCTCCCGTTGCCGCCCGCCCAGTTCCCGCTCGTGTGGGAGCCGGGCGACCAGATCGAGCTCCGCCCCACGGTGGAGATCGAGGCCCGCATAGCGGTGCTGCACCTGATCCTGGCCCGCTGCTTCGGGATGCCGCCGCAGGCGGCGATGAGCTGGCTGCTCGCCTCGCACCTGGTCGACATGGTCACGCCGCCGGAGTTCCAGTTCGTGACCGGCGGCAAGGGCGACCACCGGTCGTTCGTGCTGCACCACGACGCGCTCTTCGCGCTGGCCTGGGTGCTCGGCCTGACCAAGCAGCTCGACCCGACGCTGCCGGTCGACGAGCGGCTGGTGGAGCGGATGCCGCACATCCACGGCGGGGAGACCTTCGGCCAGTGGCGGGCCCGGATCCTCACCGCCCCGCAGCACCCCGCCGACGCGGCCGCCCTGCTGGACCTGCACTACTGCCTGGACTGGGCGTACCTGGAGACGGAGCGGGCCGGTCGTACGCCCCCGGGGCTGGTGGACGCCAACGCCATCGGCCAGCGCCGGTGGGCCCTGGAGTGGGCGGTGATGCTGCGCGGGCCGTACCACGACGAGCCCCCCGGCTGGGAAGAGGTCGACCTCTCCACCTGACCCGAGGTGGCGCGTCGCGTCGGGTCAGCGCGGCGCCGGGCGCCAGACGGTCAGCCGCACCGCGAGGGTCACCCGGACCGGCTCGGCGAGGGCGGCCACCCGGGCGGCGAGCCCGGCCGGGTCGGTGTGCCAGGCGCTGGGGCCCATCCCGACCAGCGTCGCGACCTCCGGGCCGGTCAGCGCCAGCTCCCGCCGGTGCACGGTGGACGCCGCCGGGGTGAAGTGCCCGCCCAGGCTCTCGGCGACCCGGTCCGCCTTGGCCGGGTCCACCCGCAGCAGGCCGAGGGCGCCGACCAGTTCGGTGAGGTGGTCCTCGGCCGGCGTGACCACCAGCAGGGAGCCCGCCGGGTCGAGGACCCGGTGGAACTCCGCGCCGTTGCGCGGCGCGAAGACGTTCAGCAGCACGGCCGTGCCGGCGTCGGCCAGGGGCAGCCGCTGCCAGGTGTCGGCGAGCGCCGCCGCCGCGCGCGGGTGCGCCCGGGCGGCCCGGCGCAGCGCCGGCTTCGACACGTCCAGGGCGAGACCCGCCGCGTCCGGCAGCGCCGCCAGCACCGCCGCGAGGTGCCGGCCCGTCCCCGCCCCGGCATCCACCACCAGGGGGTACGCCCCGTCGGCGCGTGCCCCGGCCTCGTTCCCGCTCGGGAGGCGCCGGTGAGCCGCCACGTGGCCCACGGCCTCCGTCGCGGCGGCGGCGAGGGCGGTCGAGATCAGGTCGTAGTGGCCGGCGGCCAGGAAGTCGGCGCGGGCGGCCACCATCTCGGCGGTGTCCCCGGTGTGCGGGGCGCGGCCGGCGAGCAGGTTCACGTAGCCCTGGCGGGCCACGTCGAAGCTGTGCCGGCGCGGGCAGCGCAGCGCGCGGGCGCCGCCGGTGGCGACCTCGGTCAGCGGCTCGGCGCAGACCGGGCAGCGGAGCCGGTCGACGATGCGGGGGTCCACGTCAGGCGTCCAGGTGGGTCGGCACCGCGCGTACCCGGCGGTGGTCGTCGTCGCACTCGCGCTCGGGGTCCACGGGCTCATTCTCCGGGTCGGGCGAGGTGGTCGACCACCCGGTGCGTGAGCGCGTCCAGCGCGGCGACCTCGTCGGGGGTCAGCAGGTCGATCAGGTGTCGGCGGACGGCCGCCACGTGGCCGGGGGCGGCGGCCTCGATCGCGCGCCGGCCCTCGGCGGTGAGCACGACGACCGCGCCCCGGCCGTCGGTCGCGCACTCCTCGCGGGTGACCAGGCCGCGCTGCTGCATCCGGGTCAGGTGGTGGGAGAGCCGGCTGCGGGACCAGAGCATCCGGTCGGCCAGCTCGCTGAGCCGCAGCCGCTGGTCGGGTGTCTCCGACAGGTCGGAGAGGACGTCGTAGTCGGGCTCGGAGAGCCCGGCGTCACGCATCAGCTCCCGGGCCAGCTCCAGGTCGAGCAGGCGGCGCATCCGCCGGTAGCCCCGCCAGGCGCGCTGCTCCCGCTCGTCCAGCCAGCGTGGTTGCTCCATGCCGGCCATCCTAACCATCTTGTTGACATGTCATCAACATGCTCCCTAGGGTGGGTGACATGTCAATCAAACCCCCGGTGACCGTGTTCCTGCGGCAGGCGCTCGACGACGCGGGAGAATTCGTCTCGGACCCGGGGCGCGACGCCGCCGCCATGGTGATGCTCAACGAACTGGCCCGGCTGACCGCCGCCCTCGCCCCGCTGCCGGTGACGGCGTGACCGCCCGGCTGTGGGAGCTGTTCGGCGAGCGCGGCCGGGGCGTGCTGGTGACCCTGCGCCGCGACGGACGGCCCCAGCTGTCCAACCTCGACTTCCTCGCCGAGCCCGGCCTGATCCGCTGCTCCACCACCGGCGACCGGGCCAAGGTGCGCAACCTGCGCCGCGATCCCCGGGCCAGCCTGCACGTCACCACCGCCGACGGCGGGGCGTACGCGGTCGCGGAGGGGACGGTCACGCTCACCCCGCCGGCGGCGGCGCCCGACGACGCCACCGTGGAGGAGCTGGTCGAGGTCTATCGGCGGATCCGCGGCGAGCACCCCGACTGGGCCGACTACCGGGCGGCGATGGTCGCCGACGGCCGCCTGGTGCTCCGGCTCGCCGTCGACCGGGTGTACGGCTGGCGTCCCTGACCCCTGCCGCGGTTCCGGCCGGGCGGCGCGGGGTGTCCGGCCGGAGCGGGCCGCCGGTGGCGCGGGGCGGCGCGCCGGGCGCCGATCCGTGCCGGTCCCGTCGGTCGGCCCGGCGGCGCCGACTAGGGTCTGTGCATGGTCGCGACAATCCGTTACGAGGACATCGTCAAGGTCCCGAAGGCGCTGCTGCACGATCACCTCGACGGCGGCCTGCGCCCGGCGACGATCGTCGAGCTTGCCGCCGAGGTGGGGCACGAGCTGCCCACCACCGACCCCGAGGCGCTCGGCCGGTGGTTCGTCGAGGCGGCCGACTCCGGTTCCCTGGAGCGCTACCTGGAGACGTTCGCGCACACCGTCGCCGTCATGCAGACCGCGTCGTCGCTGCGGCGGGTGGCCCGGGAGTGCGCCCAGGACCTGGCCGCCGACGGGGTGGTCTACGCCGAGGTGCGGTTCGCCCCCGAGCAGCACCTGGAGAAGGACCTCACCCTGGACGAGGTGGTCGAGGCGGTGCTGGCCGGCTTCGTCGAGGGCAGCGCGCTGGCCGCCGGAGAGGGCCGGCAGATCCGGGTCGGCACCCTGCTCACCGCGATGCGGCACGCCGCCCGGTCGCAGGAGATCGCCGAGCTGGCCGTCCGGCACCGCGACTCCGGGGTGGTCGGCTTCGACATCGCCGGCGCCGAGGCAGGCTTCCCGCCCACCCGGCACCTGGACGCCTTCGAGTACCTCCAGCGGGAGAACTTCCACTTCACCATCCACGCCGGCGAGGCGTTCGGCCTGCCGTCGATCTGGCAGGCGATCCAGTGGTGCGGGGCGGACCGGCTCGGCCACGGGGTGCGGATCGTGGACGACATCACGCCCGGCGCGGAGCCGGTGCTCGGCCGGCTGGCCGCGTACGTGCGGGACAAGCGGATCCCGCTGGAGCTGTGCCCGTCATCCAACGTGCAGACCGGCGCCGCCCCCTCGATCGCCGAGCACCCGATCGGGCTGCTGCGGGACCTGCGGTTCCGGGCGACGGTCAACACCGACAACCGGCTGATGAGCGGCACGTCGATGTCCCGGGAGATGGCCCTGCTGGTGGACGCCTTCGGCTACGGCTGGAAGGAGCTCCAGTGGTTCACCATCAACGCCATGAAGAGCGCCTTCATCCCGTTCGACGAGCGGCTGAAGATCATCGACGAGGTGATCAAGCCCGCGTACGGCAAGCTGCTGGGCTGACCACGGCGGGCCGCCGCGTTCCGGCGGCCGGAGTCAGGAGCGGTGCGGGTGGCCGGCGAGCATGCCGGCCACCGCGCGCAGCACCTCGCCCGCCCGGGCCGCCTCGGCGCCCAGGCCGGTCTGCCGCCGCAGCACCGCCGGCTCGCTGCGCAGCAGCGCCAGGCCGCGGCGCACCAGCACCCGGGGCGCCTTGCGCTGTTCGGCGAGGTCGCGGGCGAGCCGGCGGACGAAGGTCGCCCCCCGGGGCCGCCGCAGGGCGTACGCCCCGGCGAGGACCCCCCGTCGACGGCACTCCTCGACGATCTCGGCCGCGAAGATCCCTTCGGCCACGAAAAGTGGCGAACCGGCGACCTCGAATGGCCGGGTGGCCACCCGACGGTCCGCACCGATCGCATAAACCGGCACATCGGCCTTGCCCTCCCTGGCCAGGCGGGCAATGGTCTCCACGGCTGCCGCAGCGTCCCAGGAGTGGGGTGACTCCCAATCCACCAGGCCGTTTTGTCGCGGCAACGTGGGGTCGTCACCGTCCTTGTAGAAGTCGTCCAGGCAGAGCACCGGAAGGCCGGTTCGCTGCGCTATGTACGACTTTCCGGAACCGGAAGGGCCGGCGAGCAGGACAACGCGATGGGGGTGCTTCATTACCTTCAGTGACTCCGGCCAGACGGATTGCTATCAAATTGCACCAACATCTCATCACACCGCTGGCTGCGGCCAACCTGGGCTTTCTCTTTCGCAGGTGGCGTGATGGAATCTCGGATGGTCCGACCCACGGGGTCGGTCGCTGGGCGTTGTCCAGGGGCAACGCAGTCCCAGAATTTCGCGAGGGCGGTGACGTGAGCAAACGGCCAAAGGCGGGGGGCTCCTTCCTGTCGCGTCTGCGCCGGCCGACCGGTCGGCTCCGCGACATGCCGATCTGGTCCAAGCTCGGTCTCATCATGATCGTGCCGACCATCGCCACGGTGGTCGTCGGCACCAGCGGTCTGGTCGACCACCTGGAGACCCTCAACAACGCCAACCGGGCCGGCGACCTGGCCAACCTCGTCGGCTACTCGGGCAACCTGGTCGACACGCTGCAGGACGAGCGCACTCACGCGCTGCGCCTGCTGGGCGTGCCGCGCGGCCAGGACAACGCCCGCTACAAGCAGGCGTACGAGCGGGCCAACGTCGAGGTGGACGAGGCCAAGGGGCCGTACTCGCAGCAGCGGGCCGAGGTCGAGGACCTCCCGGCCAACCTCGACGGCCTGCTGGGCGAGATCGACCAGACGCTGACCGACCTGCCCGGCACCCGCAGCCAGGTCTTCAACGGCAAGCTCGGGCTCGTCCCGGCCATGCAGGCCTACGACGGCCTGATCGACGACCTGATCAGCATCCGCGACTCGGCCACCCAGCTCGCCGGCGACAACGAGCTCAGCGACAAGATGCGCGCGTCGACCGCCACCGCCCGGAACAAGGAGTTCCTCTCCCGCCGCCGCGACGTGGTGCACCGGGCGTTCATCCAGCAGCGGCTCACCCCGAACCTGCGCAACGAGTACATCGCCACCAGCACCGGCTCCAGCCAGTGGCTGCAGAGCTTCCAGGTGGTGGCCAGCCAGCCGGAGCAGGAGTACTACGCCCAGGTGGTCGCCGGCCCCGACCTGCGCGAGGCGAACACCTACAACAGTTGGCTCAACGGCATCACGACCGCCGACAGCCTGACCGGCGCGCCGTTCGACGCGGACCAGTGGGACGCGGCGATGGTGGCCAACGCCAAGCTGATCCGCACGGTCGAGACGAAGATCGACCGCGAGGTCGTCGCGGGCGCCGAGAAGCTGCGCTCGGACGTGCAGCGCCAGGTGTTCCTGGAGACCGGCCTGCTGCTCAGCATGCTGCTCCTGGCGATCCTCTTCGCCTACCTGGTCGCCCGCTCGATGGCCCGCTCCCTGCGCGACCTGCGTCAGGGCGCCCTCTCCATCGCCCAGTACGGCCTGCCCCAGGCCGTGGCCCGGCTGCGCGACCCCAAGGTGACCGGTCAGCTCTCCCCGGTGCAGCTCGCCAACCAGATCGCCGAGCCGCTGCCGGTGCGCAGCAAGGACGAGTTCGGCCAGGTGACCGAGGCGTTCAACGCCGTCCACCTGGAGGCCGTCCGCACCGCCGCCGAGCAGGCCGCGCTGCGCGCGTCCGTCGCCACGATGTTCGTCAACCTGGCCCGCCGGTCGCAGATCCTGGTCGACCGCCTGATCGGTCACCTCGACCGGCTGGAGCGCGGCGAGGAGGACCCGGACCGGCTGGCCGAGCTGTTCCAGCTCGACCACCTGGCGACCCGGATGCGCCGTAACGACGAGAACCTCCTGGTGCTCGCCGGCGCCGACTCCACCCGCGTGCAGCGGGAGCCGGCCGCCCTGATCGACGTGCTCCGGGCTGCCCAGTCCGAGGTCGAGCACTACACCCGGATCGAGTTCGGGGTGATCGACCGGGACATCGAGGTCGCGGCGCACGCCGTCAACGACCTGGTCCACCTGGTCGCCGAGTTGTTCGACAACGCCACCGCCTTCTCGCCGCCGGACTCGCACGTCATGGTGGAGGCCCGGCGCGTCGGCGACCGCGCGTCGCTCTACGTGGAGGACCGGGGCATCGGGATCAGCCCCGACCAGCTCCACGACCTCAACGAGCGGCTCGCCACGCCGCCGCAGGTGGACGTGGCCGTCTCGCGGATGATGGGCCTGGTCGTGGTCGCCCGGCTGGCGTCCCGGCACGGCGTCAAGGTCGAGCTGCGTCCGGGCACCGACCGGGGGACCGTCGCCGAGGTGGTCATGCCGACCTCGGTGCTCGTGCCCCGGGCGCTCTCCGGCCGCCCACAGTCGTCGCCCGCGCTGCCGGCGCCCGGCCCGCAGTCCTACGGCCCGGCCCCGGCCTTCGGCGCGCCGCCGGCGCTCGGCAACGGCCCGGCCAACCCGATGCCCGCGCAGCGCTCCGGCGAGTCCGGCAACCAGGTCACCCTGGGCGGCCGGCCGTTCGACCCGGCGCCGCGCAACGGGGCCGGCACGCCGGCCTCGGCCGGCTCGACGCGGTCCATGCCGGCCTGGTCGGACCTGACCGGCGCCAGCGGCTTCAACGGCGGCGAGGCCTTCCGGCCGCGCCCGTCCAACGGCGAGCCGTTCGACCCGCTGCCGCAGCGGCGGTCGGCCGACGACCAGGACGCCACGGGCCAGCAGCAGGCCGTCCCGCGGCAGCTGCCCAGCAGCCCCGAGGTCCGGCCGTACTCCGTCCCGCCGGTCTCCGCGCCGCCCGTGCCCTACGCGGGCCCGCCGGTGTCGACCCCGCCGGTTCCCTACTCCGCGCCGCCGGTGTCCGGCCCGCCGGTCTCCGGCATGCCGGTCTCGGCGTCACCCGTCTCCGGCCACCCGTACTCCGGCCCGCCGGTCTCGGCCGCGCCGTACTCCGGCCCGCCGTACTCGCCGCCGTCGACCGGCCCGCTGCCGCAGCGCCCGGCCCCCGGCACGCAGGGTCCGAGCACGCCGGCGCCGCCGGCCTGGCCGCCGGTCGCCGGTGCCGACCGGGACGTGGCGACCCCGCCGGTGCCCGAGCGGCTGGCCGCCGCGCTGGACATGACCACCGAACTGCCGCGGGTGCCGCGCTCCGGCGCGCCGACCCCGGCGGCCCAGGCCCCCGCGCCGACGGAGCGGCCGGCGCAGGCCGCCCCGCAGGCGCGGCCGACCACGCCGCCGGCCCAGACCCGGCAGCGGTACGCGGACGAGACGATGGAGCTGCCGATCTTCCGGGAGCTCGAGTCGGCCTGGTTCCGTACCCGCCGCCCCGGGCCGGAGGAGGCGGCGCCGGCCGCCGAGAAGACGCCGACCAACGGTGCACCGACCCAGCAGTTCGCCCGGGTCGACGCCGGCGGTCGGGCCGTGCAGCCGACACCACCCGGGACGACAGGTAACGCACCGATGGCAGACACCCCGGCGGCCGGAGGAGCGCCGCGCGAGAACGGACCGACGGTCAACGGGGGTGCCCGACCCGGCCTCGCCGACAGCTTCGGTCACCGCCGGTCCGCGCAGCAGACCGGGGGTTGGCAGACCGCGGCCGACGACGGGTGGCGCGCCGCCTCGGCGGCGACCGAGGTGCCCGTCGCGGCGACCACCTCGACGGGCCTGCCCAAGCGCACCCCGATGGCGCAGTTGGTGCCCGGCGCGGTGGAGAAGCCCACCACCTCGGTGCAGCGACGTACGCCGGAGGGTGTCCGAGGCCTGCTTTCGGCCTACCATCGGGGCGTGCAGCGGGGGCGTACGAACCCGTCGGACAGCAACCCGACCAGCCCGGAGGCGACTCCGGGAGGGCAGCAATCCTCGCAGTCTGGCTCAGGCCCGGTGGCCGGGAGCGGGCAGAAGGAGCAAGAACGATGACAACTACGCAGGATCTCGGTTGGCTGCTGGCCAACTTCGCCGACCGGGTACCCGGTGTCGCGCACGCGGTCGCCGTCTCCGCGGACGGACTGCTCCTCGCGTCGTCACGGGACCTCCCGCGGGACCGGGCCGACCAGCTGGCCGCGATCGCGTCCGGCCTGGTCAGCCTCACCCAGGGTGCGGCCCGCTGCTTCGAGGGAGGCGCGGTGCTGCAGACAGTGGTGGAGATGGACAATGGCTTCCTGTTCCTGATGTCCATCTCGGACGGCTCGTCGTTCGCGGTGCTCGCCGCCCGCAGCAGCGACGTGGGACAGGTCGGCTACGAGATGGCCCTGCTGGTCGACCGGGTGGGCGACGCGTTGACCCCGCAGCCACGTGCGGCTGCGGGAATGCTGGGCTGACGACCCGTTGACCCGTGAGGTCGGCGGGGTGACAACGACAACGACGACGGGCTCCACCGGAGCCGGTGCAGGGTGCGAGGGGGGTGAGCGGCGACATGGCCGATCGTGACGAACCGACCGGAGCGTTGGTCCGTCCATACGCCGTTACCCGTGGTCGCACCCGCCCGCGCCTCGACATCGCGCTGGAGGCGCTCGTCGAGACGACGGTGCGCGGCCGCGCCGCTGCCAATGGCAACGGCGGTCAGGGCCGCGAGCACCAGTACATCGCTGCGCTGTGTGACGGACGTGTGCAGTCGCTCGCCGAGATCGCGGCGCGGATGCAGCTTCCGCTCGGTGTGGCCCGGGTGCTCATCGCCGACATGGCGACGGACGGCCTGGTCGCGGTCCACGAGCCGACCATTCTGGACGACTCGGACGACGCGGTGGGCACTGAACTGCTGGAGAGGGTGCTGAGTGGACTTCGCAGGCTCTGACATGTCGCACCGCCCGCCGACCCCGAGTGGGCGCGTGACGTCGGCGAAGATCGTTATCGCCGGTGGATTCGGCGTCGGCAAGACGACGCTGGTCGGCTCGGTCTCGGAGATCACGCCGCTGACGACCGAGGCCATCATGACCTCCGCCGGCGTGGGCGTCGACGACACCCGGCAGGTGCCGGGCAAGACGACGACCACGGTGGCGATGGACTTCGGCCGCATCTCGATCGACCGTGACCTGATCCTGTACCTGTTCGGTACGCCGGGTCAGACCCGGTTCTGGTTCATGTGGGACGAGTTGGTCCGCGGCGCGATCGGCGCGGTCGTGCTGGTGGACACCCGCCGGCTGGCCGACTGCTTCGCGGCGATCGACTTCTTCGAGCACCGGCGGCTGCCGTACCTGGTGGCCATCAACTGCTTCGACGGGATGCAGTACCACGACCCGCAGGACGTCCGGGACGCGCTCGCGATCTCCGGCGACGTGCCGGTGGTGGCCTGCGACGCCCGTAACCGGGAGTCGACGAAGCACGTGCTGATCTCGCTGGTCGAGTACGTGCTGACCATGCGGCGCTCGCGCGCCGTGGCGCCGGCCTGATCGACGCGACCGCGCCCGGTGACGGCCTCGGCCGCCACCGGGCGCTCGTCGCTGCCCGCGCCACGGTGCGCGGGGTCAGGACACCCGGGTCCAGGCACCCGCGCTGACGGTGTAGACGCCCAGCGAGCCCTGGTCCATGCCGCCGTGCCGGATGGGGGTGAAGGAGTACATCCCCGCCATCCCCTCGGTGACCTGGTTCTGCAGGAACGCCCGGATCCGTCCACGGTCGACGCTGGTGGACAGCCGCGCCGCGTCGGCGACCAGCTGCACCGCGTCGGACGCGTACGGGGCGAAGCCGCTGAACCCGCCGTGCAGCTGGACGTAGCGGTAGACGAACTCCTTGCGGTCCAGCGCCGACATGGTGGTGTTGGCGAGCATGGCTCCGCCCAGCGAGGTCGGGTGGACGGCGTACGCGCCCTCCAGGAGGGCCGCGTTGCCGCCCTCCAGGGTCTGCTCGGCGACCGCGCCCGCGTCGAGGAACACCGGCCCGTCGTAGCCGGCCCGGCGCAGCGCGCCGACCGCGGCGGCCGAGTCCGGGGCGGTCGCCCACACCACCACCCCGTCGGGGCGGGAACCCGTCGCCGCGCGGGCCGCCCGGCGGAGGTCGGCGCCGGTGCGGGGCAGCCGGGTGGTGGTGCTCAGCGCCACCCCGGCCGTACGCAGGGCCCCTGTCATCGCCTGTACGCCGGAGTCGCCGTGCAGGCCGTCCGCGGCCAGCAGCGCCACCCGGGAGAGCCGCTGCGAGGCGATGAGCCGGGCGAGCCGCCGGGCCATGTCGCCGGCGTCCGGAGTCATCTTGAAGACGTACGTCCGCTGTGCCAGCGGCAGCACGATCCCGTCGCCGAAGGCGAGTGAGAGGAACGGCACCCGCTCCCTCTGCGCCACCCCGGCCAGGGCCATCGAGGTCTCGGACACGGTGCCGCCGACCAGGGCGTGCACGCCGCCCTCGCGGGCCAGTGCGGTGGCCTGCCGGGCCGCCAGCGCGGGGTCGCCGGCGTTGTCCCGCACCTCCAGCCGTACGGCCCGGCGGCGGTTGCCGATCGGCACGCCCTTGGCGTTGAGCGATTCGAGGGTGATCTCCATCGCCCGCTGCTGGAGGACGCCGAGCGCGGCGCCGGGACCGGTCAGCTCCAGGCTGACCCCGACCAGCAGTTCCTGACCGCCCGGCGCGACCGTCGTGGCGCGAGCGCCCCCGCCCGCCTCGTCGCGCCCGCAGGCGCTGAGCAGGAGCGTGCCGGCCGTCGCGGCCAGCAGGCCCCGACGGGTGAACACGGAGGGGCCGTTCGCCGATGTCGCCATGAGTCGCCTTCCCACCCGGCGACCCCTGCCGCCGGCTGTTCCGCCGGTATGCTCCCGGCCGCCGCGACGTGGCGTCAAATTATCCGGGTGTGGGCAGGAACACCCAGGTGGGAGGCGGTTTCCGGGCGGTCAGGAGCGGTAGCCGGCGGAGCGGTACTCGTATTCCCGGTCGTCGTCGCGGTCACCCGTGTCGCGGGTGAAGTCCCAGCCGCCGGCGGCCTCCCGACCGGGTCGGCCGCCGACCGCGAACCCGCCGATCTCCTGTCCCCGGCGCCAGCCGCGGAAGTAGCCGGTGGTGTTCTCGGCGAGGCTCGCCGCGTCGCGGACGATCCGCAGTGGCCGCTCGTCGCGCAGCGGTGAGCCGGGGACGAGGTTGGCCTGGGGGACCCGCTTCGGCAGCCCCGCCGGGGTCTCGGCACCGACCGCCGGGCGGGCGGCCTGCTCGGCCGCCTGCCAGCCGGTGTCGGCCGTGGAGGACCACTCCAGGTCGGACTCGTCGTCGTGCCCCACGAACCAGGCGGACTTGGCCTGGGCGAAGATCAGCAGGTCGCCGTCGCCCTCATCGGACACGGGCGGCGGGCGGCGCTCCATCGGGGGCGCCGGTCGGTACTCGGCCGCCGGCCGCTCGTCACGCGGTGCCGGCCGGTACTCGGCCGCCGGTCGTTCCTCGCGGGGCGCGGGCCGCTCGTCGCGGGGTGCCGGCCGGTACTCGGCCGCCGGTCGCTCCTCGCGCGGCGCCGGCCGGTACTCGGTCGGCGGCCGCTCCTCACGAGGGGCGGACCGGCCACTGCGGGCGGCCTCCTCGCGGTCGACCAGCCGCAGCGGGGGCGTCTCGGGCTGGGCGTCGGCAGCGGGGCCCGTCCCGCCGCGCAGCGCGCGGTCGGCCAGCGGCGGCGGCTCGACCAGCCGCAGCACCGGAGGCTCCTGGGGCAGGTCGTCGGCCAGCCACGGCGGGGTGACCCGGCGCTCCGCCCCCGGATCGGTCGGGGCGTCGACGCCGCGCCCGCCGCGGTCGCCGTAGGAGCCGGCGACCGGGTTGTTGGCGGAACTGTCGGCCGGATCCTCCGGGTTGTTGACCAGCGGCCAGTTCGCCCGGGATCCGGGGGGAGCGGGCTCCGCCCGGGCGGCCGGGGAGGTGGTTTCCTGGCCGGGGCGTGGCGTGGGCACGGGAACGCTGAGGTCGGTGGCGCTGAAGCCGCCCGTGGGCGTGGCCGACTCGCCGTTGGTCTTCGGGCGGGGCGGGATCACGGTGCGCTGGCGCTCCGCGCGGGCGTTCTGGATCGCCGCGGTGGTCAGGGTGGGGCGGAACGGCTCTCCCGCCTCGGCCGGCGGCACCGTGCCCCGCTGCGCCGGAGCGATGGGGGTGATGCCGGGCGGCGGAGGCGGCGGCGCGGACACCGGGCGGTTGGTCGGACCGTCGATCCGGCTCGGCAGCGATCCGGGTCGTGCCGGGGGCGCGGAGACCGGGGGACCGGCGACCGCGGCCGGCGTCACCGGCATCGGCGCGACCGGCGGCGGGGTGACGGGGGCGGGTGCGACCGGCGGCGGGCCGAGCGGCCGGGGGGCCGGGGGCGGCGTCACTCCGGAGGCGGGCTCGGGCCGGCTGCGGCGGCCACCGCCCGGGGCGGGCTCGGGCTCGGCGGGCCGGAGGGCACGCAGGCCACCGCCGGAAGGGCTGAGGCCGGGCAGCGCACCGCCGGTGGGGGTGCGGCCGGGCGCGTCGCCGAGGGATTCGCCGTGTCGGATCGCGGCGCGGCGCCCGGGGGCCGGGGTGGCGGGCGCGCCGACCCGGTCGTTGAGCGCGCCGACCAGCGCCTGGCAGCCGGCGTCGCAGGCCCGGACGGAGGCGACGGCCTGCCGCACGGTGTCCGCCACGGCGGAGGTGAGGGCGCGGTTGACGGTGGCGCGCCGGGGCGTCTCGCTGATGGCCACCCGCAGGGCGGTCACCGCGGAGGTGAGCTCGTCGGCGTCGGCGACCCCGTCGGCGGCGAGACGCGCCGCGACCGCCTCGGCGGAGACCGGGGCGTCGTCGCCGCGCCCCACGGTGCCGCTGAGCATCCCGGGCTCGGGCAAGGCGTCCAGCACGGCCAGCGAGACCGGCTCGGCCGGGTCCGGGTACGCCCGCAACGCGGCCGGGTAGAGCTCGCGGAGCACCTCCCGCAGCGCGACGGCGGCGGAGTGCCGGCCGCTGGACAGGGCGGCGTGCGCGGCGAGGACCTGCTTGTAGCCGGCGAGGTCCCGGGGGGCCGGGAGGGTGACGGCGGAGAGGGCGCCGGCCTGCAGGGCGCGGGCCAGGCCGACGGCGCGCCGCTCGGCCGGGGGCGACTGCATCTCCTCCAGGGAGTCGTCGTCGGCGAAGCGCTCGGCGAAGTCGTCGACGGAGTCGTCGTCGGCGATCGCCAGTGGACGCCCGGCGGCGCTGAGCAGCGAGGTGACCGTGTGGTCGTCGCTGTCGGCGGCGATGGCCGCACCGCTCGGCCCGCCCGACCGCTCCACGAGCAGCGCGACCAGCTGGGCGTAGCCAGCGGGGTCGTCGCCGATCTCGCAGACATGCAGCAGACGGCCTGCGTCGTCGACCACAGCGGACGTCAGCGTCGAACCGGCCGAGGCCGGTCGGTCGGCCGGATCCGCCGAGGCCAGACCGCAGTACACGCGCACGAGCGCCACGGCGTCGTCCTCCTCCCGGGACACAAGGCTTTCACTGCCAGAGACTGATGCTCCCCGTAAAGGGTCAGTCGCGCCAGTCCACCGTCGCAGAGATCTTCCCGACAATGGTGCGCCAACCCAGACTTGCGGTTTGTGCCCCGATTTTCTTCAGTCGGCGCCGACCGAAGAACCCGCCGACGCCGCCGTCGACCGTGGCGCGCAGCGCCTCGTCCAGGTCGTCGAGGCTGGAGCCGGCGGAGAGCATGTCCAGCACCGCGGGCAGCCGCAGCGCGTACGCCAGGTCGCGGGCCACCTCGCCGGCCTCGATGAGCAGCGTCGGGTCCCAGGTGTCGTGCCCGCCGCGGAGGTTCTCCACCACCAGGTCGAGCTCGTAGATGTCCTCGTCGAGCGGCGCGATGTCGGCCGGCTCCACCCGTTCGGACAGTTCATTCCAGCTGTCCAGCTGAGACAGGTCGTTGGGCGCCCCGGAACGGATGAAACTGACCAGCGACTCGGGCGTCTTGAAGAGCAGCAGCTTCCCGCGGTGGCTGAGGAAGACCGGCACCTCCTCGTCGCCCGCCTCGTCCTCGTCGTCCTCGGCGGCGGTCTCGGCGTCCTCGTCGTCGGTCGCGTCGCGGCGGCGGCCTTTGGCCTCCTCCTCGTCGCTCTCGGCGAACTCCTGGGCGACCTCCTCGTCGAGGATGACGACGGCCTCGTCGTCGTCCTCCTCGTCGACCTCCGTGACCTGGCGACGGGCCAGGAACGGGTCGTCCTGGTCGCGCTCGGCGACGTCGGTCGGGGTCAGCTCCCGGGCCGGCCGGTAGGCCCGCAGGGTGTAGCCGGTGCCGGCGGGCAGCGCGATCTCCACCGGGTCGATCCGCAGCTCGTCCCAGAGGGCGCGGGCGGCCTCGGACGAGACGGTTGCGGTGCCGGACTCGGCCGGGGCGTCGGCGTCGTCGAGCTCGGGCTCGTCGGCGTCGGGCCGTTGGGGCGACTGGCGGGCCACGCTGACCTCCGTGTGCTTCGGGTTGCCCACCCGCCGGCGTCCGCCGCCGGCGAGTGACTCTGGGCACATACCCTAGTGGGCGTCTCCGGGAGACCGTGCCCGCACCCCGGTGGCGGCGCGGGCCGCCGACAAGTAGCGTTGCTACACATGAAGGCCCAGGCGCTGCACGGACACCTCGACGCGCTGCTGCTCGCGGTGCTCGAGCAGGGTTCGCTGCACGGCTACGCGATCATCGAGGCGCTGCGCAACCGCAGCGACGGGCAGCTCGACCTGCCGACCGGCACCATCTATCCCGCGCTGCGCCGGCTGGAGCGGGCCGGCCACGTGGCCAGCACCTGGAGCACCGTCAACGGGCGGGAACGGCGGACGTACCAACTCACCGACGAGGGCCGGCGGGCGCTGGCCGGCGAGCGGTCCGGGTGGCACGAGTTCCGCTCCACCGTCGGCCGGTTCCTCGACACCGACACCCCGCCGGCCGCGCCGGCCTGACCGGGAGCGCGGTGGTGCCGTCCGGCCGAGGGCGGCCACGGCGGCGGAGCCGACCCCGGCGGGGATCAGCGGGCGGCGAGCAGCCAGGTGCGGGCGGCCCGGCCGAGCCAGAGATAGCCGGCGGCGGCCACCGTCACGCCGATGATCATGGGGGGCCAGGTGAGCGCGGCGTCCCAGAGGCCGATCGACCACGCGAAGAGGGCCGAGCCGGTCAGCACGCCGAGGGCGAGAACGCCGGTGAGGGCCGCCCCCACCGCCCGGTCGGCGGCACCGCCGCGCAGCGCCGACCGGCCGGCCAGCAGCAGCCCCGCCGCGGCCAGCACGAACGCCGCCGCCCAGACCCAGCCGACCGACGCCGACAGCACCTGGTAGCCGGCCGGCGGCGGGGATCCGCCCCAGCTCGACCCCTGCCAGGTGAGGTCGCCGGCGACGAACGCGACCGTGGCGAGCGCGATGACCCGTAGCGACAGCCCACGCAGCGCGCCCGCCGCCAGCTCCGCCTGGTAGGCCGGGGCGAGCTGTGCCGGGGAACCGAACTCGGCCACCGCCCGGCGCTGCGCCTCCGTCGCCGGCAGCCCGTCCGCCCGGTACGCGTCGACGGCGTCCAGCAGCCCGTGCCGTGCCTCGGTCAGCAGGTCGGACTTCAGCCGGCGCGACCCCCGCAGGTGCGCGCCCAGCTCCCGCAGCCGTTCCTCCACCATTGTCGCGTCGTCCTCGCCCCGCATGGCCCCACCCTGTCACGGGTCGCCGCCGGGCGTCGTCGGGGACAACCCTGGCCCGACCCGGAACCCGACGGGCGGGGCGGGGTCAGGGGCGCAGCGCCAGGTACCCGCGTTCGGCGGCCTCCTGGATCAGCCACTGGTCCCGGTACCAGCCGGGGGCGGCGACCAGCTCCGCGTGCCGGCCGCGCTGGGCCACCCGCCCGCCGTCCAGGACCACGATCTCGTCCAGCTCGGCGAGCCCGCTGAGCCGGTGGCTGATCAGCAGCACGGAGTGCCCGGCCGGGGTGGCCGCCAGCGCGGAGGCGAGCACCGCGTCGGCGGCGGCGGGGTCGAGCCCCTCGGTCGGCTCGTCGAGCACCAGCACACCCGGCGCCGCGAGCAGCGCCCGGGCCAGCGCGAGCCGCTGCCGCTGACCGCCGGAGAGCTGGCCGCCCTCCTCACCGACCACGGTGTCCCAGCCGTCCGGCTGCTCGCGTACCCAGTCCAGCAGCCCGGCCGCCGCGGTCGCCGCCGCCAGCTCCTCCTCGCCGGCGGCGGGCCGCCCGAGCAGCAGGTTCTCCCGCACCGAGGCGTGGAAGACGTACGCCTCGGCGAGCAGTCCCCCGACGGCGCGCGGCAGGTCGTCGGCCCGGTACGCCGACAGCTCCCGCCCGTCGAGGGTGACCCGTCCGTGCGCGGGGCGCACCGCGCCGGTGAGGACGGCGGCCAGGGTGCTCTTGCCGGCGCCGCTGGGCCCGACCACCGCGACCCGGCGGCCGGGCGGCAGGTCCAGGCTGAACCCGTCCAGGGCGGGCGGGGCGCCCTCCCGGTACCGGACGGTGACCTCCTCGAACCGGACGTCGTACGGCCCGGGGCCGACCTCCGTGCCGTCGGAGGCGGCCGGACCGGCCGGGGCGTCCAGCAGGGCGGCGACCCGGGTCAGGCCGGTGCGCAGCTGGGTCCACTGCCGGGCGGCCCCGACCAGCGCCAGCGCGATCTCGACGGCGGCGAGCGTGCCGACCGCCAGGACGCCGACCAGCACCCCGTCCACGCCGTCGGCGAGCGCGGCGAGCACCACCGCGCCGGCGGTCAGGCCCGCCACCAGCACCCCGGCCGCGTCGACCGCGAAGCCCGTGGCGGCCAGCCGCCGCTCCAACCGGGCCAGCCGTCGGGCGCGTACCCCGGCCGCCTCCAGCGCGTGCCCGGTGGCGCCGAACGCGGCCAGGTCGGCGGCGCCGTGGGTGAGGTCGACCGCGTCGGTGGCGAGGGCGCCGCGCAGCGGCGCCAGTTCCGCGGGGGCGCGCCGGGTCAGCGCGGTGGCCAGCGCGGGCAGCGCCACCCCGGCGACCAGCAACCCGACCGCGAGCACCCCGGCGGCGGCCGGCGACATCAGCGCCGCCCCGCCGACCGCGAGCACGCTGACCAGCGCCGCCGCCGAGGCCGGCACCAGCACCCGCAGCAGCAGGTCCTGGACGGCCTCCACGTCGGAGACGAGCCGGCTCAGCGCGTCGCCGGAGCGCTGCCGTGCCGTCGGGCGGGCGGCGAGGGTGCCGAATACCCGGGCCCGGACGTCGGTGATCAGCCGCAGCACGGCGTCGTGCCCGGCGAGCCGTTCGGTGTAGCGCAGCACGCCCCGGCTGATCGCCAGCGCCCGGACCGCCACGATCGCCACGGTGAGGCGGTCCAGCGGGGGCTGGCCGGCGGCGCTCATCAGCAGCCAGGTCGCGGTGGCCATCAGGGCGAGGCCGGCGAACTCGGTGGCGGCGGCGAGCAGCCCCGCGCCGAGCAGCCGGCTCAGGTACGGCCGGGCCAGCCGCAGCACGGCCCGCTCGGCGGAGCCGGCGCGGCGCGGCGCGGCCCGGCCGCCGCCGTCCGCCGGCCGGGCGTCGATGTCGGGCGTGTCGGCGGGCCGGGCGCCGGTGCCGGTTGCCTCAGCGGGGCGGGTCTGCGGCGGGGCGCCGGACGGCAGGGGCTCGTCGGTCATCGGGTCGCCTCCCCGGCCGCCGTGGGCGTCAGCTCGGTGACCCGGCCGTCCTCGACGCGCAGGATCCGGTCCGCGTCGGCGAGCAGCGCCGGCCGGTGCGCCACCAGCAGCGCCGTCCGCCCGGCCACCAGCCGGCGGGTGGCGTCGAGGACGACCGCCTCGGCGGCGGTGTCCAACCGGGCGGTGGGCTCGTCGAGCAGCACCACGGGCGCGTCCCGCAGGAACGCGCGGGCCAGCGCGACCCGCTGCCGCTGCCCGCTGGAGAGGCCGTGCCCGCGCTCGCCGAGGACGGTGGCGAGCCCGTCGGGCAGCCCGGCGACCACGTCGTCCAGGGCAGCGTCGTGGACCGCCGTGGCGAGCGCGGCGTCCGGGGTGTCGGGGGCGCCCAGCCGGATGTTGTCGGCCAGCGAGGCGGCGAAGAGGTGGGCCCGCTGCGGCACCCAGGCCACCTGGCGGCGCCAGCCGTCGGCGTCGGCGTCGGCCAGGTCCACCCCGCCCACGGTGACCCGGCCGGCGGTCGGGGTGACGAAGCCGAGCAGCAGGCCGAGCAGGGTGCTCTTGCCGGCGCCGCTCGGCCCGATCACGGCGACGCGCTCGCCCGGCCGGATGGTCAGCGTGACGTCGCGCAGGGCGGTGGTCCGCTCGTACGCCACGGTCACCGCCTCGAACCGGAGCTCGCCGCGGCCGTCGGGGACGGCCGCGCCCGCGCCGGGCGTCGGCGCGGGGGCGGCGGCCGACAGGGTCAGCGCCTCGTCCAGCGCGGTGAGCCCCTCCATGCTGGCGTGGAACCGGGCGCCGGCCGCCCGCAGCGGCAGGTACGCCTCGGGGGTCAGCAACAGCACCAGCAGCGCGGTCTGGAGGGTCAGCCCGCCGCCGAGCAGCCGTACGCCGACCGGCACGGCGACCAGCGCCACCGAGAGGGTGGCCACCAGCTCCAGCACCAGGGCGGACAGGAACGCGATCCGCAGCGTCTTCATGGTCGCGACCCGGTGGCCGTCGGCCATCCGGCGGACCACCTCGGTCTGCGCCCGGGCCCGGCCGAACGCGCGCAGCGTCGGCAGCCCGGCGACCATGTCGAGGAAGTGCCCGCCGAGCAGGGAGAGCCGCCGCCACTGCCGCTCGGTGGCGGCCTGCGCCTGCCAGCCGAGCAGCGCGCCGAAGATGGGGATCAGCGGCAGGGTGACCGCGATGATCAGCGCCGAGCTCCAGTCGGCGACGAAGATCCGGGCCAGTACGGCGAGCGGCACGGTGACGCTGAGCACCAGCTGCGGCAGGTAGCCGGTGAAGTAGGCGTCCAGCGCGTCCAGCCCGCGCCCGGTCAGCGTGGCGAGCTGCCCGGCGCGCTGACCCGCGACCCAGCCGGGGCCGTGCCGGCCGACCGCCGCGAGCAGGTCGGCCCGCAGCGCCGCCTTGACCGTCGCCGCGACCCGCGCCGACACCGTGCCCTGCGCCCAGACCAGCAGCGATCGGGCGGCCACCGCGGCGGCGAAGCCGGCCAGCGCGGGCCGGTCGAGCCGTCCTTCGAACGCGGTCGCCAGCAGCGCGGCCAGCGCCGTGGCCTGCGCGACGACCAGCCCCGCGGCCAGCACGCCGAGCAGCGCGAGCACGGCGAGGTCGCGTCGGGCCCCCGGGACCCGACGCAGCAGACGCGGGTCGAAGGGACGGCGGTTCACCAGTACACCGGTGCCCTGCCGTCGGTCCGTCCCCGGAACACCCACCAGCACATCGCCTGAAAGCCTAGTAGGGCAGGCAGGAGCGGCAGCGTCACCCAGCCGAGCAGCCGCAGCGTGGGTGTGCTCGCCGCCGCGTCGGCCACGGTCAGTGACGCGCCCGGGTCGACCGTGGAGACGAGCGCGTAGGGCCAGATGGTCGCGCCGGCCAGCGCCACCGGCAGCGCCAGGGACGCGCAGGTGGCGGCGAAGGCCAGCCCCGGCCGCCGCCGGGCGAGCGCCGCCCGGGCCGTCAGCAGCGCCGCGACCAGCAACGACAGCAGCAGTACGCCCACCACCGGCTGCCGTGCGGCGGCGCGTACGTCGGCGGAGAGCAGGCCCAGGACGGTGGCCGCGCCGACGGTGGCCAGCGCCACCGGGACGAGCCGGGCGGCCAGTCGCCCGACCGGCGCGGCGTCGGCGGCGGGCAGCCGGAGCGTGAGGAAGGTCGCACCGTGCAGCGCGACCAGCGCGACGACGGCGAGCCCGGCGGCGGCCACGAACGGGGTGAAGAGGTGGGTCACCCCGGCGACGTGGCCGTCGGCGCGCAGCGGCACGCCCTGGAGCAGCCCGGCCAGCACCGCGCCCCAGCCGAGCGCGGCGAGCACGCTGCCGACGACCACGACCCGGTCCCACCAGGCGCGGGCGCGCTGCCCGTCGGGGCGGCTGCGCAGCTGCACGCCGGCGGTCACCAGGACGACCCCGGTCAACGCGCCGAGCACCGCCGGGTAGAAGCCGGAGAGCAGTTCCCCCTCCAGCACCGGGAAGGCGCCGAACAGGATGCCGACGGCGGCCACCAGCCAGACCTCGTTGCCGAGGAAGAACGGGCCGACCGCGTTGAGCGCGGCGCGGCGGCGGGCGGGGTCGGCGCCCCGGGCGAGCAGCAGGCCGACGCCGTAGTCGTAGCCGCCGAGCACCAGGTAGACGGCGAAGAAGAGGCCGAGCAGGGCGTACCAGGCGAGTTCCACGGTCGTCTCCTCAGGCGAAGGCGGGCTCGGGGTGGGGGTCGGCCGGCGGCTGGTCCGGTTGCCGACCCAGGGCCGGGTCGTGCGCGCCCCGGGCGGCGTGCCGGGCCAGCAGCACCCAGTTGGTGACGGCGAGGGCGCCGAGCAGCAGGCTGAAGCCGATCAGCGAGGTGAGCATCAGCCAGGGGCTGACCGGCGACACCGCCTGCTCCACGGGCAGCAGCCCGTACGCGGCCCAGGGCTGGCGGCCGACCTCGCGGGCGATCCAGCCGAGGATCATCGCGACGAACGGCAGCGGCAGGGCGAACTGGAGGATCCACAGGGGGACGCGCAGCCGGATCACCCAGTCCCGCCACAGCAGCGGGAGCATCAGCCAGAGCAGGCCGAGGGTGAAGCCGATGAGGATCATGAAACCGAGGCCGACGTCGGCGAGGGCCGGCGGGGTGTAGTCGCCGGGGCCGAACCGGGCGGTCCAGTCGGCGATCAGCGGCGCGGCGGCGGCGTCGTCGCCGAACTTGGTGGGCTGCACGTCGCTGATCGCGAAGAACTGGGCGAAGCCGAAGCCCTGCACGAAGAAGATCGCCACCGCCGAGGTGATCAGGCCGATGCGTAGCCCCTTGCGGTGCAGGGCGAAGTCGTCGGTGCGCCGGACCAGGTGCCACGCGCTGACCGCCGCCATCAGCATTCCGCCGACGAGCAGCGCCGCCGTGACGACGTGCCCGAAGGCCACGCGGAAGGTGGGGTTGTCCAGCAGCGCGGAGAAGTCGGTGAGGTGCGCGACCCCGTCGCGTACCTCGTAGCCGACCGGGTTCTGCAACCAGGAGTTCGCCACCATGATCCAGAACGCCGAGGCGTACGCGGTGATCGCGACGCCCCAGAGCAGGGCGAGGTGGACGCCCCGACGCAGCCGGTGCCAGCCGAAGATCCACATGCCGAGGAACGTCGACTCCAGGAAGAAGGCGACAAGCGTCTCGATGGCCAGCGGCGCGCCGAAGACGTTGCCGACGTAGCGTGACAGCCCGCTCCAGTTCAGCCCGAACTGGAACTCCATCACGATGCCGGTGGCGATGCCCAGCACGTAGTTGATCACGTAGAGCTGGCCCCAGAAGCGGGTCAGCCGCTCGTAGACCGGCTTGTTCGTGATCACCGAGGCGGTCTGGAGACCGACCAGCAGGGTCACGAGGCCGAGGGTCACCGCCACGAAGAGGAAGTGGATCGAGGTGGTGGTGGCGAACTGCAGGCGGGCGAGGAGCAGGGTGTCCATGGCCGGCTCTCCGTACGGTTGGCTCACTTGTCGTAGCGAGCCTACACGTAGGTTCCCTACGCATCACTACTATGGCCCGTCGTAGATGATGCTACGACGAGTTGTAGTAGCTGTGGGGGAGGATGGGGCGCCGGGCGGGTCGCGTACGCGGGCGTCCGCCCCAGCATGTCCGGACGCGATCCACGCGGCGGTAACTCCACCGTGGGAGGAGGCCGCGTCGGGAGGTCCCCGGGCGCCGCCGGCGGGCCCGCCCGGTCAGCTCAGGAAGAGGGAGACCGGCAGGGCGGCCACGTTGGTCGCCACGGCCAGCGCGGCGGCCCCGAGCAGCCGGGGCGGCCGGTCGGCGACCAGGAGACGCTGCACCCGGACGTCGAGATCCCGGTCGCCCAGCCCGAGCGTGCCGGCCGGAGTGACCCGGTTGCCGGCCGCGGCGAACCGGCGCAGCGCACCGGCCAGCGGGGCGTCGGCGTGCGCCTCCCGGGCCTTGTCGTCGGCCCGCATCTCGACCAGCAGGGCGACCCGGTCGTGCGCCTCGCGGACCCAGGCGAACCAGGGCAGCGCCCGGCTGAGCGCGGTGAACGGCAGCAGCACCAGGTCGTGCCGTTCCTGGGCGTGCGCCCGCTCGTGGGCGAGCACGGCCGCCAGCTCGGCGCTGTCCAGCAGGTCGAGCGTGCCCGCGCTGACCACCACCCGGGGCTTCATCCCGGGCAGGCAGTACGCCGCCGCGCTCGGGTGGTCGAGCACCAGCGCCCCAGGCACCGTCGGGTCCCGGCGGGCGACCAGGGCGAGCAGGTCCCGGTGCCGGCGCTGGGCGCGTACGGTGCCGTGGATGCTGCGGACGGTCGTGGTCAGCAGGACCGCGCCGATGCCGAAGCCCACCCCGACGGCGGCCAGGTGCGGCGCGCCCAGCCCGACGGGCAGGGTGCCGTGGGCGAGGTCGGTGGCGAGGGCGACCAGCGCGCTGCCGGTCGGACGGTCGTACGCGGACAGGCCAAGCGCCATCGGCACGCCCATGGCGGAGAGCCCGAGGGCCAACCCGACCGCCTGCCAGCAGACGATCGCGACCCGGGGGCTGCGCCACGTCCAGGTGGAGCGGGCCAGCACCTGCGCGGTCAGCCAGCAGGCCAGCATCGACGCGGCGAAGTGCAGGGCGTACGCCACGACCGCCGCCCTACCGGTCCGCTGCCTTGTCGGCCCGGGTCGGTCGGCCGACCCCGTCGACCGACGGCGCCTCGACGCGACCGGTCAGCGCGTCCCCGTCGTGCCCGGCCCCTTCGGCCTCGGCCCCGAGGGCGGCGCGCAGCACCTCGGCCTCGGTGCCGGTCACCGAGCGGGCGAAGCGCACCAACGCGGCGTCCCGGCTGCCGCCGAGGTCGAGGGCGTCGAGCATGAGCTGGGCGATGTACTGCTCGCGGCTGGCGGCGGCCCGGTAACGCCAGGCCCGCCCCTCCCGCTCGCGCTGCACCATGTCCTTGCCGGCGAGCCGGTCCAGCACGGTCATCACCGTCGTGTACGCCAGCTCGCGGCCGTCCAACGCGTCGGCGACCTCGCGCACGGTGATCCCGTCCGACGTGCCCGGGACCGAGTCCCACAAGACGTCCATCACCGCACGTTCGAGATCACCAAGCCGAGTCACGCCGCAATCCTACCCCCGGTAGTAGACCCGCCCCGCCCCGCACACCACCGCAGCCACCCGAGGCAGCGCCCAGAGCTGAACCCACCCGAGGCAGCACACCTGAGCTGAGCCCCACCCGAGGCAGCGCCCCGGAGCTGAGCTTCCCCACGAACCTGTCCACGGACGGTTTTCCGGGGGAGCCCCGCCCGCGCAGGGATCAAGCCTGACCGCCCGGAGCGGGCGGGGCTCCCCGGAAAACCCCAGGACAGAACAGTCACACCCCCTTGGGGTGCCAGACCGTCTTCGTCTCCAGCAGCGTGGTCATCCGGGTGATGCCCGGGTCGGCGGACCAGTCGTGATCGGCCGGGGCCGGTCGGAGCACCCGCTTGAGGTTCTGCGCCGCCTTGATCTCCAGCTCCGTCGCCAACTCGGCGTCGGCCACCCCGGTCAGGTCGATGGCGTTGACGTCCATGTGGGCGGCCAGCGCCGGCACGGTCTCGGCGATCCGGCCGGTGAGCAGGTTGACCACGCCGCCGGGCAGGTCGGAGGTGGCGAGCACCTCCGCCAGGGTCACCGCCGCCAGGGGCTGCGTCGGCGAGGTAGCCACCACCACCGTGTTGCCGGTGACGATCGCCGGGGCGATCACGCTGACCAGGCCGAGCAGCGCCGGGGACTCGGGGGCGACCACGGCCACCACGCCGGTCGGCTCGGGCGCCGACAGGTTGAAGTACGGCCCGGCGACCGGGTTGGCGCCGCCGTACACCTGGGGGAGCTTGTCGGACCAGCCGGCGTACCAGACCCAGCGGTCCACGGCCGCGTCAACCTCGTCGCCGGGCACGCCGAGGGCGACGAACTGCTCGCGCCGGCCCTCCAGCATCTCGGCGACCCGGTAGAGGATCTGACCCCGGTTGTACGCGGTCGCCCCGGCCCAGCCCTTCACGGCGGCGCGGGCGGCGACGACGGCGTCCCGCGCGTCCTTCCGAGAAGCAAGAGACACATTCACTGCGTCACCGTTGCCGCTTTGCACGAGATACGACCGTCCCGACTCGCTGCGCGGGAACTTCCCGCCGATGAAGAGCTTGTACGTCTTGCGTACCGCGACCCGCTCAGACATTGAGGTAGCCCTCCAGCCCGTGCCGGCCGCCCTCGCGACCGTAGCCCGACTCCTTGTAGCCGCCGAACGGCGAGGTGGGGTCGAACTTGTTGAACGTGTTGGCCCAGACGACGCCGGCGCGCAGCCGGTCGGCCATCCACAGGATCCGGGAGCCCTTGTCGGTCCAGATCCCGGCCGACAGCCCGTACGGCGTGTTGTTGGCCTTCTCGACGGCCTCCGCCGGGGTGCGGAACGTCAGCACGGACAGCACCGGGCCGAAGATCTCCTCGCGGGCGATCCGGTGCGCCTGGGTGACCCCGGTGAAGATCGTCGGCGCGAACCAGAAGCCGCGCTCCGGCAGCTCGCACGGCGGCGACCAGCGCTCGGCGCCCTCGGCGGAGCCGGCGTCGGACAGCTCCCGGATCCGCGCCAGCTGCGCGGCCGAGTTGATCGCGCCGATGTCGGTGTTCTTGTCGAGCGGGTCGCCGACGCGCAGCTGGGCCATCCGCCGCTTCAGCGACTCCAGCACCCGATCGGCGACGTTCTCCTGGATCAGCAGCCGGGAGCCGGCGCAGCAGACGTGCCCCTGGTTGAAGAAGATCCCGTTGACGATGCCCTCGACCGCCTGGTCGACGGGGGCGTCGTCGAAGACGATGTTGGCCGCCTTGCCGCCCAGCTCCAGGGTGAGCTTCTTGCGGGTGCCGGCCACGGCGCGGGCGATGGCCCGGCCCACCTCGGTCGAACCGGTGAAGGCGACCTTGTCCACGCCCTGGTGCTCGACCAGCGCGCGGCCGGTCTCGCCCGCGCCCGTGACGATGTTGACCACGCCGGCGGGCAGGTCGGCCTGCTGGCAGATCTCGGCGAAGAGCAGCGCGGTCAGCGGGGTCGTCTCGGCCGGCTTCAGCACCACCGTGTTGCCGGCGGCCAGCGCCGGCGCGATCTTCCACGCCAGCATCAGCAGCGGGAAGTTCCACGGGATGACCTGCGCGGCCACGCCCAGCGGCTTCGGCTCGGGGCCGAAGCCGGCGTACGGGAGCTTGTCGGCCCAGCCGGCGTAGTAGAAGAAGTGCGCGGCGACCAGGGGCAGGTCGACGTCGCGCGACTCCTTGATCGGCTTGCCGTTGTCCAGGGACTCCAGCACGGCCAGCTCGCGGGAGCGCTCCTGGATGATCCGGGCGATCCGGAAGAGGTACTTCGCCCGGTCCCGGCCCGACATCGGGCCCCAGACCTTCTCGTACGCCTGGCGGGCGGCGCGGACGGCGCGCTCCACGTCCTGTGCGCCGGCCTCGGCGACCTCGGCGAGCACCTCCTCGGAGGCGGGGTTGACCGTCTTGAACGTGCCGCCGTCGGTGGGGTCGACGAACTCACCGTCGACGAAGAGCCCGTAGGAGGCCTTGAGGTCCACCACCGAGCGGGACTCGGGGGCGGGTGCGTATTCGAACATCGGCTCTCAGTCCAGGGTGAAGTAGTCGGGACCGGAGTAGGTGCCGGTCGTCAGCTTGGTGCGCTGCATGAGCAGGTCGTTGAGCAGGCTGGACGCGCCGAACCGGAACCAGTCCGGGTCCAGCCAGTCCGGGCCGACGGTCTCGTTGACCATCACCAGGTACTTGATCGCGTCCTTGGTGGTCTTGATGCCGCCGGCCGGCTTCACGCCGACCTGCCGCCCGGTGGCGGCCCGGAAGTCGCGCACCGCCTCCAGCATCACCAGGGTCACCGGCAGGGTGGCCGCGACGGGGACCTTGCCGGTGGAGGTCTTGATGAAGTCGCCGCCGGCCAGCATCGCCAGCCAGGAGGCGCGCCGCACGTTGTCGTACGTCGCCAGCTCGCCGGTCTCCAGGATGACCTTGAGGTGGGCATCCCCGCAGGCCTCCTTGGTGGCCACGATCTCGTCGTAGACCTCCTGGTAGCGGCCGGCGAGGAACGCGCCCCGGTTGATCACCATGTCGATCTCGTCGGCGCCGGCCGCCACGGCGGCCCGGGTGTCGGCGAGCTTGACCTCCAACGGGGCCTGGCCCGACGGGAAGGCGGTCGCCACGCTGGCCAGGTGCACGCCCGAGCCGCGCAGCACCTCGGCCACGTGGGGCACCATCGAGGGGTAGACGCAGACCGCGCCCACGTGCGGGCAGGACGGGTCGGCCGGATCGGGGCGCAGCGCCTTGGCCGCGAGGGCCCGCACCTTGCCCGGGGTGTCCGCCCCTTCGAGGGTGGTCAGGTCGACCATCCGGATCGCCAGGTCGATGGCCTGGGCCTTGGCGGTGGTCTTGATGGAGCGGGTGCCGAGCTGTGCCGCCCGCTGCTCCGCGCCGACCTGGTCCACGCCGGGCAGGCCGTGCAGGAAGGTCCGCAGAGCGGTCTCGGATCGTCCCAACTCGGAGAGCTCCGACCGGGCCGACGTCGCTGTCGCCGTCATGCCCCGAAGTCTACGCACCCGGCCGAGGAGTGATCTTGGTCACCGCACCGTCGGCGGCGCGGTGGTGAGCGAGGTCGCCCGTCCGGCCGCACCCGCAGTGCCGCGACGGGTGGACCGGTAGGTTGAGCGATCGTGGACGTACACGTCATTGACCATCCGCTCGCCCAGTCGCGGCTGACCGCCATGCGGGACGCGCGCACCGACTCCTCCTCGTTCCGGGCGGCGCTGCACGAACTCACCACCATGCTGGTGTACGAGGCCGCGCGCTCGTTCCCCGTCGAGAAGTACCCGGTGCAGACCCCCGTCACCGGCACCGAGGGCACCCGGCTGGCCAACCCGCCGCTGCTCGTGCCGGTGCTGCGGGCCGGCCTGGGCATGGCCGACGCCGCGCTCGGCCTGCTGCCGGAGTCCTCGATGGGCTTCGTCGGCCTGGCCCGCGACGAGGAGACGTACGAACCGCGCGCCTACATGGAGTCGCTGCCGCGTGACCTCAGCGGCCTGCCGGTGCTGGTGCTCGACCCGATGCTCGCCACCGGCGGCTCGCTGGAGCACTGCTGCCGGCTGCTGGCCGACCGCGGCTGCACCGACATCACCGTGCTCTGCGTGCTCGCCGCGCCCGTCGGCATCGAGCGGCTGGAGCGCTCCGGCCTGCCGCTGCGCCTGGTCACCGCCTCGATCGACGAGGGGCTCAACGACCGCATGTTCATCGTGCCGGGGCTCGGCGACGCCGGCGACCGCCAGTTCGGTGGCATGCCCCGCTTCTGAGGTCCGTCGCGCGGCTGCGCGTGAATCCGTGCGCGAGTCCGTGCGCGGGATGCGCGCAGCCGCTACCGTCTCCGGCCATGACTGGTGTTGCGCTCGCCGAAGAGCTGCTTCTCCTCGCGTACGACGACGAGACCGGCAAGGCGACCATGCCGCGGATCAGCCTCGACCTGGGGATGGCCGCCGCGGTGCTGATCGAACTGGCCCTGGCCGGCCGGATCGTGTACTCCGAGGGGTCCCTGACGGTGGTCGACCCGACGCCCACCGGCGAGCCGCTCGTCGACGGGGTCCTCGCCCGCATGGCCGCCGACACGCCGCACAGCCCCTCGTCCTGGGTGCAACGGCTGCGGCACGGCCTGCGCGACAAGATCCTCGGTGACCTGTGCGCCCAGGGTGTCGTGCGCGACGTCGACGAGACCGAGCTGGGCTTCATCCACGTGCACCGCTACCCGACGGTGGACCCCGCCGTCGAGGCGGACACCCGACGCCGGCTCGCCGAGGCGCTGGCCAGCGGCGAACTGCCCGACGAGCGGACGGCGGCCCTGGCGACCCTGGTCGCGGTGCTGCGGATGGAGCCGGCGCTCGGCCTGACCGGTGACGCGGCGCGGGAGGCCCGGCAGCGGCTGGAGGAGATCGCCGGCGGGTCCGGCTTCTCCGGCACCGTCAGCCTGGACGACTCCATGGTCCGCCCCTCGGTCGGCCTCGTCGTGGCCGCCCTCGGCAGCGCCGTCGACGCCGCCCTGGGCCCCCGCCGCTGACCCACCCCCGGCTGGACCCACCCCCTCCGCCCACCGACTGCTGGCGGCTGCCGCCCCGGCCCCGGGCCACCACAAGCGCTGGTCCCCGACCACGGCGCGTCGCTGACTCCGACCACGGCGGGTCGCTGACTCCTGTCGATCAAGAGGTTTACGTCCTGGAAAGACGCATTCCCTAACGCAAACCTCTTGATCAACAGGGCAGGGAGGCGGGGTGGGGCCGGGGTGGGGTGTGGGTTGGTGGGGTTGGGGGTCAGAGGCCCAGGGCGTTGGCCATTTCGGTGCGGAGGGTGGCGACCGCCTCGGTGGCGCGGGTGCGGGCCGCGGCTACGTCGCCGTCCGCCACCGGCTCCACCACCTCCAGGTAGGCCTTGAGCTTCGGTTCGGTGCCCGAGGGGCGGATCACCACCCGGGCGGCGCCGGTACGCAGGATCACCACGTCCGCCTCGGGGAGCAGGTCCTGCGCCTCGGTGACCGGCTGCCCGAGCAGCGTCGTCGGGGTGGCGGCCCGGATCCGGGCCATCGCGGCGGCGATCTCCCGCAGGTCGTCCACCCGCACCGAGAGCTGGTCGGTGTGGTGCACGCCGAACTCGGCGGCCAGCTCGTCCAGCCGGTCGGTCAGGGTGCGCCCCCGTGCCTTGAGCCCGGCGGCCAGCTCCGCCACGGTCAGCGCGGCGGTGATGCCGTCCTTGTCGCGTACGTGCTCGGGGGCGACGCAGTAGCCGAGCGCCTCCTCGTAGCCGAAGACCAGCGGCTCGGCCCCGCCGCCGGCCCGGACGATCCACTTGAACCCGGTCAGCGTCTCGTCGTACGGCAGGCCACGGGCGGCGCACATCGCCCGCAGCAGGGACGACGACACGATGGTGGTGGCGTACAGGCCGGTCACGCCGCGCCGCATGAGATGGTCGGCCAGCAGCACGCCCACCTCGTCGCCGCGCAGCATCCGCCAGCCGGGCGGGTTCCCGTCGGGCTGGGCCGGGCCGGCGACCTCCGCCCCCGTACCCGCCGCCGGACCGGTGTCCCGCACGGCCACGGCGCAGCGGTCCGCGTCCGGGTCGTTGGCGATGGCGATGTCCGCGCCGGTCGCCTCGGCCAGCGCGACCAGCCGGTCCACGGCCCCCGGCTCCTCCGGGTTGGGGAAGGAGACGGTCGGGAACGCCGGGTCCGGCTCGGCCTGCTCAGGCACCACACCGGGCACGGGGAAGCCCGCCCGGGCGAACGCCGCGGTGAGCACCGCCGCACCCACCCCGTGCAGCGGCGTGTACGCCACCGCCAGGTCACGCGACCCGTCCGGGTCGATCACGGCGGTGGCCCGCTCCACGTAGGAGGCCACCAGGTCGTCGCCGAGCACCTGCCCGGCCGGCCCCAGCGGCACCTCGGCCAGCGGCCCGACCGACCGGATCGCGGCCTCGATGCCGGCGTCCGCCGGCGGCACGATCTGGGCGCCCGCGCCGAGCGTCCCGCCCAGCTCCGCGCCGAGGTAGACCTTGTAGCCGTTGTCCTGCGGCGGGTTGTGGCTGGCGGTCACCATCACCCCGGCGACCGCCCCGAGGTGGCGCACCGCGTAGGCGAGCACGGGGGTGGGCAGCGGGCGGGGCAGCAGCAGCGCCGGGCGTCCCGCGCCGGTGGCGACCTGGGCGGTGCGCTCGGCGAACTCGCGGGAGCCGTGCCGGGCGTCGTACCCGATCACCAGCGGGCCGGTGCCGCCCTGGGCGGCGAGCCAGCCGACCAGCCCGGCGGCGGCCTGGGTGACCACCGCGAGGTTCATCCCGTTGGGGCCGGCGCGCAGCGGGCCGCGCAGCCCGGCGGTGCCGAAGGTCAGCGGCCCGGCGAACCGGTCGGCCAGTTCCGGGGCGCTCGCCGGCAGGCGGTCGAGCACCGCCCGCAGCTCCTCCCGGCTGGCCGGGTCGGGATCGTCGTCGAGCCAGCGCCGCGCTTGCTCGCGAATGTCGTCGATGTCAGTGGTTTCCGCCGGCATGTCTCTTGATAGCACGCCGGCGGATCACCACCGCGCTTCCCCCGGGGCTCAGCCGGCCTCGGTGAGCTGGAACGACTTCACCATCTCGTCGAAGATCGGCCTGCTGTCGGCGAACTTCGCGTCGGTCGAGGTGAGATAGAACGAGTAGACCTTGCCCTCGTGGACCACGCCGCGCCACACGCCGTGCCGCTTGGCCTCGCCCTCGCCGCAGGTGTACTCGAACTCGGCCGCCGACTTGCCGACCCACTGCACCTCGTTCATGGCGAGCTGGGCGTACGGCTTGGCGCAGGACTTGGAGCGGTTCTTCAGGCCGTCCTCGGCGACCTCGGCCCAGCGCATCGAGTTGGTGCGGAAGTCCTCCACCAGGATCCGGACCTTGCGGCCCTCGTCCTCCGGGTCGACGTAGTCCACCCAGTTGCCGGCGCTCTTGATTTCCCAGCTCTGCGGCACCATGACCCGCACGCCCTTGCCGGCGTGCTCCTTCATCTCGGGTACGCCGGCGGCCGGGGCCTGCGAGGTCGGAGCGGCCTGCGGGACGGTCGGCGCCGGGTCGTCGCCGCCGGTGAACAGGACGACCGCCCCGATCAGCAGCAGCACGGCCAGGCCGCCCGCGGCGGCGAGCTGCATCTTGCGCGGCCAGCCCTTGACCGTGCCGACGAGCTGGTTGCCGACGGCGCCGACCCGACCGCCGATGCCGCCGCCCGAGCCGCTCGTGGCGGGCGCGGTGGCGGGAGTCGCCCACGGCTGCCCGGTGCCCGGCACCGACCACTGGCCGCCGCCGTACGTCCCGCCGAGTTGCTGGGTCGCCTCCGGCGGCGGTGCGCCGAAGACGGGAGTTCCGGCGCTCACCCGCTGGGTGGCCTCCGGCGGGGTGCCGAAGGTGGGCGGGCCCGCCTTCACCCGCTGGGTCGCCTCGGTCGGGCCGCTGAAGCCGACCAGGCCGGCGGCGTTGGTCCGCAGCTGCTGGGTGGCGTCCGACCCGCCGGACGCCATCCGCTGGGTCGTCTCGGCGCCGCCGTAGGTGCGGCCGGCCGGCGTGGACCCGCTCGGCGCCGGCATCGCGCCGGTGGGGGTGTGCAGCGGCCCGGCCAGGGCGTCGGCGTTGGTGTCCTCCATCGCGGCGGGGCCGGCGGGGAGCGCGGCCTGCGCGGGGCGCTCGCCCCGGCGCAGTGCCGCCAGCCGGTCGGTGAGCGACTCGCCGGGATTGAGCATCGCCCGCCCGCCGATCTGCCCGCTCGGCTTCGGCTGCTCCGGCGCGGCGGCCGGCGGGGTCGGCACGGGCCGCTGCACCGGCACCACCGAGTAGGGGTCGGTCACCGAGTTCACCGCGGCGGCGTTGCTGGTCAGCGGGCCGGCGAGCAGCTCGCGCAGCATGGCCCGGGCGGTGTGCACGTCGAGGCGGCGGGCCGGGTCCTTCTCCAGCAGGCCCATCAGCACCCGGGCCAGCGGCCCGCTGCGCTGCGGCGGGGCGGGCGGGTCCTCGACCACGGCGTGCATGGTCTCGATCGGGTCGCCCTTGTCGAACGGGGGCCGCCCCTCCACCGCCGTGTAGAGCGTGACGCCCAGCGAGAAGAGGTCGCTCGGCGGGCCGAACTCCTGGCCCATCGCCCGCTCGGGGGAGATGAAGTGCGGCGAGCCGAGCACCATCCCGGGGGTGGTGAGCTGCACATCGGTGGGCATCCGGGCCACGCCGAAGTCGGTGAGCACGCAGCGCCCGTCGGCGCAGATCAGCACGTTGGCCGGCTTGACGTCGCGGTGCAGCACGCCGATCGCGTGCGCCACCTCCAGCGCGCCGAGCAGCGCGATGCCGATCTTGGCGACCACCCGCTGCGCGACCGGCCCGTCCTCGATCACCATGTCGGCGAGGCTGCGGGCGTCGAGCAGCTCCATCACGATCCACGGCCGGCCGCCCTCGGTGACCACGTCGTAGACCTGGACGACGGCCGGGTGCTGGATCGCGGCGGCGGCGCGGGCCTCGCGCAGGGTGCGCTCGTACATGGCGTCGCGGTCGCTCGGGGCCAGCCCCGGGGGCAGGACGACCTCCTTGACGGCCACGTCCCGCCGCAGGAGTGTGTCCGTGGCACGCCAGACCGTGCCCATGCCGCCGTTGCCCACCGCCGAACGCAGCGAGTAACGGCCACCGATCGTCGTGCCGGGCGTCGCGCGTCCGTTGGGGGGACTGACTGGTCCGCCGCTCCACGTCGGGATCTGAGTCACAGAAAAGCCACCGGGGGAATTCGAGGGGGGCTGGGACACAACCCCCCTATCTTGCTGGTTCCGACGCCCGATGCGAAACCCGACGCGGCGGACGTTTACCGAACTGGACAGTACGTACCCGAACGTTCACCTCTCGTCGATGTCCGTCGACCGGTGTGTGGTATCCCTCACCCGCCGACGCCGTCGCGCGTCCTACCATCCGCTAATGAGCGAACCGCGGTCAAGCGAGTCCGGTTTCCCGATCAAGGGCGTCTACACGGCGGCGGACCTTCCGGAGGACCTGGACTCCCGGCTCGGCGGCCCGGGCGAGTTCCCGTACGCGCGCGGGGTCTATCCCACCATGTACACCTCCCGCCCCTGGACCATGCGCCAGTACGCCGGTTTCGGCACCGCCACCGAGTCCAACGCGCGGTACCACCAGTTGTTGCGGGCCGGCACGATGGGTCTCTCCGTGGCCTTCGACCTGCCCACGCAGATGGGCTACGACTCCGACGACCCGATCGCGCACGGCGAGGTGGGCAAGGTCGGGGTGGCCATCGACTCGATCGACGACATGCGGCTGCTCTTCGACGGCATCCCGCTCGACAAGGTCTCGACGTCGATGACCATCAACGCGCCCGGCTCGGTGCTGCTCCTGCTCTACCAGCTGGTGGCCGAGGAGACCGGCGTTCCCGGCGCGGCCCTCAACGGCACGATCCAGAACGACATCCTGAAGGAGTACATCGCCCGCGGGACGTACATCTTCCCGCCGAAGCCCTCGCTGCGGCTGGTCGCCGACACCTTCGGCTACTGCCGCAAGGAGGTGCCGAAGTGGAACACCATCTCCATCTCCGGCTACCACATGGCCGAGGCCGGCGCGTCGCCCGCGCAGGAGATCGCGTTCACCCTGGCCAACGGCGTCGAGTACGTCCGGGCCGCGCTGGAGGCCGGGCTGGCCGTGGACGACTTCGCGCCCCGGCTGTCGTTCTTCTTCGTCGCCCGCACCACCCTGCTGGAGGAGGTGGCCAAGTTCCGGGCCGCCCGCCGGATCTGGGCCCGGCTGATGCGCGACGACTTCGGCGCCAAGAACCCGAAGTCGATGATGCTGCGCTTCCACACCCAGACGGCGGGTGTGCAGCTCACCGCCCAGCAGCCGGAGGTCAACCTGGTCCGGGTGGCGGTGCAGGGCCTCGGCGCGGTGCTCGGCGGCACCCAGTCGCTGCACACCAACAGCTTCGACGAGGCGATCGCGCTGCCCACCGAGAAGGCGGCCCGGCTGGCGCTGCGCACCCAGCAGGTGCTGGCCTACGAGACGGACCTGACCGCCACCGTCGACCCGTTCGCGGGCTCGTACGTGGTGGAGGCGATGACCGCCGAGATCGAGGCGGCGGCGACCGAGCTGATGGAGCGGGTGGCCGACCACGGCTCGGCGGTCGACGCCATCGAGGCGGGCTTCCAGAAGCGGGAGATCGAGCAGTCCGCCTACCGGATCGCGCAGGAGATCGACTCCGGCGAGCGGGTGGTGGTGGGCCTCAACCGGTTCACCGTCGACGAGGAGGAGCCGTACGAGCCGCTGCGGGTCGACCCGACGATCGAGGCGGCGCAGGCCGAGCGGCTGGCCCGGCTGCGTGCCGAGCGGGACGCCGGGGCGGTCGAGCGGGGGCTGGCCGAGCTGCGCGCCGCCGCGGAGGGCACCGAGAACGTGCTCTACCCGATGAAGGAGGCGCTGCGGGCCCGCGCCACCGTGGGCGAGGTCTGCGGCACCCTGCGCCAGGTGTGGGGGCTCTACCGCCCGACCGACCGGTTCTGATCATCCCGTCCGACGGCCGCCCGATCTCCCGCCGCGCCGGGGCGGGCGGCCGTCGGCATCGGTCCGCCCTGTCGGCGGCGGTTTCGCTGTCGGCGGCGGTCCGGAACGACGCGGCGACGGTCCGGGACGACGCGGCAGCGGTGCGACCGATCTTCGCCTCCCGCGTCGTAACCGGCCGGCCCACGTGCCGGTAACGACCGGCCCACGGGGTGTTTTCGCTGGTCGCGGGCGTGCGGGCGGAGCGCTACAGTCGGAGGAGGAGCTGCCGCCGACCGGCGGCGGCAGACGCGCGGAGCGGGCCCCGGCGACGCCGCCGGAGGGCTCGGCGCGCGACGCGGAGCGCCGTGGCCCACCGGCCGAGGCGTGTGCCGGACGGGTTCGGGGGTAACCCGACCGGGTGGACGTGGACGCACACGGTGTGCGGTTGGTCGGGGACGGAGCGTGTGACCGTCTCGGGTGCCCGCGGTCGGGCTGTGGTCGGGTAATTGTCGGAGTGTCAGTTCACCTGACCGACTAATGCGACAATTCGGAACGACGGTCCTCGAGATCGACACCGATTTTCGGGACCGCCGGTCCGGTTACGCGTTGTAGGAGGTGTGGGGCAGATGACGGCGTTCGACCGCGATCTACCTGCTGTCCCGCAGATCTGCGAGCGCTCCGAGCAGGGCATACGTGACGCTGTGCGGTCCGACCACTACCGGAACGAGGTTGCCCAGCGTCACCGTCGGAGGTCTAGGCTGTCTGCTGTTCCTGATGATCCATCCATCTCTAGCGAACGAGAATTCGACGTGACGAGTGCGTTGACGCTGCCCACCGGCAACCAGCTGGCGTCGTCCTGGCCGGAGGCGCCGTCCGGGTCCCAGCCCCTGCCGTTCGAGCTGGACCACCTGCTCGCCCTCCGGGTGCCCGGGCTGATCGCCACCCGTCGCCACCTCCACTCGCACCCGGAGCTCTCCGGCGAGGAGTTCGAGACGGCCGCCCTGATCGCCCGGGAGCTCACCCTGGCCGGGCTGAGGCCGCGGCTGCTGCCGAAGGGCAACGGGGTCATCTGCGACATCGACGGCCGCCCCGACGGTCCGGTGGTCGCGCTGCGCGCCGACATCGACGCCCTGCCGCTGACCGACTCGAAGGACGTGCCGTACCGCTCCACGGTGGACGGCGTCTGCCATGCCTGCGGTCACGACGTGCACACCACCGTGATGCTCGGCGTCGGCATGCTGCTGGCCCAGCTCGCCGACCTCGGCGAGCTGCCCGGTCGGGTCCGGCTGATCTTCCAGCCCGCCGAGGAGATCCTGCCCTGCGGCTCGCTGGAGGTCATCGAGGCCGGCGGCCTGGACGACGTGGTGCAGATCTTCGCGCTGCACTGCGACCCGAACCTGCCGGTCGGGCAGATCGGCCTGCGGGTCGGCCCGATCACCGCCGCCGCCGACAACGTCACCGTCCGGCTCACCGGCCCGGGCGGGCACACCGCCCGCCCGCACCTGACCGTCGACCTGGTCGACGCGCTGGGCCGCCTGATCACCGAGGTGCCGGCCCTGGTCAGCCGCCGGGTGCCGGCCAACAGCGGGCTGCTGCTGGTCTTCGGCCACGCCTCGGCCGGCACCCGTTACAACGTCATCCCCTCCGAGGCGTGCGCCTCCGGCACCCTGCGGGTGATGGACCGCGACACCTGGGAGCTGGCCCCCAAGATCGTGGGTCAGGTGGTGCGCGACGTCGTCGCCCCGACCGGTGCCACGGTCGACCTGGAATACCTGCGGGGCCGCCCGCCGGTGTGCAACGACTCCCGGGCCATCCAGGTCCTGACCGCCGCCACCGTCGCCGCGCTCGGGCCGGAGGGCGTCGCCGAGACCCCGCAGAGCATGGGCGGCGAGGACTTCTCCTGGTACCTGGAGTACGTCCCCGGCGCGCTCGCCCGGCTGGGCGTCGGCCGCTCCGGCCCGAACGTGGACCTGCACCGGGCCTCGTTCGACGTGGACGAACGGGCCATCCCGGTCGGCGTACGACTCATGGTCCAGACCGCGCTGCGGGCACTGACGGCGGCGCGGTAGGCGGCAGCGGCGCGGCCGGTCCGGCCGGCGTCATCGGCCGCGGGGCCGTGCGCCGCCGCCGGCGCAGCACCACCAGCAGCACCGTCAGCGGTACGCCGATCGCCAGCAGCCACGGCAGCACCGCACCCAGCACCGTCAACAGGATGGTCATGGAGGTCAGGAAGACCTTCCAGCCGCCCTCAAGCCCCACCAGGAAGCCGACCTCGGTCTCCTCGTCGGCGGTGCTCGCGTCCGGGCCGACCAGCGACACGGTGATCGTCGACAGGCTGGTCAGGTCCGCCAGCCGCTCCTTCTTCGCCTCCAGCGAGGCGAGGTCGGCCTCCCGGCGGGACAGCTCGTTCTCCAGCGACACGAGGTCGCTGATCGAGGTGGCCCGGGCCAGCAGCCGGCGGGCGCTCTCCACCCGGGCGCGCTGGGTGGTGATCCGCGCGTCCAGGTCGACCATCTGCTCGGTGACGTCCTCCGTGCGGATCTCCCGCCGCTGCTGCCGGCCCAGCTTCGCCAGCTCGTCGACGATGCCGTGGAACTTCGCCGCCGGCACCCGCAGCTCCAGCTCGGCCCGCGCGTCCGCGTCGGCGCTGCGCCGCTGGTCACCGCCGACGAAACCGCCGGCCGCCGTGACGGCGGCGATCGCACTCCGCGCCGCCGCGTCCACATCGTCCACCTGCACGCGCATCGTGCCGGTGTAGATGATGGAGCGCTGGTCGACCCGCAGGTCCGGTGCGCCGGCGCCGCTGCCCTGCTCGGCCTTGCCGCCGCCCTTCGCGGCCGAGTCGCCGCCCTTCTCGGCCGCGCCGCCCGCCTGGTCCGCCGCGCCGCCGGCCCGGTCCCGATTCGCCGGGGCCGCCGCCGGCGCGCTGTCGGCGTTGTCGCCCGCGTCGCTGCCGCAGCCCGCCAGCGCGAGCAGCGCCACCAGCGCGGCGGCCGTCAGTCGTACGCCCCGACGTCGCCGTTCCCGTCCGTCCATCCCGCCTCCATCGTCCTCGCCCCCGTGCGGGGCGATACCTCAGACGTGACGCGCCACCACGTCGGTTCCGGCAGACTGCGCTGAGGACATCACGATTCGATAATCTTGGAGTCACGATGCAGCTCACCAAGTACGCCCACTCCTGCCTGCGGGTGGAGCACGACGGGGGAGTGCTGGTCATCGACCCGGGCGTGTTCAGCGAGGCGGCTGCGCTCGACGGGGTCGACGCGGTGCTGATCACCCACGAGCATCCCGACCACCTCGACGTCGAGGCGGTCACCCGGCAGCTCGACCGGCGCCGGTTCGTCATCCACGGCCCGGCGTCGCTGGCCGGCACCCTGGGCGACGCCGCCGAGGCGCTCGACGCGGTCCGACCCGGACAGTCGTTCGCGGCCGCCGGCGTGCCGGTACGCGCCCACGGCGGCCGGCACGCCGTGATCCATCCCGACATCCCGGTGATCGACAACCTGGCGTACCTGCTGAACGATGTCGTCTACCACCCCGGGGACAGCCTCGTCGTCCCCGAGGACGCGCAGGTCGACACGCTCTTCCTGCCGATCCACGCCCCGTGGACGAAGTTCTCCGAGTCGCTGGACTTCCTCCGGGCCGTCGCCCCGCGCCGGGCGTACGCGCTGCACGACGGGCTGCTCAACGACAACGGGCTCAACGTGCTCAACGGCAACTTCGCCCGGCTGTCCGACGTGGATTACCGCCGGCTCGAGCCGGGCACCCGGGTCGACGCCTGACGGCGATGCCCGGCCCGCCCCGAGAGCTGGTGCACCGGCTCTACACGACCCCGCCGGACCGGTTCGTCGCGATCCGCGACGAGGCCGTCGCCGAGGCCCGCCGCGCCGGCGATCCGAAGGCCGCCCGGGAGATCGCCCGACTGCGCCGGCCCACCGTGGCCGCCTGGCTGGTCAACCTGCTCGCCATCCGCCGCCCCGAGCTGGTCGCCGACCTGGCCCAGCTCGCCGAGGCGCTGCGCACCGCCCAACGCGAGCTGCGCGGGCCCCGGCTGCGGGAACTCTCCACCCAGCGGCGGGCGGTGGTCGGCGCGCTCGTCGCCGAGGTGCGCAAGCTGGCGGCCGGGGCCGAGGGGGCCCCGTCGGCCGGGAAGCTGCCGCTGGCCGAGGTGGAGGCCACCCTCAACGCCGCGCTCGCCGACACCGACGTCGCCGAACAGGTCCGCTCCGGTCGGCTGCTGCGGGCCGCCACCTACGCCGGCTTCGGCGAGGTGCCCCGCCCCCAGCTGCGGCTGGTGACCGGTGGGGAGGAGCCGGAACCGGCGCCCCCGCCCGAGCCGACCGGGAAGCAGCGGGGCGGCGCCGACCGGGCCGCGCTCCGCGCCGAGCAGGCGGAACGGGCCGCCCGGGCGGAGCGGGCGCGCCGACGGCGGGCGCTGGAGAAGGAGCTGGCCAGGGCGCGTACCGACCAGGAACGCGCCGAGGCGGAGCTGGCCGGCGCGACGGCGGCCGAGCGCGACGGCGCCGGCGCCCTGGACGCGATCGAGGCGGAACTGGCCGAGCTGGAGCGGCGCCGGGCCGTCGCCGAGCAGGACCTGAGCCGGGCGAGGCTGGCGCGGCGCGGGGCGGAACGGGTGGTGACGGCCGCGCGCCGCCGCGCCGGCGAGGTCGAGGCGGCGGTGGAGGCCCTCGACGCCGAAGAGGGGGATGCCGAGTCGGACGACGGCGCGGCAGACTGACCCCTGTGGACGGACGGGGAGTGCGCGGATGACGCCGGAACAGGTCGCCGCGGCCAGCAAGCCCGTCGTGCTGGAACTCGGCGACGTCTTCACCCGCTGCCCGACCACCCTGCGTCGGGCGCGGCTGCTCGGCATCTCCGGCTGGGCGTTCTACGTCACCGGGCGGGCCGGTGCCCTCGGGGACGTCCGCGCCGAGACGGTCGCCGCCGCCCTCGGCTTCCTGGCCCCCGAAGCGGTCGCCGACGGCTGGGACGCGGCCCGCCGGGTCGTCCCGCCGGTCGAGGTGGCCGCCGCCACCCTGGTCGAGTGCTGCCGGTGGGGCGAGGAGCGGCTCGACGCCCTCGCCGGGGTGAGCCGGCTCGCCGCCCTGCTCAGCCGCGCGGTCGACGCCGCGGACGCCAGCGGCATGCCGCTCTTCGCCGCCTGGCGCGCCATGCCGGTGCCGGTCCGGACGGCCGGTGCCCGGGCGGCCGTCGGCCTGCGCCTGCTCCGGGAGTACTTCGCCGGGGCCCACCTGATCGCGGTCCGGGCCAGCGGGATGACCCCGCTGGAGGCCGTGCTCGCCGGGCCGGAGGGGGAGGCGGGCGCGGTCGCCTGCGGCTGGCCGCCGCCGTACCCGCCGGTCGGGCCGCTGGTCCGGCGGCGGCTCTGGGCCGAGGCGGTGACCGACCGGCTGGCCTCGCCGGCGTTCGCGGCGCTCGGCGCGGCCGACGGCGCCGAGCTGGTGGAGCTGCTCACCGCGACCCGGACCCACCTGACCGACCCGGGCTGAGCCGCCGCGCCCGGGACCCGGCCGCCGGGGCGGCCGGAAAATCGGCGGCGGCCCGCCGGCCCGCCTGTCAGGATCGCCTCCGTGACTCTTCCCGCCGGCTGGCACGCCCGCCGCCCCACCCTGGACGACGTACCGGCGATCCTGACGGTGGTGCACGCCGCCGACACCTTCGCCATCGGCTACCCCGACTTCGCCGCCGACGACGTGCGCGACGCGCTGACCGCGCCGAACGTCGACCCGCAGCGGGACTCCTGGGTGGTGACCGATCCGGACGGCGTGCTGGTGGCCTGGGCGATCCTGCAGAACGAGACCGGGACGGGGCGGGAGTTCGTCGACGTGTTCGTCGACCCGGACCGGGGCGTCGAGCTGCTGGGGCCGCTGCTGGCCCGGCAGCTGGACCGGGTGGCCGAGCGGGCCGCCGAGCGCGGCCTGCCGGCCCTGACCGTGCGCTGCCCCGCGTGCCCGCCCGAGCGCCGGTGGGCTGCCGAGTTGACCGACGCGGGGTTCAAGGTCGTCAAGCGGTACCAGCTCATGCGCCGGTCGCTGGCCGGACTGCCCGGCCAGCCCCCGCCACCGCCGCCGGGGGTGACGGTCCGGCCGGTGCGTCCGGGCGACGAGTCGGAGCTGCGCGACTTCCACCGGATCTACGACACCGCCTTCCGCGACACCCCCGACTACGAGCCGCTGCCCTACGACCGGTGGCGGGCCCGGTTCGAGGCCGACCCGGCCTGGGACGAGTGGTTCGTCGCCGAGGTGGACGGCCGGCCGGCGGGCGTGCTCCGCTCGTCCAACCAGGCGCTCGACCGGAACGAGGGGTGGGTCAAGGGCCTCGCCGTGCTGCCCGGCCACCGGCGCCGGGGGGTGGGCGCGGCGCTGCTGAGCCACGCGTTCGCCCGGTACGTGGAGAAGGGCCGGGAGTCCGTCGGCCTCGGGGTCGACCTGGCCAACCCCACCGCCCCGCTCTCGCTCTACCGGTCGGTGGGGCTGCGCGAGGGGCGCTGGGCCGACATGTACGAGCGGGTCGTGCCGGCCGCCGATGTGTGATTGACGACGCCGGGCGGGGCCGGATGGGGGCCCCGCCCGGTGCCGGAGCAGACTGGGGCCGTGGGATACGCGCTGGGCCGACGGTACGGGCTAGGCCGACGCGGTGCCGGTGGGGCGGGACCGCAGCTCGGTGACGTAGTCGTCCGGTGCGCCCGCCTTCTCGGCGGCGTTCGCGATCTCCGAGAGGTACCACGCCGTGGGCAGCCCGCCCTCGTACCCGTCGAAGACGTAGATCCACGCGGTCACGTCGCCGTCGAGGGTCGAGACGCGCACGTGCAGCTTGCGGTACGTGCCGGCGGTCACCCCCTCGAGCTCGTCGAGCTGGGCGGCGTCGTAGGGGTGGATGTCGTAGATCGCCACGAAGACCCGGTCGCCGGGGGACTCGACGACCGTGCTGACCGCACCCTCCCAGCCGATCACGTTCTCGCCCGCGAAGGTGAGCCGCCAGCCTTCCAGCCAGCCGGTGCCCACCATCGGCGAATGCGGACAGTAGGCACGCATGCGGGCGGGGTCGAGGTTAGAGCCGTAGGCGGCGTGATGACGCACGGCGATGACGATAGCCCGCCCGCGGGGTGGGGGAGAATACGACGGAGCGTGTCGGACGCGTTCGGGAGAAGAAAGTCACTGTGAGCATTGGTCGGGGGCGGGCACGGTGAGCGCGAGAGGTGCAGCGGAGCGGAGCCCCGCAGCCGCGAACGAAAGGATGGCCCTGTGAGCCGGATCGTGATCATCGGCGGTGGACCGGCCGGCTACGAGGCGGCCCTGGTCGCCGCGCAGCTGGACGCTGATGTCACCGTCGTGGAGGCCGAGGGCGCCGGCGGGGCCTGCGTGCTGTCCGACTGCGTACCGTCGAAGACCTTCATCGCCAGCTCCGAGGTGGTGACCGGCTACCGGGACACCGAGGAGTTCGGGGTGCACTCCGACGGGCTGGAGGCGGTCACGGTCGACGCCCGCACGGTGCACGAGCGGGTCAAGCGCCTCGCGCTCGCCCAGTCCGCCGACATCCACGCCAAGCTGGTCAAGGCCGGGGTGACCTTCGTGTCGGGCACCGCCCGGCTCGGCGAGGACACCCTCGGCCACACCCACCGGGTGCTCGTCACCCCGACCGACGGCGGCGGGGAGCAGTCCATCGCCGCGTCGACCGTGCTGGTCGCCACCGGCGCCACCCCGCGCCAGCTGCCCACCGCCGTCCCGGACGGCGAGCGCATCCTGACCTGGCGCCAGGTGTACGACCTGCCGGAGCTGCCCGAGCACCTGATCGTGGTCGGCTCCGGCGTCACCGGTGCGGAGTTCGCCAGCGCCTACCTGGCGATGGGCGTGCAGGTGACCCTGGTCTCCAGCCGCGACCGGGTGATGCCGCACGAGGACGCCGACGCGGCCATGGCCATCGAGCGGGTCTTCCGCAACCGGGGCATGAGCATCCTGAACAACTCCCGGGCGGACGCGGTCCGGCGTACCGCCGACGGGGTGGAGGTCGAGCTCTCCGACGGCCGCAGGGTGGCCGGCTCGCACGCGCTGATCGCGGTCGGCTCCATCCCCAACACCGCCGACCTGGGCCTGGCCGAGTACGGCGTCGCGCTGGCCCGGGGCGGCTACGTCACCGTCGACCGGGTCTCCCGGACCAACGTGCCCGGCATCTACGCGGCCGGCGACTGCACCGGGGTGCTGCCGCTGGCCAGCGTGGCCGCCATGCAGGGCCGGATCGCGATGTGGCACGCGCTCGGCGAGGCGGTCCGGCCGCTGCGGCTGCGTACCGTCGCGGCGAACGTGTTCACCGACCCGGAGCTGGCCACCGTGGGCGTCTCGCAGGACGAGGTCGACGCCGGCAAGGTGCCAGCCCGGCAGGTCATGCTGCCGCTGGACGGCAACGCCCGCGCCAAGATGGACGACCTCGCCGACGGCTTCGTCAAGCTCTTCTGCCGCCCGGCCAGCGGGCAGGTGATCGGCGGCGTGGTGGTGGCGCCGAAGGCGAGCGAGCTGATCCTGCCGATCACCATGGCGGTGGAGAACAACCTCACGGTCAACGAGCTGGCCCAGACGATCACGATCTACCCGAGCCTCTCCGGCTCCATCACCGAGGCCGCCCGCCAGCTCATGCTGCACGAGCTGGAGTGACCCGCCGGAGCAGGGTGACCGCGACGACGACGAGCACGGCGACCTCGGTGAGGATCAGCAGGCGCTCGACCAGGCCGAGCAGCAGCCGGTCGCCGGGGTAGGCCGACCAGACCATCGCCGCCGCCAGGACCACGCTGGCCGTGGCGAGAGCGCGTACCCGGCGGCCGGCGGCCTCCGGCAGGCGTCGGGCGAGCAGCCAGCCGGCGACCGGCAGCGCCAGGAAGGCGACCACCGAGGCGTACCGGTGGACGTAGGCGGCGGTGTCCATGGGCAGGCCGGGCTCGTTCGTCGGCACCACCGCGGCCAGCAGCAGCCCGCCGATCCAGGCGGCCAGGAACGCCTCGGCAGCCCGTCCCGGTCCGGTGGCGGGCGGCCGGTGGACGCGCCACAGGGCGGGCAGGAGCACGGCGGTGGCCGCCGCGAGCACCAGCATGGCGACGTCGATGACGCCGCCCCGGTCGGAGACGGCGTAGTCGCTGACGGTCAGCGTCCACGGGTCCAGGTTCTCGTTCACCTCGACGTGGCCGACCACGGCGAGCAGCGTCGCCAGGGCGATCCCGCCGAGCGCCAGCAGTCCACTGTTCCGGGTTCCGCGCATGGCCCAGCCTGTCCCGGCAGGAACCCCAGGCGGATCCGGGCCGCCCACCGAGATCGGTCCCCGGGACCACCCCTAGGCGGCGCCGGCGCGGCCGGTCACTCCGCCCCGGGCGCGTCCCGCCGCGCCGGGACGACGATCGGCACCGCGACCGACTCGGCCGCCCGCCGGGCCCCGACGGCGGTCATGGCCCAGCCCGCCGCCGCGAAGCCGGCAGCGGCGACCCCCGCGATCAGCGCCAGCCGCCACGCGGACTCGGTGAGCGCCGTCCCGCCGAGGTGCCCGACCAGCCCGCCGTACGTGGCCCAGCCCAGCGCCGCCAGGCCCTCGTAGAGCAGGAACAGCCGGTACGGGTACCGGCTGCGGCCGGCCGAGAAGCAGGCCGCCATCCGGCCGCCCGGCACGAAGCGGCAGAGCAGGATCACGAGCGGCCCGGGCCGGCGCAGCCCCTGGGTGACCCGGCTGGCGACGCGCCGGGCCCGGCCCCGGTGGGCGTCGCGCGGCGCCCGGCGGTCCGGCGCGCCCCGCCCGAGCAGGTAGCAGGCCAGGTCCCCGACGAAGACGCCGAGCGCGCCGACGGCGATGGTCACCGGCAGGTTCAGCCCGCCGTACACGGTCAGGGCGCCCCCGGTGATCATCACGACCTGGGTCGGGATCACGGGGACGAAGGCGTCCGCGACCAGCAGCGCGAGCAGTGCGAGGTACGCCCAGGCCGGCGATGCGACCTCAGTGAGTAGTTCGGGCACGACTGCCACCTCGCCGGACGGGGCCGATTGCGGGTACCGAGCCTGACGGGTCGGCCGGCGTCACGGGGCAGGGCCCTGCCGCGTGGTGACCACCGACACGACAGGGCCACCGGACACAACGAGCGGACACCGCCGCAGGTGACGCGTCGGCGCAGCGTCGAGGGTCGGCGGATCGGGACGGCCCGGCGTACCGTTGTCGGCGCGCGGCCCCACGACCGTCGGGTCCCCCGTTCCTGACGGTGCGGCCGCCGCGGGCCGCCGGCAGGTCCCGTGCCGGCGGCCCGCCCCCGTGCCGCGCGGCGTGCCGACCCGTGCTCCCGCCCCCGCCGTCCGGGTGCCCGATCGCCCGGAAAAACCGGCTGCGGTCCCCGCGACCGGGGACGTACCGTCGCCCCATGCGCAGTGCGGTATCCACCACGACGCCGGGAGACCCCGGCGCGCCGTACTGACCTGACCGTCGACGAGGCCCCGGGGCGATCCGCCCCGGGGCCTCGTGGCGTCCGGTGACCGGGTCGCCTCCGGGTCGTACCCGATCAAGGAGCGCGACATGATCGACCACCGCAGGCTCGGCCGGGAGCTGGAGCTGTTCGCTTCCGACCCCCTGGCCGGCGCCGGGCTGCCGCTCTGGCTGCCGGCCGGCGCCGCCGCCCGGCACGCCGTCGAGGAGTACGTCCGCGAGCTGGAACGCCGGGCCGGCTACCGGCACGTGCTCACCCCGCCGCTGGGCAAACGGGAACTCTTCGAGCTCTCCGGCCACCTCGGCTACTTCGCCGAGGACATGTTCCCGCCGATGGCGCTCGGCGCCGACGACGAATTCGTGCTGCGCCCGGCGCTCTGCCCGCACCACGCCCTGGTGTTCCGGGCCCGGGGCCGCTCCTACCGGGAGCTGCCGCTGCGGATCGCCGAGCTGGGCGGCATGTACCGCGCCGAGCGCTCGGGAGTGCTCGGCGGGCTGTCCCGGGTGCGGGCCATCTCGCTCAACGACGCGCACAACTTCTGTGCCCTGGAACAGGTGGGCGAGGAGGTCGTCGAGATCCTCCGGCTGATCCGCGAGGCGCACGCGGCGCTCGGCGTACGGCCGGCGGGGTTCCGGCTGTCGCTGCGCGGGCCCGGGGAGAAGTACGTCGGGGACGACGCCCAGTGGGCGCGGGCGGAGGAGCTGCTCCGCGCCGCGCTCGACGGGGTGGAGTTCACCGAGGCCCCGGGGGAGGCCGCCTTCTACGGCCCGAAGATCGACATCCAGGTGGTGGACGCCGCCGGCCGCGAGTTCACCCTCTCCACCGTCCAGCTCGACTTCGACAAGCCGGAGCGGTTCGACCTGTCGTACACCGACGCGTCCGGGGCGCGGCGTCGACCGGTGATGGTGCACCGGAGCCTCGTGGGCAGCATGGAGCGGCTCTTCGCGTACCTGATCGAGGTGCACGAGGGCGCCTTCCCCGCCTGGTACGCCCCGGTGCAGCTGGTGGTGCTGCCCGTCGGGGACGAGCAGGCCGGGGCGGCGGCCCGGCTCGCCCGCGACGCGCTGGCCGCCGGGCTGCGCGTCGAGGTCGACGGGGCCGGTTCGCTGGGCTCCCGCATCCGCGACGCGGCCCGCGCCCGGGTCCCGTACGCCGCCGTCGTCGGCCCCCGCGAGGCGGCCGAAGGCGCGGTGTCGCTGCGGTTGCGCGGCGGCCGGGCCCTGGCCCCGATGCCCGCCGCCGACGCCCTCCGGCTGATCGGCGCGGTGGTGGCCGACCGCGGCCCGGCCCTGCTGCCGACCCGCTGAGCCCTCGCCCGGCCCCGACCCCGTCGACCGCCCGCCCGTCGCCGCCGGGGGCCGCCCCGTCACCGGGACGACCCTTCGAGCGGCGCGGGCTCGGGGTCGGGCCGCAGGTCGGGCCCGGGGGCGGCCTCGGGGTCGGGCTGGAGGGCGGCGGTGAACTGCGACCGGTACAGGCGGTGGTACGCGCCCCGCGCGGCGAGCAGTTCGTCGTGCGTGCCCTGCTCCACGATCCGGCCGTCCTCCATCATCAGGATCAGGTCGGCGTCGCGGATGGTGGAGAGCCGGTGCGCGATGACGAAGCTCGTCCGGTCCGACCGCAGCGCCGCCATCGCCCGCTGGAGCAGCACCTCGGTGCGGGTGTCCACCGAGCTGGTGGCCTCGTCCAGGATCAGCAGCGACGGCTCGGCGAGGAAGGCCCGGGCGATCGTGATGAGCTGCTTCTCGCCGGCGCTGACGTTGCTGCCCTCCTCGTCGATCACCGTGTCGTAGCCGTCTGGCAGGCTGCGTACGAACCGGTCCACGAACGTCGCCCGGGCCGCGGCCAGGATCTCCTCCTCGGTCGCCCCGGGGCGGCCGTATGCGATGTTGTCGCGGATGGTGCCCCCGAAGAGCCAGGTCTCCTGGAGCACCATGCCGATGCGGCCGCGCAGGTCGTCGCGGCGCATCGTGGTGACGTCCACCCCGTCGAGCGTGATCCGGCCGGCGTCCAGCTCGTAGAAGCGCATGACCAGGTTGACCAGCGTGGTCTTGCCGGCCCCGGTCGGCCCGACGATGGCGACCGTGTGGCCGGGCTCGGCGACCAGGGAGAGGTCCTCGATCAGCGGCTTGTCGGGGGAGTACCGGAAGGAGACGTTCTCGAACTCGACCCGGCCGTGCGGGTCGCGTACCCGGGCCGGCTCGGCCGGGTCGGGGCTCTGCTCCTCGGCGTCGAGCACGGCGAAGACCCGCTCGGCGGAGGCCACCCCGGACTGGAGCAGGTTCGCCATCGAGGCGACCTGCGTGAGCGGCTGGGTGAACTGCCGCGAGTACTGGATGAACGCCTGCACGTCGCCGAGGCTCATCGACCCCGACGCCACCCGCAGGCCACCGACCACGGCGATCGCCACGTAGCTGAGGTTCCCGACGAACATCATCGCCGGCATGATGATCCCGCTGATGAACTGGGCGCCGAAGCTCGCCCGGAACAGCTCGTCGTTCTTCGCGGTGAAGGCCGCCTCGACCTCGCGCTGCCGGCCGAAGACCTTGACCAGCTCGTGGCCGGTGAACGCCTCCTCGATCTGCCCGTTCAGCTCGCCGGTGTGCGCCCACTGGGCGATGAACTGCCGCTGCGACCGCTTGGCGATGGCGGTGGTGACGACCACCGAGACCGGGACCGCGACCAGGGCCACCAGGGCGAGCAGCGGCGAGATCCAGAACATCATGGCGAGCACGCCGACCACGGTGAGCAGCGAGGTGAGCAGCTGGCTCAGCGTCTGCTGGAGGCTCGTCGAGATGTTGTCGATGTCGTTGGTGACCCGGCTGAGCAGCTCGCCCCGGGGCTGCCGGTCGAAGTAGGGCAGCGGCAGCCGGTTCAGCTTCTCCTCCACCTCGGCGCGCAGCCGCAGCACGGTGCGCTGCACCACCCCGTTGAGCAGCCAACCCTGCCACCACATCAGCAGGCTGGCCGCCAGGTAGAGCCCGAGCGCCAGCAGCAGCACCCGCGCCAGCGCGGCGAAGTCGATGCCCACGCCGGGCACCACGTCCATCCGGGCGAGCATGTCGGCGAAGTTGTCGTTGCCGGCCGCCCGCGCCGCGGCCACCGCCTGGTCGGCGGTGGTGCCCGCCGGCAACTGCCGGCCGATCACCCCGGTGAAGATCAGGTCGGTGGCCCAGCCGAGCACCTTCGGCCCGACCACGCTGAGCCCGACGCTGAGCACCGCCAGCGCGATCACGGCGATGAGCTGGAGGCGCTGCGGGCGCAGCCGGCCCAGCAGCCGCCGGGCCGAGGGCCCGAAGTTCATCGACCGCTCGGCGGGCATCCCGACGCCCGCGTGCGGACCGCCGCGCTGCCCGCCGGGCGGCAGCCGCGTCGGCGTCGCCGCGTCGGCGGCCGGCTTCTGCTGCGGTACGGTGCTCACTGCGCCACCTCGCTCCGCTCGGCGACGGCGCGAGGCGCCGCGCCGCCGTGCCTGATGGTTCGCTCGCTCCGCTCGCTCACGCGACCACCCCCGTGGTGTTCTGCGACGCCACGATCTCGGCGTACGTCGGGCAGGTGAGTAGTAGTTCGTCGTGCCGGCCGATCCCGACCACGCCCCCGTTCTCGAGCACGACGATCTGGTCGGCGCCGACGATGGTGGAGACCCGCTGCGCCACGATCACCACGGCGGCGTCCGCGGTGACGGGGCGCAGCGCCGCCCGCAGCCGCGCGTCCGTGCCGAGGTCGAGCGCGGAGAACGAGTCGTCGAAGAGGTAGATCTCCGGCCGCCGGACCAGGGCCCGCGCGATGGCCAGCCGCTGCCGTTGCCCGCCCGAGACGTTCGTGCCGCCCTGCGCGATCGGCGCCTCCAGCCCCTCGGGCATCGCCTCGACGAAGTCCCGCGCCTGGGCGATCTCCAGCGCCTCCCAGAGTTCCGCGTCGGTCGCGTCCGGGTTGCCGTAGCGCAGGTTGCTCGCCACGGTCCCGGTGAACAGGTACGGCCGCTGCGGCACCAGACCGATGCGGCGCCACAGCTCGTCCGGCGCCAGGTCCCGCACGTCGACGCCGTCGACCAGCACCGCGCCGGCGGTCGCGTCGACCAGCCGGGGCACGAGCGACAGCAGGGTGGTCTTGCCCGCTCCGGTGCTGCCGATGACCGCCGTCGTCGTCCCCGGCGTCACCCGGAACGACACGTTGCGCAGCACCGGCTCGGCCGCGCCCGGGTACTGGAACGCGACGTCGCGCAGTTCCAGCTCGCCGTGGGCGGTCACCTCGGTCACGGGGTGGGCGGCGGGCACCACGGAGGAGTCGGTGTCGAGCACCTCGACGATCCGTTCGGCGCAGACCGCCGCCCGCGGCACCATCATCAGCATGAAGGTGGCCATCATGACGGCCATCAGGATCTGCATCAGGTACTGGAGGAAGGCGGTGAGGGCGCCGACCTGGATCGCCCCGGCGTCCACCCGCTCGGCGCCGAACCAGAGCACCGCGACGCTGGAGACGTTGAGCACCAGCATCACCACCGGGAAGATCAACGCCATCAGGCGGCCGATGCGCAGGGCGGTCGCGGTGAGGTCGGCGTTCGCCGTGGCGAAGCGATCCGTCTCGTACGGCTCCCGGACGAACGCGCGCACCACCCGGATGCCGGTGATCTGCTCGCGCAGCACCCGGTTGACCGTGTCGATGCGGGTCTGCATGAGCCGGAAGCCCGGCACCATCCGCCGGATGATCAGCCACAGGGCGACGGCCAGCACGGGCACGCTGACGAGCATCAGCCAGGAGAGCCCGACGTCCTCGCGCAGCGCCATCACCACGCCGCCGACGCTCATGATGGGTACGGCGACGAGCATCGTGCAGCTCATCAGCACGAGCATCTGCACCTGCTGCACGTCGTTGGTGTTGCGGGTGATCAGCGAGGGCGCGCCGAACCGGGCGACCTCGCGGGCGGAGAAGCGGTTGACGTGCCCGAAGATCGACGACCGGACGTCCCGGCCGAAGGCCATCGCCGTGCGCGCGCCGAGGTAGACGGCCGCGACGGAGCAGACGATCTGGACCAGGCTGACCGCGAGCATCCAGCCGCCGGTGCGCAGGATGTAGCCGGTGTCGCCCCGGGCCACGCCGAGGTCGATGATGTCGGCGTTGAGGCTGGGCAGGTAGAGCGACGCCATGGTGCCGACGAACTGGAGCAGCACCACGGCGGCCAGCGGCCGGTGGTACGGGCGAAGGTGCGTACGCAGCAGCCGGGTCAGCATGCCGGGCCCCCTTCCGGGGTGCCCTGGTCGCCGTTGCCGATGACTTCGAGGAGGAACTCGCGGATCACCGCCGCCTTCGCCGGGTCGGCGTCGACCGAGGTCAACGGGTGCCCGGAGCGGATCATGGCGGTCAGCGCGTCGATCCGGGCCCGGCCGGCCGGCGTGATCGCGATCTTGACGCTGCGCCGGTCGGCCTCGTCGCGCTGCCGCTCGACGAGGCCGTCGCGTTCGAGGGTGTCGACGATGCCGGTCAGGGTGGCCGGCCGGACGAAACAGTGCTCGGCCACCGTGCGGTGCGGCAGTTCGCCGTGCTCGGCGAGGGTCATCAGGGTGACCATCCCCGCCTGGGTGAGGCCGTGCGCCTCGGCCAGGTAGCGGTTCCACCGCTGTCCGGTGACGTGCCCGGCGACCACGAGCAGTCGCGCTATGGGCACGTCCCGTAGCGTCATCAGTTCCATGGCCGATAGATTAGCGGCCTGAACGTCAGGCCCCAAACGAAATAGCGGCCGCCACTCCGACGAAGAGGATCTGCTCCGCCGTACGCGGGCCGAGGGGGGTCGCCGGGCGGCCGGCCAGGGTCAGCCCGCGCCGGACCGCCGAGACGTTCGCCGGGAACATGGCCAGCATCAGCAGGGCCAGCCCGGCCGCGGCCCAGCGGGCGGTCGCCGGCACCAGCAACCCGGCGGCGCCCACCAGTTCCAGCACCCCGGTGATCGTGACCAGCAGGTCGGGTCGGGGCAGGCCGGGCGGCACCATCGCGATCATGTCGGCCCGGTAGGCGGGGGCGAAGTGCGCGACGCCGGTCACCACGAACATCAGCGCCAGGCCCACCCGCAGCGCCGGGTGCCAGCCGTCGAGGGCGGCCACGCCGACCAGTCCGGCCAGTCGGGCGAGCGCGGCGCCGGCCACGAGTGCGATCAGGGGAGCCATCGGTACCTCCTCGGTAGCAACTTGTCGCCGACAAGATTGCCCCGGAGGTGTCATCTTGTCAACGGCTAGATACGATGACGGCATGAGTGGAACGCGCGGCTACCACCACGGCGACCTGCGTCGCGCCCTGCTCGCGGCGGCGGTGCAGGTGATCGAGGAGTCGGGCCCGGCGGCACTGAGCCTGCGCGACCTGGCCCGCCGGGCGGGCGTCTCGCACGCCGCCCCGGCGCACCACTTCGGCGACAAGTCCGGGCTGCTCACCGCCCTCGCCGCCGAGGGCTTCCACCTGCTGGCCGAGGCGCTGTACGGCGCCGGCGGCGACCTGCTCGACCGGGGCGTCGCGTACGTCGACTTCGCGGTCGGCCACCGCGCGCACTTCGAGGTGATGTTCCGTCCGGACCTCTACCGGCCCGACGCGGAGGAGCTTGTGGCGGCCCGCCAGCGCGCCGGGGAGGCGCTGCACGCGGGCGTCGCCGCGCTGCCCGAGCGACGCCCGACGGCGGAGGACCCGCAGGGCGACGCGCTCGCGGCCTGGTCCATCGTGCACGGCTTCGCCACGCTCTGGCTCTCGGGCGCGCTGCCGCCCCGGGTCGGCGACGACCCCCGGGCGGCGGCCCGCGAGGTGATCCACCGCCTCTTCCCGAAGCCCTGACGAATCCCCGCCGCTGGGCACCAGGCCGGGGAAGACCAGGAAGGCCGCGCGAGCCGGCGGCGGCGCTTGGGGCCGCCAGCCGGCCGGCGGTGTCACCAGCTGGTGGGCAGCGGCATCCCCTCGGTGTAGCCGGCCGCGCTCTGCACGCCGACCAGGGCCCGCTCGTGGAACTCCGCGAGGTCCCGCGCGCCCGCGTAGGTGAAGGCGCTCCGCACGCCCGCGATGATCTCGTCGATCAGGTCCTCCACGCCCGGCCGGGTCGGGTCCAGGTACATCCGCGCCGAGGAGATGCCCTCCTCGAAGACCGCCTTGCGGGCCCGGTCGTACGCGCTGTCGTCGGCCGTCCGCGCGCTGACGGCCCGCGCCGAGGCCATGCCGAAGCTCTCCTTGTAACGCCGGCCGTCGGCGTCGGTGTAGAGGTCGCCGGGGGACTCGTAGGTGCCGGCGAACCAGGAGCCGATCATCACGTTCGAGGCTCCGGCGGCCAGCGCCAGCGCCACGTCGCGCGGGTGCCGCACGCCGCCGTCGGCCCAGACGTGCCGGCCGAGCTGCCGGGCCGCCGCGGCGCAGTCGAGCACGGCGGAGAACTGCGGCCGGCCCACCCCGGTCATCATCCGGGTGGTGCACATCGCGCCGGGGCCGACGCCGACCTTGACGATGTCGGCGCCCGCCCGCACGAGGTCGCGTACGCCCTCGGCGGTCACCACGTTGCCCGCCGCGACCGGGACCGCCGGGTCCAGCGCGCGGACCGCCCGCAGGGCGGTGATCATCCGTTCCTGGTGGCCGTGCGCGGTGTCCACCACCAGCGTGTCCACCCCGGCCTCCAGCAGCGCCGCCGCCTTGCCGGTCACGTCGCCGTTGATGCCCACGGCGGCGGCGATCCGCAGCCGGCCCCGGTCGTCCAGTGCCGGCCGGTAGAGGGTCGCCCGCAGCGCGCCCTGCCGGGTCAGCACCCCGACCAGGCGCCCCTCGGCGTCGACCACCGGGGCCAGCCGGCGCCGCCCCGCCGAGAGCCGCTCGAAGCCGGTACGCGGGTCCGCGTCCGCCGGCACGGTGTGCAGCTCCGTCGACATCACGTGCCGGAGCTGGGCGAAGCGGTCCACGCTGACCGTGTCGGCCTCGGTGACCACGCCCACCGGCCGGCTCTCCTCGTCGATGACCACCACGGCGCCGTGCGACCGCTTCGGCAGCAGGTGGATCGCGTCGCCGACGGTGTCGGTCGGGCCCAGCGTGATCGCCGTGTCGTGCACCAGGTGCCGCTGCTTGACCCAGGCGACGACGTTCGCCACCACCTCGATGGGGATGTCCTGCGGGATGACCGCGATCGCGCCGCGCCGGGCGACCGTCTCGGCCATCCGGCGGCCGGACACCGCCGTCATGTTCGACACGACCAGCGGGATGGTGGTGCCGGTGCCGTCGGTGGTGGCCAGGTCGACGTCGAGCCGGGAACCCACCTCGGAACGGACGGGCGCCATGAAGACGTCGTTGTAGGTCAGGTCGTGCGCGGGGACCGCGCCGTGAAGGAACCGCACGTCGCCATCATTCCCGCCCGCCGGCGTCCGCGCCCCCGGTGGTAGCCGAAAACACCCCGACCGGCAGGTCGGCGCCGTCAGTCGAGCAGCAGGGCGGCCGCGACCGCCACCATCACGACGGCCACCGTGCCGTCGATGATCCGCCAGGCCGCCGGGCGGGCCAGCACGGGCGCGAGCCGGTGGGCGGCGGCGCCGAGGGCCGTGAACCAGACCGCGCTGGCCAGCACGGCGCCCGCGCCGAAGACCCAGTGGTGCGGGTGCTGGCGGGCCACCCCGCCGAGCAGGAGGACGGTGTCGAGGTACACGTGCGGGTTGAGGTAGGTGAACGCGAGGCAGGCCAGCAGCGTCGCCCCGAGCGTGGCCGGCGGCCGGTCGGCGGGGGAGAGCGCGCCGGGGCGCAGCGCGCGGCGGGCGGCCAGCGCGGCGTACCCGAGCAGGAACGCGGCGCCGAGCCACCGCACGGCGGTGAGGGCGGCGGGGTGCTCCGCCGTCGCGCCGCCCATGCCGGCGATGCCGAGCGCGATGAGCAGCGCGTCGGACGCGGCGCAGACGGCGACGACCGGCAGGACGTGCTCGCGGCGCAGGCCCTGCCGCAGGACGAAGGCGTTCTGCGCGCCGATGGCGGCGATCAGCGCGATGGCGAGGGAGAAGCCGGCGGCGGCGGAGCCGGCCACGGAACTGCTGAGGATGTCGGGCACGAGCCGAGGCTACGAGCCCCGCCCGATGCAGCCCAGCTAAAGATTCTCACGGTGGATAAGCTTTGCTTCATCATGCTCGACACCACGCAGCTCCGGACCTTCGCCGCGGTGGTCCGCGAGGGCAGCTTCGAGGCGGCGGCGCGGTCCCTGCACGTCACCCCCTCGGCCGTCAGCCAGCGGCTCAAGGCGCTGGAGCAGTCCGTCGGTCAGGTGCTCGTCCGGCGGACGAAGCCGTGCCGGGCCACCGACGCGGGTCGGCCGCTGCTGCGGCTCGCCGGGCAGGTGGCCCTGCTGGAGCGGGAGGCGCTGGCCGCCGCCCGGCCCGCCGTCGGCGGGTCCGCACCCACCCGGGTGACGGTCGTGGCGAACGGGGACTCGCTGGGCACCTGGTTCGTCGGCGCGCTGGCGCGACTGCCCACCGAGCTGGCGCTGCTGTTCGACGTACGCCGGGACGACGAGGACCACACGGCGGAGCTGATCCGCGACGGCACGGCGATGGCGGCCGTGACCGCGCAGCGCGAGGCCGTGCAGGGCTGCCGGGTGGAGCGGCTGGGCGCCATGCGGTACGTCGCCCTGGCCGAGACCGGGTTCGCATCCCGCCACTTCCCCGACGGTCTCACCGAGGCCGCCCTCGCGTCGGCGCCGATGCTGGCGTTCGACCGCAAGGACCAGCTCCAGCAGCGCTTCGCCCGCACCGTCACCCGGCGCCGGCTCGACCCGCCGATCCACTACGTCCCGTCCTTCGACGGCTTCAACGAGGCGGTACGGCTCGGGCTCGGCTGGGGGATGGTCCCGGAACGGATCGCCCACGCCGACATCGCCGCCGGACGCTGCGTCGACCTCGGTGCCGGCCGCCACCTGGACCGCCCGTTGTACTGGCAGCACTGGCGGGTGGACTCCACCACCCTGGACGCGTTGACGACCGCCGTCCGGGCGGTGGCCGGCGCCGAGCTGCGCTGACTACGCACCTCAAGCCGCGCTGAGGTCGGGGGCCGGCCCGGGGCCGCGCCGGGGGCCGGGCCGGCCCAGGGTTGCGCCGAGGCCGGGGCCGGCCCTGAGCCGCGCCGAGGCGGGTCCGCCTTGTGCCGCGCCGAGGCCGGGGGCCGCGTGCCCGGGGCGCGGGTCAGGCGATGGTGCAGATCGCCGCGCCGGCGGTGATGACGGCGCCGACCTCGGCCGCGAGGCCGCTGACCGTGCCCGCCTTGTGGGCGTGCAGCGGCTGCTCCATCTTCATCGCCTCCAGCACCACGACCAGGTCACCCTCGGCCACGGTGTCGCCGTCGGCCACCGCGATCTTGACGATGGTGCCCTGCATCGGGGAGGTGAGCGCGTCGCCGCTGACCGCGACGCCGGCCTTGGCCCCGCCGCCGCGACGGGCCGGCTTGCGCGCGGCGGGCGCGGCGGTGGCCGTACCCCCGCCGAGGCCGGCGGGGAGGCTGACCTCCAGCCGCTTGCCGCCGACCTCGACCACGACGGTCTCGCGGTCGGCCGGCGCCTCGGCGGGGCCGGCGGCGGCGGTGAACGGCGGGACGGTGTTGTCGAACCCGGTCTCGATCCACCGGGTGTGCACGGTGAACGGCTCGGCGGTGAACGCCTCGTCCCGGACCACCAGCCGGTGGAACGGCAGCGCGGTGGCCATGCCCTCGACGACCATCTCGTCCAGGGCGCGGCGGGCCCGCTCCAGCGCCTCGGTACGCGTCTCGCCGGTGACGATCACCTTGGCCAGCAGCGAGTCGAAGTTGCCGCCGATCACGTCGCCGGCGGAGATGCCGGTGTCGACCCGGACGCCGGGGCCGGTGGGCAGCCGCAGCGCGGTGACCGTGCCGGGGGCGGGCAGGAAGTTGCGGCCCGGGTCCTCGCCGTTGATCCGGAACTCGATGGAGTGCCCGCGCGGCGTCGGGTCCTCGGTGAACCGCAGCTTCTCGCCGTCGGCGATGCGGAACTGCTCGCGGACCAGGTCGATGCCGGCGGTCTCCTCGGTGACCGGGTGCTCGACCTGGAGGCGGGTGTTGACCTCCAGGAAGGAGATGGTGCCGTCGGCGCCGACCAGGTATTCCACCGTGCCGGCGCCGTGGTAGCCCGCCTCCCGGCAGATGGCCTTGGCGCTGTCGTGGATCTGGGCCCGCTGCGCGTCGGTGAGGAACGGCGCGGGAGCCTCCTCGACCAGCTTCTGGTGCCGGCGCTGGAGCGAGCAGTCCCGGGTGCCGACCACGATCACGTTGCCGTGCCGGTCGGCCAGCACCTGCGCCTCGACGTGGCGCGGCTGGTCCAGGTAGCGCTCGACGAAGCACTCGCCCCGGCCGAACGCGGCGACCGCCTCGCGGGTGGCCGACTCGAACAGGTGCGGGATCTCCTCCATGGTGCGGGCCACCTTGAGCCCGCGCCCGCCGCCGCCGAAGGCGGCCTTGATGGCGACCGGCAGGCCGTGGTCGACGGCGAACGCCAACACCTCGTCGGGGCCGCCGACCGGGTCGGGGGTGCCGGGCACCAGGGGCGCGCCGGCGCGCTGGGCGATGTGCCGGGCGGTGACCTTGTCGCCGAGGTCCCGGATCGCCTGCGGGGTGGGGCCGATCCAGGTCAGCCCGGCGTCGATGACGGCCTGGGCGAAGTCGGCGTTCTCGGCGAGGAAGCCGTAGCCGGGGTGGACCGCGTCGGCGTCGGCCTTCGCGGCGACCTCCAGCAGCTTGTCGATGCGCAGGTACGTCTCGGTGGCGGTGTCCCCGCCGAGGGCGTACGCCTCGTCGGCCAGCGTGGCGTGCAGGGCGTCCCGGTCGGAGTCCGCGTAGACGGCGACGCTGCCCAGACCGGCGTCGCGACAGGCGCGGATGACGCGGACGGCGATCTCGCCGCGGTTGGCGATGAGTACCTTGCGCACGCTGCTGGCTCCTCCCGGAGGGTCACTGACCGGGAGTGTATCGGCCACCGTGGCGGCCCTAACGATCGCTCAGTGTGGGATGCCGCACTGTTCGCCGCGCCCTAGTCAAATTTGCTTATTACGCTCACCGGGTGTCTGCCACGCGAATGATGATCCTCGGCCTGGTGCGCTGGATGCAGCCCGTGCACGGCTACGACGTACGCCGCGAGCTGCTCAGTTGGAGCGCCGACAGGTGGGCGAACGTGCAGCCCGGGTCGATCTACCACGCCCTGCGCAAGCTGACCCAGGAAGGGCTGCTGCGTGAGGTGGCCACCGAGCAGGTGGGCGCCCGTCCGGCCCGCACCACGTACGAGGTCACGCCGAAGGGCGAGGAGGAGTTCGAGTCGCTGCTGCGGGGCCTGTGGTGGCAGCTGCACGAGCCGCCGGATCCGTTCGCGGCGGCGTTCTCCTTCCTGCCCGCGATGCCGCGCGACGAGGCGGCGGCCGCCCTGCGCAACCGGGCGAACCTGCTGCGCGCCGGTGTCGAGTGGATGCGTACGTCGTTGAGTTCTGACTGGATGCGTTCGACCAAGCCGGTGCACGTGGGGTGGATGTTCGAGCTCTGGACGGCCCGGGCCGAGGCGGAGATCTCCTGGTGCGAGCGGATCGCGGAACGGATCGAGTCGGGGGTGTCGTACCTGCCCGAGGGGCTGGAGCGGGCGGAGGGATGGCAGGGCTGGGAGGAACGGCTGCCGCCCCGGCCGACGGAAGGCGAATAATCAACGTTGACCATAAGAGCTATATCGCGTTAGCCTGCCCGGGACGCCACGGGGGAGCATGCCGTCCGGCGTCGTCTCCGAGGGACAGACAGGTGGCCGGTGGCACCGGCCCGGACGACCAGGAGCAGAGATGATCGAGACCAGAGGGTTGCGGAAGTCGTTCCGCTCCCGAGAGGGTCGCCAGACGAAGACCGTCGACGCGGTGCGCGGCGTCGACCTGAAGGTCGCCGAGGGGGAGATCTTCGGTTTCCTCGGCCCCAACGGCGCCGGCAAGACCACCACCCTGCGGATGCTGGCCACGCTCATCGAGCCGGACGGCGGCGAGGCCACCGTCGCCGGGGCCGACCTGCGCAAGGACCCGGCCGAGGTGCGCCGCCGCATCGGCTACGTCGCCCAGGGCGGCAGCACCTGGGACGAGTCCACCGCCCGGGAGGAACTCGTCCTGCACGCCCGGATGTACGGCATCGGCAAGGCCGACGCGCACCGGCGGGCCGCCCGCGCCCTCGACGCCTTCCAGCTCACCGAGTACGCCGACCGCAAGTGCAAGACCTACTCCGGCGGTCAGCGCCGGCGGGTGGAGATCGCCCTCGGCATCATCCACGAGCCGAGCATCGTCTTCCTGGACGAGCCGACCACCGGCCTCGACCCGCAGAGCCGGGCGCACATGTGGGACGAGATCCGCCGGCTGCGGGGCGACGGCATGACCGTCTTCATCACCACCCACTACCTGGAGGAGGCCGACGCGCTCTGCGACCGGATCGCGATCATGGATCACGGCGAGGTGGTCGCGGAGGGCACCCCGACGGAGCTGAAGCGCGAGATCTCCGGCGACGTCGTGCTGGTCGGGCTCGACGCGGCGGCCACCCCGCAGGCCGCGCAACTGCTCGACGGCGAGCCGTACGTCAACAAGCTGGAGACCGTCGAGGAGGGCGGGCTGCGGCTCTACGTCGACGAGGGCGCCACCGCCATCCCGCAGATCCTGCGCCGCGTCGACACCGCCGGCCTCGGGCTCAACTCCATCGAGCTGCACCGGCCCAGCCTCGACGACGTCTTCCTCACCAAGACCGGCCGCTCGCTGCGCGAGTCCTGACCCGACCGGAGAGCCCTCATGAAACTCGCCCGTGACACCTGGCTGATCTTCCAGCGCCAGCTCCAACTGCTGCTGCGCAACCCCGTCTGGGTCTTCGTCGGCGTCTTCCAGCCGGTGATGTACCTGCTGCTCTTCGCCCCGCTGCTCAAGCCGGCGCTGAACGCGCCCACGCAGGCGGAGGCCTACAAGATCTTCGTACCCGGCCTGCTGGTGCTGCTGGCCATCTTCGGCGGCCTGTTCCAGGGCTTCGGCCTGATCGCCGAGCTGCGCGCCGGAGTCATCGAACGCTCCCGGGTCACCCCGGTCAGCCGCCTCGCCCTGCTGCTCGGCCGCTCGCTGCGCGACGTGGTGTCGCTCATCGTGCAGGCGGTCATCATCACCCTGCTCGCGCTCCTGTTCGACCTGCGCGTCTCCCTCGTCGACCTGCTGCTGGCATACCTCATGCTCGCCCTGATCGCGCTGATGACCTCGGCCGTCTCCTACGGCATCGCGCTCAAGGTCAAGAGTGAGGACGCGCTGGCCCCGCTGATGAACACCGTGGCGCAGCCCGTGCTGCTGCTCTCCGGCATCCTGCTGCCGCTGACCTTCGCCCCGGGCTGGCTCCAGGGCATCGCCGAGTGGAACCCGTTCTCCTGGGCGGTCGACGGCACCCGGGCCCTCTTCGCCGGCGAACTCGGCGACGACAAGGTCTGGCAGGGGCTAGGCATCATCGCGATCCTCGCCGCCGCCGGCGTCTTCTGGGCTGCCCGGCAGTTCGCCCGTAGCGTCCGCTGAGCGCAGGTCCCCTTCCTGACGCGGGGAGAGTTGCCTCTCACCAGGGGCGGGGCGCCGGCCCGACGCTTGTAGCGTGAGGCCGGTGCCCCGCCTCACCCGTGACCGGCTCACCTGGCTGACCTACGCCCAGCTCGGGCTGTGGGGCTTCTTCCTCTACGGCTTCGGGCCGGTCGTGCCGCTGCTCCGCGACGAACAGGGCACCTCAGCCGCCGTCGCCGGCCTGCACAGCACCGGCATCGCCGTCGGCGCGCTGGCCGGCGGGGCGCTCTTCGCACCCCTGGCCCGCCGCCTCGGCCGTGGCCGGGCGATCTGGATCGGGCTGGCAGGCGTCGCGGCCGGCGTCGCCGCCCTGGGCCTCGTCCGCGCCCTGCCCGCCACGATCACCGCCGTCGCCGTGATCGCCACCTTCGGCATGCTGGTGATCAGCGGCGTGTCCGTGGTGCTCACCGACCGACACGGCGCCGGCGCCCCGGCGGCGCTGACCGAGGCCAACGCCGTCTGCGCCGGCGCCGGCATCCTCGCCCCGCTGGTCATCGGCGCCAGCGTGGACGCCGGGTGGGGCTGGCGACCGGCGATGGCCGTCGAGGTCGGCCTGATCGCCCTGGTCGCGCTCGCCGCCGTGACCTTCCGCGTACGCCTGCCGCGACCCGCCCCCGCTGCCGCGGCTCCCGGCGGTCCTCTCACCGCCCCGGCTCCCGGCGGTCCTCCCGGCTCCTCGGCCTCCGGCTCTTTGGCCTCCGGTTCCGCGGCCTCCGGTTCCGCGGCCTCCGGTTCCGCGGCCTCCGGTTCCGCGGCCTCCGGTTCCACGGCTTCCGGTTCCGCGGCTCTCGCCTCCTCGGCTACCGGCTCTTTGGCCTCCGGTCCGGCGGCTTCCGGTTCCGGGGCTCTCGCCTCCTCGGCTCCGGGCGATGTCGCCTCGGTGGCCGGCGCCCACGGGGCTGGCCGACGCCTGCCGGCGGCGTACTGGATCGCCTGGGTGCTGATGGCGGTCACCGGCTCGATCGAGGTCTGCCTGTCGCTCTGGACGGCCGACGTGCTCCGCTCGCACGCCGGGATGGCGGCCGGCGGCGCCTCGGCCGCCGTCGCCGCGATCGTCTGCGGCATGTTCGTGGGGCGGGTCGTCGGGGGCCGGTTCGCCCTGCGGTACCGGCCCGTGCCGCTGCTGCTGGCCGCGTTGGGCGTGTCGCTGGCCGGGTTCGCGCTGTTCTGGATCGCGCCGGTCGGCTGGCTCGCCGTCACCGGCCTGGTCGTCCTCGGCCTCGGCAACGCCCTGCACTACCCGCTGGCGATCTCGATCGCGCTCGCCGTCGCCGGGCCGGCCGCGGACCGGGCGGCCGGCTATGCGTCGTACTCGATGGGGGTGGGCTTCGGGATCGCGCCGGTCGCGCTCGGCTGGGTGGCCGACGGCGTCGGACCGCACCTGGCCTTCCTGCTGCTGCCGGCCTTCATCGCGGGGGCTGCGCTGCTCGCCGCCCGCCTGGGCCGCGCCCTGCGCCCGGCCGGCGAGCCCGCCCCCACCATCCCCGCGACGACGAACGCCTAGGCACTGACGGACCTGGCCCTGCCTGCCCGCCGGGTGCCCTTCCCCGGCACCTAGCTGGAAGACGGTCCCTGCCTGCCCGCCGAGTGGGTTCCCCGCGATCTTGGTAGGAAACGGCCCTTGTAGGGGCCGTTTCCTACCAAGATCGCGCGAGGCGAGTCCTGCCCGGTCAGGTCAGTGCACTCGGGCGAGGGTGAGGCCGTCGGCGATCGGGAGCATCACCGCGTCCACCCGGACGTCGGCGAGCACCTCGTCGTTGAACGCCGCGATGGCCCGGTCGTCGGCGTTCTGCGGGGCGATCACCCGACCGCCGCGCAGCACGTTGTCGACCGCGATCACCCCGCCGGGACGCATCCGGGGCACCAGCTCCGCCCAGTAGATCGGATAACCGGTCTTGTCGGCGTCGATGAACGCGAAGTCCAGGTGGCGCTCGTGGGGCAGCCCGCGCAGCGTGTCGCCGGCCGGGCCGATCCGCAGCTCGATCCGGTCGTCCACACCGGCGCGCTCCCAGTATCGCCGGGCGATGGCGGTGAACTCCTCCGAGATGTCGAAGCAGGTCAGCCGCCCGCCCTCGGACAGGCCCCGGGCGATCGCCAGTGACGAGAGGCCGGTGAACGTACCCACCTCGACGGCCTGCCGTACCCCGAGCAGCCGGGTGAGGAAGGTCAGGAAGGCGGCATGCTCCGGTGCGACCTGCATGTGCGCGTCGTTCGGCAGGACCGCGCGGGTCTCCTCGGCCAGGTCCCGCATGATCTCGTCCGGCGGCGCACCGTGCCCGACCAGGTAGGCGTGCAGCTCCGACGTGAGCGGGATCGACTTGGTGGTCATGAACGGACGCTAGCCGAGCGACTCGACCGTCTGGTTGCCGGGCGCGACCTTCGTCCACAAATCGGTGATTCGCAGGTCCAGCTCGGCGAGGAGGCGGCGCAGCATCGGCAGGGACAGCCCGATGACCGTGCTCGGATCACCCTCGATCCGCTCCACGAACGGCCCACCCAGCCCGTCGATCGTGAAGGCACCCGCCACGGCCAGCGGCTCGCCCGTACCCACGTACGTGGCGATCTCGTCGTCGCCGACGTCGGCGAAGTGCACGACGGTGGAGGCGACCGCCTCGGCCCGCCGCCCCGCCTCGACGTCGATCAGGCAGTGCCCGCTGTGCAGCACGCCGCTGCGCCCGCGCATCCGCTCCCAGCGCCGGGTGGCGTCGGCCGCGTCGTCCGGCTTGCCGAGGATCTCCCCGTCGAAGGCCAGCACCGAGTCGCACCCGATCACCAACGTCCGCTGGTCGGCGGCCGGCCGCAGCCGGGTGAGTACCGCCTGCGCCTTCATCCGGGCCAGTTCCAGGCAGAGCTCCTCGGCCCGCTCCGTGACCACGAGGGACTCGTCGACGCCGCTGACCAGCACCTCCGGTTCGATCCCGGCGGCCTGGAGAATCTTGCGGCGGGCAGGGCTCGCCGAGGCGAGCACGAGGCGGGGCGGCATGGATTTCGGCACGTCGCCGACGTTACCGGCTGACCGGGACGACGACGTCTCGGGTGGGACGTGTCCACCCTTGTCCGCCCGTCTCCGTCGTCCGGTGCTCAGCGACTGATGCGGGGCGGCGGGTCGTCGCCACGACGACGCCGACGGGCGATGAACGTCCACGCGCCGCTGGCTGCCACGATCACGCCGAGGGTGACCAGGCCGCGGGCCGTCGCCCCGCCGTTCCCGTCACCCGCCGGCTCCGCTACCGCCGTCGTGGTCGAGGTGGTCTGGGTAGGCGCGCTTGCCGTCGCCGAACCAAACCCCAGCGGCGGTACGTCAGCCGTCAACGCCGCCACCAGATCGATGACCCCGTGGCCGTACTCGTCGTCCCGTCCCGGAGGGCCCTTGTCGATCGCTGTGGCGGTGAGCCGGTGCGCCACCTCGGAAGCAGGCAGGTCCGGATACTTCGATCTGATCAATGCGACGGCCCCGGCGACGATCGCCGTGGCACCGGAGGTTCCCGTTGCCTTGCGGTACCGCCCGTCTCGACTCGTGCTGTAGATGTCGACGGCGGGGGCGACCACGTCAACCTCGGGGCCTGACACTGAGATCGTGGCATGATGTCCGGCTCGATCTATGCCACCGACTGCGATGACGCCGGGCTCCCTTGCTGGGTATGCGACTCTCTGGTCAGAGGGAAGATTCCCGACGCCTGCAACTACGGCGATATCAGACACCAGCGCTTTTTTCACCGCCTGGGTCAGCCGAGGGCTGGTGCCTCCTCCGCTAGAGATGCTGATTACATCCGCGCCCTTGTCGATCGCGTATTCGACGCCTTGGGCCAAAATTTCTGGATCGCCGTTGCCGTTGGCCGGAGAATCGACAATGGGCAGAATTTGAGCTTTGGGCGCGATGCCGAGTGCGCCATCGCCATCGATTTTCCCGTGTGCCGCTATCAAGCCGGCCATTCCTGTGCCATGGCCGTTCCGATCTCGTCTGCCGTCGCCGTTCTCGCCAGGGACCACGTTGATTCCGGGGAGAATGTTGCTGACAAGATCGGGGTGTGGATCAACGCCAGTGTCAGGTAGCGCTACCGTCACCCCTGCCCCTTGGGTGATTCGATGCGCTGCAGTTGCCTGTAGATACTCTAAGTGCCACTGGCTGTTGCGCACGTCGATATTAATGCTGATCCGGCTAGTGGTTCGCGCGGAATCAGCGTGCGTAGGTGCTGCTGCAAAGGTTGTCGATAGTGAGAGTATTGTGCAGATGTGCGGGATGTTGCCAAGAATCACCGGTTGAATCCAATTGCTGGTCCGGGATCGATTGGACCGTCCTCGTCGGGTGGGCGGACGACCGGTGGCACGCCTTGATCAATCTCCCAGGGATGATTCGGATCCCACTGTCGCGGCTGCTCGCCGCTCCGTTCACGATGTCCCATGCGGCCCTGCGTAGGGTTGGCGGCACCGAAGGGAGTTCCGCTGATCGGAGGCATTCCGTGGGCGGATGCGCCGCCCCGACCGCCACCTGGGCGAGATCCCGCACCGCCTGTTGGGGCGGTGCCTGCGCCGCCGCCTCCAATTACGCCGCCAATCGGGTTGACTCGCTTCGGTTGGGCATTTCCTGTTCCAGGCGGGCCATACCCGATTCCGGGCGTGCTGCCGATTAGGCCGCCGTGAGGCAGTGGTCGTGAGTTCGTGGGCGGAGGCGCGGGCGGCTGGCCGGCCCCCGCAGTCGGGCGATTTCCCCGACCTGGCTGGTTGCCCACTGGCCCTGATATGCCAGGTCGAGTCACTCCCGTCGGGAGTCCTGGTGTTCCGTTGCCTTGTGATGGACTGGGTTGCGGGGTGGGCGGTGAACTAGGTAGGCCTGGCCCTGGCGGGGAAGGTGCTAATCCGGTGCCAGTTCCGCCCAGAACGGGACCGAGGCCGGGTGTACTCGGGCTAGATACTTGTCGAAGCGGCGACACTGGTCGACCTGCGGAAGGGGTGCCAATGGATGGCAGTATCGGAACCGGCACGATTGGCGGGATGGTCGGGGCCGGTGGACTGGTAAACCCGGACTCGACCGCTCCGTTGTCTATTTTGTATTTGGGCGGTGGTTGGCGGAGCATTACTTGGGCGTGTTGGAGTTCGCCGCTGAGCCCGTACATGATGCCGCGCGCCTGGACGTTGAGGCGTTCGAGGTCGGCGTCCGTCACCGGGCGATCGGGGACCCGGCTGCCCATGGCCGCCTTCGGGTCGGCGAGCGTCGCGTCGTACGTCTGCTTCTCCCGGACCTTGACGGCGTACGTCTCGTAGATCTTCTTGAGCTCCGCCCGCGTGGCGCTGATGGCCTGCGTGGCGGCGGAGAGCGCGGTGTAGTTGGCGCTGGCGGCGTCGTGCGTGCGCTGCACCTTGTCAATCAGCTCGTCCAGCTCGCGGACGTATGCCCGGGCGGCCTCGTTGGTCTCCGGGGGCCAGGCCTCGGCCAGCCCCTTGCGGTATTCCTGGAGCCGGCTCAGGTGCGTCCGGGCGAGGTCGCAGACCTTGCGCCAGCCGGCGACCTGCTTCCAGTGGTTGGTGGTGTCGTGGTCCTGAAGGCAGGCCCACATGCTGGCGACGTCCATGAGCCGCCAGTCGGTGAGGGCGGACGTGCGGCCGCCGGTGCCCCGTTCGATCATGGCAGCACCACCGGACCCTGCCCTCGCCCCTGCCCCGGCGCGGGCTCCGGGCCGGTGGGATCGGGCAACACCGGCGGCGCGCCGCGAGGCGCGGTGGCGGCCGGGTTGGCGAGGGCCCGTTCGACGTCGGTCACGCGGGCGGCGGCGAAGGCGTCCGTTCCGGTGTAGTGGGTGGCGACGGTGCCGGCGGCGACGGCCAGGTGGCCGGTGGCGTCGCGGACGCCCCAGACCATGTCGGCGGTGGCCTGCTGGGTCTCGTGGTGCGCGCGCAGGAAGTCGACCAGCTCGATGAACGCGTCGGCCGGGTTGGGCACCGGCGCCGTCATGTCCTCGGCGATGTACGACAGGTGCGGGGCGTAGTTGCGTTCCACCTCGGCCTGGAGCTTGTCGGCGAACTCGCGGAGCTGGCGGATGTCGGCCTCGATGCCGCCGTAGCCACGGAGCCAGGACGCTGGACCGTCCTCCTCGGGGATCATCGGCCCTCCCTGCCTGTCACTGCGTCGTTTCCCTGAGTGAGGTTAATGGGTCCCCCGGGCTGTCGGCAGCCCCGCCCCGGCACGCGCCGGCCACCCCACGGGTGCGCAGGGGCGCCGAGCTGCGGTGATCCGTACGGAAAAGGTCAGCGGGGCAGGCCGGACGCCCGCCAGGCGCCGGGGCCGGCGGCCGGCGCTGCGACGGGCCGGCCGGAGCGCGCCCAGGCGGACGCGGCGACCGGTCCGGCCGCGGCGACCGGGCGGGACCGTACGACGATCGCGCCCACCAGCGCGGCCAGCTCCTCGGCGGTGGGGACCCCGCGGACGACCCGGAACAGCGGCTCTTCGGCAGACATGGCGCCAGCGTACGCGTCGGAGAGGTTGACCTGAACCGCACAGTGGCGTGCCGGCGGTGTGAGCGTCGTCGGCTCCGGGTACCGTCTGGGCGATGTCGAACGCGCTGCCCCAACTCGTCGCTGACCGATACCGGCTCCTCTCGCCGCTCGGTCAGGGCGGCATGGGTCGGGTGTGGAAGGCGCGCGACGAGGTGCTGCACCGGGACGTGGCGATCAAGGAACTCGTCCCGCCGCCCAGCCTCACCGACGAGGAGCGCCGCGAGATGCGGGAGCGCTCGCTGCGTGAGGCCCGGGCCATCGCCCGGCTCAACCACATCAACGTGGTCCGCATCTTCGACGTGCTGCGCACCGACGGCGACCCGTGGATCGTCATGGAGTACGTGCCGTCGAAGTCGTTGCAGGACACCCTCGCCGAGGACGGCCCGGTGACGCCGGCGCGTGCCGTGGAGATCGGCCTGGGCGTGCTGGCCGCGCTGAAGTCGGCGCACAAGGCCGGTGTGATGCACCGCGACGTCAAGCCCGGCAACGTGCTGCTCGGCGACGACGGCCGGGTGGTGCTGACCGATTTCGGCCTCGCCACGATTCCCGGCGACCCGAACGTGACCCGCACGGGAATGGTGCTCGGGTCGCCCGCGTACATCTCGCCGGAGCGGGCCCGCGAGGGCACCGCCGGGCCGGAGGCCGACCTCTGGTCGCTGGGCGCCACCCTCTACGCGGCGGTCGAGGGCAAGTCGCCGTACGCGCGGCCGTCGGCGATCGCCACCCTGGCGGCGCTCGCCACCGAGCCGATGCCGCCGCCGAAGAACGCCGGGCCGCTCAAGCCGGTGCTCAACGGCCTGCTGCGCAAGGACCCGAAGGAGCGGATCACCGCCGAGGTGGCGGAGAAGCTGCTGCGCCGTGCCGGCGGCAAGCGGACGCGCACCATCCCGCTGCTCGACGGCGTACGCCGGCCGGGGCCGAACGGTCCACGTGAGCCGCGCCCGCCGCTGGTGCCGGCGCCACGACCGGCCGAGGGCGGGTCCGACAAGCCGGTCAGCCCGCCGGCGCCGCGTGCGCCCCTGGCGGCGACCGGTGCCGGTGCCGCCGCGGCGTCCACCGCCGAGGACGCGACGGCGGTCTCCTCGGATCTCGCGCCGACCGCGAAGGTCGGAGCGTCCACCTCGGACACGGCCCCGACGGCGAAGGTCGACCCGCCGAAGCCCGCGCTCGACGACACGAAGGCCGAGCCGGTGGAGCCGGCGCCCCGCAAGCCGGCGAATCCCACCTCGGTGATGCCGCCGCCGGTGGGCCCGCCGTCCGGCCGGGCGACGGTCGTGGCGCCCGACGGTACGAAGCCCGACAACACCCGGCGCAACGTCCTGATCGGCGTGCTGGTGGCGCTGCTGCTGCTCGGCCTGGTGGTGGTCGTGCCGATGCTGACCAGCGGCGACGGTGGGGACGGCGGCGGCAGCCCGCAGGCCGACCCGACCGGCGCGGCGACCTCGCAGGGGCAGCCGCAGTCCTCCGCGCCGGCCCCGCCCACGAGCGCCGCGCCCAGCCCGACGCCCTCGGCCACCCCCTCCCCGACCCCGGACGCGCTGCCGGCGGGCTGGAAGCTGCACAAGGACCCGGCCGGCTTCGCGCTGCCGCTGCCGGAGGGCTGGGTGCGCCGACAGGTGGACGGCAGCACGGTCGTCTTCGACCAGTCCAACGGGCCGGGCGAGCTGCTGGTGCAGTGGACCTCCACGCCGAAGTCCGACGCGTACGCCGACTGGAAGCGGATCGAGCCGGGCCGCCGGGAGCTCGTCAGGAACTACCAGTACCTGAGCATCGAGCGCTGTGACTACTACAAGACCTGCGCGGACTGGGAGTGGCTGGAGACCCGCGACGGCACCCGCATCCACGTGCGCAACCGGGGCTTCGTGACGGCCAAGAATCGTGGCTACGCCCTGCGCTGGGAGGTCGCCGCGAAGGACTGGCAGGCCAACCTGGCCAACTTCGACCGGATCGCCAAGGGCTTCGTGCCCGACCGCAAGGACTGATCCGCGGGATTCGTGCCCGTTGCGAGATCGACTCGCATGATCTTCCGTCGTACGGGGTATCTGACCTTCACGACGGAAGGGAGGGTACGACATGGGATACCGACGGAGGGACGCCCGGCCCCGAGTGGCACTGTGGATGCTCGTGGCCCTCGGCGACATCGTCCTGCTGCTCGCCGCCGCCGGCCTGCCGGTGCTGGTCGCACTGCTCAGCGTCGTCACCGTCACCCTCGCCGGGGTGGGCGTCCGGCGCTTCGCCCGGCGGGGCGCGCTCGCCCGGGAGAACGCGGCGACCGTTCCCGTGGCGGCCCGACGGCGGGCCTGACGCCCGCAAGGAGCGGCGTGGCGGCAGCCGGACCAGTTGTCGACCGTACGGTGACAACCGATCCCGCTGCCGCCAACCGCCTCCCCAGGCGACTCAGGCTCAGGTGTTGTTGGCCAGGGCGATCAGCCGGCTCCGGTCACCGTTCCAGTGGTTGCGGTCGACCCCGCCGCTGATGCCCGCGACGCTGCCCCGGTCGGTGTACTGCCAGAAGCTCCAGAACGGCGCCCCGGCCGGCAGCGCGCCGACCGTGCTCGACCAGCGGGCGATCCAGAGCGGGTGGTTCGCCCACGGGGCGGTCCAGCTGCCGGTGCACTGGTTCCACCAGCTCGTGGTCGTGTAGATGACGGCGTAGCGGCCGGTGCGGGCGCGGTAGGTGTTGAGGAAGTCCTGGACCCAGTTCCGCATGCCGGTCGTGCTCAGGCCGTAGCAGTAGCCGCCCGCGTACGGGTTGGCTTCGAGGTCCAGCGCGGCCGGGAGGGTGCGGCTGTCGGCCGACCAGGCGCCGCCGTTGGAGGCCAGGTAGTTCGCCTGGACCGCCCCGGAGGAGATGTTGGGCCGGGCGAAGTGGTACGCCCCCCGGATGACGCCGGCGTTGTAGGCGGCCACGTAGTTCGTGTTGAACCTCGGGTCCTTGTAGCTGGTGCCCTCGGTCGCCTTGATGAAGGCGAACTGGATGCCCGCGTTGCGGACGCTGGTCCAGTTGATGGCGCCCTGGTAGTGGGACACGTCGATGCCGGGGGTGGTGGCGGCGGACGCCGGGGCCGCGGTCGCGACGAGCCCCGCCGCCGCGGTGGCGAGGGCCGCGAGGGTGGCGGCCAGCAGCCGCCGCAGGGATGTTCCGGTACGGGTCATGGATGCCTCCAAGGACGCCGGACTTAATAGACGTTCATCTTTGGAGGTAAGTGCCTCGAATGGCAAGGGTAGCTAAGGAAATCTTCAGGAACGGTGGAAGCCGACCACCCCGACGGGCGCGGGTCTCCGCCTCAGCGCAGCGCGGCCGGGTCGACGCGCCAGCGGATCGGCTCGGTCAGGCGGAGTTCCTCGCCCGGTTTCGCGACCTGTTCCTCGACGTAGTGCGTGCCGTCGAGCCGGTGCAGCCGCAGCGAGTGGCCGGAACCGTCCTGCTCGACCAGCAGGTACCACGGGATCCCGGCGATCGCGTAGAGCTGCATCTTGACCAACCGGTCGGCGGCCGCGTTCCCCGGCGGGACGATCTCGCAGACGAGGACGACCTCGCCCGCCTCGACCACGGTCCCCTCGTCGTCGGTGTCGGCCGCCACCACGTCGGGGATGACGATGCGGTCGACACCGAGCCGGACGTTCACCGCCTCGAAGACCAGTAGGCCCTGCGGCAGCGCTGCCAGCCGCAGGCTGTTCGTCAGGCTCCACGACACCAACTGGTGTCGCTTGCTCGGGGCAGGGCTCACGATCAGGCTCCCGTCGAGCAACTCGATCCGGTTCGACGTCTCGCCCATGGCGAGGTACTCGGCCTCGGTCCACAGGCCGATGTGGGGTTCCAGGGGTGCCGCGCTCACCGGCGTCCACCTCCCGCTTCGATCGCCACCAGGTCAGCTTCACACGATACGGACCGACGAGGTCGCAGCGACACAGGTCGGGGCCGGTAGGCTCGCGCCCCATGGTGTCGATCGACGGGCTCGGCGGTCTCTGGGACAAGCTGTTCGCGGCGCAGCCGGACCCGCCGCCCCTGCTGGTGCTGCTGACCGCCGTCGTCGCGCTGGTGGTGGTCAGCACCCGCCTGCCCTGGCGGATCGCCCGCAACGCGATCACGATCGCCCACGAGGGCGGGCACGCGCTGGTCGCCCTGCTCACCGGCCGCCGCCTGCACGGCATCCGGCTGCACTCGGACACCTCGGGGCTCACCCTCTCCGCCGGCCGGCCCACCGGCCCGGGGATGATCCTCACCCTGCTCGCCGGCTACGTCGCCCCGCCGCTGGTCGGGCTGGCCGGCGCGTGGCTGCTCGGCGGCAACCGCATCACCCTGCTGCTCTGGGTCGCCGTGGCGCTGCTGCTGGCCATGCTGGTCATGATCCGCAACGTCTTCGGCGTGCTCTCGCTGCTGGTCACCGGCGGGGTGGTGCTCGCCGTCTCCTGGTACGCCGAGCCGCAGGTGCAGGCGGCGTTCGCGTACGCCGGGGTGTGGTTCCTGCTGCTCGGCGGGGTGCGGCCGGTGGTGGAGCTGCAACGGCTGCGCTCGCGGGGGCGGATGCCCGCCTCCGACGCCGACCAGCTCGCCGGCCTCACCCCGCTGCCCGCGTTCTTCTGGGTCACGGTCTTCGCCCTGGTCAACCTGGTCGCCCTCGGCGCCGGCGCGCTGCTGCTGGCCGGCCCGATCCTCACCGAGGCCGGCCTGACGCCCTGACCGGGCAGAATGGGCCCGTGCGATACATGATCATCGGAGCGGGCGCGGTCGGCGGCACCATCGGCGTACGGCTGGGGCAGGCCGGCCACGACGTGACCCTGGTGGCGCGCGGCGCGCACCTGGACGCGATCCGGCGGCGGGGGCTGACCCTGCGGCGGCCCGACGGCGAGACGACCTGGCGCGGGCCGGCCACCGACGGGCCGGGCGACCGGCCGCTGCCCGACGACACCGCCCTGGTGCTCACCGTCAAGTCGCAGGACACCGAAGCGGCCCTGGCGGCATGGGCGGACGCGCCCGTGGCCGGCGGCGGTACGGCCTCCGAGCGCCTGCCGCTGTTCACCGCGCAGAACGGGGTCGCCAACGAACGTGCCGCCCTGCGCCTCTTCGCCGACGTGCACGGAGTCTGCGTCTGGCTGCCCGCCACCCACCTGGAGCCGGGCGTGGTGGTGGCCAACGGCCACCCGCACCCAGGCATGCTGCACCTCGGCCGCTACCCGTCCGGTGCGGACGCCACCGACGACGCCGTCGCCGCCGACCTGACCGCCGCCGGCTTCGTCGCCCCGGTGCGCGCCGACGTGCTGCGCTGGAAGTACGGCAAGCTGCTGGCCAACCTCGGCAACGGCCTCCAGGCGCTGCTCGGCCGGGACGTCCCCGACGACCTGCGGCAGCGGGTCCGGGCCGAGGGGGTCGCCGTGCTCGCCGAAGCCGGAATCGCGCACACCACGCCCGAGGAGGAGAAGGCCGAGCGGGGTGACCTCGTCGACCACCGGCCGGTCGACGGCGAGGAGCGGGCCGGCGGCTCCACCTGGCAGAGCCTGGCCCGGGGCGCGGGCTCGGCCGAGACCGACCACCTCAACGGCGAGATCGTGCTGCTCGGCCGGCTGCACGGCGTACCGACCCCGGCGAACGCCGCCGTCCAGCTCGCGGTACGCCGCGCGCTACGCGGGCGGATCCCGGCCGGCGGGTTCGACGCGACCGAGCTGGCGAAAATGATCGGCTGACCGGGCAACCGGCGGCACCGCCGGGCGCGTGTCCCCTGCGACCGTCACGGGGAGGTAGCAGGTGCCGGACGTCGACGGGTTCGACGAGTTCTACCGGGGCAGCCGGCAACGGCTGCTCGGCTACGTCTACGCGCTCACCGGCGATCTCGCCGAGGCGCAGGACGCCGTGCAGGAGGCGTACATCCGGGCCTGGCAGCGCTGGTCGACGGTGAGCGCGTACGAGGAGCCGGAGGCGTGGGTGCGGGTGGTGGCGAGCCGGATCGCGGTGAGCCGGTGGCGCAGCCTGCGCAGCCGGGCCCGCGCCTACCTGCGGCACGGCGCCAACGAGAGCGTGCCCGGCCCGGACACCGCCACCGTCGAGGTGGTCACCGCCCTGCGCCGGCTCCCCGAGGAGCAGCGCACCGCGATCGCCCTCTACTACCTGGTCGGCATGCCGGTCGCCGAGGTGGCCCGGCAGACGGCCACCCCGGTGGGCACCGTCAAGGCCCGACTCTTCCGGGGGCGCGCCGCGCTCGCCGGGCTGCTCGCCGTCTCTGACCTGGAGGAGGCCGCCGATGCGTGACGAGATGACGTTCGTCGAACAGGTGCACCGGGACCTGCGCGACGTCCGCTGGCCGGAGCCGGCGGAGATCCGCGCCCGGGCCCGCAGGCGCAGCAGGCGTACGGCGGCGCTGGCGGCGGTCGCGGTGCTCGTCGTCGTCTCCGCCTCCGCCGTGGCGGTCGGGGACCGGTCCGGGCAGCGGGGGCTGTCCCCGGCGGCGTCCCCACCGCGGCCGGCGGCGCCGGTGGCCCGGGTCGAGATCCCCCCGGCGGCCCTGCTGCAACAGGACGACCTGACGGCGCGCAGTGGTCTGCAACTCAGCGAGGCCGGCCTGGGCGGGACCGTCGACGTGGGCACGGCCCTGGGCCGGTGCGCCGCCAGGCGCGAGAGCGGTGTGCCGGCGCAGGAGACCTGGGTGAGCCGGTCCCAGACGGTGCTGCGACCGGCGACCGGCGGGGGGCGGCTCGGCGACGTCCTGGTCGTTCAGGACCTGCACCGGATGCGGGGCGACGGGGCCGCACGGTTCCTCGACGGACTGCGCCGGCAACTCACCGTCTGCCGGGAGTGGCGGGAGCTGCGGTCGATCGAGTGGGGCGGCGAGTCCGTCACCGTCGAGGACGTGCACCGCTGGGACGTGCCACGCCGCGACTTCGCCGGTGACGAGTCCCTGCTGCTGCGCCACTCCGTCTCCGCGACCCTCGATCCGGTCGACGGGAGGGCCCCCGGCCGCCCGTCCGTGCCGGACGCGACAGTGGTGGTGCGGGTCGGTGACCTGGTGAGCGTGCTGATCCTGGAACCGACCGCCGAGGCCGACCTGGTCCGCCTGGCCGGGCTGGCCGCGCGGCGCATGTGCGCCGCCGCCAACCCGTCCTGCTGACCGCCGCCCATCCCCGATCGCCCGCCCGCCCCCGGCCCGCACGAGGTCAGGGCAGCCGTGGCCCGCCACGGCCGGCAGGGGACACCAAGTGGGGGCGCGGCGGGGCGGGCGTCACAGCGGGATGTTGCCGTGCTTCTTCGGCGGCAGGGTCTCGCGCTTGGTGCGCAGCACCCGCAGCGCGCGGACGATCTGGGCCCGCGTCTCGTGCGGCGGGATGACGCTGTCCACGTAGCCGCGCTCCGCCGCGATGTACGGGTTGGCGAGGGTGTCCTCGTACTCGGCGATCTTCTCGGCCCGCACGGCTGCCGGGTCCTCGGCGGCGGCCAGCTCCGAGCGGTAGAGGATGTTCACCGCGCCCTGCGCGCCCATCACCGCGATCTGCGCGGTCGGCCAGGCGAAGTTCAGGTCCGCGCCGAGGTGCTTGGAGCCCATCACGTCGTACGCCCCGCCGTACGCCTTGCGGGTGATCACGGTGACCTTCGGGACGGTGGCCTCGGCGTACGCGTAGATGAGCTTCGCGCCCCGGCGGATGATGCCGTCCCACTCCTGGCCGGTGCCGGGCAGGAACCCGGGGACGTCCACGAAGGTCAGCACCGGGATGTTGAACGCGTCGCAGGTGCGCACGAACCGGGCGGCCTTCTCCGAGGCGGCGATGTCCAGGGTGCCGGCGAAGTGCATCGGCTGGTTGGCGACCACGCCGACCGGCCGGCCCTCGACCCGGCCGTAGCCGACGATCATGTTCTGCGCGTAGAGCGGCTGGACCTCCAGGAACTCGCCGTCGTCGAGGACGTGCTCGATCACCCGGTGCATGTCGTACGGCTGGTTCGCCGAGTCGGGGATCAGCGTGTCCAGCTCCCGGTCCTCCTCGGTCACGTCGAGGTCGGCGGGCGCGTCGAAGACCACCGGCTCGTCCAGGTTGTTCGACGGCAGGTACGACAGCAGCGCCTTGACGTAGTCGATCGCGTCCTGCTCGTCCGTGGCGAGGTAGTGCGCGTTGCCGCTGCGCGCGTTGTGCGTACGGGCGCCGCCCAGCTCCTCCATGCCCACGTCCTCGCCGGTGACCGTCTTGATGACGTCCGGGCCGGTGATGAACATGTGCGAGGTCTGGTCGACCATCACGGTGAAGTCCGTGACCGCCGGGGAGTAGACCGCGCCGCCCGCGCACGGGCCCATGATCAGGGAGATCTGCGGGATGACGCCGCTGGCCCGCACGTTGCGGAAGAAGATCTCGCCGTAGAGGCCGAGCGAGGCGACGCCCTCCTGGATGCGCGCGCCCCCGGAGTCGTTGATGCCGACGACCGGGCAGCCGATCTTCATGGCCAGGTCCATGACCTTGACGATCTTCTCGCCGAAGACCTCGCCGAGGGAGCCGCCGAAGACGGTGAAGTCCTGGGCGAAGACGCAGACCTGCCGGCCGTCGATGGTGCCGTAGCCGGTGATGACGCCGTCGCCGTACGGGCGGGTCTTCGCCAGCCCGAAGTTGGTGGACCGGTGCCGGGCCAGCTCGTCCAGCTCGACGAAGGAACCCTCGTCGAGCAGCATCTCGATCCGCTCGCGGGCGGTCTTCTTGCCCCTCGCGTGCTGCTTCTCGACCGCGCGCGCCGACCCGGCGTGCACCGCCTCGTCGACCCGCCGCTCCAGGTCGGCCAGCTTGCCCGCGGTGCTGTGGATGTTGATCCCGGTCTCGGTAGTCACCCTGGGAATATAACGATGGTTCAGGCCGCCGCCGCTGTGCAGTTCGCCTCAGCCCGACCGCGACGCCCCCGGTCGGCCGGACGGGGGCGGCCGTAGGCTGACGGGATGCCGGGCTCGCCGTACACCGATCTGGACCGCCCGCCGCTGTCGGCGGCGCGGCTGCGGCGGGCGCTGGTCGCCCCGCACGGGCCCTGGACCCGGCTGGAGCTGCGCGTCGATACCGGCTCGACCAACGCGGACGTCGCCGAGGCCGCCCGGGCCGGCGAGCCCGAGGGGCTGGTGGTGGTCGCGGAGCGGCAGACCGCCGGGCGCGGCCGGCGCGGCCGGGCCTGGCAGTCGCCGGCCCGGGCCGGCATCGCCACCAGCGTGCTGCTCCGCCCCGGGGAGGCCGTCGCTGACCGTGGCTGGCCGGCCGCACCCCAGACGGGGTACGGCTGGCTGCCGCTGCTCGCCGGCGTCGCCCTGGTCGAGACGGTGACCCGGCTGGCCGAGCTGGACGCGGGCCTGAAGTGGCCCAACGACCTGCTCGTCGGCGACGCGAAGTGCGCCGGCATCCTCGCCGAGGCGGTGCCGGGATCCTCACCGTCCCGGCCGCCCGCGATCGTGCTCGGTGTCGGCCTCAACGTCACGCTGCGCGCCGACGAGCTGCCGGAGAACCCGACAGGGCTGCCGGCGACCTCCCTGCAACTGGCCGGGGCGGTGGCCACCGACCGGGACCCGCTGCTGCGGGCCCTGCTGCGCGGGATCGCCGACTGGTACGGCGAGTGGCGCGCGGCCGGCGGGGACGCGGTCGCCAGCGGCCTGCGCGACGCCTACCTGGCGAGCTGCGCGACGATCGACCGGCAGGTACGCGTGCTGCTGCCCGGCGGCGACGAGGTGACCGGCACCGCGACCGGCGTGGACGCCGACGGCCAGCTCCTGGTCGCCACCCCCACCGGCACCCGTGCCCTCGCCGCCGGCGACGTCCTGCACCTCCGCTGAAGGGCGACTCCCGCCGCGCGGCTGATCCCCCGGCCTGAGGGGAGCGGTTACGGTCAGCGCGTCCGTTTCTGCGAGGAGGTTCCCGTGGCGTTCCCCGATGACGTGCTCACCGAGGACGAGCACGTCGTGCTGCACCTGCACCCGCACTGGAAGGCGCTGATCCGGCCGGTCGCGGTGCTCGTGCTCGCCGTCGCGGCGGTGGTGGCCGGTCTGGTCCTGCTGCCGTCCGGCGGGGGCGGCTCGATCGCGCTCGCCGTCATCGGCGGCCTGGCCCTGCTGGTGGTGCTGTGGCTGACGCTCTGGCCGTTCCTGGTCTGGCGGAGCACCCACTACCTCTTCACCAACGAGCGGGTGCTGCTTCAGCAGGGAGTGCTCTCGCGCGACCGGCGGGACATCCCGCTGACCCGGATCAACGACCACGCCATGAACCAGCGGTTCGTGGAGCGCCTGCTCGGCTGCGGGACGCTGACCATCGAGTCCGCCGGCGAGCGCGGCCAGTCCGTCCTGCACGACGTGCCGGGGGTCGGCCGGGTCCAGACCAAGCTCTACGAGCTGGTGGAGGCCCACCACGACAAGCACTCCCTCGGCGACGGCGAGATGCGCGACATCCTGGCGGACCTGCACGAGGGCAAGTCGCTGCGCGACCCCACCGCCTGAACCGGCCCGGCCTGACCGGTGTGGCCCGAAGCGGGCCGGAACCGGTCAGGCCAGGGCGGCGGGTGGGTCAGCGGCGCGGCGGACGGCGGGTGGTGGCCTGGAGTTCGGCGGCCAGTTCCGCTTCCAGCTCCCGGTCGAGGGAGCCGCCGAGGCCGGCGTCGAGCGGGACGGGGCGCCCCTGGACGGGGGCCGCCGCCGACGCGGGTTCGGGGCCGGGCGCGACGCGTGGGCCACGGCGCGCGGCGCCGGGTGGTGGTTCGGACTCCTCCAGCTCGGAGATCGACTCAGCCAACTCGGCCACCGGGTCCATCTCGGCCATGGTGTCCCACTCGTCGCGCGGGATGCTGTGCCACGTCTCGGCCGCGTGGGCCGGCGCCGGTTGGAAGACGAACGTCCGGTAGGACCAGAAGCGGAACAGCGTCGCGAGCAGCACGCCACCGGTCTTGGCCACGTTGAGGGCCAGCAGGCTGGTCAGGCCCAGCCCGTACTTGGCGGCGGCCAGGACGCCCAGCTCGATGAGCAGGCCCGCACCGTTGAAGAGGAAAAAGAGGACGTACTCACGCCGCATGGCCGATTTGGGGCGATCACGGTACGTCCAGTGACGATTCATCAGATAAGACGTGATCGTCGCCACCACGGTAGCGATGACCGTCGCCTTCAGTTGACCGTCAACGAAAACAGTCAGTGCGAGCACATTGAACACGGCGTAATTGATTACGGTGTTGACGCCGCCGACGATTCCGAACTTGAGCGCCTCGTGGATGAACTTCTGCCAGCGCTCAGGCAGCAGACGGACAAGACGCATGCGGAACACCTTAGGGCAGTGGGCGGGGCCGGCAGGCTCCGGCCGGGACGAAGGTGGGCGGTAGGTCACGCCCGGTGGTCTCGGTCGTGCTTCTCTTCCGGAACGGACGGGGTTCCCGCTTCGACGAAGACGAACCGTCGGTAGGACCAGAACCGGAACAGCGTCCCGAGCCCGGTCCCGACGATGAAGCTGGCGACGTTGTCGGCCAGCGGGGTCTGGAACACCTCCGGCCAGATGCTGCCCAGGCCGTAGCGGCTGATCGCCAGGCAGGCCACGGCGATCCCCAGGCCGACGCCGTTGAAGAAGAAGAACAGCGCGTACTCGCGGGCCGGGTGGGAGCGCTTGCGGTGCCGCCACGTCCAGAACCGGTTGCCGACGAACGCGACGGACGCCGCGATCACCGTCGAGATGGTCTTCGCGGTGACCTGCTCGACACCCCGCACGCTCGTCAGGTAGTTGAAGAGCGCGAAGTCGATCAGGAAGGCGATCCCGCCCACGGTGGCGAACTTGCTCAACTCGCGGACCAGGTGACCGAAACGGTCCACCAGCGAGCGGACCAGACCCGGGCGGGTCTGCGAGGAGCCTGGCTCCCCGGTCATCGTCGCGGCCACGACGCGAGCCTACCGGCTGGGGTCATCCCGCACGGGTAGCAACGGCGGACCGCTCGCCCGGGTGTGTGTCTGTGGACAGAGCGTAACGGGATCGGGCGTCCTCCGGGGCGGTTCGTGGGTTCCGCCGCCAGGGACGCGGCCCGGCCCGGCCGGTGACGGGTTCCCCACAGGATTTGCGTGAAACTGCTCGTGAAAGCGGGTATTAGCTCGTGATGCCGCAGCGTGCCCGTACCTTGTGCAGTTCTTCACAACCAGTCCCACTGACTGGTGACCTCGCCCGGTTTACGCTGAGGCCAATCCCAGGTTTCCACGAAGGCGACGCATAGCGCCGTCAAGACTCGTGCATCCCATAGATCGGTCAGCGTCGACCACCAAGGAGATGTGTCATGGTTGCTCCGGCTACCGTTCGGGGTATCGATCAGGCCCCGACGTCCCACCCGAAACTGCTCGCCTGGGTCCGTGAGGTCGCTGAACTGACCACCCCCGACCGCGTCGTCTGGGTGGACGGGTCCGACGAGGAGTGGCGCCGCCTCACCGACGAGCTGGTCGAGGCCGGCACCCTGATCCGGCTCAACCCCGAGAAGAAGCCCAACTCCTTCTACGCGCGGACCGACCCGACGGACGTCGCCCGGGTCGAGGAGCGCACCTTCATCTGCTCCGCCGACGAGGCGGACGCCGGCCCCACCAACAACTGGATGGCGCCGGCCGAGATGAAGCGGACGATGACGGAGCTGTACCGCGGGTGCATGCGCGGGCGCACCATGTACGTCATCCCGTTCTGCATGGGCCCGGTCGAGGCCGAGAGCCCCATGTTCGGCGTCGAGATCACCGACAGCCCGTACGTGGTCGCCTCCATGCGCATCATGACCCGGATGGGTGCCAAGGTCCTGGAGGCCATGGGCGACGACGCGGACTTCGTCCACGCGCTGCACTCCATCGGTGCCCCACTCGCCCCCGGCCAGCAGGACGTGGCGTGGCCGTGCAACGAGACGAAGTACATCTCGCACTTCCCGGAGACCCGGGAGATCTGGTCCTTCGGCTCCGGCTACGGCGGCAACTCGCTGCTCGGCAAGAAGTGCTACTCGCTGCGCATCGCCAGCGTGATGGGCCGCGACGAGGGCTGGCTCGCCGAGCACATGCTCATCCTCAAGATCACCTCGCCCGAGGGCAAGGTCTACCACGTCGCCGGGGCCTTCCCGTCGGCCTGCGGCAAGACCAACCTGGCCATGCTGGAGCCGACCGTCCCGGGCTGGAAGGTCGAGACCATCGGCGACGACATCGCCTGGATGCGCTTCGGCCCGGACGGCCGCCTCTACGCGGTCAACCCCGAGTACGGCCTCTTCGGCGTCGCGCCCGGCACCGACTGGAAGACCAACGCCAACGCGATGCGGACGCTGGACCGCGGCAACTCCATCTTCACCAACGTCGCCCTCACCGACGACGGGGACATCTGGTGGGAGGGCATGGGCGAGCCGCCGGCGCACCTGGTCGACTGGAAGGGCAACGACTGGACGCCGGAGAGCGACAGCCTCTCCTCGCACGCGAACAGCCGGTTCTGCACCCCGATCACCCAGTGCCCGATCCTGGCCGAGGACTACTTCGACCCGAACGGCGTGCCGATCGACGCGATCCTCTTCGGCGGTCGCCGCCGGGACACCATCCCGCTGGTGACCGAGGCCCGCGACTGGGTGCACGGCGTCTACATGGGCGCGACGCTCTCCTCGGAGACCACCGCCGCCGCCTCCGGCGCGGTCGGCGTCGTCCGGCGCGACCCGATGGCGATGCTCCCGTTCATCGGCTACCACGCCGGCGACTACTTCCGGCACTGGATCGAGATGGGCAAGGGCACCGACGGCGACGAGTCCAAGCTGCCGAAGATCTACTACGTCAACTGGTTCCGCAAGGACCCGGAGGGCAACTTCCTCTGGCCCGGCTTCGGCGAGAACTCCCGGGTGCTCAAGTGGATCATCGAGCGGATCGAGGGGCGCGCCGAGGCGGTGGAGACGCCGATCGGCATGGTCCCGGCCCAGGACGCGCTCGACGTCGAGGGTCTGGACATGACCCCGGAGGACGTCCGGATCGCGCTGAAGGTCGACCCGGAGGAGTGGCGCAAGGAGCTCCCGATGGTCACCGAGTGGTTCGAGAAGTTCGGCGACAAGCTGCCGGGCGTGCTCTGGGCGGAGCTGGACGCGCTGCGTGCCCGGCTCGACGCGGCGCCGCAGCGCTGAGACAGGTGTGACAGACGCCCCGACCGGGCATCATCGGATCCCATGAGGACGGCCGCCGCGACCGAGGTCCGGCGGCCGTCCGCCGTCCGGGCGCTGACCGCACTGCTCGCGCTGACCGCGGCGGCCACCGTCGTGGTCGAGCTGCTCAACTGGTGGTACGCCCCGGAGCAGGGCTTCGGGCTGGCGGTGCGGACGGGCTGGGCGATGCTCCGTTCGCTCGGCTTCCTGCTGCTGATCGGGCACGTCCGTCGGGGCCGGACCGTGGCCCGGCCGTTCGGGCTGATCCTGGCGGTGACCACGGTCTTCGCGATCGGCCGGCTGATCGTGCCCCGGCAGGGGGTGCCGCCGCTGCCGGGCCTGCTCGGGTTCGCCCTGCTCACCGTGCTCTGCACCGCCGTGGTCTGGCTGCTCTACCGCTCGCCCGCGGTGTCCTGGCACCTGGTCCGCCACCGGCCCCGCCTGGTCATCGACCGGGAGGGCATCTCCTGGCGGGAGACCCCGCCCCGCCGGCCGGAGGTCAGCGGTTGGCTGCTCACCAGCCGGGTCGCGGCGTTCACCTACAGCCCGCTCATGCTGGTCCCGGCGCTGGTCGCCGGCGGTGCGGTGCTGGACGACCGGCTCGCCGCCGTGCCCGCCGTGCTGCTCTGGTTCGCCGCCGGGATCGTGACCAGCTACGCGGTGCTCTTCTGCACCGCCTTCCTCATGCGCGGCAAGGGCTGGGCGCGCACACTGCTGGTGGCCGTGACCGCGATCGTGCTCGCCGTCGACCTGCCGCTGTGCTGGTGGCTGCTCGGCCCGGACGGGCTGGTCCGCGACGGCGGCCCACTGGTGGCCGCCGCCGCGCTGACGATCTACGGCCTCTGGCGCGCCACCCGCGCCGAACACGCCGCTCGGCGGGCATAAAGAGCCGGCGCAGGGAGCCGGCATAAAAAGCCGGCACAGGGAGCCGGCGCAGGGAGCCGGCGCAGGGAACCCGGAGAGGGACGTCGCGGGTCATGTCCGCGCGCCGGGGGTGTGAGTCGCCGCCGCAGGGAGAGGTGGCCAGCCGGAGGCGGTCCCCTTGCGCGCTGTCGAGCTGCCCCGTCCATGAGACCGCCAGCGGCCACGGACCCGGGAACTCCCTGCCCCATCCGTGCGGGCAGCTCGACAGCGCCTGCACACCGGACTCCCTGCCCCATCCGTGCGGGCAGCTCGACAGCGCCTGCACATCGGTGTCCGCGGGCAGCTGCGTCCGGGGTCGGCCCCGTCGGCGGGGCGGCGGAACCGGCGGGACTCCGGGGGCGATCGCCGGCTACGTGAACATCAGCGGATCCTCATGGGCGCGCTGTCCGGCGAGACCCGACCATTCGGCCCCGGCCCCGGCCCCGGCCCTTGCCCCGGCCCCGACCATTCGGCCCCGGGACCGGGACCGGGACGACCGGTTCCTGCCCGGCGGTCCGCGGCGGCATCCCACGGGCCCGCGGCCGGTGCGGGTGCGGATCGGCGCCGGCGGCACCGGCGGCACCGGCGGCACCGGCGGCACCGGCGGCACCAGGACGACCCGGCCGACGTGCCGGGCGGGTTTCGACGCGGTGGGCGTGTCCGGCGGCAGGATGGCTAGAGGGCCGGACCGGCGGTGGGAGGCGACGCGGTGGGCGACGAGTCCGTGGGCGACGAGTTCGACGTGGTGGTGGTGGGGGCCGGTCCGGCCGGGTCGGCAGCCGCGCTGGCCGCCCGGCGGGCGGGGGCGAGCGTGCTGCTGCTGGACCGGTCCGACTTCCCGAGGGACAAGGCGTGCGGGGACGGCATCGCCGCGCACGCGCTGGACGTGCTGGACGAGCTGGGGGTGCCCGACGCGGTGGCCGGGTACGCGCCACTGCCGGCGCTGCGGCTGGTCGGTCCGGGCGGCGGCGCCGTGGCCCGGGCGCTGCCCCGGCCGGCGTACACCGTGCCCCGGAGGGTCTTCGACGCCCGGCTGGTGGCGGCGGCGGTCGCGGCCGGCGCGCGGCTGCGCCGGCACGCGGTGCGGCACGTCGAGGTCCGGGCGGACCGGGTGGTGCTCGACGGCGCGCTGGCGGCGCGGGCGGTGGTCGGCGCGGACGGCGCCGGGTCCGTGGTCCGGCGGGCGCTCGGGAGCCGGCCGAATCCCGACCGGCACCTGGCGCTCGCCATCCGGGGGTACGCCCCGGCGCTGCCCGGCCCGCCCGAACAGCTCATCGTCACCTCGGCGCCGCGCTGGCCGGCGTACGCCTGGTCGTTCCCGATCGGGGACGGTCGGGCGAACGTGGGGTACGGGGAGGTGCTGCGGGGCGAGCCGCTGACCCGGGCGCACCTGGTCGACCGGCTCGGCGCGCTGCTGCCCGGCACGGACCCGGCCACGGTCACCGACCTGCGGGCCCACCACCTGCCGCTGTCGACGCACCGGCCCGCCCCCGGGCGCGGCCGGCTGCTGCTCGCCGGCGACGCGCTCTCCCTGATCAACCCGTTCACCGGCGAGGGCATCTTCTACGCGCTGCTCTCCGGCGCGCTCGCCGGGGCGGCGGCCGCCGGCTCGCCCGAGCGGGCCGCCGGGCGGTACGCGGCGACGCTGCGTCGACGCCTCGGGACCCACCTGCGGCACAGCTCGCTGGCGGCCTGGCTGGCCCGGCGCCGCCGGGTGGTCGACGCGGCGGTCCGCGCGGCGGGTCGGGACGACCGCGTCTACCGGACGGTGGTGGAGTTGGGGCTGGGCGACGGGCGGCTCGACGCCCGCACGCTGGGCATGATCGGCATCGGTCTGTCGGCGCGGGAGCGGACTCCGAGGCGGTGATCCGGCGCGCAGGTCGCTACGCTGCAAGGTGATGACTCTGCGGGACCTGATCTATTCCGTGTACGAGCGTCGCCTCACGGCGAAGCTCGCGGGCAAGCCGGTGCCCCGGCACGTCGGCGTGATGTGCGACGGCAACCGCAGGTGGGCCCGGGAGATGGGCTACGTCGACCCGAACGACGGCCACCGGATGGGCGCCGTCAAGATCAAGCACATGCTGGGCTGGTGCAACCAGGCCGGCATCGGGCACGTGACGCTCTATCTCCTGGCCACCGACAACCTGCGCCGACCGGCCAAGGAACTCGACCCGCTGCTCCAGATCATCGAGGATCTGGTGGTCGAGCTGGCCGAGGAGGGCAATCCCTGGCGGCTGCGGATGGTCGGCGCGCTCGACCTGCTCCCGGCCTCGACCGCCGCCGCGCTGAAGGCCGCCGAGGAACGCACCCGGGACCGCAGCGGCGGGACCGAGGTCAACATCGCGGTCGGCTACGGCGGCCGGCGGGAGATCACCGACGCGGTGCGGTCGCTGCTGCTGGAGTACGCCGCCACCGGCGGCACCCTCGAGGAACTGGCCGAGGTGCTGGACGTCGAGCACATCGCCGAGCACCTCTACACCCGGGGCCAGCCCGATCCCGACCTGGTCATCCGCACCAGCGGCGAGCAGCGCCTCTCCGGCTTCATGCTGTGGCAGTCGGCGCACTCGGAGTTCTACTTCTGCGAACTCAACTGGCCGGAGTTCCGGCACATCGACTTCCTGCGCGCCCTGCGTTCGTACGCCAACCGCCAGCGCCGCTACGGCGCCTGACCGACCCGGAACGCCTCGCCGGCCCGGCCGGTCGTAGGTGCGTCGCCCCGGCCGGCCGGGAGCGCGTCAGGTGAGGTGTCGGGTGGCGTCGGTGAGGAACGCGCCGAGGGCGGCGGGGGAGTCCAGGGTCAGGTCGGCGGCCTCCGCGACCTCGTGGCCCGTCTCAGGGTTGGCGACGGCGACGCAGACGCCGAAGAAGTGCGGATCGGCGGCGGCCCGGGCCCGCAGCGCGGCGAACGCCTTGATGTCGGAGACGTCGTCGCCGAAGTACCAGGCGCCCTCGGCGTCCCGGACGATCTCGTCGATGACCATGCCCTTGTCGCGGTCGACCGGGGGCTTGAGCTCCAGCACCATCCGCCCGGCCTGGACCCTGAGCCCGAGCCGCTCGGCCTGGGCCCGGCCCCACCGCTCCACGGCCGCGCCGAGCTGCGGCGCGGTGCGCCAGTGCAGCGCCACGGAGAGCCGCTTGTACTCCACCAGCGCGCCCTCGGGCAGCTCGGCCCGGGCCAGGTCGGCCAGCTCCGCCATGGTGGGCACCCAGGGCAGGGCCGCCGGCTCCGTCACGGTCTCGCCGCCGGAGTGGCTGTGCTCCAGGCCGTAGAGCCCGTACAGGTCGACGCCGGCGAGGCCACCGAGGTGGTCGCGGAGGAAGTCGACCGGACGCGCGGAGACGATCGCGATCCGCCGGACGACCGGGGCGAGCGCCTCGATCGCCGCCAGCACCTTCGGGGCGGGGCGCACGGCGGTGGGATCGTCGTCGACCGGCGCCAGGGTGCCGTCGAAGTCGAAGAAGAGCACGGTCCCGGCCGACCTCCCGGCGGTCGTCCGCCAGGCCTGGTCGGCGTCCAACGGGATCCTCGGCTGCTGGTTGCCCAGATTCAACGGCGGCACGCGCGACAGCGTACCCCGGGCGGGGCGGCTCAACCCCCGGCCGAGAGGTGGCTCCGGCCGGCGCCCCGGGGGCGCGCGGTCGGGATGTGGCGGGCCCGACGGTCAGCGTTCGGCGGCTCCCCGTCCCCGCCGGCCGAACGGCACGACGGCGGCGTCCTGGCCGTGGTTGAGCAGGTAACCCTCGACGAATCCGCTGTTGCGGTCACCGGTGCGGTCCTCGATCTCCTGCAGCTTGTTGACCAGGAACTCGGTCAGCGCGCTGACCCGGTCGTCGAGCCGGTGGTGCAGCTCGGCGACCACGGCCAGGATCACCGCGGTGCCGGCACAGGTGAGCGCGACGAGGTTGACGAGCAGGGGAAGCTGCCCGCCGTTGACCGCCAGGGTCACCACGTTTCCGGTCACGCCCAGTGTCAGCGACACGGTGGCGATCACGACTGCCATCCACTTCAGGGTCATGGACAGACCCCTCCTTCTGTCCCGCAGGGCTGGGTTCGGCCTTGTCCCGTCCCCCCGCCGACGACGAGCCCAAGCAGTACGAGTACGGACGCTAGCGCGCCCGTTCCGGCCCCGGAGCGAAACGAATGAGTCTGACCTGCCGTTCTTTCGCCATCTGAGGAACTAGCCGGCCTGTTTCCCTCGTTTTCGGACATCGACCGGGAGTGTGGGGCGGTACGCGAGATATCTGATGGTTTCCCGGATGTGGAACTTCTCCGCGTCGGAGACGTCGGGGTCCACGAGCCGCCGCAGCAGCGCCTCCACGTCCGGGTCCATCGGCGGCGGGGCCGGGGTGTTGCGCGGGGCGGTCGCCCGTTCCCAGCCCAGCGCGGCGAAGGCGGTCGCCGGGCTGAGGCCGAGGCCCTCGCAGAACGCGACCACGCGCTCGGCCTCCGGGTCGCTCGCCCAGTCGCCCCGGACCCAGCGGTTGATGGTCTGCCGGGAGACGCCGGTGCGACGGGACACCTCGGTGCCGCTCCATGCCCGGGTGGCCCGGGCCTCGTCGAGCGCCCTCCGGACGAAGGTGGCGAAGGCGATCTTCCGTGCGTTGGCCGTCTCGGTCACTCGGTGACGGTACGACCATCCGTCCACCGGTGCGTGTCCTGGCACGCTGTTGTCACGCGGACGTGACGTAGCTGTCGAGGCGCCGGTAAACGATCCGGCACCGCTCCTGAGGGGTGTCACCTGGGCAGAATAGATGCCCGTAGAGGTCGTCGTAAACGGACGAAAAGCTGATACTGTCACGCCCATGAGACAATCTACGGTGTGTCACGTGCATGAGACGATCAGTGCTCACATGCGTCACGCCCCCGGCGCGAGGGGGGTGTGGTGACCGAGCTAGCCACCCGTGCCCAGGCCTTCGGCCTGATCGCGGAGGGGGTGGCCACGGGCCTGAGCGCGCCATGGCGGCTCTACCTCGCCCGGGGCTGCCGTTACCTGTCACTCAGCGTCGGCGACCGCACCGAGTGGGACGCCTGGCGTACCCACCTCGGCTGCCCCGAGGTCAGCGTCCGCGTGTACGACGCCGGCGGGGAGATCCGCCGCTCCTCCGTGGCCGAGGTCGTCCTGGACGGCTGCCGGATCAGCGTCGAGCTGGTCGAGGAGGTCAGCACCGACGACCTGGACCGGCTCCTGGTCGCCGAGCCCACGTCGACCGAGCCGGAGGAGCGATGACCCGGGACCCGCGGCGCACCGGAGCCGCCGGATGAGCCCCTTCCTCGCCGTCTTCCTCGTCCTCGTCCTCGGCGCCACGAGCTACGCGGCCGGGCGGCTACACGGTCAGCTCAGCTACCGGATCGGCTACCGGTTCGGCTACCGGCAGGGCTACTTCGACGGCGACCGGGGGGCGTGGAACCGGCGGCGCCGCGACGCCCAGGCCGCCATCGCCTCCGCCCTGGCCGGCCCGTCGCCCGCCGCCACCACCCGGGTCACCGGCACGGTGGTGCGGCCCGGCACCACGTACACCGGCTCGTCGTTCTCGGCGCCGGTCGCCCCGGTCGCCGGGCGGCACCCGACCGGCACCCTGGTCCGGCGGACCGGTTGAACCCCGGTCGACGGGGAGCCCGAGGCCCCGTCGACCGGAACCAGGACGCGGTGCGTCGTCCGCGGCGGACACGCACCGTCGGGACCACGTCAGACCGGTGACGGTGGTCCCACCGGCCGGGATGCGCGCAGGGGGCATGCATCCCGGCCGGTTCCGCCGCCGGCCGAGTTCACCCGCCGGTCCCCGGAGATCCACCTCCGCCCTCTAGCCGACGGGGTCCGACGCGGCTAGCGTCTAGGCATGGCACGGGGTTCTCCCGGGCCAGCCGGTCCGCCCGGATCTGCGACCTCGCGCACGGGGTTCCGCATCCGACCCCGTGTCCCCGGGCACCGGAGGAGGCGGAACACGGGTGGCGGGTGCCCATCCGTCGGAGCAGGCCTGTGACGACTCGCCGTACGCCCGCCGGGACCGACCAGACCCCGGCCGCGACTGCCACGACCCGCCGCGCCACCCGGAGCCGCCGCGGCGCGTCCGCCGCCCCGGTCGACACCGAGGAGCCCCGACCAGCGGGCCAGGCGTTCGTCCTGGACACCTCGGTGCTCCTGTCCGACCCGGCGGCCTTCCACCGCTTCGCCGAGCACGAGGTGGTCCTGCCCCTCGTGGTCATCTCCGAACTGGAGGGCAAGCGGCACCATCCGGAACTGGGCTGGTTCGCCCGGCAGTCCCTGCGCATGCTGGACGAGCTGCGGGTCCGGCACGGGCGGCTGGACCGCCCGGTGCCCGCCAACGACTCCGGCGGCACGCTGCGGGTGGAGCTCAACCATTCCGACGACGGCGTGCTGCCGCCGGGGTTCCGCACCGACTCGAACGACACCCGGATCCTCTCCGTCGCGCTGAACCTCGCCGCCGAGGGGCGGGAGGTGACCCTGGTCAGCAAGGACATGCCGCTGCGGGTCAAGGCCGCCTCGGTGGGCCTGCGGGCGGACGAGTACCGGCACGGCCAGGCCAGCGACCCCACCTGGACCGGGATGGCCGAACTGGAACTCGCCGAGGAGCAGATCGGCCAGCTCTACGCCGGCGAGGCGCTGGACCTGGACGCCGCCGCCGGGCTGCCCTGCCACACCGGCCTGGTGCTGCACTCGGGCCGGGGCTCCGCGCTGGGCCGGGTGCTGCCCGACAAGACCGTACGGCTGGTCCGTGGCGACCGGGAGGCGTTCGGACTGCACGGTCGCTCGGCCGAGCAGCGGATCGCGCTCGACCTGCTGCTGGACGAGTCGGTGGGCATCGTCTCCCTGGGCGGACGGGCCGGCACCGGCAAGTCGGCGTTGGCCCTCTGCGCCGGGCTGGAGGCGGTGATGGAGCGCCGCCGGCACAAGAAGGTGATCGTCTTCCGCCCGCTCTATGCCGTCGGCGGCCAGGAGCTGGGCTATCTGCCCGGCTCGGAGTCGGAGAAGATGTCGCCCTGGGCGCAGGCGGTCTTCGACACCCTCGGCGCGGTGGTGCACGAGAACGTGCTGGAGGAGGTCACCTCCCGGGGGCTGCTGGAGGTGCTGCCGCTGACGCACATCCGGGGCCGCAGCCTGCACGACGCCTTCGTGATCGTGGACGAGGCGCAGTCGCTGGAGCGCGGGGTGCTGCTCACGGTGCTCTCCCGGATCGGCCAGGGCTCCCGGGTGGTCCTCACCCACGACGTCGCCCAGCGGGACAACCTCCGCGTCGGCCGGCACGACGGGGTGACCGCGGTGATCGAGGCGCTCAAGGGCCATCCGCTCTTCGCCCACGTCACCCTCAGCCGTTCGGAGCGTTCGCCGATCGCCGCGATGGTGACCGATCTCCTGGAGGACATCCCCCAATGACGTCCTGTATGTAGGGGTTTGTCCGCATTCTCTTTGTGGCGCAGGTCACAATAGAGGCTCTTCGTTTCCCATCGGCCTCACCGTGCGCAATGGTGTCCAACGAGCGCCCACGTACCGAGAAGATCGTTGGTGATCGTTCGTCACAGGACGCGCCAGCATCCACCGGGGTACGTCGGCTGCGACCGGCACCGGGTCGGGGCGCTCGCGACGCGGACGCGACCCACCCGGGTTGCCGCCCCGCGCCGTGTCCTTGCACCCGACGAAGGGACCACTTCGTGAGTCGGCTGTGGAGCCGGTTCGGCGCCCGTACGGCCGCTGTCGCGCTGCTCTCCGTGGGCGTCGCCGGCGGTGTCTACCTGGGCGAAGACCGACAGAGCCAGCAGCAGGGCCTGACCGCACAGGTCGGCGTCGCTGTCGAGCAGGCCGAGTTCGAGTACCAGCGCGAGCGGCAGGCCGCCCAGCAGGTGCAGTCCGCGAAGCAGCGGACCGCCGAGTACCAGGCGAAGCTGCGCGCCGCCGCGGCGGCGAAGGAGGCCGCCAAGCGCGCCCGCGAGGCCGAGGCCGCCGCCGCGTCGCGGAAGAAGGCCCGCGAGGCCGCCGCCAAGGCCGCAGCCGAGAAGGCTGCCGAGAGCAAGCCGTACGAGGGGCCGATCCCGGCGTCCTGCGCCGAGTTCAGCGGCAACCGCGAGGTCGGCTGCGCGCTCATGGTGAAGGCCGGCTTCGGGATGGACCAGTTCCCGTGCCTGAACAAGCTCTGGGACAAGGAGAGCGGCTGGAACCACAAGGCCCGCAACTCCTCGTCCGGGGCGTACGGCATCCCGCAGGCGCTGCCGGGCAGCAAGATGGGCTCCGTCGCCGACGACTGGCAGACCAACCCGGCGACCCAGATCAAGTGGGGCCTCGGCTACATCGAGGGCCGCTACGGCTCGCCCTGCAAGGCCTGGGCCCACTCGCAGGACGTGGGCTGGTACTGATCGACCTCCGACGGCGGGGTGTGTGGGCGTCCACACACCCCGCCCTCGTCGTTCCGGGTACGGATCGCCGCAGAAGTGGCGGCTGCGCCCCACACCTGATAGCTCTTGACGGGTGACCCTGCACCCGGGAAGCGGCGACCCGCACCGGTTCGGCACCGAGGCGTTCTACGCCGCGCTCGGCCGGGCCTTCGTCGCCATGTGCGCGGTGGTGCCGTTCCTCTTCCTCATCGAGGCCCTCGACCAGGGGCTCGCGTTCGGCCTCGACGCCACGGCCGGCATCATCCCGAAGCGCATCGACGGGCTCGACGGGGTCTTCTTCTCGCCGTTCCTGCACCACGGCTTCGACCACCTCTACAGCAACAGCATCCCGCTGATCCTGCTGGGCACCTTCGTGCTCGCCGCCGGCGCCCGCCGCTTCCTCTGGTCGACGCTCGTCATCATCCTGGTCAGCGGGCTGGGGGTGTGGTTCACCGGCTCGTCGACCTCGGTGGTGGTCGGCGCGAGCGGCGTCATCTTCGGCTACCTGGGCATCCTGCTGACCCGGGGCATCGTCGAACGGAGCTGGTGGAACTTCGCGGTCTTCCTGCTCGTCGGCCTACTCTACGGCTGGCAGCTGGTCGGCATCCTCCCCACCGACGAGCGGATCTCCTGGCAGGGCCACCTGTTCGGGCTGCTCGGCGGGGTGGTCGCCGCGATCATCTTCCGGCGCCGCCGGGGAGACCTGGGCGGTCCCTACCGCTCGGAGTCCACGCTCACCATGCCCTGAGCGCCGACGCGCCGGTGCCGTGCGGCCCGGTGGGACGTGCTTGCCCGGGTGCGCCGCCGGCCCTACCGTCTGGATCAGCACGCGTTGACCCGTGAGCGGAAAGCGACGGTACGCACATGCGCGAGGTCGATGTCGCGGTGATCGGGGCCGGCCCGGCCGGGCTGTTCGCGGCGTACTACGCCGGCTTCCGTGGGCTCTCCGTCGCGGTCGTCGACGCGCTGCCCGAGCCCGGCGGCCAGATCACCGCCATGTACCCGGAGAAGCTGATCCACGACGTGGCCGGCTTCCCGGCGGTCAAGGGGCGGGAGCTGGTGGCCAACCTCGTCGCCCAGGCGGCACCCTTCGGCCCGTGCTACCTGCTCGGCACCCGCGCCGAGAAGCTCTCGTACGCCGACGGGCAGCCGGTGCTCGGTCTCGCCGGCGGCGGGCAGCTGCGGTGCGGGGCGGTGATCGTCACCGGTGGGCTGGGCAGCTTCACGCCCCGCCCGCTGCCGGTGGCGGAGCACTTCGCCGGCGCCGGGATCGTCTACTTCGTACCGCAGCCGACGGAGCTGGCCGACCGGGACGTGCTGATCGTCGGCGGCGGCGACTCCGCCTTCGACTGGGCGTCGACGCTCGAGCCGCTGGCCCGCTCGGTGACCGTGGTGCACCGGCGGGAGAAGTTCCGGGCGCACGCGGCCACCGTCGCCCGGGTGCTGGGGCTGCCGGTGCGCGTGATCGTCAACGCCGAGGTGACCAGGCTGCACGGCGACGGCACGGTCACCGGCGCCGAGATCACCGTACGCGGCGGCGCGGCGGAGCTGCTGCCGGTGGACACGGTGGTGGCCGCGCTCGGCTTCACCGCCGACCTCGGCCCGCTGGCCGAGTGGGGGCTGCGGCTGGACCGCCGGCACATCGTCGTCGACAGCGCGATGGCGACGAACCTGCCCAGGGTCTTCGCGGCGGGCGACATCACCGAGTACCCGGGCAAGGTGCGGCTGATCGCGACCGGCTTCGGCGAGGCCGCCACGGCGGTCAACAACGCGGCGGTGGCCATCGACCCGAGCGCGCACCTGTTCCCCGGGCACTCGTCCGACGGCACCTGACGCGCCGGTACCGGATGCTGCCCCGGCCGTGGCCGGATCGAGATCAACGACTGTGATCGTGGGCCGATGAGCGCTCCGCCCCCGCGCCGCGACGGCGCTCCCGCGACCCTGGCCTGGCTGGGGCACCCCGCGACGGTCGCCGCCCTCGTCCTGCTGGTGACCAACGACCACCTGCTCAAGGCGGCCTTCCCCGGCCCGGTGACCGGCAAGCTCAGCGACGTCGCCGGGCTGGTCCTCGCGCCGCCGCTGGTCGCGGTGCTGCTCGCGCTGCTCGCGCCGCGGCTGCCGGCCCGCGCCGCCGCCGGGCTCGGGCTCGGGCTCGTCGCCGTCGGGTTCACCGCGGTCAAGTCCAGCGGGTACGCCGCCGGCGTCGCTTCGGCGGCGTGGAGCGCCGTGAGCGGGCCGTCGTTGGTCCGGGCGGACGGCACCGACCTGCTCGCCCTGCCGGCGCTGGCCGTCGCGTGGTGGAGCTGGTCCCGGGCGCGGCGGGAGCCGGTGCGACGGCGCTCCGCCCGGCTGGTCCGGCTGCTGGTGCTGCTGCCGGCGGCGACGCTGGCGGTGGCGGCCACCAGCCCCGTCCACCACCCCGACGCCGTCCGGGCGGCGGTCCTCGACGAACGGTTGGCGGCCGGCATCGGCCACGGCTACGCCGACAAGGTCTTCGACGACAGTCCCGCCTGGCGGGTGAGTGACGACGCCGGGGCGACGTGGCGCGACCCGACGCGGGGCGAGGTCGAAGCGTTGACCGGTGCGAAGGGGCCGGTCGCCGGCGCCGTCAGCCGGGGCTGCTCGACCGCCACGCCGACGCGCTGCTACCGGGTGGTCCCCGGCCGGCTCGCCGTGGAGCAGAGCGACGACGCGGGTCGCAGCTGGCGTCCGGCCTGGGGGGCGACCGAGGCGCAGCGGGCCGTGCTCCGCCGGCAGTACCCGGATCCGGGGCCGCGCGGGGAGCGGATCGCCGCGCAGGAGCTGACGGTGCGGGACACCGGCGACGGCCGGCACGTCGTGCTGGTGGCCAACGGCCGGGACGGCTTCGCCGTCCGTCGGCCCGACGGGAGCTGGGAGCGGCTCGGCTTCGTCGGATCCGAGGAGGCCGGAGGATATCCGTTCGACGGGCGACCACCGGCACTCGGCCGGAGCACCCCCGGGGACCGACGCGACGATCCGCTCCTGGCGCTGTTCCTGGGGCTCACGCTGGCCGGGTCGGTGCTCGCCGTGTCGGGTGTGCGGGCGGGGCTGCGGGCCGGCACCGCCCGCCTGCGGCTGATCTGCCTGGCCGCGCTCGGTGTCGCCGCCTGGGCGCTGCTGGCCGTGGTCTGGTCGGGCGCGCTGCTCTTCGCGCAGGCGGGTGTCGTCGCCCTGCTCACAGTCCTGCTCGGTGTGCTGCTGCTGTCCGTCCGGACGCCGGCCGAGCAGTCGGGGCGGTGGACGCTGGAGGTGCTGCTGGCCGCCGCGCTGGCCCTGGCGCTGGCCGCGCTGCCGCTGGTCGGCTGGCTCTACGGGCGACCCGCGTACAGCCACACCGCGCTGCTGCTCGCCGTGGCGGCCACCGCGCCGGGGCTGCTGCTGGGCTGGCGGGCGGCCCGGCTGGTCACGGCGCCCGCCCACCGGGCCGACCCGCCCTGGCCAACGGGCCCCGCCTGGCCGCCCCGCTGATCCCGCCGCCGGTGTGTGGCGCGGGGCCCGGCCGGCGGTTCCCTGGCCGCCGGGCGCGGTCGGCGACGGTCAGCGGACCGAGGGCCGGGGCGCGGTCGGCGCGAGGGCGGCGACGCCCACCGCGACCAGGGTCAGCGCCGCGCCGAGCAGGGTGACCGCCCCCGGGCGGGAGGCCGCCGTGGGCAGCAGCAGGTCCAGCAGTACGGCGCCGACGATCTGCCCGGCGATGGTGGCCAGACCGAGCAGCAGCACGCCGGTGAACCGGACGATCGCCGCGGCGATCGCGATGAACACGATCCCGATCGGCCCGCCCAGGTAGAGCCACGGCTCGGCTGGCGCGCCGCCCGCCGGCCAGCCCCGGAGCGCGAGGTCGACGGCGAAGGCGACCAGCAGGGCCACCGTACCGACGGAGAAGTTGACAAGCGTGGCGGTCAGCGCGCTGCCGGCGGCCATCCGTACCCGGCCGTTGACCGCCTGCTGCCAGGCGATGGCCACCCCGGCGAGCAGCGGCAGCAGGGCCAGCCCGAGGGTGCCCGGGTCGCCGAGCCGGTCGCCGACGGCCAGCAGGACCGCCACCACGGTCAGCGCCGCGCCGGCCAGCCGCCGGCCGGTGACCGGCTGGGGACCGCCCGGGCCGATCCCGGCCCGGTCGACGGCCAGGCTGCTGCCGGACTGGCCGGCGACCACCGCGACGGTGAAGACCGCCACGCCGAGGGTGCCGATGGTCAGCCCCTGGGCGGCGACCAGGAGCGCGCCGCACGCCCCGCCGAGGCACTGCCACGGCCGCAACGTGCCGTCGGCGAGCGCGCCGCGCAGGGCGACCAGCCCCCGCCGCCCACCCGGGGTGGCGGGGACCAGCACCAGCAGCACCAGCAGGCCCAGCCCGAACGAGACGACCGCGGCGGCGATCCCGTCGGCCAGGCGTACGCCCAACTCGCCGTTGATCCGGGACTGCACGGCCACGGCCAGCCCGGAGGCGGTCGCGAGGCCCACGCCGGTGATCCGGCGGGCCGCCGACGGGGCCGGCGCCAGCGTCCCGGCGACGCTCACTCCTGCTCGGCCAGGGGGCGGCCGTCGAAGTCGACCGCCGAGTAGAGGGCGAGCTTCTCCAGCCGGTGGTACGAGTCGATGACCCGGATGGTGCCGCTCTTCGAGCGCATGACGATCGACTGCGTGTACGCGCCGCCGGCCCGGTAGCGCACGCCCCGCAGCAGGTCGCCGGAGGTGACGCCGGTGGCCACGAAGAAGCAGTTGTCCCCGGTGACGAGGTCGTCGGTCGTGAGCACCCGGTCCAGGTCGTGCCCGGCGGCGAGCGCCTTCTCCCGCTCCTCGGCGTCGCGCGGCCAGAGCTTGGCCTGCATCGCCCCGCCCATGCACTTCAGCGCGCAGGCCGAGATGATGCCCTCGGGGGTGCCGCCGATGCCCATCAGCACGTCGACGTCCGACTCGCCGCGGGCCGCCGCGATGGAACCGGCGATGTCGCCGTCCGAGATGAACCGGATGCCCGCCCCGGTCCGGCGGATCTGCGTGACCAGGTCGTCGTGACGGCTACGGTCCAGCACGCAGACCGTGACCTCGGAGACGTCCGTGCCCTTGACCTTGGCGATCCGGCGCAGGTTCTCGGCCACCCCGGCGTTGATGTCCACCACGTCGGCGTACGCCGGTCCGACGGCGAGCTTCTCCATGTAGAAGACCGCGCTCGGATCGAACATCGCACCCCGCTCGGAGACGGCGAGCACCGCCACCGCGTTCGGCATGCCCTTGCTCATCAGCGTGGTGCCGTCGACGGGGTCGACGGCGACGTCCACCTCCGGGCCGGTGCCGTCGCCGACGTGCTCGCCGTTGAAGAGCATCGGGGCGTTGTCCTTCTCACCCTCGCCGATCACCACGACGCCCCGCATGGGGATCGAGTTGATCAGCTTGCGCATCGCGTCGACCGCGGCTCCGTCGCCGCCCTCCTTGTCGCCCCGACCGACCCAGCGACCGGCGGCCATCGCCGCGGCCTCGGTGACCCGGACCAGGTCGAGGGCGAGGTTGCGGTCGAGATCCTGTGGGATCCGCGTCCTGGTGTTCGTCATGACGGCTCCTCCTCGCGACGTTGCGGGGCGGCAGGGTGCGGCGTCGCCGCTGCCGGGTTTGTCGCTGATCCTCACACGATCGCTCACCCGGCGCGGGGTCGGGGCGGTGATGGCCCGGATACGGCCGGTCGGGCGGCTGCGAAGATGGTGGGGTGGAAGCCGCACAGCCTGCCGATCGCGTACCCGCCGACTCGACGCCGCCGGACGGCCAGCCGCCGGTCGCCCCGAGCCGGGCCGCCGCCGTACCGGAGGGGGAGCCGGCGCTGGTCGAACCCGCCGGCGCCCCCGGGGCGGCCCCGCCCGATGGCGGGGCGGAGACGGGCGAGCAGCCCGCGCCGCCGCCCGGGATCGACACCCGCAAGTCGGAGCGCTCGCCGAAGGACATGGCGATCTCGCTGCTCGTGCTGCTGATCCCGATCGCCCTGCTGCTGGCCTTCTACCGGGGGTTCCTCGGCGGCGACCAGCCGACGACCGTCGACCCGGCGCCCGCCCTCGAATCGGCGCGGGCCGCCAACGCCTTCCCGGTCAGCGAGCCGGCGGAGCTGGGCGACGGCTGGCGCACGGTCAGCGCGAAATTCCAGACCGTCGAGGGTGGGTCGAGCCTCCGGCTCGGCTATCTCACGCCGGAGGGGCGGGCCGCCCAGATGGTGCAGAGCAGCGTGCCGCCGGAGCGGCTGCTGCCGACCGAGCTGACCGCCGAGGGACAGCCGCAGGGCCAGACGGACCTGGGCGGGCGCACCTGGCAGCGGTACACCGCCCGGGGCAACGAGCAGGCGCTGGTCCTGCTCGAACCGAACCGGACCGTGATCGTGGTCGGCGACGCCCGGGACAACGAGCTGCGACACCTGGCCACCGCGATCCGGTAGGCGGCCGGAAACCGCCCCCCGAGTGTCGGTCGGATCGGCTACGCTGCCCCGGCTCACTGCCCGGTGGCTGAAGTCCGCCGGGTGCTTACCGTTTTACGAAGAGAGACAACTGTGAACATTCGACGGTGGAGCGTCGGCGTGCTCGCCGCCACCCTGCTCGTTCCCGGCCTGGCCGCCTGCAAGTCGGACGGTCCCGCGCCGGCCGACGCGGGCTCGGCAACGTCGGCCGTGCCCGCCGACCCGAAGGAGGCGCTGCTCGCCTCCACCAAGGAGATCGAGAAGGGCAACTTCACCTTCACCCTGGCCGGTGACGGACTGAGCGGCAAGGGCCTGGTCCACAAGCCCAGCAACAGCGCCCAGTTCTCCATGAAGTTCGACGACGGCTCCGGCACGTCGATGGGCATGGAGCTGATCTTCATCCAGCCGGACAGCTGGGTGATGCTCGACCTCGGCGAGCTGGGCGCCATGATTCCGGGCGCGGACAAGATGAAGGGCAAGTACCAGCACCTCGACCAGTCCAAGGTCAAGGGCGCCGGTGAGCTCAGCCGCTACATGGAGGAGGTCGACCCGGCCGGCAGCGCAGCGCTGACCAAGGGCATCACCGAGGTGCAGAAGACCGCCGAGGGCAGCTACGCCGGCAAGCTCGACGCGTCCGCCGCGACCGAGTCCTCCGCCCTGGACGCCGACACGGTCAAGGCCCTCGGCGCGCAGGCCAAGGCGCTGCCCTTCACCGCCAAGGTGGACGCGGAGGGCCGGCTCACCGAGCTGGTCATCTCGGTGCCGGGCGCCGGCGAGACCAAGGCGCACGACATCAAGGTCACGTACGCGGACTACGGCAACGCCACCGCCGCGCAGAAGCCGCCGGCCGACAAGGTGGTCGAGGCGTCCCCCGAGACGTACGAGATGTTCAAGAAGTAGCACCGGCACGACGGAAACGGGGCGGCCTCGGCCGCCCCGTTTCCGCGTTCCGGGGTCACCCGTCCGGGGCAACCGGACATCCCGGTGATTGTGCGACGCGGCGACAGGGAACAGGAGTGGGGCGGACCCGGACCGGTCGCCCCGGCAGCCGGCCTCAGGGGGTTCGCGCGGCGCAGCCGACGTGGTGCGCCGCCCGGTTTCCGGCCGCCGCCAGGTGCGTCGGGTGACCCACGTGGGAGACACGTATGACTGTTCGACGCCTGAGCGCCGGCCTGGTGGCCGCCGCCCTGTTCACTCCCGGTCTGGCCGCCTGCAACGCCTCCGGGACCCCGACGGCGGGCTCGTCCGCCTCCCCGTCCGTCTCGGCCTCCGGTACGCCCGCGGCCTCCGGCAGCGCGGCCCCGGCGTCCGGTGACGCCAAGCAGGCGCTGCTGGCCTCCACCCGTGAGATCAGCAACGGCAACTTCCGGTTCACCATGTCCGGCGTCGGCTCGACGGCCGAGGGACGGGTGCACGAGCCGACCCAGAGCGCCGAGATGCGGGTGACGATCGGCAAGCCGACCGACGACCTGTTCATGAAGCTCGACCTCGTCCACTACAAGCCCGACAGCTGGGTGAAGGTCGAACTCGGCGGCACGACCGCCAGCAGCGTGCCGGGAGTGCAGAAGCTCAACCTCGGCAAGTACCAGCACCTGGACCAGACCCGGATCAAGGGCAACCGCAACCTCGGCTTCGACTTCGACAAGGTCGACCCCGCCGGCAGCGAGGTGCTGACGCAGGGCATCACGGAGGTGCGTCAGACGGGCGAGGGCGCGTACGCCGGCACGATCGACGTGTCGAAGGCGGCGGAGGCGGGCTCGGTGGACCCGACGGTGATCACGGCCCTCGGGGCGCAGGCCAAGTCGGTGCCGTTCACCGCGAAGCTCGACCCGCAGGGCCGGCTCAGCGAGATGGTCATCCAGATCCCGGCCGCCGGCCAGACCAAGGCGCAGGACATCCGGATCACGTACTCGGACTACGGCAGCGCCACCGCCGCCCAGAAGCCGCCGGCCGACCAGGTCGTGGAGGCCCCGGCGGAGCTCTACAACCTCTTCAACTGACCCACCCCGCCCCCGCCTCGTGGATCACGCAGTTGTGGTGGGTGACACAAGGTGCAAACTGCCCTGTATCGCCCACCACAACTCCATGATCGACGCGCGGGGGTGGGTCAGGAGGCGGGGTCCTGGCGGGCGGCGTCGATGCGGGCGCGGGCGCCGTCGAGCCAGCGCTGGCAGGTGTCGGCGAGCTTCTCGCCGCGCTCCCAGAGCGCCAGTGACTCCTCCAGCGTCGTACCGCCGGTCTCCAGCCGCTCGACCACCGACGCCAGCTCGGCGCGGGCCTGCTCGTAGCTGAGCCGTTCGTCCTTCTTCTCGTCAGTCATCGCGGCCATCCCACCACATCGTGATCCCGTCCCCGCTCAGCCGTCGACCGTCGCGGCCAGCTCGCCGTCGGCGAGGCGTACCCGGAGCGGGTCGCCCTTGCCGACCTCGGACGCCGCGCGCACAACATGGCCGTCGGCGCGCTGGACGATCGCGTAGCCCCGGTCGAGGGTCGCGGCGGGGGAGAGGGCGCGCAGCCGGGCCAGGGTGTGCCGCAGGTCGTCGTCGGCGGCGGCGAGCCGGTGGTCCAGGCAGCGCCCGGCCCGCTGGCGCAGCCCGGTCAGGTCGGCGAGCCGCTGGTCGACCATCACCTGCGGGCGGGCCAGCACCGGTCGGGAGCGCAGGCCGTCGAGCCGGTGCGACTCGCGGTCCACCAGGTTGCGCACCGCGCGTTCGAGGCGGTGCCGGGCCTGCCGGATGACGCGCACCTCCTCGGTGAGGTCCGGAACCACGCGCTTGGCGGCGTCGGTCGGCGTCGACGCACGTACGTCGGCGACGTAGTCGACCAGCGGCGCGTCGGTCTCGTGGCCGATCGCGCTGACCACCGGAGTGCGGCAGGCGAAGACGGCCCGGCAGAGCGCCTCGTCGGAGAAGGGCAGCAGGTCCTCGATGCCGCCCCCGCCCCGGGCGATGACGATCACGTCGACGGTCGGGTCGGCGTCCAGCACCTTGAGGGCGTCGACGATCTGCGGCACGGCGCTCGGCCCCTGCACGGCCACGTTCACCGTGCGGAACTCCACCGCCGGCCAGCGCCGGCGGGCGTTGGTCAGCACGTCGCGCTCGGCGGCCGAGGCGCGGCCCGTGATCAGCCCGACCCGGTTGGGCAGGAACGGCGGCCGGCGCTTGCGCGCCCGGTCGAACAGCCCCTCGGCCGCGAGCAGCTTCTTCAGCTTCTCCAGCCGGGCCAGCAGCTCGCCGAGGCCGACCTGCCGGATCTCGTCGGCGCGCAGGCTCAGCGTGCCCCGGGCGGCGTAGAACTCCGGCTTGGCGTGCAGCACCACCCGGGCGCCCTCGCGCAGCTCGGGCGCGCCGACGTCCAGCACGTCCCGGTTGGTGGTGACCGTCAGGCTCAGGTCGGCCGACGGGTCCCGCAGCGTGAGGAAGACGGTGCTGGCGCCGGGCCGGCGGCTGATCTGCGCCACCTGCCCGTCCACCCACACCCAGCCCAGCCGGGCGATCCAGGCGCCGACCTTCTGGCTGACCACCCGGACCGGCCACGGCTCCTCGGACGTGCTCCGCCCCACCTCGCCTGTGCTCACCGGCCCACCCTACGGCCCGCCCCGCGCGAGCGACCCGGCGTGGCCGGGCCGGCGGGCGCGGCTCGGCGGGGCGGGCGGCGCCCGGTCGGCACCGGCGCGGCGGCGGCGGGCGGGCGGGCCGGCGTGCCGGTGCCCCGCGCGAGGGCATGATGGGATCAGGATCACCCTGGGCGCGTCGGTGCCGGAAAGGGCCTTCCGGAGGTGCGCCGGTGGCCGCGCGCGCCGCCGGTGCGCCCGTTCCGGCAGGCCACGGCCGGCGCCGTGGTGGCGGTCGCGTCCCGTGTCGCCCTCGGGAGCGGCACGTACGATGGGCGGGTGACTCAGGCTGAAGTGACGTCCCGGACCGGCAAGCGCGTGATCCTGGCCAAGCCCCGCGGCTACTGCGCGGGCGTGGACCGCGCGGTGCAGACCGTGGAGGAGGCACTCAAGCTCTACGGCGCCCCGATCTACGTACGCAAGCAGATCGTGCACAACAAGCACGTCGTGCAGACCCTGGAGGCCCAGGGCGCGATCTTCGTGGAGGAGAACGAGGAGGTGCCGGAGGGCGCCACCGTCATCTTCTCCGCGCACGGGGTGGCCCCGGAGGTCTACGAGCAGGCCCGGACCCGCTCGCTGCGGGCGATCGACGCGACCTGCCCGCTGGTCACCAAGGTGCACCAGGAGGCGAAGCGGTTCGCCGCCGAGGACTACGACATCCTGCTGATCGGCCACGAGGGGCACGAGGAGGTCATCGGCACCTCCGGCGAGGCCCCCGAGCACATCCAGCTCGTGGACGGCCCGGAGGACGCCGACCGGATCACCGTCCGCGACCCGAACAAGGTGGTCTGGCTCTCCCAGACCACCCTCTCGGTCGACGAGACGCTGGAGACGGTGGCCCGGCTCAAGAAGCGGCTGCCGATGCTCCAGTCGCCGCCCAGCGACGACATCTGCTACGCCACCTCCAACCGGCAGCACGTGGTCAAGGAGATCGCGCCCGAGTGCGACGTGATGATCGTCGTCGGCTCGGCCAACTCCTCCAACTCCGTACGCCTCGTCGAGGTCGCCCTGGACGCCGGGGCGCGCGCCGGTCACCTCGTCGACTTCGCGCACGAGATCGACGACGCGTGGCTGGAAGGGGCGCGTACGGTCGGCCTGACCTCGGGTGCCAGCGTTCCCGACCAGCTCGTCCAGGAGGTGCTCGCCCACCTCGCCGCGCGGGGCTTCACCGACGTCGACGAGGTGGTGACCGCCAACGAGCGGCTGACCTTCTCGCTGCCGCAGGAGCTCAAGCGGGACATGAAGGCCGCCGCCGCGGCCCGCGGCTGACCGGCGGGAACGGCACGCGGCCCCGCTGCGTCAGACACGGGTATGAGGACTCTTCGGCTCGCCGTCTCCGCGCTGGCCGTCTGCGTGGCGCTGAGCGCCTGCGGCGGGCAGGACGGTACCGGCGACACCCCCACCCCGACCCCGACGGGAGCGCAGCCGGTGACCAGCCCGCCCAGCCCTGATCCGAGCATCCCCACGCCGACCCCCGGCGACCCGGTGGACCCGACGGGGCCGGCCCTGCCGCCGCCCACGCGGCCCACCGGGGGGCCGACGAAGACGCCGCCGGCCGGCGGCACCACCCTGACCGGGACCGTCACCTCCGGGGTGGAGCCCAACTGCCTGCTGCTCGACAACTACCTGCTGATCGGCGGCCCGCGCGACCTGCTGAAGGCGGGCGCGAAGGTCACGGTCACCGGCCGGGTCCAGCGCGACCTGCTCACGACCTGCCAGCAGGGCACGCCCTTCCTGGTCGAGACCGCCCGCCGCGGCTGACGGGAGGGGCCGGAGCCCGTCCGCGTCGGGACGCCCCGAGATCGCCCGCCACGACTGACCGGAGGGGCCGGAGCCCGTCCACTCGCGGTCGCGTCGGGACACCCCGAGCCCGTGCGTCGCGGGACATCCCCGAGCCCGTCTTAGCCGGACGTCCCGAGCCTGTGCGTCGCGACGGAAGTCGCCGGAACGGGCGGAGCCCGCCCCCGGATGGGGACGGGCTCCGGTGTTCCGGTGCGGGACGGGTCAGTTCACGGTGCCGATGGAGACGGCACCGCGGCCGACGACCGCGCCCTCGGTGGTCACCACGGACAGCTCACCGAAGAGCGCCCGACCGGCGACCGGGGTGGACTGGGCGGTCACCGTACCGGTGAGGGTGGCGGTGGCGCCGTGGGCCAGGTTGAGCGGGGTGGCGGGCGCCGAGAGGCTGCCCAGCGCCGCCGCGGAGAACGAGTCCCGGTAGTCGTAGGCGGTGCTGCCACCGGCCCCGTCCACCGCGTAACCCTCGACGACCACCCGGTAGGTGCCCGCCGGCGGGTTGTTGATGGTCACGGCCTCCTCGGAGTCGCCGTCGGCGGCCCGACCGACCTCCGCGGCGCCGCGGAAGACGTAGAGGTCGAGGTCGGCCGCGGCGCTGGCCGGGTTGCCGATCCGGGCGGTGAAGCGGGTCGCGCCCGCCGGCACCTCCACGGTGTACTCCTGCGACGCGCCCTCGGCGATGGTCGGCCGCTCAGCGTGGACGCTGGAGAGCGGGCCGCCCTGGCCGGTCACCGCGACCGGGCCGAAGGTGTTGGTCAGCGACCAGGTCACCGGGGTCGCCGCACCGGCGGTGACCGACGGCAGCTCGACCACGGCCGGCTCGACCGCGACACCCTGCACCCGCGCCGTGAGCTGGAACGGGTTGTTCAGCGACGGCGAGGTCCGACGGGACTCCACCTCGATCTCCCAGACCCCGGCGATCGGGTTCTGGTAGTCGCGCTCCTGCGGCTTGCAGGCGTTGACGTCGGAGAAGTTGGTGTAGCAGGCGAGGCTGGAGGTGCTCTCCACCGGGACGCCGTACGGGTTGAAGGCGATGAACCGGGTCTGCGAACCGGTGGCGATGCCGGAGAGGTTCACCTGGAGGGCGCCCGTGCCCGGCGGAACCGTCACGAAGTACGAGGTGAAGCCGTTCCGGTCGACCGAGCCCTCGGCCGAGAAGGAGAAGTTCGGCTTCTTCACGTCGTTCGAGGCGACGACGACGGTGGAGACCTCGAAGTCGATAACCGAGGTGGCCGGGTCGTCGATCGTCATGATCGCGCCGTGCGCGCCGGCGGTGGCGGGCTTGGCGGTGACCGAGACGGTGACGGTCTTGTTCAGCGGGAGCGAGACGGTCTTCGGCGCCTTGAAGGTGCCGTCGTTGCCGAGCAGACCCACGTTGTGCTTCACGGTGCCGGCCGGCCCGCTGGTGCGGGTGACCTTGACCTGGTAGCTCTTCGACTGGCCGATCCGCTGCCCACCGTCGGTGGAGGCGCACCGGTTGTAGAGGCCGGTGCCCCGGTTCGGGGTGCCCAGCTGACCGGACAGGACGGTGCAGACCGGGGCCTCGGAGGTGTAGGAGCGCGTCTCCACGCCCTTACGCAGCAGCTTCCACGCGCCCGGCACGTTGAACATGCCGTAGCCCTGGCCGTACGTCGGAACGTCCGCGATCGGCTTGGCCGAGGTGTAGATCGCCCGGCGCAGCGCGGCCGGGGTGACGCCCTTGTCGGTCGCCTTGGCGGCCGACAGCAGCAGCGCGGCGGCGCCGGCGGCCTGCGGGGAGGCCATCGAGGTGCCGTTCAGCATCGCGTAGCCCGGGGGCAGCGCGTAGCCGGCCTCGGGGACCGCGTTGCCGGGCTGCCAGGTCGGGGCGGTGGAGATGGCCGAGCCGGGGGCGGCGATGTTCGGCTTGATGCCGCCGTCCTCGCGCGGGCCGCGGGAGGAGAAGTTGAACAGCGCGTTCTTCTTCTTCACCGCAGAGCCGTAGTTGGCCAGCCAGGTGTCCTTGCTGATGCTCGCCGCGACGCTGACCACATTGGCGGCCACCGACGGGTCGCCGATGGTGTTCAGGCCCGGGCCGGAGTTGCCGGCCGAGATGAACATCTGCACGCCGTAGGTGGTGATCAGGTTGTTGTAGAGCTCGGCGCGGGCGTTGTTGCCGTCGTTCAGCGCCGGCAGGCCGCCGATCGACATGTTGACCACGTCGACCTTGCGGTTGATCACCAGGTCGGCCATGCCGGTGGTGAGGGCGGCGTACGTGCAGCCGCCACCCCAGGAGCAGGCGCGGGCCGAGACGAGCTTGGCACCGGGCGCGGCACCGTCGAAGGCGCCGTTGCCGAGCATGTCGTTGGCGGCGGTGATGCCGGCGACGTGGGTGCCGTGGGTGCTCTCGACGATGCCGATGTTGACGTAGTCCACCAGGCCGGGACCGCCGATGGGGGCGGTGTCCACGTCCTCGCGGTACTCGACCACGAACGGGATCCGCTCGACCACCGGGGTGGCCGCGTTGTCGGTGCCGAAGTAGCCGACGTCGAACTTCTCCTTGTACGGCCGCATCACGGCGTCGTCGGTGAAGTTGTTGTTCTGGTTGGCGTCCACCCAGATGTTGTGGGTGGCCGGGTCGTACAGGATGCCGAACGTGTCGGTCCGGTCGCCGTCGCGGTTGACGTCACCGGCCGGGTCGCTGGCGGCCGTGATCGACTCGCTGAACCGGTTGAACCGGTAGGTGCCCGCCGGGGCCGTCCAGGTCGCGCCGCCGGAGGTGAACGTCGGACCGGTCACCTCGGTGAGCATGGGGCGCCAGGTGGCGTCCTCGAACGGGTCCGTCGCGGTGACCCAGTCGACGATCTTCCGCTCGCCCGTGGTGGTCTTCTGCAGCGCCGGGTGACCGAGGTCCACACCGGAGTCCATGATGCCGATCGTGACGCCGCGGCCGTCCCACTGGGGGTTCTTCGCCACGAAGTCGACGGCGCCGATCTCGTTCGTCGGCATGTAGGGGTTGGCGGCCGGGGTGTCGGCCCCCGGGCCGGGCAGCGTCGCCGCCTGCTTCGCCGCCTTCTTGCCGGAGGGGGCGACCTCGGGCGTCGGGTCGGGCAGCTGGATGGTCTCGTCCAGGTCGACGGCGGAGACGCCGGGCAGCGTGGCCGCCTTGACCACCTTGGCGGTGGGGACCTTGGCCAGGACGTAGCCGATGCTGTCGTACCGCTCGGTGACGGCGGCGCCGAGGTTCTTGAGGTCGGCGGCGACGTCCTTCGCCTCGCCCTTCTTGGTGGCCACGATCAGCGTGACGGTCGGGGCCTTCTTCGCCTCCGCCTCGGCGAGCAGCTTGGCGTCGTGCGAGCCCAGAGCCTCCACCGGGGTGGCCTGGGACGCGTCGGGTGCGGCGGTGGGCGCGGCGCTCGCCGTGGCGGCACCGCCAGCCACGGTCACGGCGCTGGCCGCCACGACCGACGCGAAGAGCGCGGCGGATGTCCGCCGGCTCAGGTTTCGGGGTTTGCTCACGTTCTCTTTCCTCCAGAGAACAGGGCCCTCAGATACAGGGCACGCGTGAGGCGAATCCTTCGCGCTGCCGCTGGTCACTGTCACTACCGCCGAGTTCGTTGTGACCACTTCGTGACATGGGTGGTCGTCCATTGTCACATCGGCGGTGATAGGTATCGGTCGTCAGTCCAGTGTCGACCGTCCGGTCGGCGGCCCGGCATCGGCGTTTTCGAGCAGCTCCGGGGCCTGCGGCTGACGGGGCGCCAGCTCGATCTGCGCGGGCGCGGCCAGCTCCTGGTCCGAGACCCCCAGCTCGGCGAGCTTGCGGGCGCTGACCAGCACGCGCGCCTCCAGCGACCCCACGGCCCGGTTGTACGCGGTCACCGCGCCGCCGAGCGACGAGCCGAGCTTGCCGACGTGCTCGCCCAGGGTCGACAGTCGCCCGTAGAGCTCCCGGGCCAGCGAGTGCACCGCGACCGCGTTGCGCGCCAGCGCCTCCTGCCGCCACGAGTAGGCGACCGTACGCAGCAGCGCGACCAGGGTGGCCGGGGTCGCCAGCACCACGTTGCGGGCGAACGCGTGCTCCAGCAGCGTCGGGTCGCGTTGCAGCGCGACATCGAGGAACGGGTCGGCCGGCACGAAGAGCACCACGAACTCCGGCGCGCTGTCGAACGCGGCCCAGTAGGTCTTGGCGGCCAGCGCGTCGACGTGCCCCCGCAGGTGCTTCGCGTGCGCGTCGAGGTGCGTGTCGCGGCCCCGCTCGTCGCGGGCCTCCATCGCCGTCAGGTAGGCGTCGAACGGCGCCTTGGCGTCCACCACCACCGACCGGCCGCCGTGCAGCCGGACCACCAGGTCGGGACGGACTCCCTGGTGGTCGGTGGCGGCGGTGACCTGCTCGGAGAAGTCGCAGTGCTCCAGCATGCCGGCCGCCTCGACGATCCGGCGCAACTGGTGCTCGCCCCAGCGGCCCCGCACCTGGGGTGCGCGCAGCGCGGCCACCAGCTGCTTCGTCTCGGTGCGCAGCTCGCCCGAGACCGTGCTCATCGCCCGGACCTGCTCGCGCAGTTCGGCGTACGCGTCGACCCGGTCGTGCTCCAGCTCGGCGACCCGCTGCTCGTAGCGGCGCAGCGTGTCGTGCAGCGGGGCGACGGCGCGGGCCACCGCCTCCTGGGACTGCGCGGTGGCCTCGTAGCTGAGCGCCCGCATGGACTGTTCGAGTCGCCCCTCGCCCTCCCGGGTGGCCCGCAGCGTGGCGTCCAGCCGGGCGATTTCGGTCGCCGAGCGGTTCCGGGCGGCGTACCAGCCCGCCGCGCCCCCGGCGGCGAGGCAGACGATCACCACGGCCAGCGTCGAGAAGTCCACCCCCCGGAGCTTGCCAGACCGGCGCGCCGCGCGCCGCCGTGCCGCTCTCGCCGCACCCGCCGCCTTTGTCGCGGATGGACGTTGTGGCCGATCGTGCCGAGCAGCGTGGCGAGGTGGGGCCGTTCCGGGGCAGACAGGAGGCGGGGACATGGCCCAGAGTGACGACAGGGCCTCGGAGGGAGACGGCATGGTTGGTCGGCTGCGTCCCGTACGGACACTCGTCGCGGTGGCGGCGGGAGTGCTCCTCGTTGGCCTCGCCGCTCCGGGCACGGCGGTCGCCGCGCCGCCCGACGGCGCCGTCGGCTGGCGGGACCTCGGCACGCTGGGCGGCGACTGGAGCGTCCCCGTCGGGCTCACCGACTCCGGGCTGGTCCTCGGCAACAGCCAGACCGCCGACGGCCGCATCCACGCGTTCGTGTGGCGGGACGGGACCCTGACCGACCTCGGCACGCTGGGCACGGACAGCCACGGGGCCGCCGTCAATGAGCGGGGCGTGGCGGTCGGCACCACCACCCTGGCCGACGGGCGGACCAGGCCGTTCCGGTGGCGCGACGGCGTCATGACCGACCTCTCCGCCGTCCACGGGCCGTCCTCGGCCGTCGGCGTCAACGACCGCGGCGAGGTGATCGGCACCAGATACACCGACGACAGCGGCCAGTACGGCAAGGCGTTCCGCTGGCGGAACGGGATCAGCACCGACCTGCCCGGTCGCGGTGGCGACACCCTCGCGGCGGCGATCAACGACCGCGGTGACGTCGTCGGCTTCACCAACAGCGCGGACGGGACCTCCACCGAGGCGGCGCTGTGGCGCGACGGCAGGCTGGTCCGGCTGACGCCGCCGGCCGGTGCGGCCAGCATGGCCACCGGCATCAACGACCGGGGCCAGGTGGTCGGCACCATGCGGGTCGACGGCTCGGGATGGCACGCCTTCCTGTGGCACGACGGTGTCTTCACCGACCTCGGCACCCTCGGCGGCACCGACAGCCACCCGGTGGGCATCAACCGGCGCGGGCAGGTCGCCGGCAGCGCGCAGACCCCGACGGACCTGCGCGCCGTGCGGTGGCACCACGGCGCCGTCACCGGTCTGGGCACGCTCGGCGGCTCGTACAGCCAGGCCATGGCGATCAACGACGCCGGCACCGTGGTCGGCGAGGCGACGGTCGCCGGCGGCGCGAAGCACGGCGTGGCCTGGGCGCGGGGCCGCAGCGTCGACCTCGGCCCGCTGGATCTCGGCCGCTCGGGCGGCCGGGTGGGCTTCGTCAACGACCGGGGGCTCGTCGCCGGCCACCTGGCCCCCACGGGCGGCGACGTGCACGCCGTCGTGTGGGACCTCGGCTGGCGACCCTAGCCCGGCCCCCGGCCGCCCCACCCCCGGGTCCCGCCGGGCCGCCGGCCGTCCCACCCCGGGTCCCGCCGGGCCGCCGGCCGTCCCACCCCGGGTCCCGCCGGGCCGCTGCCGGTCCCGCCGGGCCGCGCCGGTCCCGCCGGGCTACCCCGGTCCCGCCCGGGCCGCCGCAGCCCTGCGCGACCCGTCCCGGGCTCGCCTCCGATCGCCGCCGCCGGGCTGCGTCCATCGGAGGCGTGACGCTGGCCTGGCCTGGGTAACGTCGCAGACATGAGATATCTGCCGCTGCTCATCCTCGTGGTGCTGCTGGTGGGTGCGGTCGTCTGGTGGCGCCGGGAGAGCGCCGCCCGGGAGGCCCGGCGCCTCGCCGACGTACGGGCCGACGCCCAGCGCTGGTACGAGCGGCTCGGCGGTCAGGTGATGAACCTGCACGGCGACCACCCGGCCGTGCGCCAGGCGCTGGTCGACGCCGGGGAGCGTTACAACGCGGCCGGCAGCCAGCTGGAGCAGGCCCGCAGCGTCGAGCAGTACCGCCTGGCCCGGGAGACCGCGCTGGAGGGGCTGACCTACGCCCGGGCGGCCCGGGTGGCACTCGGCATCGATCCCGGCCCCGAGCTGCCCCCGCTGGCCGCCGCGCAGGGCGCCGGGCAGCTCACCCGGGAGCGTCAGGTCGACGTGCAGGGGCAGACCTTCAAGGCCGGCCCACAGCCCGGCCGCGACACCCCCTACTACTACCCGGGCGGGCGCTACCAGGGCCGGCCGGTGCCGGCGGGCTGGTACTCCACCCCTTGGTGGAAGACCGCGCTGGGCGCCGGCGCGGGTGTCCTCGGCGGCGTGCTGATCGCCGACGCGCTCTTCTCGCCCGGCTTCGCCGATCCCGGGTACGGCTACGAGGCCGGCTACCAGGAGGGCTTCGGAGACGCCACCGGCTACGGCGAGCAGGGCGGTGAGGCCGGCGGCGACGTCGGGGGCGGTGACATGGGCGGCTTCGGCGGTGGCGACTTCGGTGGCGGTGACTTCGGCGGTGGCGATTTCGGCGGCGGTGACTGGTAGGGCCGACGTCGACGACCGCCCCGGCCGGGTTCGCCGGTGGTGTCCGTAAGGGCCCCTTCCCGCGCAGGAAGCGTCGGGAAGGGGCCCTTACGTACCCCTCAGCCCGTGTTGCGCATGCCGGCGGCGATGCCGTTGACCGTGGTCAGCAGCGCCCGCTCCAGCGCCGTACCGTCGCTCGGCGCCCGTCGGCCGCCCGGTGCGGTGGCCACCGCGCGGCCCGCCGCCCCGGACTCCCGGTACTGGCGCAGCAGCGCCACCTGGAGGTGGTGCAGCGGCTCCAGGTACGTGTCGCGGACGGCCAGGGTGCGCTGGAGCACCGGCGAGTTCTCCAGCAGGGCCGGCGAGGAGGTCACCGCCAGCACCTCCCGCTTGGTCAGCTCGTACTCCTGCTCGATCTGGTGGAAGATCGGGTGCAGCTTCTTCGGCACCAGCGTCTCGACGTAGCGGCGGGCGATGCTCAGGTCGGTCTTGGTGAGCATCATCTCGACGTTCGACAGGAACGTGCGGAAGAAGTGCCAGTTGCGGTGCATCTCGGCCAGCACGTCCTCCAGCCCCGCCTCGCGGGCCGCGGCCAGGCCGGAGCCGACCCCGAACCAGCCGGGCACGATCTGCCGGGTCTGGGTCCAGCCGAACACCCACGGGATGGCGCGCAGCCCGGCGAGCCCGGCCCCGGTGTTCGGCCGCTTCGCCGGCCGGGAGCCGATGTTCAGCGCGCCGAGCAGCTCCGTCGGCGTCGACGCCCAGAAGTACGCGGGCAGGTCCGGATCCTCGACCAGCGACCGGTACGACCGGAAGGCCGAGTCGGAGACCAGCTCCATCGTGGCGTCCCAGCGTTCCAGCATCTCGGCGGGCTGCCGGGGCGCGGTGTGCAGCAGGGTGGCCTGGAGCACCGCGGCCAGCGTCAGCTCCAGATTCTCCCGCGCCAGCGACGGCAGGGAGTACTTGTCGGAGATGACCTCGCCCTGCTCGGTGACCTTGATCGCGCCGTCCAGGGTGCCGTACGGCTGGGCCAGGATCGCCTCGTGCGTGGGCCCGCCGCCGCGACCCACTGTGCCGCCGCGACCGTGGAAGAGCCGCAGGTGTACGCCGTGCCGGGCCGCGACGTCGCGCAGCGCGCGCTGGGCCCGGTGGATGGACCACTGGCTGGTGGTGATGCCGGCCTCCTTGTTGGAGTCGGAGTAGCCCAGCATCACCTCCTGCACGTCGCCCCGCGCCGCCACCAGGGCCCGGTACGCCGGCAGCGAGAGCAGCTCGTCGAGCAGTTCGCCGCCCGTGTTCAGCTCGGCCGGGGTCTCCAGCAGCGGCACGAAGCCGATCCGGGACCGGCCGCTGTGCACGTCGATCAGGCCGGCCTCGCGGGCCAGCACCACCGCGGCGAGCACGTCGTCGACCCCGAGCGTCATCGACACGATGTACGACTCGATGACCTCGTTGCCGAACCGGTCCTGCGCCTCGCGGATGGTGCCGAACACGTCGAACGTCTTGCGGGTCGCCTCGGTCAGCGGGGTGTCCAGCGTGGAGAGCGGCCGGCGACCGGTCAGCTCGTCGGCGAGCAGCTTCGTCCGCTCCAGCCGGCTCAGCGACGGGTAGTCGGAGACCTCGCCGACGGCCGCGTAGAGCTGGGCGAGCACCGCGTGGTGCGCCTCGGCGTGCTCCCGGACGTCCATGGTCGCCAGGTGCAGCCCGAACGCGGAGACCGTACGGATGGTGGAGGCGAGCCGGCCCACGGCGGTGAGCTGGCCGGCGTTGCGGGCCAGCGAGGCGCGCAGCAGCTCCAGGTCGGCGACCAGCTCGGCGGAGCCGCGGTAGTCCCGCCCGGGCACGTGCGCGGTGCCCTGGCGCAGCCGCTGCCGGGTGTTGGCCAGCTTCGCCTTCACGCAGCGGGCCTTGAGCCGGTACGGCTCCTCGGCGTTGACCCGGCGGAACCGGGCCGCCACCTCGGGCAGCGCGTCCAGGTCGGCGGCGAGGCTGGCGGAGAGGTCGAGCGACACCCCGCGCAGCCGCCGGGACACGGACACCTCGTCGATCAGGTGGTCCATCGCCTTCTCGGTGGCCGCGATGCCGTGCTCGTGCTGGATCGTCAGCACCTCGCGGGTCACGGCCGGGGTGACGAACGGGTTGCCGTCGCGGTCGCCGCCGATCCAGGTGCCGAAGGACAACGGACGGGCGGTCGGGGAGGTCTCCACGCCGAGGGCGCGCAGCGTGTCGGCGAGGTCGTCGAGGACCTGCGGGGCGGCCTCGGCGTACAGGTCGCGCAGGTAGTAGATGGCGTTGCGGGCCTCGTCGGTCGGGTCCGGCCGGTCTAGCCGCAGCTCGTCGGTCTGCCACATCAGGTCGAGCAGTTCCGCGAGGCGGCGGTTGGCGGGGCCCTCGTCGCTGGCGCCGTAGAGGATCGCGTTCGCGGTCTCGGTGTCCAGCTCGTCGGCGATGGCGCGCAGCTTGGACAGGATCGACCGGCGGGCCGCCTCGGTCGGGTGGGCGGTGAAGACGGGCCGTACCGCCAGCCGCCGGGCCGCCGCGGCGATCTCCTCGGCCGGCACCCCACGCTCGGCGATCATCTTGGCCGCCTGGTCCAGCCAGCCGCCCTGCACCGCCCGGCGGCGTCGCAGCTCCCGGGCCCGGTGCACCTGCTCGGTGATGTTGGCGAGGTGGAAGTAGGTGGAGAAGGCGCGGGCCAGCTTGGTGCCGGTGGTGACGTCCAGGCCGGCGAGGCGCTGCGCGGCGGTGGGCGCGTCGGAACGCACCTGGGCGCGGATCTCCTCGACGAGGTCGAGCAGCGGCCGACCCTCCTGGCGGGCGAGGGTCTGCCCGAGCAGGGTGCCGAGGCGGCGGATGTCGGCCCGCAGGGCGGCGTCGGGGCCGTCGTGGTCGTGCTGGTCGGTCACGATGCGCTCCTTACGCGAGTACGAAGGACAGCGCTGTCCGACTTCCTGGATCGTATCCGCGTCCCCCGTCGGGAAGGAGGGGGACCCTTGCAATCGCCCGGGGTACGGCAGGTGGCCCTTCCTCGCGTCTCAGCCGGCGCCGGGCACGTCTTGGCTGGTGGGGGCGGGTGCGGTGCGGCGGGTGGCCCGGCGGCGGGCGTGGAACGGCGTGGCGCTGAGCACACCCGCCACGCCCAGCGCCGTCCAGATGGTGAGCCCGGCGACCGGCCAGCCCGTCGACCGACGGTCGAAGTAGACGACGGACTTCAGCAGGTCGGTGGCGAGCCCCGGCACGTTCCACCGGTGCATGCCGCGCAGCCAGGTGGGGAGGAACTCGGGGGCGTAGATGCCGCCGGAACCGGGGTTGCCGAGCACGACCAGCAGCAGGATCACCAGCCCGGTGCCGAACAGCCCCAGCCAGCCCTGCACCGCCGAGGCGATCATCGCCGCCGCGAGGACGGCCAGCGCCCCGCTCGCGGCGATGCCGGCCAGGTCGTGGTCCCACACGTCCAGGACGGGCCCGACCACGACCGCGCCGACGACCCCGAGCACCAGGCTGTAGATGGCGAGCGCGGCGATGCGCAGACCGGCGCGGCGCAGGCTGCGCGGGGCCGTGCCGTTGCCCAGGCCGAGCACGGTGGCGGCGAGGTACCCGCCCAGCACGTACCCGACGGCCAGGTAGAACGGCACGAGCCCGCGCGGGTCGGTCGACGCCACCGGCACCTCGTCGGTGACGCGCAACGGCATCTCCGCCTGCCGGGCGGCGGTGCCGAGCACCTCGACGACGACGTCGGTCGCGGCCGGCGCGGCGGCGCTGGCGGTGGTCAGGACCAGCCCGCCCTCGGCCGTGGTGGTGAGCACCCCGTACACCTCGCGGCTGAGCAGGCCGTCGTCGGCGGCCGCCGGGTCGGCGTACCCGACTGCTTCGAGGGTGCCGGTCTGGTTCCGTACGGCGCCGAGGAGGGCCTGCGCCTTCTGATCCCCGCGCACCACCCCCACCGGCACGTCGCGCGGCGTGGGCCGGTGCAGCGCGCCGACGTACGCGGTGATGAACGCCGTGGCGAGCACCAGGGTGCCGAGCAGCAGCGCGGCGGTACGCGGCAGCCTGTCGCGTATGTCCTGGTCCACGCCGTCAGCCTAGGGCGGCCCGTGCCCGGTGACTGGCGTTTCGCGGCCCGCGCGGGGAAGGCGCCCGACGTCCCCCCGCCCAGGACGCCGGCTTCTCGATCAAGTTCGGCGATCCCCGGCCCGGCAGGCACCCGCCAGGTGGTCTGTGGGCCGGCGATTGGGAAAACCGGTTCCGCCGGTCGGTAGCGTCCGGTCATGACGTCGCCGAACTATCCCCCCAAGCCCCGACCGGGAGACCGGGTCGCGGTCGTCTCGCCCTCCGCCGGCCTGCCGGCCCTCTTCCCCCACGTGTACGAGCTGGGGCTGCGCCGGCTGCGCGAGGAGTTCGGCCTGGAACCGGTGGAGTACCCGACGACCCGGGTGCTCGGCGCCGACCCGCGCGACCGGGCGCGGGACCTGACCGCCGCCTTCGCCGACCCGACGATCACCGCCGTGCTCGCCACGGTGGGCGGGGACGACCTGATCACGGTCACCCCGCACCTGGACGACGACGTGCTGCGGGCCAACCCGAAGCCGTACTTCGGCTACTCCGACAACACGAACGTGCTCAACCACCTGTACCGGCTGGGCATCGTGTCGTACCACGGCGGGTCGGTGCTGGTGCACCTCGGCCGGTCGGGCAGCCCGCACCCGCTGACCTTCGACTCGCTGCGCGCGGCCCTCTTCACCTCCGGCTGGTACGACCTCACGCCCGCACCGGAGTGGGGCGACCGGCCGAACGACTGGCGGGACCCGGCGACGCTGGCCGACGAGCCGGAGATGCTCCCGGGCGAGGGCTGGCGCTGGCAGGGGCCGTCGACGGTGGTCGAGGGGCGTACCTGGGGCGGCAACCTGGAGATCCTGCACTGGCTGCTGGCCGCCGACCGGGTACCCGCCGCCGGGGAACTGGCCGGGTCGGTGCTGATGGTCGAGACCTCCGAGGAACTGCCCCCGGCCACCGAGGTGTTCCGGATCCTGCGCAACCTGGGGGAGCGGGGACTGCTCGCCGGCTTCCCGGCGGTCCTCGTCGGCCGGCCGAAGGCGTGGGACTTCGAACGACCGCACAGCCCCGACGAGCGGCGGGACTGGGCGGACGCGCAGCGGGAGGCGGTCACCCGGGCACTCGCCGCCTACCGCCCCGACGCGGTGGTGGTCTTCGACGTCGACCTCGGTCACACCGACCCGCAGCTGATCGTCCCGTACGGCGGCGAGGTCCGGATCGACGCGACAACCCGACACATCTCAGTCCGCTACTGACCCACCCCTCCTGCGAGAGCGCCCCGCCTTCCCGCCCGGGTGCCCGCTTGCGCTGGCGGCGGTGACGCGCGGGCGTGCTTGCGCCCTTGCGCGCAAGCGCCTCGCCGCGCTGCCCTAGCGCGGGCACCCGGTGATCAGGACGCCATGGACGTAACCCGGCCGTTTTAGGGTCCATGGCGTCCTGATCACCGTTGGCTGGGGCGTGATCAGTTGTGGCGTTCGTGGATTGCGTCAGTGACCAGGCGGACAATCCGGGTGGGATGCCGCAGTACGTCGTCCGCCGTGAAGCGCAGCACCAACCAGCCCGCCGCACGCAGGGCGTTGAGCCGAGCCACATCGCGCTGGAAGTGGGGGCGCTCCCGGTGGTGGTCACCCTCGTACTCGATGGCGATCTTCCACCCTGGGTAGGCGAGGTCGACGCGGCCGAGAAGGATCCGTCCACGCTGTGCGTGGACGCCATACACGTCATGCTGTGCGGTCAGGAGCGGCAGACCTGCGTCGTGCAGGACGAGCCGGAGCCGGGTCTCCATCGGGGACTCGCTCAGCGGCTCGGCCAGCGTGAGCACCTCGCGCAGTTGGGCGGTGCCGGGCCAGCCGTTGTGCGTGTCCAGGTAGCTGCCCAACGCGGGAAGCTTGACCACCCGTCGATGCAGCAGCGCGTCCACCGCGACCAGCGCTTCCGTCCGGGGCAGCTGCCGCCCGAGGTCGAAGGTCGTGCGGACGCCGGTGGTGACCGGCAAGCCGGCGAACCGGGTGATCTCCCGGGCGGAGAGGGACCTCTGGTCGACCGACACACGTTGGGTGGAGCGTCGGCGGGCCGCCCCCGGAAGCGTGACGAAGACGGGGCTCGCGCGTGGCAGGAGGTCCACGCCCCACAGGAATGCCGCGCTGAGACCGCTGATGGCGGCCCCCGCCGGCAGGGTCAGGGCTACGGCGTCGCACCACATCCGGTGGTCGTTCTCACGGTAGCCGTCGACGTGGACATAGATGTCGGGCAGCAGCCGGCGCCAGGACGGCCCACGAAGCATCCGCCACGTGATCAGGTCGGCGGCGACGGCCCGACTGCCGGAGAACGGGAGGAACGCCAACCGGCTGGGGATGCGTGGTGCCCGTGGCATTGCGACAGCTTGCCGTCACGGGCCGCTCGCGCGCTGCCCCGAAGCTCGCGGCGGCTCCCTGCGGTCGCGGCACGGCGCGGTAGCGAGGCCCGGCGGCCGCAGGCGCTGCCCCGTTTGTGCTGCCAGCCGAGGGCCGCAGCCGGGGCCGCCAAGCGGAGTCGCGCCGGCCGGCTCGCACCCGGATGGGATCGCCAAGACGGTGGCGCCAGCCGGGGTCGCGCTAGCCGGAGTCGCGCCGGCCGGCTCGCCCGGGCGGGATCGCCAAGGCGGTCGCGCCAGCCGGGGTCGCGCCAAGGGGGTCGCGCCAGCCGGGGTCGTGCCAGCCGGGGTCGCGCCAAGGGGGTCGCGGCAGCCGGGTTGCGGCAGGCGGAGTCGCGCCAAGGGGGTTGCGCCAGCCGGGTTGCGGCAGGCGGAGTCGCGCGAAGTGGGTCGCGCCAGCCGGAGGTTCGGGTGCTGGAGCCCGGTGGTCGATCAGGCGGCGTCGAGCACGGCGAAGGCGCGGACGGGAAAGGTACCCATGCCGGCCACCATCGGCGGGGCGGCCGTGAACCGGAAGCCGGTCGGGGGCAGCGCGTCGAGCCCGGTCAGGTGTTCCACGATCGGGATGCCGGCGGCCAGCAGGGCGCTGTGCGCCGGCCGCTCGCCGGCCGCCGCCGGGGTCATGTCGTCGATGTTGACCGAGTCGATGCCGACCAGGGCGGCGCCCGCGTCGACCAGGGCCCGGGCGCCGTCCCCGGTGAGGTAGGGCGCCTCCGGCGCGCCGTACCGGTCCGTGCCGAAGTGTGTCGACCAACCCGTGTGCAGCAGCACCGCGTGCCCGGCGACGTCGTACGGGGCCAGCAGCAGCCGGTCCACCGCGCGGGTGCCGGCCGGCACCCGGACCACGACGGCGGGCAGGTCGGCGAGGCGGTCCAGCGGGGTGGCGGCGAGGTCGGCGCCCCCGGCGAAGCGGTGGGCGGGCGTGTCCAGGTACGTGCCCGTGTTGGCGATCATGTCGATCCGCCCCACCTGGAACTCGGTGCCGGGGGCGTAGTTGGCCCGGGACGCCTCCCGGGTCAGCCACTCGGTGATCCGCGGCGCCGGCCAGCCCGGCAGGGTCGTCATGCCGTCGGTGACCACGTGGCTCAGCTCGATCAGCCGTCGCCGGGAACTGCCGTCCGCACCTGCCCCGGCGGCCACACCCCGGCCGCCCTTGTGTGGCTCCTCGACGATCGTCCGGCCGGTGATCCGCACCTCGGCCACCATCAGCAGCCCGAGGTGCCGGACGAACAGCGCCGCCAGCTCGTCGTCGGTGATGTCGCGGCCGGGGATGTCCAGGCGGAACCCGTCCGTCCGCAGCCCGCCGCCGTTGGCGAAGGTGACCTCCGCGTCGAACTGTGCCCGCCACTGGTCGCCCATCAGCGCAGCCGATCACGGCCGACCGTCCCCGTCAAGATCCTTCGATCGGGCCGCCCCGCGCCCACCGGAGTGCCGTACAGGGGGGTGCACGGCACCGCCGGTGGGCGGCGACGGCGTTTCGCCGTCGCCGAGGTCGCAGCCGGCTGGAGCTGCGGGCCTCCCCGAACAGGTCCGCGCACCCCGCGACCGCCGATCCGGCGGCTCGATCCCGGCTGACGAATTCCATCTTCGGCCGCCGGGCGGCCCGGGTCTTGAACATCGATGCTCGTTTCACCCCGGCTCAAGGATTCCGGCCCTCGCGCCCCGCCCCACCCCGATCGATCCAGCTCGACGGCCCGCCCCGGCCCGGGATCCTGGCGCGACCCTGGTGAGCTGGGGCGGGATCGACGCTCGCAGGGTGCTGCACGACGCCGACGGCTAGCCGACCTGGTCGGCGTGCGTGCCCGGCAGGCCCACTGGAGCGCCTGATCAACCCGAGGGCCGACACCGAGGACCGGCGCCGAGAGGCGACACGAGGACCGGCGCCGAGGGCCGACACCGAGGGGCGGCACGAGGACACCGGCACGAGGACCGGCACCGAGGGCGGGTGGGTCAGGTCGGCCGGGTGCGGGTGAGGAGACGGCGCAGGTGGGCCGGGGGGTGGCCGAGGTGGTCCCGGACCACCCGGGTGAGGTGAGCCTGGTCGGCGAAGCCGTGCTCCGCCGCCACGGCACGCAGCGGCCGTCCGTCCGCCTCGGCGAGGGTGTCCAGCACCGCCCGGACCCGCAGCCGGTTGCGATAGGCGGTGAGGCTGCTGCCGGTGACCCGGTGGAACACCCGGCTCAGGTGGTGCGGGGAGGCACCCACCTCCCGGGCGACCTCGTCGAGGCCGAGCGAGTAGTCGCCGGCGGTGAGCACCTCACGCGCCCGGTCGGCCAGGCGACGGTGGGCGGCCTGGGTGGCGGGCCGCCGGCCGACCGCGCGTTCGAGGTCGGCCCCCGGCGGTTCGGTACGGGCGTCGGCGAGGCCGAGCACCCCGTCGAGGAAGCGGTGCAGCCGCTCCGCCATCTCGAAGCGGTCCAGTCCCCGCCGGAACTCCGCGATGAGCATCCGGTGTGCCAGGTCGAGCGTCGCGTCGGAGGTGCCCTCCCAGCCGGCGGTCTCCAGCCAGCGGGTCCCGTCCGGCCGCTCGGCCAGCACCGCCGGGTCGACCTCCAGGCAGGTGTACGAGTCGCCGCAGCCCAGCGGGTGGGACACAGACATCTCGTCGCCCGGCCTGGTGAGCAGCACGGAGGTGGCGTCCGAGAACGCCGTACGACCGTTGAGCCGCCGCCGGTACGCCCCCGACCGCCCGAGGATGACCTTGTGGTTCAGCTCCATGGCCGGTGTCGTCCAGCCGTGATTCTCGACGATGCAGCGCACCTCGTAGATGAGGATCCCGTCCGGGTGACCCAGTACCCGCCACCGGGCGGGCGTGGTCTTCCGGCGCGGGTCGCTGCCGATTCCCTCAGGCATCCGTTCTCCCCTCGGGTGGCCCCACGCGGATTGTCGAGGATCCAACCTACGCGGGGGTGGTTCGTCCGACCGGAGAGATAGTGTCGACCGGTGGACCCCCCGTCCGACCGGACGAGGGGTGATCGTCGTGTCGTCCGCTGGAAGTGATCACATGCTCACCGGTCTGTTCTCCGCCGCACTGGCCGACCCGGGGCTGGCCCGGGCACGTGACCTGGCGCGCTCCGGTGCCGCGCAGGTCGACGGCCTCGACATCACCGCGCCGCCCGCGCTGCGCCCGTTCGCGGTCGCCGCCGTCGCGGCCGACCAGGCCGGCGACGGCGGATCGGGTGGCGGCGCGGGTCGTCCGGTGCTCGCCGTGACCGCCACCACCCGCGAGGCCGACGACCTGGCCGCCGCGCTGGGCAGCCTGCTCCCGCCCGAGCAGGTGACGGTCTTCCCGTCGTGGGAGACGCTGCCGCACGAGCGCCTGTCGCCCCGCTCCGACACGGTCGGCCGGCGGCTGGCCGTGCTGCGCCGCCTGGCGCACCCCGCGTCGGCGGACGCGCACGGCCGCACCGGCGGGCTGCGGGTGGTCGTGGCGCCCGTCCGGTCGTTGCTGCAACCGCAGCTCAAGGGGCTCGGCGACCTGGAGCCGGTGCAGCTCGCCGCCGGGGCGGAGGCCGACCTGGAGGAGGTCGCCCGCCGGCTCATCGACATGGCGTACGCGCGGGTCGACCTGGTCACCAAGCGGGGCGAGTTCGCCGTGCGCGGCGGCATCCTCGACATCTTCCCGCCCACCGACGAGCACCCGTCGCGGGTCGAGTTCTGGGGCGACGAGGTGGAGGAGATCCGCACCTTCGCCGTCGCCGACCAGCGCACCATCGAGCAGGTGCCGCAGCTGTGGGCGCCGCCGTGCCGGGAGCTGCTGCTCACCCCGTCGGTGCGCAAGCGGGCCGCCGCCCTCGCCGAGGAGCACCCGGAGCTGGCCGAGATCCTCGACAAGCTGGCCGAGGGCATCCCGGTGGAGGGCATGGAGTCCCTCGCCCCGGCGCTCATCGGCGCCGACTCGATGGAGCTGCTGCTGGACGCCATGCCGGCCGGCACCCACGTGCTCCTTTGCGACCCGGAGCGCATCCGCACCCGGGCGCACGACCTGGTGCGTACCTCCGACGAGTTCCTCCAGGCGAGCTGGGCCGCGGCCGCCGTCGGTGGCCAGGCCCCGGTCGACCTCGGCGCCGCCGCCTTCCGCACCCTGGCCGACGTACGCGCCGTCGCGGCGAAGCTGCGCCAGCCCTGGTGGACGCTGTCGCCGTTCGGCCTGGTCGAGGCGGACGCCGCCCCGGCGCGGCAGCCCTGGGAGGACGGGCCGGAGGCGTACGACGTCACCCCCGACGACGCGATCGCGGTGACCCTCTCCGCGCAGCCGGCGCCGCTCTACCACGGCGAGACCGCCCGGGTGGTCGACGACCTCAAGCGCTGGACCGGCGAGGGCTGGTCGGTCGCGCTGGTCTTCGAGGGGCACGGTCCCGCCCAGCGGGCGGTCGAGGTGCTCCGCGACGCCGGCCTCGGCGCGCGGCTGACCGAGGAGATCCCGGCCGCGCCCGCCCCCGGCGAGGTGCTGGTCGCCTGCGGCAGCCTGACCGGCGGCTTCGTCGACGAGGCGTCCCGGTTCGTGCTGCTCACCGGCAACGACGTCACCGGCGGGCGGGGCACCTCCACCCGCGACATGCGCAAGATGCCGAGCCGGCGGCGCAACACCATCGACCCCCTGGAGCTCAAGGCCGGCGACCACGTCGTGCACGAGCAGCACGGCATCGGCCGCTACGTCGAGCTGGTGCAGCGCACCGTCAACGGCGCCTCGCGGGAATACCTGGTCATCGAGTACGCCCCGAGCAAGCGCGGCCAGCCCGGCGACCGCCTCTTCGTCCCCACCGACCAGCTCGACCAGCTCTCCCGCTACGTCGGCGGCGAGCAGCCCACCCTGCACAAGATGGGCGGTTCGGACTGGCAGAAGTCCAAGGCCCGGGCCCGCAAGGCGGTCAAGGAGATCGCCGCCCAGCTCATCCAGCTCTACGCGGCCCGCAAGGCGTCGAAGGGGCACAACTTCGGCCCCGACACGCCGTGGCAGCGGGAGCTGGAGGACGCCTTCCCGTGGCAGGAGACGCCGGACCAGCTCGCCGCCATCGAGGAGGTCAAGCGGGACATGGAGCAGACCGTCCCGATGGACCGCCTGATCTGCGGCGACGTCGGCTACGGCAAGACGGAGATCGCGGTCCGGGCGGCGTTCAAGGCGGTGCAGGACGGCAAGCAGGTGGCGGTGCTGGTGCCGACCACGCTGCTGGTGCAGCAGCACTACAACACGTTCGCCGAGCGGATGAGCCAGTTCCCGGTGACCATCAAGCAGCTCTCCCGCTTCCAGACGCCGAAGGAGGCCGAGCGGACCCTGGAGATGGCCGCCGCGGGCACCGCCGACATCGTCATCGGCACCCACCGGCTGCTCCAGGCGGCCACCCGGTTCAAGTCGCTCGGCCTGGTCATCGTCGACGAGGAGCAGCGCTTCGGCGTCGAGCACAAGGAGCACCTGAAGACGATGCGCGCCTCGGTCGACGTGCTCAGCATGTCGGCCACCCCGATCCCGCGCACCCTGGAGATGGCGATCACCGGCATCCGGGAGATGTCCACCATCGCCACCCCGCCGGAGGAGCGGCACCCGGTGCTGACCTTCGTCGGGGCGTACGACGAGCGGCAGGTGGCGGCCTCCATCCACCGGGAGCTGCTCCGCGACGGGCAGGTCTTCTACCTGCACAACCGGGTCGAGTCGATCGACAGGACGGCCCGGAAGCTGCGCGAGCTGGTGCCCGAGGCGCGGGTCGCGGTGGCACACGGCCAGATGGGCGAGGAGGCCCTGGAGAAGGTCATGGTCGGCTTCTGGGAGAAGGAGTTCGACGTCCTGGTCTGCACCACGATCGTGGAGTCCGGCATCGACATCCCCAACGCCAACACCCTGATCGTGGAGCGGGCCGACCTGCTCGGCCTGGCCCAGCTGCACCAGATCCGCGGCCGGGTCGGCCGGGGCCGGGAGCGGGCGTACGCGTACTTCCTCTACCCGCCGGAGAAGCCGCTCACCGAGCACGCCCACGAGCGGCTGGCGACCATCGCCCAGCACACCGAGCTGGGCGCCGGCATGTACGTGGCGATGAAGGACCTGGAGATCCGGGGCGCCGGCAACCTGCTCGGCGGCGAACAGTCCGGGCACATCGAGGGCGTCGGCTTCGACCTGTACGTGCGGATGGTCGGCGAGGCGGTCTCCGCGTTCAAGGGCGAGCGCCCGGAGGAGGAGACCGAGGTCAAGGTCGACCTGCCGGTCGACGCCCACCTGCCGCACGACTACGTCGCCGTGGAGCGGCTGCGCCTGGAGATGTACCGCAAGCTCGCCGAGGCCCGCGACGAGGAGCGACTGCGCGAGGTGGTCGCCGAGATGACGGACCGCTACGGCGAGCCGCCCGCGCCGGTGCAGAACCTCGTCGCCGTGGCCCGGTTCCGGCTGCTGGCCCGCCGCTACGGCCTGACGGACGTCTCCATGCAGGGCAAGCACATCCGGTTCGGCCCGTTGCCGCTGCCCGATTCGAAGCAGCTGCGGCTCAAGCGCTACCACCCGGACTCGGTCTACAAGCAGGCCCTCGACCAGGTCAGCGTGCCCCGGCCGAGCACCCGGCGGGTGGGCGGCGAGCCGCTGCGCGACCAGGCACTGCTCCAGTGGTGCGCGCAGCTGCTGAAGGACGTGCTGGGCGAGCCGGCGGTGGCGGGAGCCTCCGCCCGGTGAGCGGCGATCGACGATGGCCGGCCGGCAGCCGGCGAGCGACCAGGGGGCGGGGACCCGGGCCGGCACGGGACGGACGCGCGGGAGACCGGTGGGCGGTGTCACGGCGGCCTCGGGCGGCATGAGAGAGTGACCGACATGCGTGCTCGCCGTCTTGTCGCCGTCGCCAGCGTGGCGCTCGGCCTCGTCGCCCTCTCCGGTTGCCGTGCCGAGCCCGGTGTCGCCGCCTACGTCGGTGACCTGCGGATCACCGAGGATGCCGTCACCGGGGTCGTCGACGACCTGCGGGCCAAGAACCCGACGCCGACGGGGCAGCCCGAGGCGCCGGAGGGGCAGCCCCCGGCGCAGGTGCCGCAGCTGCCCGACCGCGGCCAGATCGTCAGCATGCTGGTGCTCTCCGAGGTCTGCGAGCGGCTCTCCGCCGACAAGAACTACCAGCCGCGCGGGCAGGTCGCGCCGGAGCAGCTCGCCCAGCAGATGGGTCTGTCGCCCGACACCGGCTACGTGCGCCAGTCCGCCGACCTCTACAACTGCCTGTCGGGGGTGCCGACCGGTGCGCCGGCCGAGCCGACCGCGCAGGACCTGAAGGACGTGGTGGCGGCGGGCCGCAAGGCGGGCGCCATCCCGGCCGACGTGCCCGACGAGGCGGCCGCCCGCCAGCTCGACGGCGAGCAGCTGCGCGGCGCGCTGGCCACCCGCAAGTCGCTGGCCGAGGCGGTCGCCGCGTACGACGTGACGGTCAACCCGCGTTACCGTCCGCTGGAGTTCCCGGTGCTGAGCTTCTCCGGCAACGCGCCGGCCGTGAGCGTGCCGCTGGGCGAGGCCGGCTCCGACGCGGTCACCGACGTCTCCACCCCGGATCCGCTGCCCACCGCCGGGCCGCAGGCGGCCGGCGGGACCGACAGCTGAGCATGCCCGCCCGGATCGTCCTGCTCGTCACCTCGCCCCGGCTGCCGGCCGGGCTGCTGACCGCCGCCGCCTGGGACGTCGTACGCCGGCATCCGGTGCTGGCGGGAGCGGAGAGCGAGCTGACGACGGCGGTCCGCGTGGCGGGCGCCGAGGTCACGGTGGTCGACGGCCGGGCGACGCAGGCGCTGCTCGACGCGGCGGCGACGCACGGCGTCGCGGTGTGGCTGGCCGGCCCGGCCGGCGACGAGTCGCTGGCCCGCGAGCTGGGCCTGCGGCTGGCCCGCGAGCCCGGCCTGGCCGAGCTGGAGCTGATGTACGGCTCCTGGGACCCGCCGGGCGCCCGGCTGCTCGACGCGGTGGCGGTGATGGACCGGCTGGCCTCCCCGGGCGGCGACCCCTGGAAGCGCGCGCAGACCCACCGCAGCCTCGCCGGCTTCCTGATCGAGGAGTGCTACGAGGCGTACGACGCGATCAGCGCCGGGGACACCGACGCGCTGCGCGAGGAGCTGGGCGACGTGCTGCTCCAGGTGGTGCTGCACGCCCGCCTCGCCGAGGAGCTGCCCGAGGGGGAACGGTGGACCGTCGACGACGTGGCCGGCGGGCTGGTCGACAAGATGGTCCGGCGCAACCCGCACGTCTTCGCCGACGCGGCGACGGGCACCCTGGAGGAGATCGAGGCGAGCTGGGAGCGGATCAAGCGGGCCGAGAAGTCGCGTGACTCGGTGCTCGACGGCATCGCGCTGAGCCAGCCCGCCCTCGCCCTGGCCGCCAAGATCCTGGAGCGCGCCGGGCGGGTCGGCCTCGCCGTACCGCCGCCCCTCGCCGATTCCCAGGTGGACCCGGAGGCGCGGCTCGGCGCGAGCCTGCTCGCCTCGGTCGCGGCGGCCCGCGAGGCGGGCCTCGACCCGGAGGCGGCCCTGCGCCGCGCCGCCCTGGCCTACGCGGACGCGGTCCGCGCCGCCGAAAAGGCCTGAGTCGACCCGGTAGGGTCGCTGGGTGGAATCGTTTGTGCCGCTCGCGGAGCGGATCGTCGACGCGTTGCTCCAGAGCCGGCCGGGGCTCGCGACCTCCACCGGCGACCACCGGTACGACGACCGGCTGCCGGACCTCTCCGCCGAGGCGGTCGCGGCCGACCGGACCATGCTCAAGGAGGCCGCGGACGCGCTCGCCGAGCTGGACCCGGACGCCCTGGACGTCGAGGAGCGCGTCGACCACGCGCTGCTTACCTCGTTCGTGGACCGGGAGCTGTTCGAGTCCGGCGACATCCGCGCGCACGAGTGGGATCCGCTGCGGCACAACCCCGGGCCGCTGCTGCACGCGCTGCTCGCCCGCCCGTTCGCCCCGGTGGACGTGCGGCTGACCAGCCTGGCCGGTCGGCTCGCCGCCGTGCCGGACGCGCTGGCGACCGCGCGCGCGACGCTGCGCGACATGCCGCGCATCCACGCCGAGACGGCGGTCGGGCAGTTCACCGGCACGGCGGCGCTCATCCGCGACGAGGTGCCGGGGCTGCTCGCGCAGGCCCCCGCCCTGTACGACCGGGTCGAGCCGGCGGCCACCGCGGCGATCGCGGCGCTGGAGGAGTTCGTCGCGTGGCTGCGGCAGGGCCTGGCCGCCGACGCCGGCCCCGGGCGGGACCCGCGGCTGGGCCGCCGCCGCTGGGAGGCGCGGCTGTGGCACACCCTCGACACCGAGCTGGGCGCCGCCGAGATCCAGCGCCGGGCCTGGGCCAACCTGGACCGGGTCGGCGAGGAGATCCGCGCGGCGGCCGTCGAGCTGGTCGGCGGCCCCGCCGACGACGAGACGGTACGCCGGGCGCTGGACCTGCTGGCCGCCGAGCACCCGGACGACCACACCATCGTGGACCTCGCGTCGGTCACCCTGGACGAGGCGACCGACTTCGTGCGCGCCCACGACCTGGTCACCCTGGTCGACGACCCGTGCGTGATCCAGGAGATGCCCCAGTTCGCCCGGGGCGTGGCGGTCGCCTACTGCGACTCGCCCGGCCCGCTGGAGACGGCGGACGTGCCGACCTTCTACTGCATCGCGCCCACCCCGGCGGACTGGCCCGTGCACCGGGTCGAGTCGTTCTACCGCGAGTACAACGACCACATGATCCGCAACCTGACGGTGCACGAGGCGATGCCGGGGCACTTCCTCCAGCTCGCCCACGCCCGCCGGCACGTCGGCCCCACCCGGGTACGCGCGCTGACCGAGTCGGGCCCCTTCATCGAGGGCTGGGCGGTCTACACGGAGGAGCTGATGGCCGGCCTCGGCTTCGGCGGCCTGCCGGTGCGGTTGCAGCAGCTCAAGATGCAGCTCCGGATGACCATCAACGCGCTGCTGGACCAGCTCGTGCACTGCGAGGAGCTGCCGGAGGCCGAGGCGATGGCGCTGATGACCGGGCGGGGCTTCCAGGAGGAGGGGGAGGCGGCCGGCAAGTGGCGGCGCGCGCTGCTCACCTCGACGCAGCTCTCGACGTACTTCGTCGGCTACAGCGAGGTGGCCGCGATCGCCGCCGCCCGCCCGGCCGAGGTGGCGGTACGCGAGTGGCACGACGCGATGCTCGCCCACGACTGCCCACCCCCGCGCCACCTGCGCACCCTGCTCGGCGTGTGACGAAGTGGGGTCGGTTTTTGGGATCACGCTCGGTCGAGGCTCGGTCGGTCGCGGCCAGGTTTGACCGGGATTGACTTCTGCGGCGCTCACGGAAGGTGAGCTGACGTAGCCATTCAGCGAGATGCGGTCCCCCCGAGCGGGGCAACGAGATCGACGCCTGTCTCGTAGTCTCTCGCTTGCCGTGGCCTACACGGATGCTGATGTCTGCCGCACGGGGGTTCGATGCTTTACATACCTGCTCAGAAGTTATATCCCGCCCGATGGGGGGTGCGAGCGCGCGGCGCAATGGTTGCGGCGGTCGTGCTGGCCCTGATCGCAGCGGTTCTTGCGGTACCTTCTCCAGCCTTCGCCGAAGAGGATGCCTCCGAAGCCATTGACTTTCGGGCATGGGCGGTGCAACTCATGCGCTCCGGTGGTCCGAGCACCGCCAGAGCCGCAGAGGTGGCATTGGCCGGTTCGGATGAAGAACTTCAAACCTTCTTCGTGGACGGTCTGCGGGCCGCGTCCGAGCAGGACGACCAAGCTCAGGTGAACGAGTACCTGGCTGCGGGCGGGTATGCGACGCGGCAGGCGGCGCAGCAAGCACTCGCGGGCACGCCACTGCAACAGTGGATCTTCCTCGACTCCGGGTGGGAACAGCCCTGGCTGCTCGATGAGCGGACCCGGGTCACCCAGATCATGGCCGTCGGCGGGCCTCGGATCAAAGCCGCCGGTCAGGCGGCGCTCGACGGATCCGCGGAAGACATCACTGCTTTCCTCTCCAAGGGCCAGTACCTCGCGCGTGAGCACGACAACCGGGTGCGCACCTCGCAGATCATGATGTCGGGCGGGCCGTATGTGCAGGCTGCGGCGCAGGCGGCACTGGATGGCAATGCTGCTGCGGTGGAGGAATTCCTCAGCTACGGCCAGCACGTGGCCCGGGCGAGGGACGAGGAACTGTCAACGGTCAGCCGACTCGCCGACCTGGCCAAGGAGGCCAGCCAGACCGCGGAGCGTGAGACGCAGGCGGCGAAGGTGGCTGCGGACAAGGCGATCGAAGCGGCACGGCTGGCGAAGGAGGCGGCGCAGCGGGCCGCGGCCGAGACGGCCGCGGCGAAGGACTCTGCGATCAAGGCCTCGGCTGCGGCGGCCCGGGCGGCGGATGCGGCGAAGCGGGCGGCTGCGGCGGCGCGGACGGCGATCGGGGCTGCCGCGGCGGCGAACAGCGCGGCGCGGGTGGCGTCGAACGCGGCGGCTCGTGCGGCGTCGGCGGCGGCGTTGGCCGGTGACGCGGCGTCTCGCGCGTACTCGGCGGCGTCGGAAGCGGCGGGGGACGCCACCAAGGCTGCCAAGGCGCGGCAGGCGGCGCAGAACGCCCGGAACGTGGCGGCGTCGGCGCGCAAGGCCGCGGACGCGGCGAAGGCAGCCAAGACCGCGGCGGGCGCTGCGGGTGACGCCTCCAAGGCTGCGCGTAGCGCGGTGGCGAATGCCAACGAGGCGGCGGCAGCGGCGGATGCGGCAAGCAACCACGCGAATGTCTCGCAGGCGGAGGCTGACCGGGCGCGCCGGGCGGCCGAGGAGGCCCGGCGTCGGGCAGCGGAAGCCGATCGGGCGGCAGACCGGGCGGAGGCGCTGGCGCGTAAGGCCGCGACCGCAGCCGGCGAAGCGGAACGTCACGCCCGTGAGGCGGCTGATCGGGCTGAGGCGGCGGCAGCGGCGGCGGACGAGGCGGCAGCCCACGCTGGCGAGGCTGCCTACGCGGCGGCGAAAGCCGCCGCACACGCCAACGCCGCCCTGGCGGCTGCCGACACCGCCGCGCAGGCGGTGGAGCAGGCCCGCGTGGTCGAGGTGAACGCTCGGGACGCGGACAAGGAGCGGCTCGACAGCCTGGTGGCCGAGGGCATGGCCGCGGCTGAGGCGGAGCGGGCCGTCGAGTTGGAGCGACTTGCGAAGGCCGCCTACGACGCGGAGGAGCAGGCACGGCGGGACGAGGAGACCCGCCAGTTGCTCGCCGCGGCGCGGGCTCCCGGTGCGCCGGCGGATTTGGTGCTGCGCAACGGCCGGAAGGTTGCTGCTCGCCTGTTGACGACCGGCGGCAAGTGGACCCAGCAGGTTGCCGAGCGCGCCCTGGTGGGCTCGGAGACGGACGTCCGGGACTTCGTCCTCAGCTCTCTCGAGGTCGCTGCCGAGCAGGACGACCGCGCGAAGGTCGCGCAGATCTACGACACCGCGGACAAGGAGGCACTGAAGGACGCGGCCAGGGTTGCCCTGGCCGGCACGATCACCGACGTCAGGGCCTTCCTTGCCACCCGCGAGTACGTGGGCAAGGAACACGACGACCGGATCAAGATCACTCAGATCATGGCCAACGGTGGTCCGAGAACCCAGGAGACCGGAACCGCGGCCCTGGACGGGACGGCCGCTGATCGTCAGGCGTTCCTGAGCCGCGGGCAGTTCGACGCTGCGGAGCACGACGACCGGATCAAGATTTCGCAGATCATGGCGGCCGGTGGCCCGGAGGTCAAAGCGGCGGGGCAGGTCGCCCTGTCCGGTCCGCGAGCCGGGCTGCGTCACTACATCGCCGTCGTGCAGTACGTCGCCCGTCAGCGGGACGCCGAGACCGCAGCGCACGTACTGAAGATCCAGCAGATCATCCACGACGCAGCCAAGGACGCCGCCCTCGCGCGGCAGAGCGCTGCCGAGGCTGCCCGGTTGGCGGCCCTGGCGAGGAACGCCGCCGGTGAGGCGCAGGCGTACGCCGACCAGGCCGCGGCGTCGGCAAGGGCGGCGGAGGCCTACGCCGACCAGGCCGCCGACGCCGCAGATCAGGCCAAGCGGTCCGCCGAGCAGGCAGCACAGTCGGCGCAGAGTGCTCGGAACGCGGCGAACGCCGCCAAGGCCGACGCGGCCGCTGCGAATGCTGCCGCAGCCCGGGCGCAGTCGTCCGCGGATCGTGCGCACGGCTTCGCCGCGGATGCCCGCAAGTCGGCGGACGAAGCCAAGAAGTCGGCCCTCGCGGCCGGCAAGGACGCCGCGGAGGCGACCCGGCTCGCGGCCGAGGCACTCAAGATCGCCATCGACCTGCAGAACAGGGAGGAGGCGGAGCGCCGCCAAGCCAGGCAGGAGTACTACGACAACCTTCCCGAGTGCCAGCTGGCCCACCGTCTGCACGGAATCGCCTGCAAGGGCGGTGAGCTGCTCAACGCGATCCTCGACGGCCAGAACAGCTGCACGATCATGTTCGGCAGCTCAGAAGCCTGCGACACCGTCATGGAGTACTACGCGGAGAAGAACGCCGAAGAGGCCGCCAAGGCCAAGGTCGTCGTTCAGCTCGTTCTGGCCATCTGCGGGTTCGTCCCGGTCGTCGGAGAACCCTGCGACGCGCTCGACGCCTTCATAGCCTTCGTCAGCGGCGACATCCAGGGAGGCGTCGAAGCCCTCGCCGCCATGATCCCGGTCGGTGGCTGGCTGTTCGGCGGCAAACGCGGTGCCGACCTGCTTCGAGAGCTGGACAAGCTTCGTAAGAAGTCGAAGTGCGGAAGTGCCACCAATTCTTCGAGGCTTGGCATCTCCGCGGTTGTTCCGTGTGACCTTCCTGTTCAAAAGTATGATGGCGGCGGACTCGTCCATTCCTTCGACAGGCACGCGCACGAATGGTACGGGAGGCCAGTCAACAAGAGCGAGAAGATGGCCGAGTGGGAGGCTTTGATCAAGCGTGCGGGGGCAAGCAAGAAGGTGATCGAGTGGGACAGCATGGGCAGGCCCACCTACGCTCACATGGCTCGAATTGATGGGAAGTGGTTCGTTGCCCAGTTCGACCGGTCGACCGGCGAACTGGTGACCGCGTTCGTCCCGAAGAATGATCAGTTGTCAGCCATGCTGAGGCGCCTCAATGAAGAGTGATACCCCCCTTTATCCCGATCCACCGCACCTGACCGTCGCAGTGTTCCCGGCCAGCTCCGACGAGCCGGCATTCTCGGCGGTTTGCGACAGCCTCGTCGCCTGCGGTGCGCTGCCCGACGGGGTGCTGGAGACCATATCGCCGGACGTCGACTTCGAGGCGCCGTCCGACGTTGCGGAAACCGTCGAGGTCCTGACCGTGGAGTCCGACTCGTTCGAGCGGATCATCCGGGGCGGGGAACCCGCGAAACGGCCTGTGCGGGCCGGGTTCACCCGTGGCGAGGGTGAGGTCGTCGTCGTCGAGTTGCTTCGTAGGAATCGTGGGGAACGGTTCCCGGTCGGTGTGTCCTGCTCCGCAGGGGCGTTGGGTCTGCCAATTGACCTCTGGCGGGAGGCCGACCGCTCGGCGGCCTTCGAGATCACGCGGTGGAGTAAGCAGTTGTTGCAGGTCATAACCGGCCGGCTGCCGTGTGCCTACGGCTCGATCGAGGGCGAGGCGCCCTTCCCCACTCCCTCGATGCTCCGCAGTGGCGCCATGCTCGGCTCTCAGGTCTTCGTCGCGCGGGACATCCTGGCCCGCCGACCGGAACTGAGGGCGGCTTTCGCCGAGGACTACGACGATGTGGGCGAGGAATGGAAGGCTGGCACCTTCTTCTCCGGTTGGGCGCCGTTCGACACCCAGAGAAGGACGCTGCCGTACACGCCGGATCGCTACCAGCGGAGTAGTCGAATGCTGGGCGAGTTCCTCAGCTCGTAGCACGACCGCTGGCTGGTCGACGCGCCTGCAACGCGTCGACCAGCCGGCGCTCCGAAGAAAGTGTCACCGGACGGGCGGGCCAGCCGGACCGGTCACGAGCTGGCCGGGCGGCGGTCCACGACGCCGGCGTCGGGCGGCAGGTCGAACACCGCGCCGTCGACCGTCTCGCGGTAGCGGCTCAGTGTCAGCTCGACCTGGCGGCCGTCGACCTGGCCGGTGAAGCTGCCCAGCACCCCGTCGGTGGTCACGCAGGCGGTGAAGTCCCCGGCCGACTGCGTCACGTCGACGCAGGTGGCGTGGTGGCCGGCGAGGGTGGTGTCGCTCTGCTCGATCACCGCCTCCGGGTCCAGCGCGGCGGTGGTGAGCAGCCCCACGACGACCGGCGGCGTCAACAGCCCCCGCTGCTTGGCCTCGGTGAACATGGTCACCGTGGGCTTCGCGTTGGGCGCGGGCGGTGCCTCCAGGGTGCAGGTCGCGCGGCCGGCGCCGGTCTCGCAGCGGGTCGTCGCCTCCGGGGTGACGGTGAGCCTGCCGCCGGGCCAGGTGTACGCGGAGCGGGCCGGGTCCTGGGCCTGGGCGATGGTGGCGGTCTGCCCGCCGGGGAGCTGGTAGTCGGCGGAGTAGGTCAGCTCCAGGGCCCGGTCGAGCCGGGCGGCCAGGTCGTTCACCAGGTCGGACCGCCCGATGGCCCGGCCGGCGTCGTCGAGGGTCTGACAACCGGTCACGGTGAGCGACGCGATGACCGACACGGCGAGCATGCGGAGGGTGGTCGAGGCGGCGGGCATGGCGACCAGCCTGGCCGATCGGGTCAACCGCGCGCAAACCCGTTGTCGGTTGAGGCACGAGAATCCGGGAATGTCCGTGTAAAGCACTGCCCGGAGGCAGGTTTCGGGTCGGGCCGGCGAGCGCCCGGACCGCCCGCGTCCGAGCGCCGCCCGATACGCTGCGTTCAACAACTGCCTCAGCCGCACCGTCGCGGCCCATACCGGACCGGAACACACAAACGAGGAGCGACTCAGTGGCAACCATCGAGGGAATCGTCGCGCGGGAGATTCTGGACTCGCGGGGCAACCCGACCGTCGAGGTCGAGGTCGGGCTCGACGACGGCACGATCGCCCGGGCGGCGGTGCCCTCCGGCGCCTCCACGGGCGCCTTCGAGGCGATCGAACTGCGCGACGGTGACGCCGACCGCTACCAGGGCAAGGGTGTCGAGAAGGCGGTCTCGAACATCGAGGACAAGATCGTCGACGAGCTGATCGGCTACGAGGCCAGCGAGCAGCGGCTGATCGACCAGAAGATGCTCGACATCGACGGCACGGACAGCAAGTCCGAGCTGGGCGCGAACGCCATCCTCGGGGTCTCCCTGGCGGTGGCCAAGGCGGCGGCCGGCAGCGCCGAGCTGAGCCTCTTCCGCTACCTGGGCGGCCCGAACGCGCACCTGCTGCCGGTGCCGATGATGAACATCCTCAACGGTGGCGCGCACGCGGACTCGAACGTCGACATCCAGGAGTTCATGATCGCGCCGATCGGCGCGCCCAGCTTCCGTGAGGCGCTGCGCTCCGGCGCGGAGGTCTACCACGCGCTGAAGTCGGTGCTGAAGAAGAAGGAGCTCTCCACGGGCCTCGGCGACGAGGGCGGCTTCGCGCCGAACCTGCCCACCAACGCCGCCGCCCTGGACCTGATCGCCGAGGCGGTGGAGAAGGCCGGCTACCGGCTCGGCACCGACATCGTCTTCGCGCTCGACGTGGCCGCCACGGAGTTCTTCGACAACGGCACCTACACCTTCGAGGGCACCGCGAAGAGCGCCGAGGAGATGAGCAACTACTACACCAAGCTCGCCGGCGACTACCCGATCGTGTCGATCGAGGACCCGCTGGCCGAGGACGACTGGACCGGCTGGCAGACGCTGACCGCCTCGCTCGGCGACCGCATCCAGATCGTCGGCGACGACCTGTTCGTCACCAACCCGCAGCGCATCGCCCGCGGCATCGCCGAGAGGGCCGCCAACGCGGTCCTGGTGAAGGTCAACCAGATCGGTTCGCTGACCGAGACCCTGGACGCGGTGGACCTGGCCCACCGGGCCGGCTTCAAGTGCATGATGAGCCACCGCTCCGGCGAGACCGAGGACACCACCATCGCCGACCTGGCGGTGGCCACGGGCTGCGGCCAGATCAAGACCGGCGCCCCGGCCCGCTCGGACCGGGTCGCCAAGTACAACCAGCTCCTGCGGATCGAGGAGGAGTTGGCCGACGCGGCGCGGTACGCCGGTGCGGGCGCCTTCCCGCGCTACCGTTCCGCCTGAGACGCGCGAGGCCTCGGGGGAGGGGTGTGACGATGCAGCAGCGCCGCACACCGGGCGGTCAGCGCCCCGCCCGCCGGCCGGGTCACACCGGCCGGCCGGGCGGGGCCCGGGGCGCCCGGACGTCGGTCCGCGAGGGCGGTGTCCGCGCCGAGCCGCGGGCCACGGCCGGTCGCGCGCCGGGGGCGGCCCGGGGCGCGGAAGGCGTACGCTCCGCGAGCCGGCCCGCCGCGGCCCGTCGTACGGCCGCCGGCACCGTCAAGCGGCTCTCCGCACCCCGCTCCCGGGGCCTCACCGGGCGGGCCACCGTGCTCTTCGCGGTGCTGATCGCGCTCGCCCTGGCCTACACCTACCCGGTGCGCGTCTACCTGGACCAGCAGGCCGACATCGAACGGATGGAGGCCGCCCAGGCCGCCCAGCGGGAGGCGATCGAGGAGCTCTCCGAGCGGGCGGCCAAGTGGCAGGACCCGGAATACATCAAGATCCAGGCCAGGGAGCGGTTCTTCATGGGGCCGCCGGGCGAGACGCTGCTGGTGGTGCTCTCCGACCCGGCGGGCGCCGCCCGGGACGCCGGTTCGTCCGCGGCCCCGTCGGCGCCGGTCACCCCCGCCTCCTGGTACGACACCCTCTGGTCGAGCGTGCAGGCCGCCAACGGCGAGCAGCCCGACAGGTGAGCAGCACCCGAGCATCGAACGAGAGATCAGCATCGTGACTGTCGTACCACCGCCGGAGCCGGCGGCGGACTCCGTACCCCCGCCGTTGCGCGAACCGGCCACCGAGGCCGACCTGGCCGCGGTGGCCGCGCAGCTCGGACGCCCGCCCCGGGGCACCCGGGCCGTGGCCCACCGCTGCCCCTGCGGCCTGCCGGACGTGGTGGAGACGACCCCGCGCCTGGCCGACGGCACCCCCTTCCCGACGCTGTTCTATCTGACCTGCCCCCGGGCGACGGCGGCGTGCAGCCGGCTGGAGTCGGCGGGGCTGATGAAGGAGATGGCGGACCGGCTGGCCGCCGACCCGGAGCTGGCCGCGAGCTACCGTGCCGCGCACGAGGACTACCTGGCCCGCCGGGACGCGATCGGCGAGGTGCCCGAGATCGCCGGCATCTCCGCCGGCGGGATGCCCGGCCGGGTGAAGTGCCTGCACGTGCACCTCGGGCACGCGCTCGGGGCCGGGCCCGGGGTGAACCCGTTCGGCGACGAGACGCTGGAGCTGGTGGAGAAGTGGTGGGCGGCCGGGCCCTGCGTGGACGTGCCGGCGGCGGACTGACCATGGCGGGCGCGGACGGGGGCGTGGCGGGGGCCGACGAGGTCGTGGTGCGGCGGGCCCGCACCTCGGACGTGCGTGGCATCCGGCGGCTCGTCGACACCTACACCGACGACCGGCGGCTGCTCAGCAAGGCAACCGTGACGCTCTACGAGCACGTGCAGGAGTTCCGGGTCGCGGTCCGTGCCGGCGACGGCGCGGTCGTCGGCTGCGGCGCGCTGCACGTGATGTGGGAGGACCTGGCCGAGATCCGGACGGTGGCGGTCGACCCCTCCTGCCGGGGGCGCAAGCTCGGCCACCGGATCGTCGCGGAGCTGATCGACGGCGCCCGTGAGCTGGGGGTGGCCCGAATCTTCGTGCTCACCTTCGAGACCCGGTTCTTCGGCTCGTTCGGGTTCACCGAGATCGACGGCGCGCCCGTGCCGCAGCCGGTCTACGAGCAGCTCCTGCGCTCCTACGACGAGGGCGTCGCGGAGTTCCTCGACCTGGAACGGGTCAAGCCGAACACCCTCGGCAACACCCGGATGCTGCTGCGCCTCTGACTCAGCTCCGGCGCGGGTGGGCGGCGAAGAAGTCCCAGACGAGTTCGGTGGCGACGAGGCCCGCGTCGGGGGCGGCCAGCTCGCCGGATGCCGCCCCGGGCCACGAGTGCCCCATGTCTGGCAGGGTGTAGACGGTCACGTCGCTGCCGTCGCCGCACCGCGCGTCGGTGCGGGTGACCCGCGGCGCGCCCACCGGCGGCGCGCCGGTCTTCGGTGTGCAGCGCAGCCGTCGCTGCCAGGTCCGTACGCCCTCGGTGAAGACGTCGGCGTAGCGGTCCTGCCCGCCGATGAAGGTGATCACCGAGACCGGCCGCCGGGGCACGTAGGTGTCGGGGGCCGTCCGGGGGCCGCTGTAACCGCCGCTGACCACGCCGATCGCCGCGAAGAGCCCCGCGCCCTCGACGGCGGCCCGGAAGCTCATGTCCCCGCCGTTGGAGATCCCGGTGAGGTAGACCCGGTCCGGATCGACCCGCCACGTCCGTACGAGGTGGGCCGTGAGGTCCTTGAGGAAGCCGACGTCGTCGGTCGTCCCGCAGCAGATCAGCGCGTTGAAGCCGCCGTTGTGCCCGTCCGGGTACGCGACCAGGAAGTTCTCCCGGTCGGCCACGGCGTCCAGCCCCACCATGTCCCGCAGGCGGGCGCCGCTGCCGGGATAGAAGTGCAGGGCGATCACCAGCGCGGTGGGCCGGGCGGGGTCGTAGCCGGGCGGGGCGTGCAGCAGGTACCGGCGGTCGGACCCGCCGTGGGCCAGGGTGAGCCGGTGGTCGCCGGCGGCGGGGCGCTCGACGGCCCCCGAAGGCGACGGGGCCGGCGTGACCCGGGACTGACCCCGGTCCCCACCGCACGCCGTGGCGACGACGGCGAAGACCAGCCCCGTCAGCACTGCCACCGTCCGTCGCACGCCCCGCCCCCTCCGTGACCCCGGTCCACACTGGATGGCCCCGCCCGAACGGGGCAACCCTTTCGGTCCAGGCCGAAGACCGGCAGTCTGCTGGCATGCTCCGTCTCCGCCTGGGACTGGCGGACCTGTGCCGGGTCCGCTTCGCCGACCGCCTGCACCCGGTCGGCATGTCCCTGCTGGCCTGCCAGGCGCTGCACGACGCGGGCACCGCCCGGATGACGCCGGGCCTCGCGGCGGACGCGGCCTCCGCGTCGGGTCCGGTCCGGTCCGCCGCCTCCGTGCTGCGGCACCTGCTTCCCGCACGCGGGCGCCTGCCCGACTTCCTCACCCCGCTGGACGGCCTGGAATCGGTCGCCGCCGGTCTGGAGGCGATCCGGGCGGCCCCCGTCGGGCGCATCCGGGCAGAGGTCGCCGCCGCGTACGCGCAGCTGCCCGCGACGCCGCTGCGCAGGCGGTTCGCCGAGGCCGACGGGGAGACGATGAACCTGTTCGGCCGGGCCCTGGGTACCTGGCACGACGCGGTGCTCGCGCCGCACTGGGCCGACCTGACGGAGGCGCACCGGCACCACGTGGCGGGAGCGACCGCGCAGCTCGCCACGCACGGGCTGGACGGGCTGCTGAACGCGCTGCACCCGGCGATCCGGTGGGAGGCGCCGACGTTGACGGTGCGTACCTGGTGGAGCGCCTCGCTGTCCGGCACCGGCCACGGCCTGCTCCTGCTGCCCTCGCCGCTGGCCGGCCCGCATCCCCGGGTGCTGGTGGAGCCCGGTCGGCCGGTGCTGGTGGTGTACCCCGCGCCGATGCCGCGCCTGATCAGGGCCACCACCTGCGATCCGCTGGGCCGCCTGCTGGGGGCGACCCGGGCGGCCGTGCTGCGCCGCCTCGCCGGCCCCGGCCGGCACACCACCACGGCGCTCGGCCGGGCCGTCGGGATCAGCACCTCCTCGGCGTCCGAGCACACGGGGGCGTTGCGGGCGGCCGGGCTGGTCGTCAGCGTCCGGGACGGCGGCGCGGTGCTGCACCGGTTGACGCCGCTCGGCACCGAACTGCTCGGCCGCGACGTCGTCCAGCCGGGCGGCCCCGCCTGACGTAGGGTTTCTGGCGTGACGACGCGTGTGGCCGCCATCGACTGCGGGACCAACTCGATCCGACTGCTGGTCGCCGACCTGCCGGACGCCTCGGCGGGTCCGGAGGCGCCGCTGGCCGACCTGAGCCGGCGGATGGAGATCGTGCGCCTCGGCCAGGGCGTCGACAAGACGGGGCGGCTGGCCCCGGAGGCGATCGAACGCACCCGGGTCGCGCTGGCCTCGTACGCCGCCGAGATCGAGAAGCTGGGCGCGGAGCGGGTGCGGATGTGCGCCACGTCGGCTTCGCGGGACGCCTCCAACGCCGCCGAGTTCCGCGAGATGGTCGAGCGGACCCTCGGCGTCGCGCCCGAGGTGGTGACCGGCGACGAGGAGGCGCGGCTCTCCTTCACCGGCGCGGTGCGCGGGCTGCCCGCCGACGCGCGCGAGCCGTACCTGGTCGTCGACATCGGCGGCGGCTCGACCGAGTTCGTCGTCGGCACCCGCGCGGGCGGCGTCGAGGCGGCCATCTCGATGGACATCGGCTGCGTCCGGATGACCGAGCGGCACCTGCACGGCGACCCGCCGGCGCTGGACGAGGTCGCCGCCGCGCAGGCCGACATCGCGGTCGCGGTGGACCGGGCGCTGGAGGCCGTGCCGGGCCGGCAGGCGGCCACGCTGGTCGGGCTCGCCGGGTCGGTCACCACCGTGGTCGCGGTCGCCCAGGGCCTCCAGGAGTACGACCCGGAGCGCATCCACCACGCCCGGGTCCCGTACGGCGCGGTGGCCGACGTGACCGCCGACCTGCTCGGCAAGAGCCGGGAGCAGCGGCTGGCGATCCCGGTGATGCACCCGGGCCGCGCGGACGTGATCGGGGCGGGTGCCCTGGTGCTCCGGGTGATCATGGAGCGGGCCGGGATGGACTCGGTGGTCGCCTCCGAGCACGACATCCTCGACGGCATCGCCTGGTCGCTGGCCTGAGCCGCGCAGGAGGGCCTGGCGAAGCTGGAGACCCTGCTCCACGTCAGTGCGGGCCTTTGTGCGGATCGCGGCGAGCAACGGTGGTGAGGCACAGCGTGCGGTGATCGGATCCGGCGGTCGGTTCCGATCACCGCACGGCTCGACCCGGGTCAGCCGGTCCGCGACTCAGCCCGCGAACGCGGCGTCGATCGCATGGGTGTCCTCGTACATGTGATAGGTCGTGATCTTGCCGTCCCTGACGGCGATGTGCAGGGCGAAGTGGTTGGTGAACGACTTCCCGGTGGCGAGGACCTCGAACTTGTTGTGCCCGAGCACGACCGCGTTCTCCCCGTCGACGACCGTCGCCGTGATCTCGTATTCCTGGGCCGGTCCGAGTACGCGTCCGAACGAGCCGAAGAAGTCCGGCAGTTCGGCCGGGGTGGAGCGCCGCCCGGACCAGGGGATGTCGGGGGTTCCGTTGACCACGAAGTCGAACGTGTCGGCGAAGAGGTCGACGAGTCCTGGTACGTCGCCGGCGCCGAACCGCGCGAAGAAGGACTCGACGACGGCGGCCGTGCTGGTACGTGTCGCGTTGCTCATGCGGATGGAACTCCTCTGTGCGTGACGTGGTTGGTACCGCCCTCGCGGGCGGGTGCGAGGGCGGGCCTCAGGCGATGACGGAAAGGACGATCTTTCCGGTGGTGCTGTTGGTCTCGCCGCGCTCGTGGGCGCGAGCCGCCTCTCTCAGCGGGAGAGCCGTGTCGACGAGTGGCCGCAACTGCCCGCGAGCGACCAGATCCGCGACCGCCTTCATGCCCGCGTGGTCGGGCTCGACGAGGAGCCGGGTGGCGCGGACGCCGAGTTCCTCGGCGACGTCGGCGGGGAAGTCCTGGGCCACGGGGAGGAGGGAGACGAGGATCCCGCCCCTGCGGAGGGTGCGCAGTGAGCGCGGGGTGTAGTCCCCGCCGATGGTGTCGAGCACGACATCGATGTCTCGCAGGACGGCGCCGAAGTCGTCCGTCGTGTAGTCGATCAACTCGTCCGCGCCGAGTCCGCGAAGAAGGTCGTGCTTGCCGGCTCTCGCGGTGCCGACGACCCATGCGCCCCGGGCCTTGGCGATCTGCACCGCCAGGTGCCCGACTCCGCCGGCGGCGGCATGGACGAGGACGCGCTGGCCCGGCTGGATGTCGGCGGTGTCGACGAGAGCCTGCCACGCGGTCAGGGACGCCAGGGGCAGCGCGGCGGCGGTCGTGTGGTCGACGTTCGCCGGTTTACGGCAGAAGTGCCGGGCGGGTGCGGTCACGAACTCTGCGTACGCGCCTGCCGGATGCGGGAAGCGCGGCATGCCGAACACCTCGTCGCCCGCCGCGAACAGGGTCACCCCGGGCCCCACCTCCTCGACCACCCCGGAGACGTCGAAGCCCAGGACGAACGGGGGGAGTGCGCCGGTGGCGAACTGTCCGCGAGCGCGGGTCTTCCAGTCGGTGGGGTTCACCCCCGCGGCGTGGACCCGGACGAGGATCTCGCCGAGTGTGGGGACCGGACGCGCCATCTCGATGATCTTCAGGACGTCGGGTGCCCCTGCCACGTCCTGGCTGACGGCGAGCATCCGGTACGGCGCTCGCCCTGAGCTGGTTGTCACTGGACTCCTCACCTGTCGTGCCGGCCGCGTGAGGCGGCCGTGCCCGTCCAGCATCGCTGGAGAGGCGGCACCGGTGCCGCGGCCAGATGGACAACATGTGTCAGGATCTGGCCATGCATCGCGTCGTTGTGCTCGCGCTTCCCGGCGTCGTCCCGTTCGAGCTGGCCATCCCCTCGCGCCTTTTCGGCGCCGCCCTCGGCTCCGACGGCGATCCGCTGTACTCGGTGACCACCTGCTCGATCGATGGCGGCCCTGTCGAGACCTCGGCCGACTTCGCGATCGCCGTGGACCACGACCACACCGCGCTGGCCCAGGCGGACACCGTGGTGATCCCTCCCTCCGCGAGCGGACGGAAGTGGGGCGAGGAGAAGGCTCTTCCGGTGCCGCTGCGGGACGCGCTGGGGCTCGTCCGCCCCGGCGCGCGGGTGATGGCGATCTGTACGGGCTCCTACGTCCTGGCGGCGGCAGGAATCCTCGACGGACGCCCGGTGACGACCCACTGGCGTGAGTCCGACCACCTTCAGGGCCTGTACCCGGACCTCATGGTCAACGCCGATGTCCTCTTCATCGACGACGGCAGCGTGCTCACGTCGGCGGGCGTCTCGGCGGGAATCGACCTCTGCCTGCACGTGATTCGGCGCGACCATGGCAGCGAGATCGCCAACGAGGCTGCGCGTTCCTGCGTGGTGCCACCCTGGCGCGACGGGGGCCAGGCCCAGTACATCCGGCGCCCGATGGTCGAGGCGGAATCGACGACGACGGCACCGGCCCGGGCGTGGGCGCTCGAACACCTCGATCGCCCGTTGACCCTGGCTGAGCTTGCCGCCCGGTCGAACATGAGCGTGCGGACATTCAGCAGGCGGTTCCAGGACGAGGTGGGGGTGAGCCCGATGACCTGGCTGACCCAGCAGCGGGTCGAACGCGCCCGGGAGCTGCTGGAGAGCTCGGACCTCCCGGTCGACAGGATCGCGGAGCAGGCCGGGTTCGGCTCGGGTGGTTCGCTCCGGCAGCACCTGTTGGCCGCCACCGGGGTCTCGCCGCGCGCCTATCGGCGAACGTTCCGCCCCGCCTCGGCGGACCGATAGCGCCGGAGCCGCACCCGCCGGGCCGCACCGGTCACCGCAGCCGGCGAACGCGGACTTTAATGACGGGCATGAGCAGAGTCCCCAAGGTGCTGATCGCGGCGGCGGGCGTGACGGGTGCGGCGGCGTACGGGCTTCCGCAGCCGTGGTCGCTGGTAGCGGTCGTGGTCGACCTGCTCCTGATCGGGCTCGCCGGCGGGCTCTGGTCCAGGGCCGGACGGGGCCCGCGGTGGCGCATCGAGGGGGCGGACGCCGGGCGTGGCTCGACGGCGACGTCCGGGTACCCGCAGCCCGGCCCTTCCCACGGACCCGGGGAGCTGCCGCTGCCGGCTGCGCGGCGGCGGAGGGGGCGTCCGCCGTGGGCCAGTTCCGCCGTCGGCGGGACCGCGTCCGCGACCAGCCGCGTGCGGCGCCAGTCGAAGGGCCAACCGAGCGCGTCGCCCGGCGTGGCGGACGATCCGGTCGACGTGCACGACGGCCTGGCGAGGCTGGAGACCCTGATGCGGGCGACGAACGAGCGCGGGCAGCGGACCCAGCTGTGGTTCTTCTTCGCCGGAGTCGCCGTGTCCATCCCGGCGGGCATCGTGGTCAACCTGCTGACCGGTTAGCGTCGGCCGGGCCGGCGACGCGGGTGGCGGTGTAGCGGCGGGCCAGCCGCGCGCCGCCGACGAGCGCGCCTCCACCGTATGGGTCGGACCTGCCCGGTCCGCCGGTGCGTTGAGCGGGCCCCACCGCGCGACGGGGGGTACCGGTATGTTCTCGCCATGCTCGCCGATCCCGCTCAGCTGTTGCCCCGTCCGGTGCTGTGCGTCCTCGGCGCCGGCCTGGACTTCGACACGGTGGGCAGGGTCGCGGCCGAGGCGGGAGCCGCGGCCGGCTTCACGCTCGACGACGAGTACTCCGAACGGGAGCACGACCCGCGGATGTCCTACGCGTTCGGGGCGAGCCTGGCCGGGGCCAGCTTCACCGACGCCGACTGGGCGGCGGTGGAGGCGCACGACAGCGTCGCGTACGTGCTGTCCCGGCCCCTGCGGGCTGTCTCGATGCCACCGCGACTGCTGCGGCCGACGTTGCTGGAGGTCTCGCGCGCGGCGCTGGCCGTGTCGGCGGCACTCCTGCGCTCCGGTGCCACCGCCGTGAAGAACGAGAGCAACGGTGTCGCGCACGGCCGGGACCGGTGGCTCTCCCTGGCCGACGAGGCGGCCGCCGCGACGACGGACGCGGAGCTGGCCGGCGTGCTGTACCGCGCCACGGTCAAGCGACCGATCCGCGCCGGCGAGTCGTCGTACAGCTGCGGCATGCATCTGCTCGGCGCGCCCGACGTGGAACTCCTGGCCACCGACGGCGGGGTCGAGGACCGGGTCACCCTGATGGACAAGCTGGCGCTGTACCTCCTGACCGACGAGCGGGCGGCGGAGATGGCCGACGGCGAAGGGTTCCGCCTCACCGCCGACTCCCCGCGTTGGCTGCTGGAGCACCGCCCGGACGACCGTCACGAGACCGACGACCTCTTCCACAATCCGCTCGGCTACTGGCGTCTGACACCCGCCTGAGCCTGACGGGCGGGAGCGGGCGGCCGGTCGAAGGAGGCCGGCGACCGCCGCCGGGCAACGCCCTGAGCGGAACACTTTCACCCGCGTGGCGCGCCCCTTTGACGGTACTGTGCATTGCGTACTAGTGTGCATTGCGTGGACACCACACAACTGCTGAAGGGCGTGCTGGATCTCGCGGTCCTCGCCGTGCTCCGCGCGGAGGACGGCTACGGCTACGACATCCTGCGCCGGCTGCGCGACGCCGGGTTGGAGGAGGTCGGCGACGCCTCGGTCTACGGCACGCTGCGTCGGCTCTACGCCGCCGGCCTGCTGACCACCTACGTCGTGCCGAGCGAATCCGGCCCGCACCGCAAGTACTACTCCCTCAACGCCGCCGGCCGGGACCAGCTCACCCGCTCCGGCAAGCTCTGGCGCTCGTTCGCCACCACCATGGACGCACTGCTCGACGATCGGGGGATGGCGGCATGACCGTCACGGAGCAGGAGATCGCGGACTACGCCGCACGGGTCCGGGCCGCGCTGGCCGACCTGCCGCCGGCACACCGCGACGAGTTGACCGAGGACCTGCCGGAGCACCTCGCCGAGGTCGCCGCCGAGGCCGACGGCTCGCTGGTCGACCGGCTCGGCGAGCCCGAGGCGTACGCGGCCGAGCTGCGCGCCGCCGCCGGGGTCGGCGCCGCCACCACCGGCGGGCGCCGCAACCGTCGCCTCGGTGTCGCCGTGGACCGGTTCCGCGCGCGGGCGCACCGCTGGGACGTGCAACTCGGACCACCCCTCGGGTACGCCACGGCCAGCGAGTTCCTCCGGCTGCTCCGGCCGGCGTGGTGGGTGCTGCGGGGCTACCTGGCCGCCATGCTCGTCACGGTGGTCACGACCGGCGACACGTTCGGTGTGCTGCCCGAGCTCAACGGCAGCCTGCTGGCCGGCCTGGTGCTGCTCGCCGGCAGCGTGCTCGCCTCGATCTGGCTCGGCCACCACACGCCGGGCCTGACCCGGCCCAAGCGGCGGATGCTGCACGCCGGCACGGCGGTGCTGGTGTTCTTCGGGCTGATCGGCCTCGCCGACGTGAACGGCAGGGTCGGCAGCGGCGACCTCGGCTACGAGCAGATCTCGATCGACGACCGGTACGACCACATCCGCGACGTCTTCGTCTACGACCGCGAGGGGCGGCTGGTGGAGGACGTCCGGCTCTTCGACCAGAACGGCGACCCGATCCGGCTCGGTCATCCGATGTGCCCGAACCCGCCGGACCTGAACCTGGCCAACGCGCTGCTGCGCCCGTACCCGTACTGCCCGCAGCAGGCGCCGTTCGCGCCCCGGGCGCCGATCGGCCCTCCGCCGTCGCTGGGCGTGCCACCGCTGCCGGCACCCACCGCGTCGGGCGACCCGGCCGAGCCCACGCCCACGTCGAGCGGCGCCCCGACCACGGCGCCCGTCCCCTCGGGCACGCCGTCCGCGAGGCCGGCCCCGAGCCGGACGTGAACAGGATCATCGAATGAAGCTGGGAAATAGCTGAACGGATGAGTCCAGCGGGGCAACGGCTGTCGGTCCCGGTCGCTACGGTGTCGTCTGCTCACTCACCCCCCGGAAGGAAAACGCGTGTCAGAGCAGGTCGCACCGCCCCCCGCGCCGGACGCCGCCCAGCCCCCGTCGGCCGTCCAGGCGCCGCCCCCGGCGGAGCCCCAGGCCGAGAAGTCCGGTTCCAAGAAGCTGCTCGGCATCGTGGGCGCGATCGTCGTGTTCCTGGTCGTCGCGGGCCTCAAGTTCGGCATCGGCTCGGCGATCGGCAACTTCTTCAACAAGGACGAGACCGCTGAGGCCAAGGTCGGCGACTGCATCGCCGAGCTGCCCGAGGTGACCGGCACCAAGGAGGAGAAGGTCGACGGCGCGAAGGTCGTCGAGTGCACCGCCACCGACGCCGTCTACAACGTGGTCGGCCGCGTCGACGGGCAGACCCAGGCGCAGGCCCGCTCCGGCGAGGCGTGCGGCCAGTACATCAAGGAGGGCCAGGAGGGCTACGTCTACTACAGCATCGAGCCGGGCAAGACCGGCTACCTGCTGTGCCTGACGAAGAAGGCCTGATCCCCCGGCACGACAGGACCGCCGACGGCGGCGCGGACATCGTCCGCGCCGCCGTCGGCATCCGTGGGTACGGGGGGCGAACAGGAGGTGAATGCCACTGTTCCGGCGTCTTCCCCGGGGCGCTCACGGCGTGGCAGGCTACCGACACGTAGCAACACTGTGCGACCAGCCAACGATGACTGACCGCTAGGAGGACGGCCGATGGGCGAGATGGTGAGCTACCGCGGCAACGGGGGGACGGGCGAGGGGTATCTCGCGATACCCTCCGGCGGTGCGACCAGCCCTGCGGTCATCGTCATCCAGGACTGGTGGGGACTGGTGCCGCACGTCCGGGCGGTCGTGGACCGCTTCGCTGAGGCCGGTTTCGTCGCCCTCGCCCCGGACTTCCGCCACGGCGGCCCGGCCAGCAAGCCGAGCGAGCCCCGGCAGATGCTGAACAGCGCGCAGATGGACGAGGCGGCGGCGGACATCGCCAGCGCGGCGGACTACCTCACCGGGCGGCCCGAGGTCGCCGGCAAGGTGGGCTGCGCGGGCTTCTGCGCCGGGGCGAGCCTGGCCCTCTGGGCGGCGACCCGTTCCGAGCGGATCGTCGCCACCGCCGCCTTCTACCCCCGGCTGCCGTGGGACGGGATGCGCCCCGAGTGGCCCGACTACGCGGGCAAGGCGGCGCACATCCACTGCTCCGAAGAGGACGGCACCTCCGCCGCCGACGGCGTACGCACCGTCCGCCGCGCCATCGAGACCTCGGGCGGCACCTGCCAGACCTACGACTACCCCGGCACCTCGCACGCCTTCTTCAACGAGGACCGGCCGGAGCACTTCGACCAGCGCGCCGCCGCCACCGCCTGGGCCCGCACCCTCGAACTCTTCCGGGCCAAGCTTGGCTGAGCCCCGTACGCCCGACGAGGTGGTCGCCCGCGCCGCGCGGGCGACCGACCTGGCCGACCTCGACGCGGCCGTCAGCGACTGCTTCGCCTGCCCGCGGCTGGTGCGGTGGCGGGAGGAGGTGGCCCGCGTCCGCCGGGCGGCCTTCCGGGACCAGGAGTACTGGGGCCGGCCGGTGCCCGGGCTCGGCGTCCCCGACGCGCGCATCGCCATCCTCGGCCTGGCGCCCGCCGCGCACGGCGGCAACCGCACAGGCCGCATCTTCACCGGCGACCGCTCCGGCGACGTCCTGTTCGCCGCGCTGCACCGCGCCGGGCTGGCCAACCAGCCGACCAGCGTCGCCGCCGACGACGGGCTGACCCTGCGCGACCTGCGGATCTTCTCCGCCGTGCGCTGCGCCCCGCCGGACAACAAGCCGACCCCGCAGGAACGGGACACGTGCGCGCCGTGGCTGCACCGCGAGTTGGCGCTGATCCGGCCAACCCTGCGCGTCGTGGTCGCGCTGGGCGCGTTCGCCTGGGCCTCGTGGTGGCCGGTGCTGCGCCAGGTGTACGGTCTGCGCCCGCCCAGCCCGCGACCGGCGTTCGGCCATGGGGCACACTGGTCCGGCACGGGCGCACCGGAGCTGCTCGGCTGCTACCACGTCAGCCAGCAGAACACCTTCACCGGGCGGCTGACACCAGGGATGCTGGACGACGTGTTCGCCCGGGCGAAGCAACTGGCCGGGGTGGACTGAGGCGCGGGGGCGGTGGCGATGACGGACGTGACGCGTCGGTCCGTGCGACCCGCCCCGGTGGCCCGGAGGTAGCTCTCGATGGAACTCAGCGTCCTGCGCAGGTGGTGGCCGGTCGTGGCGGTGGTGCTCCTGCTGGCCGTCGCCGCGTTCTCGTCCGCCCACTCGTCGATCGGCGCCAGCCGGATCCCGCCCGCCGCCGACAACATCCCGTACGTTCCGGAATATCCGAGCGCCGAGCCGGTCGAGTCGATCCCCGTCGAGCCGCGGGATGCCGGCCAGGCCACCCAGGCGTCGATCCCGCAGTGGATCGCCACCGTCGCCATCGTGCTGCTCGGGCTGGCGATCCTCGTGGTCTTCGGCTACCTCGCCTGGACGTTGGTCCGGGGCGCGATCCGGCGCACCACCCGGGCGCTGCCGGCCCAGCGGTCCCGGCGGACGCCCGAGGGCACCGCCCGCGAGGTGGCTGCCGCCCTCGACGCCGGCCTGGAGGAGTTGGACGACCGCGACACCGATCCGCGTACGGCGGTGATCGCCTGCTGGGTGCGCCTGGAGCAGGCCGCGGCCGGGGCCGGCGTGTCCCGGCTGGCCGGCGACACCCCCACCGACCTGGTCACCCGGCTGTTGCGGGGCGATCCGTCGGTGGGCATCCCGGCCATCGCCAGCGCCGACGTGCTCGCCGAGTTCGCCCACGTCTACCGTGAGGCCCGCTACGCCACCCGGGAGGTCGACGAGCGCACCCGCGACCAGGCCCGAGCGGCGCTGCGCCGGCTGCGCGGCGAGTTGACCGTCGTGGTCGCCGACGACACGGAGGTGCCGGCATGACCGGGGCACCCACCGGCGTGACCGGGGCGCGGCCGGCGCCCGCCCGACGTGGCGAGGTGACGCGGTGAGCAGCACCAGCATCGACGACCTGCTGAGCGTCGAGGACGAGCGGCCGGTACGCGCCGAGCCCAGGCGGGGCGGGCGGGTCGGCCGGGTGCTCCGTCCCCTGGCCGGCGTCGCGGCCGTCGTGATCGTGCTGGTCGCCGGCCTGCGCCTGGTGGGCCTGCGGGTCTCGCTGCCGGTCCTCGTGGCCGGCGTGGTCGCGCTGTTCGTGGTGCGTCGCCTCGTCGCCGCCCTCAGGCCCCCGCCCCCACCCCGCGGCGGCGGCCGGGCCCCTGTCGCCGACGACGACGGCACCTGGAACTGGGGCGTCAGGGACGCGCTGCGCACCGCGATCAACGGCTGGGAACTGCCGCTGGACTGGTCGGCCACCCGGCCCGAACGCTTCACCACCGTGATCCTGCCCCGGCTCGGGGAACTGGCCGACGAGCGGCTGAGTCAGCGGCACGGCGTGACCCGCGAGTCGGATCCGGCCCGGGCCCGGGTCCTGCTGGGTGACCAGCTGTGGAAGTTCCTGGAGACCCCGCCTCGCCGCACCCCGTCGCCGCGCAACCTCGCGGCGATCGTCGCCGAACTGGAGAGACTGTGATGAACGACGTGGACCGCAGCATGCCCGCCGCCGAGGTCGGCGCCCTCGCCCGGTCGGTGCTGGAGGCGGTCGGTCAGGTCGTGGTGGGCAAGCGGGACGCGCTGGAGCTGGTGCTCGCCGGCATCCTGGCCGGCGGCCACGTGCTGCTGGAGGACCTGCCGGGCCTCGGCAAGACGCTGACCGCGCGGTCCTTCGCCCAGGCGCTCGGGCTGGACTTCCGCCGGCTCCAGTTCACCCCCGACCTGCTGCCGGCCGACGTGACCGGTTCGTTCCTGTACGACCAGCGCAGCGGCGACTTCACGTTCCGGGCCGGGCCGGTCTTCACCAACCTGCTCCTCGCCGACGAGATCAACCGGACCCCGCCGAAGACCCAGTCGGCCCTGCTGGAGGCGATGCAGGAGAAGCAGGTCTCGGTGGAGGGCGTGACGTACAAGCTGGACGAGCCGTTCCACGTGCTGGCCACCGCCAACCCCATCGAGTACGAAGGGACCTACCCGCTGCCGGAGGCGCAGCTCGACCGGTTCCTGCTCCGGGTCTCCTTCGGCTATCCCGAAGCCGAGGAGGAGTGGGAGGTGCTGCGCCGGCGGATGGCCCGCCGCCGCGAGGAGGCCGACATCAAGCCGGTGGTCGACGCGGCGACCCTGCGCGCCATGCAGGCCGCGCTGGAGGACGTGGTCGTGGAGGACTCCGTCGGCCGCTACATCGTCGCGCTGACCGCCGCCACCCGGGAACACCCGTCGGTGCTGGTCGGCGCCTCGCCGCGCGGCTCGCTGGCGCTGCTGCTGCTGTCCCGCGTACGGGCCGTCATGGCTGGGCGCGACTACGTCGTCCCGGAGGACGTCAAGGAGGTCGCGGCGCCCGCCCTGGCACACCGGATCACGCTGCGGCCGGAGATGTGGCTGCGCCGCGTCGATCCGTCCTTCGTGGTCGGTGAGGTGCTGGAGGCGACCCCGGCCCCCGCCAGCGGCGCGCTGCCCAGCTACGCCGCCGGGCACTGATGGTCGCGCCCGCCGTGTCGACCCGCGAGTCGCCGCCGCAGGAGCCGGGGCCCGCGACCGGCTGGGTGCCCACGTGGGCGCTCGGCCGGGCGGTGCTCCTCACCGGGCTCCTGCTGATCGCGGGGGTGCTGCTCGGCCGGGTGGACCTGGTCGTGCTGGCCGCCCCGTTCGCGCTGGGCACCGCGTACGCGCTGCGTCGCCGGCCGACCGCCCTGCCGCAGATCTGGGTCTCCGCCGACGAGGGGCACCTGGTCGAGGGCGGCGAGCTGACCGGCATGGTAACCGTCGGCAACCCGGACCTGCTCGACTACGACGTGGCGGTGGTCCGCAGCCGGGTCTCGCCGTGGCTGCGGGTGCAGCGGGTGACGATCGCCGGGGCGACCACCGCGTCCGGGGCGGCTTCGGCCGCCGCTCCGTCCGTCGCCGACCGGCCGTTCGTGACCGCCGTCCCGACGGCGGCGGCCGTGGACCTGGAGCTGACCGGCACCGCGCTGCGCTGGGGGCGGCACCCCATCGGCCCGGCGGGCGCCCGGGCGGCCGCCGCGCAGGGACTTCTGGTCTCCCGCGCCGTGATCGCCGAGCCGTCCCGGTTGCGGGTCTACCCGAGGACCGAGCCGTTCGACGCGGTGGAGGCGATGCCCCGCGCCGCCGGCCTGGTCGGCGCGCACCACTCGCGCCGGCCCGGCGAGGGCGGCGAGCTGGCCGGCGTACGGGTCTTCGCGCCAGGGGACCGGCTGCGCCGGATCGACTGGCGGGTCTCGCTGCGCGCCCGGCAACTGCACGTGGCGGCCACCCTCTCCGACCGCGACGCCGAGGTGGTGGTGCTGCTCGACGTGCTCGCCGAGGCGGGCCGCTCGGGCGGCGTGTCCGGGGCCGCCTCCGTACTGGACACCACCGTCCGGGCCGCCGCCGCGATCGCCGAGCACTACCTGCACCGGGGCGACCGGGTGTCGATGCTCGAGTACGGCCCGGCCGCCCGCCGGCTGCGCCCGGCCACCGGCCGTCGGCAGTACCTGACCGTCCTGGAGTGGCTGCTGGAGGTGCGGGCGGAGCACTCCCCGCACGAGCCGTACGACCAGGTGTTCGGGCCGCAGCTGCTGTCGGCGGACGCGCTGGTGGTGGTCCTCACCCCGCTGCTCGACGAGCGGTCGGCGCAGATGCTGGCCCGGCTGGCCCGCTCCGGGCGGTTCGTGGTCGCGGTGGACACCCTGCCGGCGGATCTCACCCCGCCGAAGGACCGGGGCTGGGCCGAGGTGGCGTACCGGCTGTGGCGGCTGGACCGGGACACGATGATCGGGCAACTGCGGGAGCACGGCGTGCCGGTGGTGCCCTGGGCCGGCGCGGGCAGCCTCGACCAGGTGCTGCGGGACGTGGCCCGCCTGGCGACCGCCCCGAGGGTGAACAACCGGTGAGCGCGAGGAACGCAGCGCAGCGGAGTCCCGCAGTCGCGAACGAAAGGCGGCACCGGTGAGCGCGAGGAACGCAGCGCAGCGGAGTCCCGCAGTCGCGAACGAAAGGCGGCACAGTTGAACGCCGTCATCGAACGGGTCCGGGCCGTGCGGTACGCCGCCGCCCGGGTCAGCCTGACGCCGCTGCTGGTGCGCGCCGGCATCTTCCTCACCGTGCTGGTCGGCCTCGTGCTGGCGTACCCGTCGCAGGTGCTCCTCGGGCGGCCGCTGCTCGCCCTCGTGGCGGTGGCGGTGCTGCCGGCAGTCGGGCCGCGCCGGGTCTGGCCGACCTTCGCGGCGCTGGTCACGGTCGGCGGCTGGCTGGTGGCCACCGACGGGTACGGCCGACCGATCGCCCTCTGGCGGCTGCTCGCCGTGGCGGCGGCGCTCTACCTCACCCACACCCTCTGCGCGCTGGCCGCCGTGCTGCCGTACGACGCGGTGGTCGACCCGGACCTGATCGTGCGGTGGCTGGCCCGGGCCGGTGGGGTGTTGCTGGCCACCTTCGTCCTCGGTGTGCTGTTGGTCGAGGTCGGCGGGCTCGGTGGTGACGCCGGACACCAGGCGGCGACGGTGGTCGGTCTGCTCGTGGCGGTGGCGGTGGTGGCGTTGCTGGGGTGGCTGCTGCGCCGCAGGTGACAGCCCCTTTCGGGGGAAGTCGTGCAGGTCACAGGGGTTGTGCTCCGTCACAGAGAAGGGGCGCGAGCGGGATTAGCCGGGCTGCGCGGGGAAAGATAGATGACGTGAACCCGAAGCGGATCCTTGTGGTGGGTGCCGGGCACGTCGGTCTCTACGCGGCCCTGCGCCTGTCGAAGAAGCTCAGCTCCCGTGAGGCTGAGGTCGTCGTGGTGGACCCTCAACCCCACATGACCTACCAGCCGTTCCTGCCCGAGGCGGCTGCCGGGAACATCTCGCCCCGGCACTCCGTGGTGCCGCTGCGGCGGGAGTTGCGGCGGTGCAAGGTGGTGGCGGGCGCGGTGACCCGGATCGACCACCACCGCAAGACCGCCGTGGTGCAGCCCATCAGCGGCCCCACCCGGGAGATCCCGTACGACCACGTGGTGGTCGCCCCGGGTTCGGTGTCCCGGACGCTGCCGATCCCCGGCCTGCACGAGCACGGCATCGGCTTCAAGACCATCGGCGAGGCCATCTACCTGCGCAACCACGTGCTGGACCGGCTGGACGTGGCCGCCGCCACGCCGGACCCGGCCGTCCGTCGCTCGGCGCTGACCTTCACCTTCGTCGGCGGCGGGTACGCCGGCATCGAGGCGCTCGCCGAGATGGAGGACATGGCCCGGGACGCCCTGAAGTACTACCCGGAGCTCAAGCCGGAGGACATGCGCTGGGTGCTGGTCGAGGCGACCCAGCGGGTGCTGCCGGAGGTCGACCGGGACATGGGCGCCTACACGGTGCAGGAGCTGCTCAAGCGGAACATGGACATCCGGCTGGACACCCGGCTGGAGTCCTGCCTCGACGGGGTCGTGAAGCTCTCCGACGGCGACAGCTTCCGCTCCGACACCATCGTCTGGACGGCCGGCGTGAAGCCGTCGCCGATGCTGGACGCGACGGACTTCCCCCGCGACGAGCGGCGGCGGGTCACCTGCCTGCCGACCCTCCAGGTGGTCGACGGCGACCGGGTGGTCGACGGCGCCTGGAGCGCCGGTGACTGTGCGGCCGTGCCGGACCTGACCAAGGAGCCGGGCAACTACTGCTCGCCGAGCGCCCAGCACGCGGTGCGTCAGGCCGCCCGGATGGCCGACAACATCGTCAACGTCGTCCGCGGCCGGGAGCCGGTGGAGTACAAGCACAAGCACGCCGGCAGCGTCGCCAGCCTCGGCCTGCACAAGGGCGTGGCCCAGGTGTACGGGATCAAGATGACCGGCTGGCCGGCGTGGTTCATGCACCGGACGTACCACATGAGCCGGATCCCGTCGTTCAACCGCAAGGTCCGGGTCGTGGTCGACTGGACGTTGGCGTTCTTCCTCAAGCGCGAGGTGGTCGCCCTCGGCCAGCTGCACGATCCGCGCGAGGAGTTCGCCGAGGCCTCCCAGCCGGTCGGCGCCGCCCGCGCCGCCTGACGAAGCACGCGGAGCCCTCTCCGCCCCCGGGCGGAGAGGGCTTTCGCGCGTCCGGCCGTCGGCGCGCGGGCTGCGGCTGCGCGACCCCGGTGCGGATCAGACGCGCCAGGTCCAGGCGTCGGCGATCCGGGTGGCGGGGCCGTAGAGCTGCTCCAGCGTGCCGCGCAGGCTGTCGGCGTGCGGGGTGCCGTCGGCCAGCGCCACGCAGGAGGCCCCCCAGAACTCCGCGTCCTCCGCGGCCTGCCGGCGCTGTTCGTCCCCGATGACGGGTTGACCGCCGCGCCGGCCGACCTCGGCGAGCAGGGCGGAGGTGGGCCGCGAGTAGGTGCCCATCGCCGCCGTGCCGCCGCGACCGTACGGGCCGATGAAGAAGCCCTCCGGCATGCCGAAGGCCGCGTCGGCGGCGGTCGCCCAGCGCATCGGCCACGGCTGCTTGGGCGTGGCGAGCGGCACCGGCACCAGCACCCCACCCGGCTCGACGCACTGGCGCCAGTGCCCGCCGGTGACGAACTCGGGCAGCGGCGGGCGCCCGGCGGTGGGCAGCGGGGCCGGCAGCAGCGGCAGCAGCGCCACGCCGACCGCCGCCGGCACCAGGCGGCGGGCCAGGCCGGTGCCGCGCAGGGCCCGGTCGACCGCCAGCACCAGCAGCGTGGCGATCAGCGGGAGCACCGCGAGGGCGAACCGCATCGGCAGCGCACCGTCCACCACGGGCAGCCCCGAGAGCAGGGCGTACGGGCCCGGAACGGCGGTGCGTTCGCCGTCGACGACCACCCGGGGCCCGAGCGACAGCGCCCCCGTCACGAGCGCGCCGACCACGCACGCGACGACCAGCGGGCGACGGCCCAGCCAGAGCGCGCAGGCGGCGGCGACCAGCAGCAGGGGCAGCCCGAGGAAGGTGTTGTACTCGGCCGGCCCGGTCGTCAGCCGGGCGGCCCCGTCGCCGCCCGCGACCGACAGCGGCGAGACGGTCCACCAGCTGCGCAGGTCCGCCGAGAAGTAGTGCGGGCTGAACATGCCGTCCGAGACGCCCTGCGGGCCGGCGAACTGGAACCAGAGCGGCCACGCCAGTACGAGCAGGGCCAGCCCGGCGGCGAGCGTCATCCCGGCGGCGAAGCCGGGCAGGGCGCGACGGGCCAGGTTCCGGTCCGCCACCGCGTAGGCGACCGCCATCACCAGCAGCGTGACCGCGCAGAGGAAGAGCACCTCCTCGCCGACGAAGACCTGCGCCGTGACCGCCGCCGCCAGGCCGACGGCCGAGCTGACCACCCGCCGGCGGTCCGGCCCGTCGGCGGTGCCCGCCGGGTCGGCGGCCCGCAGCATGCGGACCACGAGCCAGACGATCACCGGAACCAGCCACTGCGCGGTCATGTGCAGGTGGCTGTTGGTCTGCGAGACCATCCCCGGGCCGAAGCCGCAGAGCGCCGCCCCGAGCGCGGCGGCGATCCGGCGGGCGCGCAGCATCCGGGTGAAGAGCAGGTACCAGGCGATCGCGGTGCCGGCCAGGTTCGCCATGGCCAGCAGGGCGAAGGTCACCGGCGCGCCGAACAGCAGGGTCACCGGGGCCAGGAGCACCCCGAGCGCGATGACCGTGGTGTTGGTCATCAGGTTGACCCCGTCCGGCGCGTTGAGTCGCCCGGTGAGCAGGTCGAAGTCGCCGAGCAGCGCCCGGGAGTCGACGGCGAGGAACCACTCGTAGAGGGCCTGGTCCTCCGGGTTGAGCGCCAGGACCCGGGCCGCCGGGTCGGGCCAGAGCCCGTGGGTTAGCCAGCCGGCCAGCGCCACGAAGAGCAACGCGACAGTGACGTCGGCCCGGCGACGGTGGACGGCGGTCAGCAGGCGCGCCGGCCGGAGCCGGCGGGACGGCCGGTCGGCGACGAGGACAGCCTGGTCAGGGACGGCGTCGGGGGCCGTGGGGGCTGTGCTGCTCACGGTCTCGACCCTAGTGCGACCCGCCCGCCGGGGTACGCCGGGTCGCCGCCGACCCGCTACCGTGACACTGCACCACGCGTGTCGACCCGCGCGGTGTCACCCGCCCGGGTGGTGGAACGGCAGACACGGCCGCCTTAAAAGCGGCTGCCGCAAGGCGTGCGGGTTCGACCCCCGCCCCGGGCACGCCGCACTCTCAGCTTCCGCTCAGCTTGGCGATCTCCACGGGACTGCCCTGGGCGTTTACTCTTGGGAGTGCACGTTCACGTGCAACGACCCCCTGAGGGAGGCCTGACAGTGAAGACTTCGAACCCGGTGCTCGCCCGGCTCGGCCAGGCGGCCGAGCGGGAGCGCTCCGCCGGGTACGCCCCGACCGGGCCGTACGGACAGCCCGGTTATCCCCAGCAGTACCCGACGGAGGCCGGCTACCCGGCGGCCCCGCCGACCGTCAACACCATGTCGATCGACGACGTGGTGGTCAAGACCGTCACGCTCCTCGGCATCCTCGGCGTCTCCGCCGCGGCCGCCTGGGTGCTGGTGCCCGACGCGCTGCTCGGCGCGGCCTGGATCGGTGCGGCAGTCGTCGGCCTGGTCCTCGGCCTGATCATCTCGTTCTCCCGGATGGCGAACCCGGCGCTGGTCGTCGCGTACGCCGTCGTCGAGGGCGTCTTCGTCGGCATGGTCAGCAAGTTCTTCAACTCGCTCTACGACGGCATCGTGGTCCAGGCGGTGACCGCCACGTTCGGTGTCTTCTTCGTGATGGCCATGCTCTACAAGGCGAAGGTCATCCGGGCGACCCCGAAGTTCGTCAAGGGCATGATCGCCGTGATGGCGGGTCTCTTCGCCGTCATGCTGATCAACCTCGTGTTCGCGCTCTTCGGCGTGAACACCGGCCTGCGCGACGGCAGCCCGCTGGCGATCGGGTTCAGCCTGGTCTGCATCGTCGTTGCCTCGCTGAGCTTCGTGCTCAGCTTCAAGGAGGTCGAGGACGGCGTCCGGATGGGCCTGCCCCAGCGCTACTCCTGGGTCGCCGCCTTCGGCATCCTGGTCAGCCTGGTCTGGCTCTACATCGAGATCCTGCGCCTGCTGAGCTACTTCCAGGGCGACGACTGACCGTCGTCGACGACTGACCGGCGCCCGCCCTCGCACCCGCGAGGGCGGGCGCCGTCGCGTCCCGCCTCGGTCCCGCGTCCCGCCTCGGTCCCGCGTCCCGCCCCGGTCCCGCGCTCGCCTCTCCGCAGCGTTGATCATGAGGTTTGCGGCGAAGTTGATCGCGATTCCCGCCGCAAACCTCATGATCGCCGGCCGGGGGCCGGGGCCGGGGGCGGGGGTGGGCTGGGTGGGACGGTGGGGGTGGGGGTGGGTGGTCCGTAGACTCGGTGGGGTGAGCGTGGGGGAGTTGGGGCGGGCGGTGGAGTTGCTGGTCCGTCAGGTCGGGCACTGGCAGCAGCCCCGTTGGGCGGCCACGGCCGCCGGTGGCAACGTGTCCCGCGCCGATCTCGTGCACCGGCTGGTACAGGAGATCGCAAACCGGGCCGCCGACGCGGAGGGCGGGCCCCGGCGAACGGTGCCCCGGCTCGACAACGACCTGGCGCTGCCCGACCAGCTCCGGGTGGTGGCCGCCGACCTGGTCGCCGCCTCCCCGCCGCCGGAGGTGCTGGCGCGGGCCGCCGCCGAGGTGACGGCGACCCGCGAGACCCTCTAGCCCGATCCGCGCGTGGCCGACCGGGGCTGCGCCCCGACAGCGAGGCCCGCCCGGGCCGGGGCGCCTGGTCGGGCCAGTGCAGGCCTGCCACCCTGCTCTCCAGCAGCCCAACGGGGGCCCTTGGGGGTGTCCCTGACGACGCGGGCCGGCCCCGACAAGGGGCCGGCCCTTTCGTCCGGGTTCAGGACTGCGGGCTCCGGGCTCAGGCCGCTCGGCTCGGCGCTCGGCGCCAGGCCGCTCAGCTCAGGCGCTCGGCGACCGGGCCGCTCAGCTCGGGCGCTCGACGACCATGGCGCTCAGCTCGGGCGCTCGACGACGAGGCCGCTCAGCTCAGGCGCTCGACGACCATGGCCATGCCCTGGCCGCCGCCCACGCACATGGTCTCCAGGCCGATCGTCTTGTCGTGCCAGTCCAGGGCGTTGAGCAGGGTGCCCGTGATCCGGGCGCCGGTCATGCCGAACGGGTGCCCGACGGCGATCGCGCCACCCATGACGTTCAGCTTCTCCAGGGGGATGCCGAGCTGGCGGTACGAGGGGATCACCTGGGCGGCGAACGCCTCGTTGATCTCCACGAGGTCGACGTCGTCGATGGTCATCCCGGCCCGCTTGAGCGCCTGCCGGGTGGCCTCGACCGGGCCGAGGCCCATGATCTCCGGCGAGAGGGCGGTCACGCCGCTGGAGACGATCCGGGCCAGCGGCGTGATCCCGAGATCCCTGGCCCGCTGGGCGCTCATGATCACCACGGCGGCGGCGCCGTCGTTGAGCGGGCAGCAGTTGCCGGCGGTGATGCGGCCGTCCGGGCGGAACACCGGCTTCAGCCCGGAGACGCCCTCCAGGGTGACCCCGGCGCGCGGGCCGTCGTCGGTGCCGACCACCGTGCCGTCCGGCGTGGTGACCGGGGTGATCTCCCGGGCCCAGAAGCCGTCGGCGATCGCCTTCTCGGCGAGGTTCTGGCTGCGTACGCCGAACTCGTCCATGTCGGCGCGGGTCACGTCGTACACCTGGGCCAGGTTCTCGGCGGTCTGCCCCATGGTCAGGTAGATGTCCGGCAGCTCGCCGGCCTCGCGCGGGTCGGTCCAGACCGGGGCCCCGCCCTGGGCGCGGGCCTTGGAACGCTCGGCCGCGGCGGCGAAGCGCGGGTTCTCCCAGCCGCCGCCGACGAGCGCCTGCGCCTCCTTCGGCAGGCCGTCGGAGTTGCCGCGGGCGTACCGGGAGACCATCTCCACGCCGGCGGAGACGAACACGTCGCCCTCGCCGGCCCGGATGGCGTGCATCGCCATCCGGGTGGTCTGCAGCGACGACGCGCAGTAGCGGGTGAGCGTGGCGCCGGGCAGGGTGTCGAGGCCCATCAGGGTGGCGACCACCCGGGCCATGTTGAAGCCCTGCTCGCCGCCGGGCAGGCCGCACCCCAGGTAGAGGTCGTCGATCTCGGCCGGGTCGAGCTGGGGAACCTTGTCCAGGGCGGCCCGCACGATGGTCGCGGCGAGGTCGTCCGGGCGGACGTCGCGCAGGGACCCCTTGTGCGCCCGGCCGATGGGGGAGCGGGCGGTGGCGACGATGACGGCGTCGCGGGACGACTCAGTCGGCATGAACCAACGTTAACCCGTCGGTAACTTCAGGCGGAAGCTGCCCGCCGGCCGGGAAATGTCACGCCCGCGCCGTCGCCGTCCCGGCGTCGGCGGACCGCTCGCCCACCCGGGGTGGGACCGCGTCGCTCTCCGCCCGTTTCGCCGCCCGCCAGGGAAACCCGCCCGCCAGGAGGACCCGCCCGCCAGGAGGACCCGCCCGCCAGGAGGACCCGCCCGCCACTGGCGGGCGGGTCACTGCCGGGAGGCGACCGCGGCGGCGGCGGCGACGGCCGGCAGCAGGGCGTGCGCCCAGACCCGGTAGCCGTCGGCGGAGGGGTGGTAGCCGTCGTGGCACAGCGTCCCGGCGTCGGCTCGGAACACCGCGCCGGTCTCGGTGGCCAGGTCGACCACCGTGCCGCCGGCGTCGAGCACCGCCGCCGCCTGGGCGCGGGCCACCCGCCGCCCCGACCAGCCGACCACGTTGCGCAGCGGCGGCGCGATGGCGCGTACGGCGCCGAGGTCGGGGCACGTGCCGACGACCACCTCCACCCGGGCCTCGCAGAGCCGGTGCACGGCCGCCCCGAGGTAGGCGGCGGCCTCCACCGGGCGACGCAGGGTTGTGGCGTCGTTGGCCCCGATCAGGATCACCGCCACGTCGGGACGCTCGCCGAGCAGCGCCCGGGCCACCTGGGTGGCCAGGTCGGTCGAGCGTGAGCCGGAGACGCCGACGCTGGACAGGTGCACCCGGCGGCCGGTCGGGCCCTCGGCGAGCAGGTTGGCCAGCTGCCCGCCGATGGTCTCGTCGAGGCGGCCGACCCCGACGCCGAGGGCGGACGAGTCGCCGAGCAGCACCAGTCGCAGCGGCGGCGCGTCGGCACGCCCGACCGTGGCGCGCAGGGCGAGCGCCAGCTCCGGCTGGGCGTACCGGCGGTGCCGGGCGGCGAAGGCCTGACCGGCGAGGACGGCGGCGCCGCCGACCGTGCCGGCGATGAGGCTGAGCGTCGCCGCCCGGCCCAGTCGATTGGCGAGCCCCGAGGGGGTGAAGCGCTCGCTCATGCCAGTCCCTCCAGTGTGGGTGAGTCGGCGGCGGGGCTGGGCTGCGGCGCCGCGCCGACACCGAAGAAGGCCCGTCGGCGCAGCTGCGCCCACCGGCCGGCGGGGCCGCGTTCGCGCCCCCTGACCCGGGTGCCGCTGACCTCGGTGCCCGCGTGGCGGGCCGCCTCCTGGGCGGCCTGCGGCAGCGAGCGCACGCCCTCGCCCCGGTCGAGGGTCGGGCGGCGTTCCTGCCCCGCGCCGAGCGCGGACAGCACGGTCGGCAGCAGGGCGGCGGCGGCCATCGCGTAGCCCTCCGCCGAGGGGTGGAAACGGTCCCAGGCGAACATCCGGGTCGGCTCCGCCGTGAACCGGGGACCGAGCAGGTCGCCGAGGGAGACCGTCCAGCCGCCGGCCTCGACCACGGCCACCGTCTGGGCGGCGGCGAGCTGCCGGCTCCAGTGCCGGGCCAGCCACCGCAGCGGCGGCTGGATCGGCCGGATCGCGCCCAGGTCGGGGCAGGTGCCGACGACCACCTCGCAGCCGGCCGCGCGCAGCGTGCGGACCGCGTCGACCAGGTAGCGCACCGCCAGTGCGAACGGCGCGCGGTTGGTCACGTCGTTGCCGCCGATCAGGATCACCGCGACGTCGGGCCGGCACTCCAGCGCCGCCTCCACCTGGTGGCGCAGCACCGCCGAGATGGCGCCGACCACGGCGAAGCGGTGCAGCCGGACGGGGCGTTGCAGGCGACGGGACAGGCCGGTGGCGAGCAGGGCGCCGGGCGTCTCCCGGCGGCGGTGCACGCCGTAGCCGGCGGCCGACGAGTCGCCGAGCACCACCAGGGTGACCGGCGGGCCCGGCAGCTTCGCGCCGTAGACGCCGTCGCAGCGCGGCGGCGGGGCCTCGGCCATCGGGATCGTGCGGCGGGCCTGCCGGGCCTGCCCGAGGAGCACGCCGCCGGTCGCCGCCACGGCCGCGGCGGTGGCGCCCGTGCCGATCGCCGCGAGGCGGGCGAGTTGCCGGGCGCGCTGCCAGCGCGGACCAACCGGGACGACGGAACCAGCGACCCCCATACAGCGACATTATCGCGCCGGCACGACACGCCGCTGTCGTCGTGTCGGCTCGCGGGTGCCTGGAAGGCGACGGTCCTGGGTACTTGTGCGGGTGACCGGGGGACGGTTGCGCGGGCGCGTCACCCTGGCACGTGGAGAGGGGCCGAACATGGGGAAGACATTGAAGCGAAGCGCGGCGTTCAGCGCGCTGGCCCGGGCGCTCGCGGCCGGATCGCGGGGCGGGCCGTCGCTCGGGGCACGGCTGGGCGCGCTGCCCCGGATGATCCGGGCCACCGCCCGGGGGGAGTACGACGGCGGCCTGCGGCTGGCCCTGATGACCGCGGCGACGGCCTACATCGTCTCGCCGGTCGACCTGCTTCCCGAGATCCCGCTGGCGATCTTCGGGCTGGCCGACGACGCGGTCATGGTGACCTGGCTGGCCGGCAGCGTGCTGGCCGAGACCGAGCGGTTCCTGGAGTGGGAGGCCCGGCGCAGCTCGGTGATCCCCGGGCACGTGGCGTCCTGAACCCACGTACCCTGGGGCGTCGAGAAGACGTCTGCCCGGCCGCCGCCGGCGGCGCCGGAGGAGAAGGGCACAACGAGGTGCGGTACTACGACAACGTCGTCGAGCTGATCGGCAACACCCCGCTGGTACGGCTGCGCAACGTCACGGCCGGGATCCAGGCCACCGTGCTGGCGAAGGTGGAGTACCTCAACCCGGGCGGCTCGGTGAAGGACCGGATCGCGCTGCGGATGGTGGAGGACGCGGAGAAGGCGGGCATCCTCCAGCCGGGCGGCACGATCGTCGAGCCGACCAGCGGCAACACCGGCGTCGGGCTGGCGCTGGTGGCGCAGCTGCGGGGCTACAAGTGCGTCTTCGTCTGCCCCGACAAGGTCAGCCAGGACAAGCAGGACGTGCTGCGCGCGTACGGGGCGGAGGTGGTGGTCTGCCCGACCGCCGTGGCCCCCGAGGACCCGCGCTCCTACTACAACGTCTCCGACCGGCTGGCCCGGGAGATCCCCGGGGCGTGGAAGCCCAACCAGTACAGCAACCCGGCCAACCCGCGCTCGCACTACGAGACCACCGGCCCAGAGCTGTGGGAGCAGACCGGGGGCGGGATCACCCACTTCGTGGCGGGCGTCGGCACCGGCGGCACCATCTCCGGCATCGGGCGCTACCTGAAGGAGGCGTCGGAGGGTCGGGTCAAGGTCGTCGGCGCCGACCCGGAGGGCTCCGTCTACTCCGGCGGCACCGGCCGGCCGTACCTGGTCGAGGGCGTCGGTGAGGACTTCTGGCCGGAGACGTACGACCAGGGTGTCGCCGACGAGATCATCGAGGTCTCCGACAAGGCGTCCTTCGAGATGACCCGGCGGCTGGCCCGCGAGGAGGGGCTGCTGGTCGGCGGCTCCTGCGGGATGGCCGTGGTGGCCGCCCTGGAGGTGGCCCGCAAGGCCGGCCCGGACGACGTGGTCGTGGTGCTGCTGCCGGACAGCGGCAAGGGCTACCTGTCCAAGATCTTCAACGACACCTGGATGGCCCGGTACGGCTTCCTGGACAACTCGGGCACGGAGCCGACGGTCGCCGACGCGCTCGCGGGCAAGCCGGGCGGCCTGCCCGAGCTGGTGCACGTGCACCCGACCGAGACGGTCCGCGACGCGATCGACTACATGCGCGAGTACGGTGTCTCGCAGCTTCCGGTGCTCAAGGCCGAGCCTCCGGTGGTGACCGGCGAGGTGGCCGGCTCGATCGCCGAGAAGGACCTGCTCGACGCGCTCTTCACCGGCCAGGCACACCTGCACGACACCATCGAGCGGCACATGGCCGAGCCGCTGCCGATGATCGGCGGCGGGCAGCCGGTGAGCGAGGCGGTCGGCCTGCTGGAGAAGTCCGACGCCGCCCTGGTGCTGGTCGACGGCAAGCCGAAGGGCGTCCTCACCCGGCAGGACCTGCTGGCCCACCTCGGCGCCCGCTGACCGCTTGGGGAACGCCCCCTGTCGACGCCTGGTGCGCACGGCAGGGGGCGTTCCTCACAACGGGCGGGCGTACCGGAGCTGGGGCACGACCGCCGGGCCGATGTGTTCGTCGCGTGCGGTGCCGGTGAAGGTCCAGCCGCCGCGCTCGTAGAAGGCCCGGGCGTGCGCGTTGTCCCGCAGCACCCAGAGCACCGCCCGGGACCAGCTGCGGGTGCGCATGGCGTCCAGCGCGTCGACCATCAGGGCGCGCCCGGTGCCCCGGCCGCGTTCGGCGGGTTCGAGGTGGATGGCGTTGAGCAGGCCGGTCGCCGGGTCGCCGTCGTCGTCCGGGCCGAGGTAGCTGAAGCCGACCAGCCGGCCGTCGCGCTCGACCACGGTCATCCGGTGCTCGTCCCGCTCCCACGTCCACCGCTCGGTCCAGTACGCGCCCATCGCCTCCGGCGTCGGGTCGGCCAGCGCCCGCGCCGGCAGGAAGGCCGCGTAGGCGGCGACCCGGGAACGCTGGTGCAGCGCGCCCACCGCCATCAGGTCGTCGACGGTGGCGGAGCGCAGGGTGACCGTCACCCGGCCGAGGCTACCCGCCGGGGCGGGACCTGCACGGTCGTCAGGTCCTCGGCGATCACCAGGTCGCCGTCGAAGTGCGCGCGGGCCTCGTCGGCGAAGCGGCGCGGGTCGGCGTACCGCTGGGAGAAGTGGGTGAGCACGAGCCGGCGTACGCCCGACTCGGCCGCCACCCGCGCGGCCTGGCCCGCCGTGAGGTGGCCGACCTCGGCGGCCAGCGCGGCCTCCGAGTCGAGGAACGTCGACTCGATGACCAGCAGGTCGGCGTGCTCGGCGAGGGCGTACACCCCGTCGCAGAGGCCGGTGTCCATGACGAAGGCGAAGCGCTGCCCGGGCCGGGGCACGCTCACCTCCTCGCGGGTGACGCGGCGCCCGCCGACGTCGAGGTGGCCGACGCGGATCAGCTCCCCGACCGCCGGCCCGGTGACGCCGTACGCGGCCAGCCGCTCCGGCAGCATCCGGCAGCCGTCCGGCTCGACGAGCCGGTAGCCGTACGTCTCGATCGGGTGCCGCAGCCGGCGGGCCTCCAGCGTGCCGACGCCCAGCGCGATCCGCTGCCCGTCGGCGTCGATCGGCTCGACGCGCAGCTCGGCGGTCTCGTGGAAGCTGGAGGCGTGCCGCAGGCGCGCGAAGTACTCCGCGCCGCCGGCCGGGAAGTGCACGGCCACCGGATGCGGCACCCGGTCCAGCGAGAGCCGCTGGATGGTGCCGGGCAGGCCGAGGCAGTGGTCGCCGTGGAAGTGGGTGACGCAGATCCGGGTCAGGTCGGTGGCGGTGACCGTGGTGTGCAGGAGCTGCCGCTGGCTGCCCTCGCCCGGGTCGAAGAGGATCACCTCGTCGTCCCAGCGCAGCACGTACCCGTTGTGGTTGCGCTGCCGGGTGGGGGCCTGGCTGGCCGTCCCGAGCACCACCAGCTCGCGCATCGACACGCTGACCTCCGGCTGCGTCGACCACCTGGCCTGCGGAAAGGGTCGACCCCCGGGGCTTCCGTGCTCGCGCACGGGCCGGCTGGACTGGGCCGGCACCCCGGGGGTCGGGTGGCTGTCGTGGTTTCGCCGCACCGCTGCCACACGGTCTCGACGATGGTGCTGTGCCCGCCTCGCGGCGGACGAGTTTACTGTCGAGGACAGCGGCTAGCGGACAGCCACCTCACGAGTCCGATTGCTATACAAGTCTGGACCACCTCCTTTCCCGTGTACGGCCACGTTATCGAGCGGCGGCGACCTCCGGCAACGGATTTCGATCACAGGGTCCACGGGAATGTCCGACGGGCGTCACGGGGCCTCGGCGATGCCGATCGGGCCCTCGCGGGGGCCCTCCTCGCTGGCCGGCTGCACGGCCAGCGACGGGAAGTCGGCCAGGTCGCCCTCCGGCTCGGCGTCCCACTCGGGGAAGACCAGGTCGCTCTGGAGATAGAGGCAGAGCAGCTGGGTGAGCTGGCGCAGGCCCTCCAGGTGGGTGCGCTCGTGCCCGTGGGTGGCGTCCACGCCGAAGCCGAGCAGCGCCACCCGGGCGTGCGCGCCGGCCTCCACGGCCGCCGCCACGTCCGAGCGGTAGTACTCGAAGACGTCGCGGACCAGGTCCACCCCGTGCTCGGCGGCGATCGAGGCCAGGTTGCGGGTCAGGTGGTAGTCGAACGGTCCGACCCCGTCGCCCATCGCCAGCGTGGCCGCGTCCTCGCGGGACTGCTGGCCGGGCGCGACCACCGCCGCGTCCACGGAGACGATCTCCGCCACGTCGGGGTCGAGCCCGTGCGACGCCCCGTGCCCGATCTCCTCGGTCACGGTGACCAGCAGGTGCGCGGTGACCGCCGGGCGCACGCCGGCGTCGACCATCGCCTTGAGCGCGGTGAGGACCGCCGCCACGCCGGCCTTGTCGTCCAGGTGCCGCGACTTGACGTACCCGCTGGGGGTGATCGTCGGGTTCGGCAGGAACGCCACGAAGTCGCCCGCGTCGATGCCGAGGGCGCGCAGCCCGGCGATGTCCTCGACCGGCTCGTCCACCCGGACCTCGACGTGCTGCCAGCCGACGCCCTGGAGGTCCACGTCGTCGTTGTAGCGGTGGCCGCTGGCCTTCAGCGGCAGCACCTGGCCGGTGATCACCCGCTCCAGGTCGTCGGTGAAGATCCGCACGTGCGCGCCCTCGGCGAACCGGGCGCTGTGCGTACCGATGGTCTTCAGCTCCAGCCGGCCGTTCTCCTTCAGCCGCTTCACCATGCCGCCGATGGTGTCGGTGTGCACCACGATCGCCCGGTCGGCGCCGGTCGAGCGGGGGCCGGGCAGGCAGGCGCTCAGCGCGCCGCGCCGGGTCAGCGTGGAGGGGATGCCGAGCGCGGAGAGCCGCTCGCCGACGTACTGCTGCACGTGGTCCGTACGCCCCGACGGGCTCGGGATCTCCAGCAGCTCCACCAGCACCTGGCGCAGGTAGTCCAGGTCGATCTCCAGGGGCCTCGGGCTCACGCGGCACCTCCCGGGCCGGCCGGGGTCCAGAGCCGCTGCGGCGCCCGGGTGCCCGGGAAGAGCAGGTCCACGAAGCGCTCGGCGGTCGGCTGCGGCTCGTGGTTGGCCAGGCCGGGCCGCTCGTTGGCCTCGATGAACACGTGCTCCGGCCGGTCCGGGGCTCCGACCAGCAGGTCCAGCCCGGTGACCGGGATGTCCAGCGCCCGGCTGGCCGCCACGCACGCCTCGGCGATCGCCGGGTGCAGCTCGGCGGTGACGTCGTGGATGGTGCCGCCGGTGTGCAGGTTCGCGGTCCGGCGTACGGCCAGCACCTGCCCCTCGGGCAGCACGTCGTGCAGCTCGTGGCCGGCCTCGGCGAGCACGTCGCGGGTCATGTCGTCGAGCGGGATCCGGGACTCGCCACCGGTGGCGGCGGCCCGGCGACGGCTCTGCCGCTCGATCAGCTCGGCGATGTCGTGCACCCCGTCGCCGGTGATCGAGGCGGGCCGCCGGAGCGCGGCGGCCACCACCTCGTGGTCGATGACGACGACGCGCAGGTCCTCGCCGGCGCGCATCTCCTCGATCAGCACGTCCGGGCAGAACCGGGCGGCCAGCTCGACGGCGGCGGCCAGCGCCTCGGGAGTCCGTACGCCCACCGTGATGCCGTTGCCCTGCTCGCCGCGCGCCGGCTTCACCACCACCCGGCCGACCTCGGCGAGGAAGGCGGTGTCGCCGTCGTCGCCGGTGGCGGTCCGGCCGCGCGGCACCGACAGCCCCGCCTCGGTGAGGATGCGGCGGGTCACCCGCTTGTCGTCGCAGCGGCTCATCGCCACCGCCGAGGTCAGCTCCGACAGCGACTCGCGGGTCAGCACGGTCCGCCCGCCGCTGCTCAGCCGCAGCTCACCCCAGGCCGGGTCGGTGACCTCCACCCGGATGCCGCGCCGCATCGCCTCGTCGGCGACGATCCTCGCGTACGGGTTGAGCTGGTCGTACCCCTGCGGCATGGCGGGCAGGAAGAGCCGCTCGTTGATCGGGTTCTTCCGCTTCACGCAGAGCGTCGACGTCCGGTAGAAGCCGAGCCGCTCGTAGAGCCGGATCGCCCCGGCGTTCTCGGCGAGCACGGACAGGTCCACGTACGCCCGACCCCGCTCGACCAGCCGGGCGGCCAGCGCGGTGATCAGCGCCTGGCCGGTGCCCGGCGGCGCGGTGTTGAAGTCGACGGTGAGGCACCACAGGCTGGCGCCGTTCTCCGGGTCGTCGAAGACCGCGACGTGGTCGACGCCGGTGATGGTGCCGACGATCTCGCCGGTGGCGTCCTCGGCGAGCAGGTGCAGGAACCGGTCGGTGCGCGCGTTGTCGACGAGCACGTCCACCGGTGCGGTGACCATGCCGTTGCGGGCGTAGATCCGGTTCACCGCGTCCGCGTCGGCGGCGTCGGCCAGCGGGCGGATGGTCAGCCCCGGCACGTCGCCGTCACCGGCCGGCCGGTCGCCGCCGAGCGGCAGCCGGTAGGTCAGCGACGGATCGATGAACAGCTCGTCGGGCAGCCGGGACACCAGCACGTGCGGGTCGCGCAGGTAGATGCAGATGTCCCGGGAACCGGCGGCCTCGGAGCGCAGCACGGCGGCGACGGCGGCCTGGTCGGCGAAGGTCTGCCCGAAGACGAGCCGCCCCCAGCCGCAGTCCAGCACCACGTCGGTGTCGCCCTCCCGGGTCGGCGGCTCCGCCGGCTCCGGTGCCATCGGATCGCCGCCGGGGCCCACCCGCTCCCGTCGCCGGCCGTTGCGCGACCGGTCGGTCCGGGCCGCGCCTGTCGCCAGGGTGTCGGTCACGGTCAGTCGATTCCGTGGCTCTGGAGCCACATTTCCAGGAGTCCGAGTTGCCACAGCTTGTTTCCGTTCAACGGGGTCAGTTCGGCGTTCGGATCGGCGAGCAGGGCGTCGACGTAGTCGGCGCGGAACAGGTCGCGGCGGCGGGCCTCGGGCGCGGAGAGCGCGTCGCGTACCCGGTCGAGGAGCTTGCCCTCCAGGTGGGTGAGGCCGGGCACGGGGAAGTAGCCCTTCGGCCGGTCGATGACCTCGTGCGGCAGCACCCGGCGGCCGATCTCCTTGAGCACCCCCTTGCCGCCCTGCGCCAGCTTCAGCTCCGGCGGGCAGCTCGCGGCCAGCTCGACGAACTCGTGGTCGAGGAACGGCACCCGGGCCTCCAGCCCGTGCGCCATCGTCATGTTGTCCACCCGCTTGACCGGGTCGTCGGTCAGCATGACCTGGGTGTCGATGCGCAGGCCGGCGTCGACGGCGGTCTCGGCGCCGGCCCGGCCCAGGTGCGCGGCCACGAACTCCCGCGCCGGGTCGCCGTCGGTCAGCCAGGCCGGGTTCAGCACCCGGGCCAGCCCGGCCGCGTCCCGGTCGAAGAAGGCCCCGGCGTACGTGTCGAGCGCCCCGTCCCGGCCGACCCGGGCGAGCGGCGGGTACCAGTGGTAGCCGCCGAGGATCTCGTCCGCGCCCTGGCCGGACTGGACGACCTTGACGTGCTGCGACACCACCTCGCTGAGCAGGTAGAACGCCACGCAGTCGTGGCTGACCATCGGCTCGGACATCGCGGCGACGGCCGCCTCCAGCGGCGGCACCAGGTCGGCGGCGGCCACCCGGATCTGGTGGTGGTCGGTGTCGAACGTCTTCGCGACGAGGTCGGAGTAGCGGAACTCGTCGCCCTCCCGGCCGCCGACCGCGTCGAAGCCGATGGAGAAGGTGGAGAGCCCGCGCTGGCCCTCGCCGGCGAGCAGGGCGACCACCAGGCTGGAGTCGAGGCCGCCGGAGAGCAGCACGCCGACCGGCACGTCGGCGACCATCCGCCGGCGTACGGCGGTGGTCAGCGACTCCAGCAGGGCGTCCTGCCAGTCCTTCTCGGACCAGCCGGCCCGCTCGGCGGAGCGGGTGAAGGCCGGGTCCCAGTAGACCCGTTCGGACGTGCGGCCGTCCGCCTCGTAGACCCGTACGGTCGCCGGGGGCAGCTTGGTGACGCCGCGCAGGATGGTGCGCGGCGGCGGCACGATGCTGTGGAAGCTCAGGTAGTGCGCGAGCGCGACCGGGTCGATGCCCGTGTCGATCCCGCCCCCGGCCAGCAGCGCGGGCAGGGTGCTGGCGAAGCGCACCGCGCCGGGCGTCTCGGCCAGGTAGAGCGGCTTGATGCCGAGCCGGTCGCGGGCCAGCACCAGCCGGCCCGTGTCCCGCTCGCTGATCGCCACGGCGAACATGCCGATCAGGTGGTCGACGAAGTCGAGCCCCCACTCGGCGTACGCCTTGAGCACGACCTCGCTGTCGCCCGAGGAGAAGAACCGGTGGCCCTTGGCCTGGAGTTCCTCGCGCAGCTCGCGGTAGTTGTAGATGCACCCGTTGAAGACGCCGGTCAGGCCCGCACCGGGGTCGACCAGCGGTTGCCCGCTCGCGGCGGAGAGGTCGATGATCTTCAGGCGTCGGTGTCCGAGGGCCGTCGGGCCCTGGGCCCAGACGCCGCTGTCGTCGGGCCCCCGGTCGCTCATCGTGGCCGCCATGCGCTCCACCGCCGCCACGTCGGCGCGTGAACCGTCACGGCGGAACTCTCCCGCAAGTCCGCACATGCCAGGCAATGCTGCCAGAGGGCAGCGAGGATTGCCCGTTGGGCTGATAACAGTTTCTTGAAGTTTTGCTACACTGCGCGATTCCGTCACGGCGCGTGTCGACCACGGTGGCGGACCGCGTCAGGAGTGCCGGGTGGGGCGGTTTCCGCGCCGGGGCAGGTGTGATCGATTGCTCAGTTCCGGAAGGCGCGGAGGCCGGCGCGACTGACGCCGCGCCGGCCCGCGTGATCGTGCCGGTGGCCCTCGTGATCGTGCCGGTGGTCCGGGTGATCGTCGGGTGGTTCCGGTGATCGTGCCGATGGTCCCGCCCTGAGGGCGGGGTTCAGCCCGAGGTGCGGGCGACGCCGACCGGGCAGCTCAGCCCGTTCGGGCCGTGGTTGCAGTACCCGTTCGGGTTCTTCGTGGGGGCCAGATACTGCTGGTGAAGATCCTCGGCGAAGTAGTACTCGCCGAGCCGGTCGATCTCCGTGGTGATCTCGCCCTTGCCGGCCCGCGCCACGATCGGTGCGAACGCGTCCCGGGACGCCTGGGCGGTGGCGAGCTGCTCGTCCGTGGTCACGTAGATCGTCGACCGGTACTGGGTGCCCACGTCGTTGCCCTGGCGCATGCCCTGGGTCGGGTCGTGGTTCTCCCAGAAGACCTTCAGCAGGTCCTCGTAGCTGATCGTGGCGGGGTCGTAGACCACCTGGACCACCTCGGCGTGCCCCGTCATGCCCGAGCACACCTCCTCGTACGTCGGGTTCGGCGTGATGCCGCCCGCGTAGCCGGCGGACGTGGTGATCACGCCCGGCAGGGTCCAGAACAGCCGCTCGGCGCCCCAGAAACAGCCCATGCCGAACACGGCCACCTGCGAGCCCTCCGGGAAGGGACCCTTGAGCGGGGTGCCCAGCACCTCGTGCCGGTCCGCGATCGGCATCGCGATCAGGCGACCCGGCAGGGCCTGGTCGGAGGTGGGCAGTTCGGCCTTCATGCGGCGCAGGAACACGGTGGGACTCCTCTCGTACCTCTCCCAGCGTGCAACACCGCCGGACCCGCCTTCCTTACCCGCTCCACCCGCACTCAGACGGATCCGGCGGACGGAGCGTGAGATGCGGCGCTGTCGGCCGATGATCGGTGCGGTGGTGCGGTGGTGCGGTGGTGCGGATGAGGATGCAGAGCGGGGGCGAGGGCAAGCCGCTGGGGGCGATTCCAGAAGCTGACGCGCAGCCGCCATTGACGTCACGCAGCGCTGCTGGCACTACTTGCCCGCGCGCGATGCCGCTCGACGCGAAGCGGTACGCGGCGGGCAGTCTGACGCTGCGTCTCGCGGTCGACGACGCCACTGCGACACCCTCGCCCGAATTGTCAGCTTAGTCGCTGACACGCTACACGAACGCCGGTCCAGCCATTGGTGATCAGGACCCCATGGACGCTAAAACGGCCGCGTAACGTCCATGGCGTCCTGATCACCTTGGTCCGCGCGTGGGCCACGCCGCGGGGCGGTAGGTGCTCGCGCGGGAGGAGGGGGCCGGGTGGGTCACGCCACCGGGCGGTAGGTGCTCGCGCGGGAGGAAGGGGGCGCGTGGGTCACACCGTCAGCCGGCGGGCGCTCGTGCGGAGGAACTGGGTGCCGGGTGGTTTATGTCGCAGCGTTGACTGCTGCTGTGGTTACTTCCCGTGGCTGACGGCGGGCGACTTCCCGTGGCCGTGCCCGGGCGGCGGGGTCGGCACCGAGGGCGGCGGGCTGGGCTGGGCGTCCGGGGCGGTTCGGGGCATCGGGCATGGGTGGGCGTCGAGTGTCGAGTTTTGTCCCGAATAGTGGTCTAGGAAAGGGAACGCGAGGAATGCGGACGATCGGAGCGGAGCGGTCCGGACAAGGTCGAGGCGGCGGGGACGGCGGTGGGGTTTCGGTCGTCCGGATCTGGCCCGGGGCCGACGAGGGGCTGGCCCGGTCACTGCTCGCGGTGCAGCACGCGGCGTACGCCGTCGAGGCCGCGCTGATCGGCGATGACCGCATCCCGCCGCTGCACGAGACCCTCGCCGACGTACGGGCGATGCCCCTGCACTGGCTCGGGGCCCGCTCCGGTTCGCGGTTGATCGGGGCGATCGGCTGGACCGAGGACGACACGACCGTCGACATCGATCGTCTGGTGGTCGACCCAACCGCGCACCGGCGCGGCGTCGGGCGGGCGTTGGTGGGCGCTGTGCTGGCCCGTGCCGGCGACCGCCGCGTCGTCGTCGCCACCGGCCGGGACAACCGCCCGGCCCGACAGCTCTACGAGTCGCTCGGGTTCGCCTCCACGGGGGACGAGGAAGTCCTTCCCCACCTCTGGATCGCCCGCTACGCGCGGTGACCCACGAGGCCATGGTTGGTTCCGGCGCCTGGAAGGGCCGCGCCCGCGCCCAGGATCGGGAGCGCCCCGGACGGTCTCGCGCCCCGGGTCGCGCCGCGTCCCGCCGCGTCCCGCGCCACCCACGTCGCGCCGGCCCGTGTCGCCTCGCGTCGTCAGGTGGCGGGGCGGAGGGCTGCGGTGATGCGGGCGGCGTAGGTCCCGGCCTCGGCGTCGTCCGCGTAGCGGGTGCGCGGCCAGAAGAAGCCCCGCAGGCCGTCGCCCTTGGTACGCGGCACCACGTGGGTGTGCAGGTGCGGGACGGACTGGGACACCTTGTTGTTCATCGCCACGAACGTCCCACCGGCCTCCGTGCCGGTCTCCACGGCGACCGCGAGCCGCCGCACCAGGCCGAAGTAGCCGGCCAGCGCCTCGGCGGGCAGGTCGGCCAGCGTGACCAGGTGCGTGCGCGGCACCACCAGGACGTGCCCCTTGAAGACCGGCCGGGTGTCCAGGAACGCCATCCCGTCGGGCTCGTCGGCGACCCGGAAGGCGGGGACCTCGCCCGCCACGATCCCGCAGAACACGCACCCGCTCATCCGTCCAGGCTATGCCGCCGGCCCGACACGGGAGACGCCTGCCGCGCCGGCCGCTGGCCCGCCGGGCCCGTACCCGCCGACCCGCCAACCCGCCGGTCCGGGCCCGACAGCACCGTTCCGTTCCAGCCCTCGGGACGGGGGATTAGCCTCACGGGATGAGTCACGGCTTCGACACGCTCGCCATCCACGCCGGCCAGGACCCCGAGGCCCGCACCGGCGCGGTGATCCCACCGATCTACCAGACCAGCACCTACGCCCAGGACGCCGTCGGCGCGCCCCGGCTGGGCTACGAGTACAGCCGCTCCGGCAACCCGACCCGCGACGCCCTCCAGGAGTGCCTCGCCGCGCTGGAGGGCGGCCCGGTCGGGCTCGCCTTCGCCAGCGGCCTGGCCGCCGAGGACACCCTGCTGCGTACCGTCTGCAAGCCGGGCGACCACGTGGTGATCCCCGACGACGCGTACGGCGGCACGTACCGGCTCTTCGCCCGGGTGGCCGAGCGCTGGGGGCTGGACTTCACCCCGGCGAAGGTCTCCGACCCCGACGCGATCCGGGCCGCCGTCGAGCCGGGCCGGACCCGGATCGTCTGGGTGGAGACGCCCACCAACCCGCTGCTCGGCATCGCCGACATCGCCGCGCTGGCGGGCGTCGCGCACGACGCGGGCGCCCTGCTGGTCGTCGACAACACGTTCGCCTCGCCGTACCTCCAGCAGCCGATCGCGCACGGCGCGGACGTGGTGGTGCACTCGACCACCAAGTACATCGGCGGCCACTCCGACGTGGTCGGTGGCGCGCTGGTCGCGGCCGACGCCGGGCTCGGCGAGGAACTGCGCTACCACCAGAACGCGATGGGCGCGATCAACGGCCCCTTCGACGCGTGGCTCACCCTGCGCGGCATCAAGACCCTGGGCGTACGCATGGACCGGCACTGCGACAACGCCGAGCGGATCGCGGCCTACCTGGACGGGCACGCCAAGGTCGGTCAGGTCATCTACCCGGGGCTGCCCGCGCACCCGGGCCACGAGGTGGCCGCGAAGCAGATGCACCGCTTCGGCGGCATGATCTCGTTCCGGGCCGCCGGCGGCGAGGAGCACGCCGTCGAGATCTGCAACCGGACGAAGCTCTTCATCCTCGCCGAGTCGCTCGGCGGCGTGGAATCCCTGATCGAGCACCCGGGCCGGATGACACACGCAAGTGCTGCCGGCTCGCCGCTTGAAGTTCCCGGCGATCTCGTGCGACTGTCTGTCGGCATCGAGACGGTCGACGACCTGCTCGCCGATCTGGAGCAGGCGCTGGGCTGACCGCTGGCTGGGAGGGTGGCCGTGCAGGACATCATGCCGACCTGGGTGGGGGCGACCGCCAAGCAGATCGCCCGGGGCGTACGCCGGGGCGACGTCACGGCCACCCAGGTCGTCGCCGACCACCTGGACCACATCGCCCGGGTCGACGCCGACCTCGCCGCGTTCCGTGCGGTACGCGGCGGGGAGGCGATCACCGAGGCGGAGAAGGTCGACGAGCAGGAGGACCTGGCCAACCTGCCGCTGGCCGGGGTGCCGGTGGCGGTCAAGGAGAACACCGCCGTCGCCGGGCTGCCCACCTGGAACGGGTCGGCCGCGGTGCGTACGCCGGTGGCCGAGGCCGACCACGAGGTGGTCCGGCGGCTGCGCGGCGCCGGCGCGGTGATCCTCGGGGTGACCCGGATGCCGGAACTCGGCCTCTGGGGCATCACCGACGACGAGACGGCCGTGACCCGCAACCCCTGGGACGCCCGGCGTACCCCCGGCGGCTCGTCCGGCGGCGCGGCCGCCGCCGTCGCCGCCGGCCTGGTGCCGATCGCCCACGGCAACGACGGCCTCGGCTCGATCCGCATCCCGGCCGCCTGCTGCGGCCTGGTCGGGCTCAAGCCGGGCCGGGGGGTGGTCCCGTGCCAGCTCGGCGCGGACGACTGGTTCGGGCTCACCGAGCACGGCATGCTGACCAGCACGGTCGCCGACGCGGCCGTCGGCTTCTCGGTGCTGGCCGGCCGCCGCCCGGACAAGCTGGTGCCGCCGCAGCGGCTGCGGGTGGGCGTCTCGCTCCGCTCGCCCGTGCGCGGCGTGCACGCCGACGCGCCCAACCGGGACGCGGTCGCCGCCGCCGGCCGGCTGCTCGCGGGCGCGGGCCACGACACCGTGCCGGCCGACCCGGTCTACCCGACGGCGCTGGGCCTGCAGGGCATCGCCACCTGGTTCGCCGCGGCGGCCGCCGACGTCCGCGCCGCCGGGTTGGACCGGCGGGGCCTCCAGCGGCGCAGCCGCCGGCACGTCGCCCTCGGCGAGTGGGCGCAGCGGCGGGGGTACGTCCGGGAGGCCGACCGGGCCGCCTGGCGCGAGCGCTCGATCGGCTTCTTCGCCGACCACTCGGTCGACCTGCTGCTCACGCCCGCCCTGGCGACCGTGCCGCCGGAGGCCACGGGCTGGTCCGGCCGGTCCTGGCGGGCGAACATGCTGGCCAGCGTCAGGTACGCGCCGTTCGCCGCCCCGTGGAACATCGCCGGACTGCCCGCGCTGGTGGTGCCGGTCGGCCGCCGCCCGGACGGGCTGCCGGTCGCGGTGCAGCTGATCGGCCCGCCCGGCAGCGAGCTGCTGCTCCTCGGCGTCGCCGGCCAGTTCGAGATGCAGGCTCCCTGGTCCCGCCACGCCCCCGGCTATCCCCGGATCCCGGCTGCCGTCTGAGGGGTGGCGTGCGCGTGTCGGCGCGGGTGGCGGGTGGCACGATCAGGGCATGACGGAACTGGTCGGTCTCGCCGACGTACGGGCCGCGCGGGAGCTTCTCGCCGGCGTCGTCCGCACCACCCCGCTGGAGCCCTCCCGGCCGCTCAGCGCGGCGCTGGGCGGGCCGACGTGGCTCAAGTGCGAGAACCTGCAACGCGCCGGCTCGTACAAGGTGCGCGGCGCGTACGTGCGGATCTCCCGGCTGTCGGAGGCGGAGCGGGCCCAGGGGGTGGTCGCGGCGAGCGCTGGCAACCACGCCCAGGGGGTCGCGCTCGCCGCCGGCCTCGTCGGTACGCACGCCACGGTCTTCATGCCGGTGAACGCGCCCCTGCCGAAGGTGGCCGCCACCAAGGGCTACGGCGCCCAGGTCGAGCTGGTCGGCAACACCGTCGACGAGTCCCTGGTCGCGGCGCAGACCTACGCCGAGCGGACGGGCGCGACGCTGATCCACCCGTTCGACCACCGGGACGTGATCGCCGGCCAGGGCACGGTGGCCCTGGAGATCCTCGAACAGTGCCCCGAGGTCAGGACGATCATCACGGGGGTGGGCGGCGGCGGGCTGGTCTCCGGCATGGCGGTGGCGGCCAAGGCGCTGCGGCCCGACGTGCGGATCATCGGGGTGCAGGCCGCCGGCGCCGCCGCCTTCCCGCCCTCCCTGGTGGCCGGCGAGCCGGTACGCCTCCCGTCGTTCGGCACCATCGCGGACGGCATCGCCGTCGGCCGGCCGGGGGAACTCACCTTCACCCACGTCCGCAAGCTGGTGGACGAGATCGTCACGGTCTCCGAGGAGGACATCTCCCGGGCGCTGCTGATGCTGCTGGAGCGGGGCAAGCAGGTGGTCGAGCCGGCCGGCGCGGTGGGCGTGGCCGCGCTGCTGGCGGGCGTCGTCGAGGTGCAGGCGCCGGTGGTGGCGGTGCTCTCCGGCGGCAACATCGACCCGCTGCTGATGCTGCGGGTGATCGAGCACGGCCTCGCCGCCGCCGGGCGCTACCTGCGGGTGACGGTGCGCTGCTCGGACCGCCCCGGCCAGCTCGCGTCGCTGCTCGGCGAGATCGCCGAGCACCGGGCGAACGTGGTGGACGTGGAGCACCAGCGGGCCAATCCGCACCTGCGCCTGGGCGAGGTGGAGGTGGCCCTGTCGGTGGAGACCCGGGGGGTCGAGCACTCCGACACGCTGATCAGCGCGTTGCGGGCCAGTGGCTACCAGGTGGTCTTCGCAGGCGAGGCGTGACACCGGGACCGGTGCCACGCCTCGCCTGGCGGCAGGGTGTCCGCCCCGTCGCCGAGCAGCGCGGTCGCGCGTCGTTGCCGCCTGGCCGGACCGGTGCCCGGGCGGCCGTGTCGCCCGCCCGGCCCGCCCCGGCCGGGCGGCGGGGGCTCAGCCGGCGAACGGCTCGAAGCTGACCACGGTCACCTTGATGTCGGCCCCGCTGGGTGCGGTGTAGGTGCAGGTCTGGCCGGCCCGGCCGCCCAGGATCGCCTGGCCCAGCGCCGACTCCGGGCTGTACACCGTCAGCTCGGTGGTCGACGCGATCTCCCGGGAACCGAGCAGGAAGGTCTCGGTGTCGTCCTTGTCGTCGTCGAAGAAGATCGTCACGACCATGCCGGGCGAGACCACGTCGGCGGCCTGCGCCCCGCCCACCTTGGCGGTGCGGAGCAGCTCCTTGAGGTAGAGGATGCGCCCCTCGGCCTTGCCCTGCTCCTCGCGGGCGGCGTGGTAGCCACCGTTCTCCCGCAGGTCGCCCTCCTCGCGGCGGGCGTTGATCTCGGCGGCGATGACCGGCCGGTTGGCGATCAACTCGTCGAGCTCGGCCTGGAGCCGGTCGAATGCGTCCTGGGACAGCCAGGTGGCGGGCGCCTCGTTGCCAGTGGACACAGGCGGTCTCCTCGTTCGTGCGTGCTGGCTGACAGGTGAACTTCCAAGTTACCAGTGCCGTACGACACAGGGTGTGCTCGAACACCGGGGGTGCCGCCGGCGCCCGGGCCGCCGAGGGCGTCCGTACGCACGTCCCGGCCCGCGTCGTGGCCGCTCAGCCCACGGGCCGGCAGCGCAGCACCTCGCCGACGAAGGGCCGGGCGGTGGTGGCCACCCGGTGCTGCGCGGTCACCTGCCGCTGGTCGGGCCGGGCGGTCACCGTCACCTCTTCCCGGCCCACCTCGGCGCCGTCGCGGTCGCGGGCGCGCAGCAGGCAGACCGCCGAGCCGCCCTCTGGCACGGTGACCCGGAAGTCGACCACCACCTGGCCGTCGGTGATCCCCGTGTAGGTGATCACCTCGGCGTCGTAGTTCGGGTCGCCGTACTGCCGGTAGAGCCGCACCGCGACCAGGGTCATGACGGCCACCAGGGCGACCACCAGCAGCGCCATCAGCAGCGGCCGGCGGCGCCCGGGCTCCCGGCGGCGGCCGTACCGGCCGGGCGGGAAGGCCGGCGCGCCCGACGGAAGTGTGGCGTGCGTCTCGGTCACCGGCGGGTATCTCCTGGCGTCGTTGTCGTGGGCATCGGCAAGAATGGCAGGGTTCCATCTTCCCAGCCCGTCCCGTCGTCAAATATGACAGGTCGGCACCGGCAGGTCCCGGCGCGGGGGGAAGATTCCGGCAGGTCAGCCGGGCGGTCCCGCGGGGGGTCCGCCGGGGCCAGAGACGAGGAGCGCCGACGTTGGCAGAGCAACTGCGACTGATGGCCGTCCACGCACACCCCGACGACGAGTCGAGCAAGGGCGCCGCGACCATGGCGAAGTACGTCGCCGAGGGCGTGGACGTCCTGGTGGTCACGTGCACCGGCGGCGAGCGCGGCAGCGTGCTGAACCCGAAGATGGACCGGCCGGACGTCTGGGCCAACATCGCCGACGTCCGCCGGGCGGAGATGGACGCCGCGCGGGCGATCCTCGGCGTCGAGCAGGCGTGGCTCGGCTTCGTCGACTCGGGCCTGCCTGAGGGCGACCCGCTGCCGCCGCTGCCCGAGGGCTGCTTCGCCCTCCAGGACGTCGAGGTGGCGGCCGGCCCGCTGGTGCGGCTGATGCGCCAGTTCCGTCCGCACGTCGTCACCACGTACGACGAGGAGGGCGGCTACCCGCACCCCGACCACATCATGACCCACAAGGTCAGCGTGGCCGCGTTCGAGGCCGCCGGTGACCCGGAGCGCTATCCGGAGCTGGGCGAGCCGTGGCAGCCGCTCAAGCTCTACTACGACATCGGCTTCTCCAAGGGCAAGATCATGGCGCTGCACGAGACGCTGCTCGCCGCCGGTCTGACGTCGCCCTACGAGGAGTGGATCAAGCGCTGGGAGGACCGCCCCGACAAGGGTCCCCGGATCACGACCCGGGTCGAGTGCGCCGACTACTTCCCGGTCCGCGACGACGCGCTGCGCGCCCACGCCACCCAGATCGACCCGGACGGCTTCTGGTTCCAGGTGCCGATGGAGATGCAGCGGCGGGCGTGGCCGACGGAGGACTTCGAGCTGGTGCGCTCGCTCGTCGACAGCCCGCTGCCCGAGTCGGACCTCTTCGCCGGGGTACGCGAGACGGCCCATGCCCGCTGATCCGGGACGGGGCTACCCTGGTCACCAACCGCACACCGGAGGAACGCCATGCTGACCGCCGCACAGGTGCTCGCCCAGAACAACTTCGGGGACACCCGCACGGGTGGCCTGGCCGGGCCGATGGGCCTCTTCCTCATCCTCGTTCTGGCCGCCGCCACCGTCCTGCTGATCCGCAACATGAACTCCCGGCTGCGTCGGCTGCCCGACCGGTTCCCCCAGCAGGGCCCGCCGGCGACCCCCGACCGGGCGGACGCGGCAGTCGTCGATCCGACAGAAGGTGCGCTGACGCAGGATTCATCCTCCGCCGCTCCCACCGGGCGTCAGCAGCGTCGCAACGGCTAGTCCGCCCATGATTCACGTCGAACCCGGTCGTCGCCCCCTGTTGCGGCCACCGGGTTTGCCTTAGCCTCTCGCCGGGGGGACCAAGAGTTCCCGAGCCGTGCGCGGGAGGGGGCGCCGATGACCACCACACCAGCGGCCGCCCGTCGTACCGGCGAGCGGCCCGCGGGCGGAGCGGCCCGGTGACCTCCGGCAGGGCCGGCGAGTCGACCGACCGGATCGGAGTCCGCGGCACCCCCGCGCGGCTGCTCCTGCTCACCGCCGCCGTCGCGCTGACCGCGCTGGTCGCCGCCGGGCTGGGGTGGACCACCCCGACCCGGCTTCCCGCCGACGACCCGCTCGGCGGGCCGGCCCGCTTCGGCCTCGCCGTCGCCGTGTTCGCCGTCGCCCAGCTGGCCCGGCTGCGGTTCCGCACCGCCGCCGGGATGGTGAGCATCACCTGGGGCGAGGCCGCACTGATCATCTGCCTCTACCTGACGCCCACCGGCTGGCTCCCCTCCGCCGCGCTCCTCGGCGCCGCGCTCGCCTGGTCGGCCATGTCGCTGATCGGCGACCGGCGACCGGTGCTGGAGGTCGTCCGGATCACGACTTCGCTGACCGCCGCCACCGCCCTGGCCGTCTCGGTCACCACCGTGCTCGGCGAGCCGCTGCTGGCGACGCCGACCCCGGCGCTCGCCCTGGCCGTGCTCGCGGGTTCGGTCACCTACCTCCTCGCGACCGCCTGGCTCGGCGGCGCCACCCTGGCGCTGCGGCACGGCATCCCCGTCGCGCCGCCGCTGCTCGCCGCGCTGCGGGGCAAGCTGCTGATGTTCGTCGGGAACGTGGCCGTCGGCCTGGTCGTGGTGGCGCTGCTGGAAATCGACGCGCGCTGGCTGCTGCTGCTCCCGCCGCCGCTCTGGCTGCTCCAGCAGACCTACCGGCACCGGCTCCGCGCCGACCAGGAGCGCCGCACCTGGCGAGCCTTCGCCGAGGCCACCGCCGCGCTCAACCAGCTCGACGAGCGGGGCGTCGCCACGGCCGCGGTGACCGGCGCGCTGACCCTGTTCAACGCCGAACTCGTCGACGTCGACGTGGCCCGGGGCGACGGCCGCTGGCGGCGCTACCGGGGCGACCCGGGCGGCCAGCTGGTCGACCGGGAGGTCGCACCGCCCGGCCAGACCGGGCCGGAGGACCACGAGCTGGTGCGTACCCTCTCCGTGGGCGCCGCCCGGGTGGGCGAGCTGCGGGTCCGGTTCCCGCGCTGCGCGCCCCCCAACGCCCGGGAACGCGACGCCGTGGCCGCGTTCGGCGACGCGCTGGCCGCCGCGTTGCACGACGCCGCGACCCACCGCGAGCTGCGCCTGGTCACCGCCCGCTCGTCGTACGAGGCGGTACACGACCAGCTCACCGGGCTGGTGAACCGGTCGGCCATGCTCAGCAAGGGCGACCAGGCGCTGCGCCAGCTCGCCCACGACCACCCGGTCGCGCTGCTGCTGCTCGACATCGACCAGTTCAAGGAGGTCAACGACACCCTCGGGCACGCCGCCGGCGACCAGCTGCTGCGGCTGACCGCCAACCGGCTGGGCACCCTCGCCCGCCCCGGGGACCTGCTCGCCCGGCTCGGCGGCGACGAGTTCGCGCTGCTGCTGACGTCGGTCCCGGTGATCGGCGACCGCGCCGCCCCGATGGCGTACGCGCTGCGGCAGGCCCGCGAGATCGCCGAGCGGCTCGCCGCGCCGACCGAGGTGGCCGGGGTGCGGATGTCCGTCGAGGTCTCCGTCGGGGTGGTGGTCGCCGACGCCGGCACCGCCGACCTGACCGAGCTGCTGCGCCGGGCCGACATCGCCATGTACCAGGCCAAGGAGGGCGGCGGCAGCGTCGCCGCGTACGACTCCGCCCGGGACGCCGCGAGCACCGACCAGCTGGCCCTGCTGGCCGAGCTGCGCGAGGCGCTGAAGACCGACGACCAGCTCGTGCTGGCGTTGCAGCCGGCGGTCGACCTGACCACCGGCGCCCCGACGGGGGTGGAGGCGCTGATCCGCTGGCGGCACCCGCGCCGGGGCTGGCTCGGGCCGCACGACTTCATCCGCCCGGTGGAGAACAGCGAGCAGCTCGGCACCTTCACCCGCTACGTGCTGGACAAGGCGCTCGCCGTCGCCGCCGGCTGGGCCCGGGACGGGCTCGACGTGCCGATCTCGGTCAACCTGTCGGCGCGCAGCCTGCTCGACCCCCGCCTGCCCACCGAGATCGCCGACGCCCTGCGCCGGCACCAGGTGCCGCCGGACCGGCTGGTCCTGGAGATCACCGAGACGGTGGTGATGAGCGAGCTGGAGGTCATCGACGAGGTGCTCGCCACCCTGCGGTCGATGGGCGTGCAGCTCGCGGTCGACGACTTCGGCACGGGCTTCTCCTCGCTGACGTTCCTCACCCGGATCGCGGTGGACGAGCTCAAGGTGGACCGCTCCTTCGTGATCCGGATGGCCGACTCCCCGGAGGCGGCGGCGATCGTACGGACCACCGTCGGCCTCGCCCACGAGCTGGGGCTGCGGGTGGTCGCCGAGGGCGTGGAGACCGCCGAGCAGCGTTCCGCCCTGGCCGAGCTGGGCTGCACGGCCGCCCAGGGCTACCACTTCTTCAAGCCCATGCCGGCCGACAAGATCGGCGCGGTCCTGGGCACCCTGCTCGACGAGGCCCGCCCCAACGTCTTCCCGCTGCGCGCCGACGGCGCCTCCTGACCCCACCCCGCCGAGGGGAGGCCGGAGCGCGGGCGGGCGCGTCGCCGGGTGGTTATGGTCGTCGGGTGAACCGACTCGCTGACGCCACGAGCCCGTACCTGCTCCAGCACGCCGACAACCCGGTCGACTGGTGGCCGTGGTGCGACGAGGCGTTCGCCGAGGCGAGGCGCCGGGACGTGCCGGTGCTCATCTCGGTCGGCTACGCCGCCTGCCACTGGTGCCACGTGATGGCCCACGAGTCGTTCGAGAACGAGCAGGTCGGCGCCCTGATGAACGACGACTTCGTCTGCGTCAAGGTGGACCGCGAGGAACGCCCCGACGTCGACGCCGTCTACATGACCGCCACCCAGGCGATGACCGGGCAGGGCGGGTGGCCGATGACCGTCTTCGCCACCCCGGACGGCACCCCGTTCTTCTGCGGCACCTACTTCCCCCGGCCGAACTTCGTCCGGCTGCTCCAGTCGGTCGCCGCCGCCTGGCGGGACCAGCGCGATGCCGTCATCCAGCAGGGCGCCGCCGTGGTCGAGGCGATCGGCGGCGCGCAGGCCGTGGGCGGGCCCACCGCGCCGCTGGACGCCGCGCTGCTCGACGCCGCGGCCGACCAGCTCGCCAAGGAGTACGACGCCACGAACGGCGGGTTCGGCGGCGCGCCGAAGTTCCCGCCGCACATGAACCTGCTCTTCCTGCTCCGGCACCACCAGCGCACCGGCTCGCCGCGCAGCCTGGAGATCGCCCGGCACACCTGCGAGGCGATGGCCCGGGGCGGCATCTACGACCAGCTCGCCGGCGGCTTCGCCCGCTACTCGGTCGACGGGCACTGGACCGTGCCGCACTTCGAGAAGATGCTCTACGACAACGCGCTGCTGCTGCGGACGTACACCCAGCTCTGGCGCCTGACCGGCGACCCGCTGGCCGCCCGCGTCGCCGCCGAGACCGCCGCCTTCATGATCGACGACCTGGGCACCCCCGAGGGCGGCCTGGCCTCCGCCCTCGACGCCGACACCGAGGGCGTCGAGGGGCTCACCTACTCCTGGACGCCGGCGCAGCTCGTCGAGGCGCTGGGGGAGGACGACGGCCGCTTCGCCGCCGACCTGTTCGCGGTCACCGACGAGGGCACGTTCGAGCACGGTACGAGCGTCCTGCGGCTGGCCCGGGACGTGGACGACGCCGCCGGGGAGGTGGCCGCCCGATGGGAGCGGATCCGGGCCCGCCTGCGAGAGGTCCGCGACACCCGGCCCCAACCGGCCCGCGACGACAAGGTGGTCGCCTCCTGGAACGGGCTCGCGGTCACCGCGCTGGTCGAGCACGCGGCGCTCACCGGGGACCCCGTCACCGCCGCCGCGGCGGTCCGGATCGGCGAGGTACTGGCCGACCGGCACATCGTGGCCGGGCGGCTGCGCCGCGTCTCGCGTGGTGGGGTCGTCGGCGAGCCGGCCGGCGTGCTGGAGGACCACGGCTGCGTGGCCGAGGCGTTCTGCGCCCTGCACCAGCTCACCGGGGACGGCCGCTGGCTGACCCTGGCCGGTGGACTGCTCGACGTCGCGCTGGAGCGGTTCGCCGCGCCTGGCGGCGCCTTCTACGACACCGCCGACGACGCCGAGCGGCTGGTGAGCCGGCCGGCCGACCCGACCGACAACGCCACCCCGTCCGGGCGTTCGGCGATCGTCGCGGCGCTGGTCGCGTACGCGGCGCTGACCGGCGAGACCCGCTACCGCGAGGCCGCCGAGGCCGCCCTGTCGACCGTGGCGCCGATCGTCGGCCGGCACGCCCGGTTCACCGGCTACGCGGCGGCCGTCGGGGAGGCGCTGCTCTCCGGGCCGTACGAGATCGCGGTGGTCACCGACGAGCCGGCCGGGGACCCGCTGGTGGCGGCGGCACACCGGCACGCCCCGCCCGGCGCGGTGATCGTGGCGGGCCGGTCCGGCCAGCCCGGGGTGCCCCTGCTCGCCGACCGGCCGATGGTCGAGGGGCAACCCACCGCGTACGCCTGCCGGGGTTTCGTCTGCGAACGCCCGGTGACGACGGTGGACGACCTGGTCGGCCAGCTCGCCCGGCGGTGAAGCCTCCGGCCCGCGCCGGTGCTCACGGCCAGAGCTGCTCGCGTTCCCAGCCCGCGCTGGTGCGGCGGTAGCGGAGCCGGACGTGCCGGCGCTGCGCGTCCGCCTGCCAGAACTCGACGCTGTGCGGCGCGACCGCGTAGACGGTGTGCGTCCCGGCGACCAGGTCCGGGTCGGCGGCCAGCCGCTCCCGGATCCGGGCCAGCTCACGGTCCAGCTCGGCGCGGTCGGTGAGCACGTCGCTCTGCCGACCCGCGAGGCTGGCCACACGGGACCCGTCGGGCCGCGCCAGGAAGTCGGCCCGGGACACGTCGGGATCCGCCGGGGCGGCGATTCCCCGCACCCGGACCTGGCGGCCCTGCTCCCGCCAGTGGAAGCTGAGCGCGATCCGGGGGTTCTCGGCGAGCTGGCGGCCCTTGGCGCTGGCCGAACTGGTGGCGAAGTGCCAGCCGGCCTCGTCGAGGTCCTTCAGGATGAGCACCCGGGCGTCCGGCATGCCGTCGGCGTCGGCGGTGGAGACGGTCATCGCGTGCGGCTCGTCGACGCCGGCGTCGATCGCGCCGGCCATCCACTCGACGAAGAGGGCCAGCGGCTGGGCCGGGGCGGCGGCAGGATCGAACGACGGCATGTCGTGCGCGAGCACCGGCAGGCCACGGAGCAGGGTACGCATCGTCATGCCATGATCCTTTCAGCAGGGGTGGCGGGTGTTCGATGCACCATCCGGCGGCGCGGCTGGCGGGGCGCCCCGATAGGCTGGCGCCGCTATGGATTCCCGTACCGGTCTGCCTGTTGTCGGCATGGTGGGCGGCGGCCAGCTGGCCCGGATGACCCACCAGTCCGCGATCGCCCTCGGCCAGTCGCTGCGCGTGCTCGCGCTGGCCCCCGACGACGGCGCCGCGCTGGTCGCCGCCGACGTCCAGTACGGCGACCACACCGACCTCGCCGCGCTGCGCGCCTTCGCCAAGGCCTGCGACGTGGTCACCTTCGACCACGAGCACGTCCCCACCGAGCACATCCGCACGCTCGCCGCCGAGGGCGTGAAGCTCTTCCCGCCGGCCGACGCGCTGCTGCACGCCCAGGACAAGCGGGCCATGCGGGAGCGGCTCGGCGAGCTGGGCGCACCGAACCCGGCATGGCGCCCCGTCGCCGAGCCCGCCGACCTGGTGGCGTTCGGCGACGAGACCGGCTGGCCGGTGGTGCTCAAGGCTGCCCGCGGCGGGTACGACGGCCGGGGCGTCTGGCTGGTCGACGACGCGGCGCAGGCCGAGGAGCTGGCCACGACCCTGCTGGCCGGCGGCACCCGGCTGATCGTCGAGGAGCGGGTGCCGCTGCGCCGGGAACTCGCCGTGCAGGTGGCGCGCTCGCCGTTCGGGCAGGTCGCCGCGTACCCGGTGGTGGAGACGGTGCAGCGCGACGGCATCTGCGTCGAGGTGCTCGCCCCCGCGCCGGGCCTGCCGGAGGAGCTGGCGGTCGCCGCCCAGCAGCTCGCCATCGACCTGGCCACCGCGCTCGGCGTGGTCGGCCTGCTCGCCGTGGAGCTGTTCGAGGTCGCCGACCGGGCCGCGCCCGGGGGCAGCCGGATCGTGGTGAACGAGCTGGCGATGCGGCCGCACAACTCGGGGCACTGGACCATCGAGGGCGCCCGCACGTCGCAGTTCGAGCAGCACCTGCGGGCGGTGCTCGACTACCCGATGGGCGACACCTCGCTGACCGCTCCCGTGGTGGTGATGGCGAACGTGCTCGGTGGCGAGCCGGGCGGGATCTCCATCGACGAGCGGCTGCACCACCTCTTCGCGGCCGAGCCGGGCGCGAAGGTGCACCTCTACGGCAAGCAGGTGCGGCCAGGCCGCAAGATCGGGCACGTCACGGTGCTCGGTGACGACCTGGACGACGTACGGACGCGGGCCGCGCGGGCCGCGCGCTGGCTGCGCGAGGGGCACCAGTGAGCGCGAGGAGTGAGCTTGCGAGCCCCGCAGTCGCGAACGAAAGGCGGACGGGTGAGCGCGAGGAGTGAGCTTGCGAGCCCCGCAGTCGCGAACGAGAGGCGGACGGGTGAGCGCGAGGAGTGAGCCTGCGAGCCCCGCAGTCGCGAACGAAAGGCGGACCGGCTTGAGCGTCGTTGGGTTGATCATGGGCAGCGACTCGGACTGGCCGACGATGAAGGCCGCCGCCGAGGTGCTGGACGAGTTCGAGGTGCCGTACGAGGTCGAGGTCGTCTCGGCGCACCGTACCCCGATCAAGATGATCGACTACGGGCGCGCTGCGGCCGACCGGGGCCTGAAGGTCATCATCGCCGGGGCGGGTGGCGCCGCCGCACTGCCCGGGATGGTCGCCTCGGTCACCCCGCTGCCCGTGATCGGTGTCCCGGTGCCGTTGAAGCACCTCGACGGGATGGACTCGCTGCTCTCCATCGTGCAGATGCCGGCCGGCGTGCCGGTGGCCACCGTGTCGATCGGCAACGCCCGCAACGCCGGGCTGCTCGCCGTCCGCATCCTGGCCGCCGCCGACCGCGCTCTGCTCGACCGCATGTCGGCCTACCAGGCCGACCTGGAGCAGCTGGTCGCCGAGAAGGACGCTGCCCTGCGCGCCTCCCTCGCCTGAGATCCTCCGCGCCGGACCCTGAGGGCCGGACGTCGACCTGGCGCTGGTCGGCGGCGGGGCCGAGATGGTCCGTGCCGTCGGCGAGGCTGAGGTGGTCCGTGCCGTCGGCGCGTGCGAGGTAGTCGCTGTCCGTGACGGAAGCGTGCGTTACTCAGGGTTACGATGACGGCTCGGGGCGGGGGCGTCCCTTCTGCCCCTTTGCTCTGCAGGCATCCACGCACCAGCGGTCTGAGCTGGTGTTTTCTTATCGCTGCGGTGGTTGAAGCTTCAAGTGTCCGTGACGAATGGTGACTGTTGCGTCGATGGCTGCAGAGCAAAGGGGAGACGGGGCAAGTGGCCGGTCGAGCCGCGAAGTCACACTGCGTGTTCTCCGGAAGGCCGGCGACCCCGACGATCAGCGATCACCGAGGGCGTTGGACGCCGGTCCTAGGCGCGAAGGCCCTGTCGGGCGGCCTGCCGCGCAGCGCCGAGCGGCGGTGGGGAGCTGCCGCGTAGCGCCAAATCGGCGGACCTGCCGCCCACACCGGAGCGGCGGACCTGCCGCCCACACCGGAGCGGCGGACCTGCCGCCCACACCGGAGCGGCGGACCTGCCGCCCACACCGGAGCGGGGGACGCAACGCCCACACCGGAGCGCCTGACCCGCCGGCTGCCACGGGGCTCAGCGGGCCCGCCCGCGCCGGTAGCCGGGGACGGGCCCGTCGATCTCATCGCATGCCGCGTAGGGCCGTCTGGAGGCGTTCCTGGGCGCGGCGCCGGCGCTCGTTGCTCGCGCCGAGCGCCAGCAGCAGGATGCCGACGGGGATCAGGGCCAGCCACGGCCCCAGGCTGAACAGGGCGTGCACCGCCGCGATCGCCGTCACGGCGGCGCCGACGATCACCGGCGCCTGCTGCTGGCTCATCGAGCCGAAGACGAGGACGGCCACGGCGCCGAGCAGCAGCAGCACCTGGCGCAGCGTGCTGGAGTCGGTGGCCAGCACGATCGCCAGGGTCGGCACGAACGCGGCGACCAGCGCGGGCCCGTACGCGACCCAGCTGCTCAGGTCGGGCCGGTGCCGCAACTCCAGCACCCCCACGAGCAGGGCGAGCGCCGCGAAGGGCAGCGTGTAGGCCTCCGGCAGCGCCACGTCGGCGACCCGCATCAGGATCCACCAGGCGGCGATCTCGCAGACCACCACCGCCCAGAACAGGATGCGCCGCTCCACCGGCCGGCGGCCCGGTCGGGTCGCCGCCACGCCCAGTACCGCACCCCAGGCGGCCAGCAGCGCCGCGATGTGCCGGGGCGAGTCGAAGGCCAACGCCAGGGCGATCAGGGCGGCGGCGTACCCGCTCCACTCGACGGTGGCCGCCTCCCGCTGGGCCTCGGGGCGACGCAGCCGAGGCAGGGTCGCGGCGAACACCTGCAGGGCCGCGCCGACCGCCAGTACGCCGAACGCGGACCAGACGGCCGCGAGGCCGGCCACCAGGCCGGCGGTGAGCACGAAGAGTTGCGCCGTCAGCGAGGCGAACAGCCAGCCGAGGATGCGCGCCCGCTGGGTGGTGCCGAAGATCGCGGCCACCGTGCCGACGCCGACCGCGCCGCCCAGGGTGAACAGGGTCAGCTCCCGCGTCGCCAGGCCGCCGATCAGGCCCGCGCTCCCGGCGGCCAGGCCGATGGCGAAGACGAGCACCCGGGCCAGCCGCAGCGAGCGGGCCCGCTCGGCCAGCGGCGGGGGCGGGGTGAGCGCCAGGCCCAGCATCGAGATGGTGAACACGGACAGCGCCGCCAGGGTGCTCGCCGGCCAGCCGTTGCCGAGCGACACCGGGGTGATCAGCAGGGTGACGGCGGCGCCGGGCAGCACCACCGGCACGGCCCGGGAACGTCGCCCGCCGCTGAAGCCGGTGGCGGCGAGCGCGGCGGTCGCGGTGAGCAGCAGCGCGGTCAGCACGTGGGTCGCGTCGACCGCGTCGGGCGGCGGGGTGAGCAGCTCCGGCGGTGGTCCCTGCCAGACCCGGCCGAGACTGCGGTGCGGATCGACCAGGGCGACGACCAGGGACGGCGCGATCGACACCAGTGCCAGGGCGGTGGGCAGCGCGGCGGCGGCGAGCGCACCGGCGGCGGGGCTGACCCGCCAGCGGCGCTGCGTGCCGTCGTCCGGCAGCCGCCGCAGCGCACCGTCGAGCAGCACCGACCAGCGCCGGACCGGCTGGGCCGCGCCGACCGGCGGCTCGGTCGCGCCCCGGACCAGCTCCGCGAGCACCCCGAGCAGGGCCGCCGCGGCGGCGTAGACGCCGACGGGCATGCCGGCGGGGACGGCGGCCAGGGCGCTCACCGTGGCACCGCCGACCACCGCCGCGCTCGCCCAGGGCAGGTACTGCGGGATCCGTCGCCGGACGGCGGCCACCGCCGCCAGACCCAGGCTCGACGCGGCCAACGCGGCGGTGAGCACCACCTCCGGCGCACGCCCGAACTCGGCCGCCAGCGCCGCGACGGCACCGGGGAACGCGAGCAGGGCGGCGCCGGCCGCGGCGCCCCCGATCTGGGCGAGGTGCGGGGGCATCCCCTCGGTCTCGATGTCGTCCACCAGCGGCACGGCCAGCGACCGGGCCAGCGCCGCCACCACGATGCCGATCAGCGCGATGCTGCCCAGCGCGAGCGCGGTGGTCCACGGCCGGACCAGGCCCGCCCCGGCGGCGTGCAGGGCGACGGCACCGGCCACGACCGCCCGGGACAAGCCGGCGCGGGGGTCGACCGCGGCCACGGCGGCAGCCCCGAAGACGGTGGCGACCATGCCGCCGACCAGGACGGGCGACCACCACGGCAGGTCGAACGCGGCCGGCGCGCCGATCGTGGCGAGCACGGCCGCCGCGCCCGACACGTCGTACTTCCACGGTGGCGGCAGCAGGACGGCGGCGGCGACGCCGAGCAGGGCCAGCGCGACCGGGGCCTGCCACGTCGACCCACCGGTCGGCCCGGCCGGCCAACCGGCCAGGTCGCCGGCCCAGATCGGACCCGGGGTGGCGAGCACCCCCAGCCCGCCCCGCAGCGCGCTCCAGCCGGCCAGCAGCCCGATCAGCACGCCGCCGACGGCGAGGCCGACGATCGGCCCGCGTCGCCACTCCTCCGGCATGGCCCGGGCGGCCACGGCCACCACCAGCACCAGCGCGGCGGCGACGGCGAGCTGCCCGCCGGGGGCGAGGACGGCCGCGATCCGGGCCAGGGTGGCGATCAGGGCGGCGGTCACCGCCGCGGCGGCCAGGTCGGAGCCGTCCAGCGTGAGGTCGGAGCGCCGGCCGGCGTCGATGGGACCGGCGAACACCACCATCGCGGCGGCGACGAGCAGCAGGCCGCCGACCCACGCGTCGGCGGCGGTGGCGCCCGGGGCCCCGAACGCGGCGGCGGTGACCGTGACCGCGCCGAGTGCGGTACCCACCGCCAGCGGCGTCGGGATGCGGCGCTGGGAGACCTGCACGACGGCGGCGTGTCCGAGGGTGACGCAGACCGCCAGGAAGCTGGCCGCGAGCACCGGGACGGTGACCTCGCGCAGGCTCGCCGGGGTGAGCGTCGGGTCGGCCGGCACGGTCGCGGCCACGAAGGCGGCCACCGCGCCCGGCAGCGCGAACGCCGCGCCTCCGGCGGCCCAGGCCGAGACGGTGTCGGCCGCCGCCGGGGCGAGCCGCATCCGGGGCGCCACGGCGACCAGGACCCCGGCGGCGAACAGGGTGAGCAGGACCGCGGTGGTCAACGCCGGCCGGGCCAGTCCCGCGCCCGCGCCGAACAGGCCGACGCCGGCGGCGGTCGCCGCGTGCGCCAGCGCCGCGCGTTCGGTGCGGGCGGAGAGCCCGACCACCCCGATGCCGACGGCCGTCAGCACCATCGGCCAGGGCGCCAGCGCCCAGCCGAGACCGAACGACGCCGGTACGGCGAGCGCGGTCAGCGCCGCGCCGACCACCGCGAACTCCCGGCGGATCTCGGGTGGCAGGGCCAGCACCGCGGCGACGGTCAGCAGGAAGGCGCTCACGGCGAGCTGCCAGGCGGCCGGTCCCACGGCCGCCGCCAGCTCGGCCGGGTAGCGGTCCAGGTCGGCCGCCCAGGCCGGCAGCGCGGCCCGGACGGGGGCGACCCCGGCGCGCAGGGCACCCCCGGCGACCACCACCCCGCTGACCGTGAGCGCCACCGCCGAGGCGAGCTGCGGCCCGCGTCGGGCCGCCTCCGGCACCGCCCGGACGGCCAGCCCGGTCAGCGTGATGACCGCCGCGATCAGCAGCAGCGCCCGCCCGGGGAACGCCACCGAGGCGATCCGGCTCAGCGCGCCGATCACGGCGAGGGTGAAGATCCCGGCGCCGAGGTCGGGCAGCGGCGGCCGGCGCAGCACCAGCGTTCCGGCCAGCCCCACCGCGGCGGCCAGCAGCAGCACCGTGCCGGCCCCGGTCGCGGCCGGCACGGTGCTCGCACGGAGCAGGGCGGAGACGGCGTACGCGAGGGCGAGGGCGACCGCCACCCCGTGCAGCGCCCAGGTCAGCTCGCGCAGCCACGGCACCGGGCGGGCGGCGGGCACTCGGTCCTGCGCCGGTAGCCCGCCGTCGAGCACCTCGCCGGCCTCCTCGGGCGCCCCCTCCGGGCGGCCGTCGGCGCGGCGCTGCCGGGGCGCGGCCGGGGACCCGGCGGGGGGCGCCGAGGGCCCGGGCAGGTCCCGGCGGACCGGCCGCTCCACGGTGACCGTCGACCGCGCCAGCCAGAGGTCGAGCAGGGCCACCGCGGTCAGCACGAGGGCCCAGCCGCCCGGGCCGGTGATCCGGTCGGCCGCCAGCAGCGGCAGCACCGGCTGGGCGGCCAGCACCGTGGCGAACCGGGGCGCGCGCAGCCCCGTCCAGCCCGCGTAGCCGAAGGAGACGCCGGCGGTGACGGCGAAGATGATGCCGGCGAAGATCGCGCCCGAGGCGCCGCCGTTGCCGATCCGGTCCACCGCCCACAGCGCGTAGCCGGCGAGCGGCACCAGGAGCAGGCCGACCGCGGAGATGGTCTCGGCGGTCGAGGTCAGCCCGCGCCGGGCCAGCACCGGCGGGGCGAGCAGCATCAGCACGGTCGCGAGCAGCAGGATGCCCAGCCGGGCCAGCGCGTCCATCGAGCTGGTGGCCACCGCGGCGAAGACCACGGCGGCGACCCCGAGCAGCAGCGCGCCGAGCCCGAGGGGGATGTTCTGCACCTCGCGGGAGGACGCCTCCGGGGGGTGCTCCGGGTCGTCGGCGTCGAGCCAGGTGGCGGTCGACGGCGGGGGCGGGGGCGGGTCCTCCGGGCCGGCCGGGGTGCCCTGCCGGGGGACCCGGGGCGGGGCGCCGGTGGCGGCCGTGGGCGGCCGGCGGCCCGGCCTGCGGCGCAGCACCCGACGGGGGCGGGTGGCCTGCTTGAGACGTTCCTCACCCGCGTGGGCGAGGATGTCCCGCTGGAAGAGCGCGGCCTGCATCTTGGCGGCGATCTGCCGCTGCTCGCTGGCGATGGCGGCCTCGCGGGCCTTCATCTCCGCGATGGACCGCTCGATCTCCGCCAGGTGCTCGACCCACTGTGGCTGGTGCGCACCGCAGTGCGGGCAGCTGACGGCCGGTTTGATCTCCCGGCCGCACGAGGAGCACTGAAAGGTCGCCACGACACCCCTCCACCCGCACTGTGGACTCCCACCTTGGCAGCATGCCCAATGTGGGCGCGGATTTCGACAGTTGTCGGCGGGTCCGGGGCAAAGATCGTCCACGCGGACGGCGAACGGCCGGTCGCGGAGTGTGCTCCGCGACCGGCCGTCGGTCGTCGATCGTCAGGGGCGACCCATGCCGCGGTACTCCCAGCCGGCCTGCGTCCACAGTGCCGAATCGAGGCAGTTGCGGCCGTCGACCACCTTGCGGCCGGCGGCCAGTTCGCCGAGGGCCACCGGGTCGGCGTTGCGGAAGTCGGCCCACTCGGTGAGTACGCAGACCAGGTCCGCCCCGGTCACGGCCTCGTTGATGCCGGGCTCGTAGACCAGCTCGGGCGCCACGGCGCGCGCCCGCTCCATGCCCTGCGGGTCGTAGACGTGCACGTCGGCGCCGGCCTTGCGCAGCAGCGAGGCGACGGAGAGGGCCGGCGCGTCGCGTACGTCGTCGGTGTTGGGCTTGAAGGTCGCGCCGAGGACGGCCACGCGCGTGCCGGAGAGGTCCGGTCCGGCGGGCCCGGAGCGGCGGCCGAGCAGCTCGGCGGCGAGCTGGACCACCCGGGTCCGGCGGCGCAGGTTGATCAGGTCGACCTCGTGCAGGAAGCGCAACGCCTCCCCGGCGCCCAGCTCCTGGGCGCGGGCCTGGAACGCGCGGATGTCCTTGGGCAGGCAGGCGCCGCCGAAGCCGAGCCCGGCCTGGAGGAACCGGTTGCCGATGCGCGGGTCGAAGCCGATGGCCCGGGCGAGGTGGGTGACGTCGCCGCCGGAGGCCTCGCAGACCTCGGCCATCGCGTTGATGAAGGAGATCTTGGTGGCGAGGAAGGCGTTCGCGGCGACCTTGACCAGCTCGGCGGTGGCGAAGTCGGTGACCACCAGGGGCACCTCGCGGTCCTCCGTGGCGGCCAGGTCGAAGACGCCCTTGTGGGCGGCGTAGAGCATGCCGTTGGCCCACTCGCTCTTGACGCCGACGACGATCCGGTTGGGCCGCAGCACGTCGTCGACGGCGAAGCCCTCCTGGAGGAACTCCGGGCTCCACGCCACCTCGACGCCCAGGTCGGCAGGGGAGTGCTTGCTGACCAGCTGCTCCACCCACTCGGCGGTGCCGACCGGCACGGTCGACTTGCCGACGATCAGCGCCTTGCGGGTCAGGTGCTGGGCCAGGCTGGTGACCGACGCCTCGACGTACGACAGGTCGGCGCCCATCCCGTCGGCGCGCTGCGGCGTGCCGACGCAGATGAAGTGCACGTCACCGAACTCGGCGACCTCGGCGATGTCCGTGCTGAACCGCAGCCGCCCGGCCGCCAGGTTGCGCTTGAGCAGCTCGTCGAGGCCGGGCTCGTGGATCGGCACCTCGCCGGCGTTTAGCATGGCGATCTTGTCGGCGTCGACGTCGAAGCCGAGGACCTCGTAGCCGAGTTCCGCGTAGCAGATGGCGTAGGTCGCACCGAGATAGCCGGTGCCCAGGAAGGTCACCCGCGGCCGTTGCGCGCCGGAGGGGGGCGTCACCGCGGCGATGGCGGGCATCGGCTGGGTGTTCGGGTACGGGATCGTCACGCCTGTCTTCTCCGCTCGCGCTGGCGTCGCATCGTCGCGTCGCGTTCTGCTGCGGCGCCTGGGCGGGCACCGGAGGGACTCTAACGTCTGCCTGTTCCATCGTCGCCGGGCGGCGTCGGCGCTCCGCCACGTCCAAGGCTACGCGGCGGTAACATGACCTGAACTCTGTCGCTATCCTTCAGTCTGCGCCGTCGGCGGTCAGGAGACGCTACAGACTGCGCATGATAGCGGTGAAGGGGAGGGGCCGACATGGCCGCAGAGCAGTCGTTCGACGTCTACCGGTTGCCCGAGGAGCACGAGGCGATCCGGGAGGCGGTCCGTGAGGTCTGTGCGGCCAAGGTGGCGCCGCACGCCGCCGAGGCGGACGAGACCGGCGAGTTCCCGAAGGCGTCCTACGACGCGCTGCGGGCCGCCGACTTCCACGCCCCGCACGTCCCCGTCGAGTACGGCGGCGCGGGCGCGGACGCGCTGGCCACGGCCATCGTGATCGAGGAGGTGGCGCGTGCCTGCGCCTCGTCCTCGCTGATCCCGGCGGTCAACAAGCTCGGCACCATGCCGCTGCTGCTGGCCGGCTCCGAGGAGCTCAAGCGGCGCTACCTGACCCCGGTGGCGGCGGGCGAGGCGATGTTCTCGTACTGCCTCTCCGAGCCGGAGGCCGGCAGCGACGCGGCGTCGATGACCACCCGCGCGGTGCGTGACGGCGATCACTGGGTGCTCAACGGCGTGAAGCGCTGGATCACCAACGCGGGGGTGTCGGAGTTCTACACCGTCTTCGCGGTGACCGACCCGTCGGCCCGGTCCCGGGGCATCTCCGCCTTCGTGGTCGAGAAGTCCGACGAAGGGGTCAGCTTCGGCGCCCCGGAGAAGAAGCTCGGCGTCAAGGGCTCGCCGACCCGCGAGGTCTACCTGGACAACGTCCGGATCCCCGCGGACCGCATGATCGGCGCCGAGGGCACCGGCTTCGGCACCGCGATGAAGACCCTGGACCACACCCGGGTCACCATCGCCGCGCAGGCCGTCGGCATCGCCCAGGGCGCGCTCGACTACGCCAAGGGGTACGTCCAGGAGCGCAAGCAGTTCGGCAAGGCGGTCGCCGAGTTCCAGGGCGTCCAGTTCATGCTCGCCGACATGGGCATGAAGCTGGAGGCGGCCCGGCAGCTGACGTACGCGGCGGCCGGCAAGTCCGAGCGGGGCGACGCCGACCTGACCTACTTCGGCGCGGCGGCCAAGTGCTTCGCCTCGGACGCGGCCATGGAGATCACCACCGACGCCGTGCAGCTGCTCGGCGGCTACGGCTACACCCGCGACTACCCGGTCGAGCGGATGATGCGGGACGCCAAGATCACGCAGATCTACGAGGGCACCAACCAGGTGCAGCGCATCGTGATGGCCCGTCAGCTCCTGAAGGGCTGAGCGGGTCGGCGGGCGGGCCGGTCGTCCGGCCCGCCCGTGTCGTCACCGGATCCCGGTCCCCCCGCCGCCCGCCAGCCGGCGCGCGTGCGGCCGGAGCGTCACCGGATCTCGGTCGTCGTCTCGTCTTCCGGGCGGTTGCCGGCGCGCGGCGGCGCCGACCAGGGCGAACCCCCGCCGGTGCGGCGCGGCAGCGGCTCCGTCGGCGTCTCGTCCGGGTAGCCGAGGCTCGGCGGGGCGGTGTCCCGGTCGGCCGGCTCGGCCGGCGGCCAGTCGGTCAGCGTGAAGTCGTTGCGCTCCGGCCCCTCGGCGGGCGCCGGGGTCGGCTCGACCACCGGTCGGGGCCACCGCCGCCAGCGCTGCCCGCTGAAGGTGGCCACGACCAGCAGCATGCCGATGAGGAAGAGCGTGCCGTTCTCCACCGGCAGGTGCAGCGGCAGGGGGTCGCCGAAGACCTTCCAGCCGTCCGGGATGCGGTCCCGCACGTCGAAGGGCGCGACGAACATCCCCACGTACGGGGCGGCGAGCAGCAGCCCGGCCACGAGCGGGCCGAGCGGTGAGGTACGCAGCGTGCCGAGTAGGCCGAGCAGCACCCCGCCGACGGCGAGGTAGACGGCGGGCTCGATGAGATTGGCCGAGTTCGACGTGCCGATCTCGACCCAACGGTCGACGGTGCCCGCCGACCCGTCCTGCCCGAGGGTGACCAGCACCCACGTGACGGGCACCACCACCAACCCCGCGAGGAAGCTCCAGAGATGTCGCATCCGCGCACCGTACCGTTTCCGACATGACCGAGCACCCCTCCACCGCGCCGGCCGGCAAGCCGACCTCCTACTCCCGGGTCACCCTGAGCCGGATCATGACCGCGGTCGACGTCAACCTCTACGGCACCGTGCACGGCGGGGTGCTGATGAAGTTCATCGACGACGTGGCGGGGGCAGCCGCGGCGCGGCACAGCGGCGGCACGGCGGTCACCGCGGCCATCGACGAGATCGTCTTCACCGAGGCGGTCCGGGTCGGGGACCTGCTGCACGCGCACGCCCAGGTGAACTGGACGGGGCAGACCTCGATGGAGGTCGGGGTCCGGGTGGTGGCCGAGCGGTGGGACTCGGCCGAGGACGAGCCGGTGCGGGTGGCCACGGCGTACCTGGTCTTCGTGGGCGTCGACCTCGGCGGCGCGCCGCGGGCGGTCCGGCCGGTGCTGCCGGAGAGCCCGGAGGACGAGCGCCGGTTCCGGGAGGCGGAGATCCGCCGCGCGCACCGGCTGGCCCGGCGACGCGCCATCCAGGCCCACCGCGCCGGCTGACACGCCAGCGGCCGGCGGACACGTCCGGTCCCGCGCCGGCGGATCCCGCTCCAGCGGCACGTCGGGCCGCCGCACCGGTCTCGGCCGTCAGGGCGGGGGCGCTTCCCCGCCCGGCCCACACAGGGGCATGGTGGGGCATGTGGGTTCCGCACGTGCGCCGACGGAGGTCGGGTGCGGAGAATGGCGCTCTGAGGTAGGGCAAGATGGCGCCACGGCCCATTTCACAGTGTCGTGCGGGGCCAGGGGAGGGTGGAGCAGTGGGTGACGTGCTGTGGACGCCGCCGGCGGACGTACGCGAGCGGTCCCGGATCGGAAGCTACCTGCGCTGGCTGCGTGAGCACCGGGGGCTGAACTTCGCCGACTACGACGAGCTGTGGCGCTGGTCGGTCACGGACCTGGACGCGTTCTGGCGGTCGGTCTGGGACCACTTCGAGGTGGTCGCGCACACCCCGCCGACCGCCACGCTGAGCGGCCGGGGGATGCCCGGGACCAGGTGGTTCCCCGGGGCCACCCTCAACTACGCCGAGAACGTGCTGCGGATGCCGGGCCGGGCCGACGACGACGCGGTGGTCATCGCGCACGGCCAGACCCGGGCGCCGGTCACCCTCACCGCCGCCGAGCTGCGCGAGCAGGTCCGCCGGGTGGCCGCCGGGCTGCGCCGGCTCGGCGTCACCGCCGGCGACCGGGTCGCCGCCTACGCGCCCAACATCCCCGAGACGTACGTGCTGCTGCTCGCCACCAGCAGCCTGGGCGCGATCTTCTCCTCCTGCGCGCCGGAGTTCGGCACCCGCAGCGTCACCGACCGGTGGCAGCAGATCGAGCCGAAGGTCCTCGTCGCCGTGGACGGCTACCGCTACGGCGAGAAGCCGGTCGACCGGCGCGGCGAGGTGGCCGCGATCCGGGCCGCCCTGCCGTCGGTGGAGCACACCGTCAGCATCGCCTACCTCGACCCGGCCGGACCGCCGCCCGAGGGCGCGCTGGCCTGGTCGGAGCTGGCCGCCGACACCGACGAGCCGCTGACCTTCACGCCGGTCGCCTTCGACCACCCGCTCTACGTGCTCTACTCCTCCGGCACCACGGGGCTGCCGAAGCCGATCGTGCACGGCCACGGCGGCATCCTGCTGGAGCACCTGAAGATGCTCGCCCTGCACCACGACCTGGGTCCGGCGGACCGGTTCTTCTGGTTCACCACCACCGGCTGGATGATGTGGAACTTCCTGGTCTCCGGGCCGGCGGTGGGCGCGGCGATCGTGCTCTTCGACGGCAACCCGGGCCACCCCGACCTGGGCGCCCTGTGGCGGCTGGCCGGGGAGACCGGCACCACGTACTTCGGCACGTCCGCGCCGTTCCTGCTGGCCTGCCGCAAGGCCGGGCTGGTGCCGAAGGAGACCGCCGACCTCTCCGCGCTGCGCGGGGTCGGCTCGACCGGCGCGCCGCTGCCCGCCGAGGGCTTCACCTGGGTGTACGAGACGGTCGGCGACGACCTCCAGCTCCAGTCGCTCTCCGGCGGCACGGACGTCTGCACCGGATTCGTCGGCGGCGTGCCGCTGCTGGCGGTGCACGCCGGTGAGATCACCTGCCGGGCGCTCGGCGCCAAGGTGGAGGCCCGTTCGGCCGACGGCACCCCGGTCGTCGGCGAGCTGGGCGAGCTGGTGATCACCGAGCCGATGCCGAGCATGCCGGTCGGTTTCTGGAACGACGCGGACGGCACCCGCTACCGGGAGGCGTACTTCGACCTCTACCCGGGCGTCTGGCGGCACGGCGACTGGATCACCATCAACGAGCGGGGCGGCTGCGTGATCACGGGCCGTTCCGACGCCACCCTCAACCGGGGCGGCGTGCGGCTCGGCACCGCCGAGTTCTACTCGGTCGTCGAGGGGCTCGACGAGGTCGTCGACTCGGTGGTCGTGCACCTGGAGGACGACGAGGGCGGCGCCGGTGAGCTGCTGCTGTTCGTGGTGCTCGCCGAAGGGCTGGAGCTGGACGACGCGATGCGGAAGAAGATCTGCCGCGAGCTGCGTACCGCCCTGTCGCCCCGGCACGTCCCGGACGAGATCCACCAGGTGCGGGCCGTCCCGCGCACCCTGTCGGCGAAGAAGCTGGAGGTGCCGGTGAAGAAGATCCTCACGGGCACCCCGGTGGACTCGGCGGCGGCCCGGGGCGCCCTGGCCAACCCGGAGTCCCTCACGGCCTTCGCCACCCTCGCCCAGAACCGCACCCCCCGCCCGTAACCCACCCGCGCCCCAACCCCGCCCTCGCCCGCCCTGCGAGGGCGGGGGCGGGGGCGGGGTGGGTGGTCAGGGGAGGGGGTGGGTCACTCGTTCCGTGGTGGCGCGGGCGGGGAGGGTGGACGGGTCGGCGTTGGCGCAGAGGACCGTGGTGGCGTTGGCGGCCAGCGGGGCGAGCAGCCAGTCGACCGGGTCCGGGTACGTCCCCGTGTCGATCAGGACCCGGTCGCCGCGACCGATGCCCCACTCCGCCGCGCGGGCGGTCGCGCGGACCAGCAGCTCCGCCTCGACCGGGCCACCCTTCGCGTACGGGCTGAAGTGGTCGCCGTGCGCGCGTACCTCCGACACGTAGTCGGCGAAGCCGGGCGGCACCTGGCGCATCGGCAGGGCGAACGGGTCGAGGGCGAGGACGTAGCGCTCGCCCGCCGACCAGGCGTCCGCCTCGGCCACCCGCGTGGCGGCGGTGAAGAGCACGTCCACGTCGCCCGGCGTGTCGGCGACGGTCAGCCCGGCCGACCAGCAGCCGAGCAGCACCGCGGCGGTCTGCCAGTGCGGGGGCAGCAACACCGCGGCGACGTCGCCGGGGCCCACGGACACCTCGTCGACGAGCAGGTTGGCCGTCTTGGCCACCCAGTTCGCCAGCGTGGCGCCGGACAGCTCGGTCCGTTCGCCCGTGGCGTCGTCGTACCAGGTCAGCAGCGGTCGGGTCGGGTCGGTCGCGATCGCGTCGGCGAAGACCCGGGCAATGTTGTCGGCCATCGGCGCGAACGATACGCCCCCGGTCGCCGTACTCGATGACAACGACAAGTCGGCGTACGGTCGGGTCGCAGTCAGCGTCGGCGCCAGGCTCCGGCGTAGGCTTGCCGGAGTGTTGTTCCCCACAGGCCCGTCAGTTCAAGGAGTCGCCCCGTGACCGCCGGTCGCCCGCCCCGCGTGCTCATCGACGCCACGAGTGTCCCCGTCGACCGTGGTGGTGTCGGTCGATACGTCGACGGCCTGCTCGGCGCCCTCGGCAAGGTGTGCGGGTCGGGGGTGGAGCTGGCCGTCGTCTGCCTCCGCACCGACCTGGAGCGCTACAGCCGGATGCTGCCCGGTGCGGAGATCATCCCGGCCCCGGCGGCCGTCGCGCACCGCCCCGCCCGGCTCGCCTGGGAGCAGACCGGCCTGCCGCTGCTCGCCCAGCAGGTGGGCGCGCAGGTGCTGCACTCGCCCTTCTACACCTGCCCGCTGCGCGCCGGCTGCCCCGTCACGGTGACCGTGCACGACGCGACGTTCTTCACCGAGCCGGAGCACTACGACAAGTCGCGGCGCACCTTCTTCCGCAGCGCGATCAAGACGTCGCTGCGCCGCGCCAACCGGGTGATCGTGCCGAGCAAGGCCACCCGCGACGAGCTGATCCGGCTGCTCGACGCCGACCCCACCCGGATCGACGTGGCCTACCACGGCGTCGACCACGCGGCCTTCCACGCGCCCAGCGACGAGGAGAAGGCCCGGGTCCGGGCCCGGCTGGGGCTCGGCGGCACCAACTACGTGGCCTTCCTCGGGGCCAAGGAGCCGCGCAAGAACGTGCCGAACCTGATCCGCGGCTGGGCCCGCGCGGTGGCCGACCGGGTGGATCCGCCGGCCCTGGTGATCGCCGGCGGCCAGGGGCACGACGACGACATCGACCGCGCGGTGGCGGAGGTCCCGTCGCACCTGCGGCTGCTCCGTCCCGGCTACCTCCGCTACGCGGACCTGCCCGGCTTCCTGGGCGGGGCCCTGGTGGCCGCCTACCCGTCCTACGGGGAGGGTTTCGGCCTGCCGATCCTGGAGGCGATGGCGTGCGCCGCCCCGGTGCTCACCACGCCCCGGCTGTCGCTGCCGGAGGTGGGCGGCGACGCGGTCGCGTACACCAGCGAGGCGCCCGACCAGATCGCCACGGACCTGGCGGCGCTGCTGGACGACGAGCAGCGGCGGTTGTCCCTGGCCAAGGCCGGTTTCGACCGGGCCAAGGAGTTCACCTGGGAGTCCAGCGCCGAGGTGCACATCGCCGCCTGGAGCCGGGCCCGGTCCTGACCGCCGCGGCCGGCGGCGCGAGAATGCGTCCCCGGTCAGGCGAATCGGGCATGATGTGCGGGTGATCTACGCCGTCATTCCGGCGGGTGGCAGTGGCACGAGGTTGTGGCCGCTGTCCCGCGCCGGCCACCCCAAGTTCCTCCACCCGCTGACCGGCTCCGCCGCCTCGCTGCTCCAGGCGACGGTGGACCGGCTGGGCCCGCTGACCACCGCCGAACGCACCCTGGTGGTCACCGGGACCGCGCACGTGGCGGCGGTCGCGCGCCAGCTCGCCGGGCTGCCGGAGGAGAACATCCTGGTCGAGCCGTCGCCCCGGGACTCGTGCGCGGCGATCGCCCTGGCCGCCGCGGTCATCGCGCGGCGCGACCCGGAGGCGGTGATGGGCTCCTTCGCCGCCGACCACCTGATCGGTGACCCGGAGCGCTGGCGGGAGGTCGTCCGGGAGGCGGTACGCGGAGCCGAGCAGGGCCTGCTGATGACGGTCGGCATCACCCCGACCCGGGCCGAGACCGGCTACGGCTACCTCCAGACCGGTGACCCGGTCGACGGGGGCCCGCTGCGGCCGGTGGCGGAGTTCAAGGAGAAGCCGAGCGCCGAGGTGGCCGAGGCGTACCTGCGTTCCGGGCGGCACCTCTGGAACGCCAGCATGTTCGTCTGGCGGGTCGACGTGTTCCTCGCCGAGCTGGCCCGCCAGCAGCCCGCCCTGCACGCCGGCATCGCCGCGATCGCCGAGGCGTGGGGCACCGAGGAGCAGGACGACGTGCTCGGCACGGTCTGGCCGACGCTGCCGAAGATCTCCGTCGACTACGCGGTGATGGAGGGCGCGGCGACCGCCGGCCGGGTGGCGACCGTGCCGGGCGACTTCGGCTGGAACGACGTCGGCGACTTCCACACCCTGGGCGAGGTGCTGCCCGCCGACGCGGACGGCAACGTGGTGCTCGGCGCCGACGCCAAGCCGGGGGTGCTGCTGCGCGACAGCTCCGGACTGGTGGTGGTGCCCTACTCCGGGCGGCTGGTGGCCGCCGTCGGCGTGCACGACCTGGTCATCGTCGACACCCCGGACGCGCTGCTGGTCTGCCCCCGGGACCGGGCGCAGGACGTCAAGAAGGTCGTCGACGAGCTCAAGGAACGGGGCGAAGAGGGGCTCGTCTGAGCGTCGCCAGGGCCGGGGCGACCAGGTGCGCCGTCCCGCCGGCCAGCGGCTCCGGCAGCCGGTCCGGCGGGAACCAGCCCAGCGCCTCGGACTCCTCGCTGACCCGCTCCACCGCGCCGGGCGGGGCGAGCACGGCGAAGCGTACGTCGTGGTGCAGCGAGCCGCCCTGACAGCTCACCGGGTGGATGTCGACGTCGATCGGGACGGGGTCGATCCGCAGGCCGGCGATGCCGGACTCCTCGCCGGCCTCGCGCAGGGCGGCAGCGGCGAGGGTCCGGTCGGCCGGCTCGCAGTGCCCGCCGAGCTGCACCCACCGCCGGAACTTGCCGTGCAGGCAGAGCAGCACCCGTGACCCGGTGGCGTCGAGCACCAGCGCGCTCGCCGTGACGTGCCCGGGTCGGTGCGCCCGGCTCATCGCCACCGGCCCGGCGGCCAGCAGCGCCACCGTGCGGTCGCGGGCCTCGGCGGCGACCGGTCCGGTCGGCTCCCACCGGCTCAGCGTCGCGACGGCGTCGGCGTGCAGGGCCGCGTACACCTCGACGTCCGACGGCGTCCGGGAGGCGGCGGTGGGGGAGTCGGCCATGTCGACACTGTACGAGCCGACGCTTCGTACCCTGGCCCGGTGACCCTGCGACTGTTGGAGTTCGTCGTGGCCGGCAACGAGGCCAGCGACCTGCTGCCGGTGCGCTCCGTGCCGCTGCTGCGGGCGCACGGTGCCCGGCGCGGCTTCTGGACGGTGCTGGACGAGGGGCCGGTGGAGCACTGCCTGGCCCTGCTGCTGGAGCTGGACGACGGCCGCTGGGTCGCCCACCACGTGGCCGCCGACGCCGGGGCGGAGAACGGCCGCACGGAGGACGGCGAGGCGCTCGCCCACCACGACGGCTGGGTGTACGTCTTCGGCTCCCACTTCGGTTCGAAGGCGGGGCCGCTGCGCCCGCGACGCGCCTTCGTGGCCCGGTTCCGCGAGGACGACGCGGCGGCGGGCCCTCTGCCGGTGCAGGTGGTCCGCAACCGGTTCCGGCTGCACCGGGCGGTCAACGACGCCCTGCTGAAGGCGGCGTTCACCCCGCTGCCGCCGGGCGAGCGGGTGCGGGCCCGGTTCATCGGGGAGACCGTCGCCCGGGGCGCCGCCCGGTCGAAGGGCTGGGTCAGCCGGCTCGTCGCCGACGACCTGCCGCTCAACGTCGAGGCGGCGGCCTTCACGCCGGCCGGCGGTGTCCTGCTCGGACTGCGGTTCCCGGTCACCGCCGACGGTGAGCCGATCCTGGTCGAGCTGACCGGTGTGCCGGGCATGTTCGACCCCGCGCCGAGCTGGCCGCAGGCGTCGGGGGCGTACGTCCTGACCGGGGTGACGCCGCCCGGCACGCTGGCCGGCTTCCGGGCGATCACGCCCACGGACGACGGCGGCTACGCGGCGGTCATCGGGTCGATCGACGCGCTGGGCAAGGGCTCGGTGCTGCTCGACGACCACCCGACCGGCGGCGACGTCACCTCCCGGCACGTCCGGTTTCCCCCGCCCGGCGACGGGCACCTGGTCCCCGGCGAGCTGGTGGCCGACCTGGCGCCGTTCCATCACGTGGAGGGAGTGGCCGAGTGGGGCGGGCAGAGCTTCTACGTCACCGACGAGGACCATCGGGTGGCGCTCTGGGTCGACTGACCTGCGGTGGACCGGCGGCCGGACGACACCTCCGCGGAACATGGCCGCAGACCCTCGTGGTGCCGCCCGGTCGCCGGTCTCTCCCCGTCCCCCGGGTGCCCGGTTCCGGGCGCGTCGGGTGACGTGCCCGCCCCCGTGTGCGGGCAGTGAGAGCATGCCGAACGGTCCCCGGGGGCGTCGAGGTTTTTCAGCCCACGCTTAAAGACGGAGATAAGTGCCGGCCAGGTACAGTGCGAACGGTTGCCAGGCATCCCCTCTGCCGGGCGACGCGGGAGCCGTCCATGCTGAAGATCTACTTTTCCGCCGAGGACATCCTCCGGACCCGGGTGGCTCCGGCGGCGGATCCGGTGTGGGAGCTGGTTCTCAGCCTGCACCTGCTGCCCGGCCGTCGCCGGGAACCGCTACTGGCGGGCTGGCGACACAGTGTGACCCGCGGGCTGCGTGAGGACAGCGGCTCGGCGGGGCTGCGGCTCCTGCTGTCACTCAACCCGCCCCGCGGCTACTTCCCCGACTTCCTCACCCCGTACGACAGCGTGTCGGGGTTCGACGCGGGCATGGAGGCGGTCCGCAGCACCCCCGTGGCGGTGCTGCAACGCGACCTGGCGCTGCTCGCCGCCGGTGGCGCCCCGTCGGCCGGCGCCGGGGCGCTGGCCCGGGGGGAGCCGGACACGCTGCGCGGCCTGACGGGCGCGATGGAGCGGTACCGCGGCCTGGCCATCGACCCGTACTGGCCGCGGATCCAGGCGGCGGTGGAGGCCGACCGCACCCGGCGGGCCCGGGCGCTGCTCGACGGCGGGGTGGAGGGGCTGCTGGCCAGCCTCCGGCCCGCCATGCGCTGGGAGTCGGGGGTGCTGGAGATCCGCGACTACCCGCACAGCCGGGAGCTGCACCTGGGCGGGCGCGGGCTGCTGCTGGTGCCGTCGTACTTCTGCGCGGCCACGCCGGTCGCCCTGCTCGATCCGGCGCTGCCCCCGGTCCTGGTCTACCCGGTGGACCGGCTCGGCGGCCTGCTGCCGGCCCCCGGCGAGGGCGGCGGCCCCGGAGCGTCGGATCCCGGGCGCGAGGCCCTGGCCGCGCTGCTCGGCCGCACCCGGGCGGCCGTGCTGGCGGCCAGCGACGACGGCTGCACCACCGGCGAGGTGGCCCGCCGGCTGAACATCTCGGCCGCCGCCGCGAGCCAGCACACCACCGTGCTGCGCAACGCCGGCCTCCTGGTCAGCCAGCGCGACCGCAACACCGTCCTGCACACCCTGACCCCGTTGGGGCGGGCGATGCTCAACTCCTGAGCGCGCCCGCGCCCGCCCGGGTGGCGGCACAGCCGGGTCGTACGCCGGCTGGTGGTGGGACCGCGCGGCGCGACAGCCCGGATGGCGGCGCCGGCCCCCCGCCGGGTGACGGCGCCGGCCGGCGTCAGAGGGCCAGCGCGGCGCTGGCGGTGGTGCCCGGGGGCGGAGGGAGCAGCAGGGAGGCGACGCCCTCGGCCGCCAGGGCGGTGCGGAGGCGTTGCAGGTCGGCGCCGAAGCGGACCAGGTCGGCCGGGCCGGCCGGGGTGGCCGGGGAGCCGAGCACCAGCGTCGTCGCCTCCGCCGGCCAGCCGGGCACCCGGGAGGTCAGCCCGGCGCGGGCCTCCTCGTCGGCGACCAGGCTGAAGACCGTGCCGGGCGCGACCAGGCCCGCGACGGTGCCGATCGCCCGGCGTACGGCCGCCGGGTCGGGCGGGGTCGGGTTGGGGCCGTCCGGCAGGGTTGCGGCGGCGGCCAGCCCGGCGGCCTTCGCCTCGGCGGTGCCCAGCGAGAAGAGGTCCATCGACGCGTCCCGGATCAGCGCCGACGCGCCGTCGCCGTCGTCCGGCCGGAGCGTGGTGAGGTAGCCGCGCACCACCGCCACCGGCATCTGGTCGCACTTGCCCTTGATCAGCTCGCCCGCGCCGGCCAGCTCGTCCACCACCGCCATCTGGGTGAGCTGGAGCTCGTTGCCGTACGGGTCGACCTCGCCCCGGTGGTCGCGGATCGCGTCCATCCCGGCGACGCCGAGTGCGACGTCGGTCAGCCCGTTGCGCCAGGGCCGGCCCATCGTGTCGCTGACGATCACCGCGACGTCCACGCCGTGGCGCTCGCGCAGGGCGGCGCGCAGCGCCCGGGCCGAGGCGTCCGGGTCCTCGGGGAGCAGCACCAGCCGGGTCTTGTCGACGTTCGAGGCGTCGATGCCGGCCGACGCCATCACGAAGCCGTGGTGGGTCTGCACGATCCGGGTCGCGCCCCGGGTGGCCACCACCCGCGCCGTCTCGGCGGCCAGCACCTCGTCCCGCGCGGCGAGCCGCTCGGGCCCGTCCGCCGGGACGTCGACGAGGCGCCCCTCCGCCTTCGAGACGATCTTGCTGGTGACCACCAGCACGTCGCCGTCGCGCAGCCAGGGCGCGGCGGTGGCGATCAGGGCCGCCAGGTCGTCGCCCTCGGACACGTGGCCGATGCCCGGCACCGGCAGGATCTCAAGCCTCACGTCAGCTCCAGCGCGGCGCGGACCATGGCCGCCGTCGCCGCCTCGTCGGTCATCCGCAGCGGTGCCGCGCGGACCGTCACCTCCGGCACCACCGTGCCGGCGTCCTCCTCGGCGACCAGCCAGCCGTCGAGCAGCCCGCCGGCCGACCGGCCGCCGTAGAGCCGGCCCACGCCGGCTGCGCTGCACTCCACCCCCAGCACCGCCAGGCAGCGGTCGGCCATGCCGCGCACCGGTGCGCCGCCGATGATCGGCGACACGCCGACCACCGGTGCGGGGCCGTCGGCGACCGCCTCGCGCAGCCCGGGCACGGCCAGGATCGGGGCGACGCTCACCACCGGGTTGCTCGGCGCGATCAGCACCACGTCGGCTCCGGCGATCGCCTCCACCACGCCGGGCGCCGGCCTGGCGGCCTCCGCGCCGACGAAGACGAACCGGTGGGTGGGGACGTCGCCGCGGTGGCGCACCCACCACTCCTGGAAGTGGATCGCGCGCTGGCCGCCGTCGAGCTCCACCACCACGTGCGTCTCCAGCCGGTCGTCGGTCGCCGGCAGCACGCGTACGCCGGGCTGCCAGCGGGCGGCGAGCGCCTCGGTGACCGCGTGCAGCGGGTAGCCGGCGTTGACCATCGTGGTCCGCACGAGGTGGGTGGCGATGTCCTTGTCGCCGAGCCCGAACCAGGTCGGCTCGGCGCCGTACGCGGCCAGTTCCTGCTTGACCGTCCAGCTCTCGCCGACGCGCCCCCAGCCTCGCTCGGGGTCGGCTCCGCCCCCCAGCGTGTACATCACGCTGTCCAGGTCGGGGCAGACCTTGAGCCCGTGCAGGAGCAGATCGTCACCGACGTTGACCACGGCGGTCACCTCGGCGCCGACCTCGCGGGCGTACGCCCGTACGCCGACCAGGAAACGAGCGCCCCCGATGCCACCCGTCAGAACCACGATGCGCATGTCGCCCATCCTCGCGTACGGGCCGCCTCCGGTCCGCCCGTGGGCCGGGAGACTAGGCTCACGTCGGCAACTGTCCGCATTCGCCCCGAGGGGGATCCCGTGACCAGCCCCGCCGAGCCCGCGTCCACCGACGCGACGCAGGCCAGCCAACTGACCAAGCCGCTGCGTGAACTCGCCGCGTTCGTGCTCCTCGGCGCGAACGCCGTGTTCCTCTTCGTCGGCCTGATCCGGCTGGTGACGCCGACCGACTACAGCACGTTCGGCGGTCGGGCGGGCAGCGCCTTCTTCGCCTTCGTCGGCGTGGAGTCGGTGTTCCTGCCGCTGCTGGCCGTGCTGCTCGCCACGCACGTGAAGCCCCCGGTGCCGAAGGCGAAGCTGATCACCCAGGTCGCCCTGGGTGAGTACGCCGTCAGCGCGCTCTTCGGCGGGTTGACCTTCCTCTTCTGGACGGTCAACCGGCTGGCCGAGGGCGAGATCCTCGACGCCTTCCTGGGCCTGCTGAGCCGCGTGGCGTGGCTGGCGCTGTTCGCCGTCGCCGCGTACGTCGTGTTCAAGGTCTGGCGCACCCTCTACCACGTGCCGAAGCCGAAGCCGCAGCCCGGCGTGTACGGCCAGCCGCAGCCCGGCTGGCCCCAGCAGCAGGGCGGCTACCCCGTCCCCGGCCAGCAGGTTCCGGGCCAGCAGGTCCCGGGCCAGCAGGCCCCCGGTCAGCAGGGCGGCTGGCAGGCGCCGGGCCCCTACGGCGCCCCGTACGGTCAGCAGCCCGCGCCGTACGCCGGCGGCCCGCAGCCGGGCTCGCCGTTCGCCCCGGCCCCGCACTCCGCGCCCCCGGCCGCTCCCGCCCCGCAGTCCGCGCCGCCGTTCGGCCAGCCGCAGGGCGCGCCGCCGTTCGGTCAGCCGCCCTCGGCCGACCCCACCCAGGCGATCCCGCGCCAGTCCGCCGAGCTGGCGGAGCCCACCCAGGCGATTCCGCGTCCCGCCGCCGACGAGACCGACCGCACCCAGCACATCAACCCCGGCGACAGCCCCGACGCCCCGCGCTGATCGCGACGCCGTCCCACCCGAGCGCCCCGCACGGCACCCGTGCGGGGCGCTCCCCGTCCCACCCCACCTCCTCGTCGCGGGTGATCAAGAGGTTCTGGGGCGCAGAAGGCGCTCCGCAGGACGAAAACCTCTTGATCACCGCGACGACCGGCGGGGTGCGCTTGTTCACGCCGGTCAGGTTCGCGGGACGGGGCAGATGAGCGCTTAGGCTGGGCGGATGGTTGATCGCACCGTGCCCGGCCCGACCGACGCCAGCGTGCGGCGGGCACTGCACCGGGCCGCGAGCGGGCGGGCGCTCGACGTCGACGAGGCCACCGCGCTGCTGGCCGCCCGGGGCGGGGCGCTGGACGAGCTGCTCGACGTGGCGGGCGCCGTCCGCGACGCCGGCCTGCGCGAGGCCGGGCGGCCGGGCGTGGTCACGTACTCGAAGAAGGTCTTCATCCCCCTCACCCGGCTGTGCCGGGACCGGTGCCACTACTGCACCTTCGCGACCGTGCCGCACCGGCTGCCGGCGGCCTTCCTCGACCGGGACGAGGTTCTCGCCATCGCCCGGGCGGGGGCGGCCCAGGGCTGCAAGGAGGCCCTGTTCACGCTCGGAGACCGGCCGGAGGAACGCTGGCCGGCGGCCCGGCAGTGGCTGGACGAGCGCGGCTACGACTCCACGCTCGACTACCTGCGCGCCTGCGCGGTGGCGGTGCTGGAGGAGACCGGGCTGCTGCCGCACCTCAACCCGGGCGTGCTCTCCTGGTCGGAGTTGCAGCGGCTCAAGCCCGTCGCGCCCAGCATGGGGATGATGTTGGAGACCACGGCGACGCGGCTCTGGTCGGAGCCGGGCGGCCCGCACTTCGGCTCGCCGGACAAGGAGCCGGCGGTCCGGCTGCGGGTGCTCGACGACGCGGGCCGGGTCGGCGTGCCGTTCACCACCGGCATCCTGATCGGCATCGGCGAGACCCCTGCCGAGCGGGTCGACGCGATCTTCGCGATCCGCCGGGCGCACCGCGAGTACGGCCACCTCCAGGAGGTGATCGTGCAGAACTTCCGCGCGAAGCCGGACACGGCGATGCGCGGCATGCCGGACGCGGAGCTGCACGACCTGGCCGCCACGGTGGCGGTGGCCCGGGTGCTGCTCGGGCCGAAGGCCCGGATCCAGGCCCCGCCGAACCTCATCGCGGGCGAGTACGCCCTGCTTCTGCGCGCCGGCATCGACGACTGGGGCGGGGTCTCCCCGCTGACCCCGGACCACGTCAACCCGGAGCGCCCCTGGCCGCAGATCGACGAGCTGGCCCGGCACACGGAGAAGGCCGGCTTCACCCTGCGCGAGCGGCTGACGATCTACCCCGAGTACGTGCGGGCCGGCGACCCGTGGCTGGACCCGCGCCTGCTGCCGCACGTCGGCGCGCTGGCCGACCCGGCGACGGGGCTGGCCGTCGAGGAGGCCCGACCGGTGGGCCGCCCCTGGCAGGAGCCCGACGAGACGTACGGCGGCCGGACCGACCTGCACGCCACCATCGACACCACCGGGCGGACCGGCGACCGGCGCGGCGACTTCGACCACGTCTACGGCGACTGGTCGGAGGTGGCGGGCAAGGTCACCGCCGGGGGCGGGGCGGGGACCGACCGCGACCTGCGGGCGGGGCTGCGGCTGGCGGCCGACGATCCGGCCGCGCTGCTGGAGCCGCAGCACGCCGACGCGGCGCTGGCGCTGTTCGCCGCCGACGGGCCGGCGCTCGACGAACTGTGCCGGCTGGCCGACGATGTCCGCCGGGCGGCGGTCGGCGACGACGTGACGTACGTGGTCAACCGCAACATCAATTTCAGCAACGTCTGCTACGTCGGCTGCCGGTTCTGCGCCTTCGCCCAGCGGGAGCGCGACGCCGACTCCTACCGGCTCTCGGTGGACCAGGTCGCCGACCGGGCCGAGGAGGCGTGGGCGGCCGGCGCCAGCGAGGTCTGCCTCCAGGGCGGGATCGACCCGAAGCTGCCGGTGACCGTCTACGCCGACCTGGTGCGGGCGATCAAGGCGCGGGTGCCGGGGATGCACGTGCACGCGTTCTCGCCGATGGAGATCGTCACCGCCGCCGCCAAGGCCGGTGTGTCGGTGCGGGAGTGGCTGACCGGGCTCCGCGAGGCCGGGCTGGACACCATCCCGGGCACCGCCGCGGAGATCCTCGACGACGACGTGCGCTGGGTGCTCACCAAGGGCAAACTGCCGGCCGCCGCCTGGGTCGACGTGGTCGGCACGGCCCACGAGCTGGGCATCCGGTCCAGCTCCACCATGATGTACGGCCACGTGGACCACCCGGCGCAGTGGCTCGCGCACTTCCGGGTGCTGGCGGGGTTGCAGGACCGTACGGGCGGGTTTACCGAGTTCGTGGCGCTGCCGTTCGTGCACACGAATGCGCCGATCTACCTGGCCGGCATCGCCCGCCCGGGGCCGACGTGGCGGGAGAACCGGGTGGTGCACGCGATGGCCCGGCTGCTGCTGCACGGCCGGATCGACAACATTCAGTGTTCGTGGGTGAAGCTCGGCGACGAGGGCACGGCGGCGATGCTCCGGGGCGGCTGCAACGACCTGGGCGGCACGCTGATGGAGGAGACGATCTCCCGGATGGCCGGTTCCGGCAACGGCTCGGCGCGCACGGAGGAGCAGTTGATCGCGATCGCGACGGCCGCCGGACGACCGGCCCGCAAACGCACGACCGCGTACGGCAGCCCTCGCCCCTAGCATCGACGGGTCGCCTGACCGTCCACAACGGACACCGTGCTCCACGCCACCGGCCGGGCCGGGCGCGTCAGCCGCGTCCGTACCGCCTGGTGGGACGAGCACCGGCCGGTCTCCAGGATTTCTGTCGCAAGTGGAGGAACGACCGGATTCGTCCGGCCCAGCAGCGTGTCGGCGACCCGCCACGATCCGGGGGACGCGGTCGCACCGCCGCACTCCGTCCACATCGTGGGCGGAGCGCGGCCGGCGTCTCCGGCTCGGCGGGCGGTCCGCGCCAACTCGGGTTAACCTGTGCCCCACCAAGATCAACGAATCGTGGTGGGTGACTTCCGAGGGTCCTCATCGGCCTTCCCCGTCGGGTCGGCGGGGAGGCGCCACGGGAGAAAACTCGGGCAACTCGCCGGAGAGGGCGTTACTCGGCCGGGGTCTGAATCGATAGGGCAGGTTGCGAGGCCGGGTGGTCGGGTGGCCGTCCGGAGTGTTGTCGGGAGGGCGACTCCATTATCAAGTCCGGCTTGACGGCGCACGCATTACACGCGTGTAATTTGAATGGGGTTGTTCGCGCGGAACGCAACAAATCGGGACCGTACGGACAAGCACGCCTTCCGCGTGGGGGGTTGCAGCGGCGATGACGCCGGTGCGCGACAAGGAGGCATCTGATGGACGGCCAGCTTGAGGTGGCCGACCTGCTCGGAAACGCGCCGGAGTGGCAGGAGCGGGCGCTTTGCTCCCAGACCGATCCGGAGGCGTTCTTTCCCGAGAAGGGCGGCTCGACCCGCGAGGCGAAGCGGATCTGCTCGCGCTGCGAGGTGAAGACGGAATGCCTCGAATACGCTCTCGGTCACGACGAGCGATTCGGGATCTGGGGTGGGCTCTCGGAGCGGGAGCGGCGCAAGCTCAAGCGGCGGGTCGCCTGAGCATTGCCGGGCCGGGGCGGTGGGGGCCGCCCGGCTCAGGCCAACTCGTCGGGGTCCACCCCGAGCAGATTGGCCACCTGTTCGATGATCACGTCGTGCACGAGATCCGCGAGGTCCTCGCGGTCCATCGCACGGAACTCCAACGGCCGGCGGTAGAGCACGATCCGCGGGGGCACCTCCTGCCGGCCGGGGCGACCCGGCAGCAGCCGGGCGAGCGGCACCTCGCCGTCCTCCAGCACGTCGGAGTCGTAGACGTTGAGGTCGGGCGGCACGTCCTCTACGGCGAACTCGACCCCGGCCAGCTCCTTGGCGAACCGCCGTTCGAGGGTCTCGACCGTGTCCAGCACCAGGTCGTCGAAGATCTCCGCCTTCGTACGCGCCAACGGCACCGTCGCCGGCACCAGCCGCCCGCGCAGGCCGCGCCCGTGCCGGTCGCGGTGGGCGCGCCGGCCGGGGCCGGGGCGGCGGTGTTCCGGGCTCGTCATGAGGAAAGGTTAGCGCCCGCACCGACCTGGCCTGCGGCAGCGCCACTGACGCGGCGCGGCGCGGTCGGCATCTGCGCGAGGTGCTCGCCCGCCAGGGCAGCCGGCCGGTGAGCAACCGGCCGAATTGTGATCACCGTGACGGGCGTGTCGCAACGCGAAGCAGTGCGCCGGACCCGGTAATGGAGATACCCTGCCGCCGTGAGGTCACCACGGCGCTGCTCCCGTAACGGCTGCCCCCGGCAAGCGGTCGCCACGCTGACCTATGTCTACAACGAGTCGACAGCGGTGGTCGGCCCCCTGGCGGCATTCGCCGAGCCGCACACGTACGACCTCTGTGAACCGCACGCCCGGAGCCTGACGGCGCCGCGCGGTTGGGACGTCGTCCGGCACGAGGGCGAGTTCGAGCCCCCGCCGCCCACCACCGACGATCTGGTCGCCCTGGCCGAGGCCGTCCGCGAGGCCGCCCGCCCGGTGGCCCCGCGCCCGCCCGAGGACGACCACACCACCAACTCGACTCCCCAGACGGGCCGCCGGGGTCACCTGCGCGTCATCCCCCCGAACCACTGATCCGCCGCCCGGTGAAGGTCACGGGCACCGGCGAGAGAAGTCCGCGCGGAATCGGCAGCTCGCCGGCAGAGGTGCGGGCCCGATGGTCGCGCCGGGCACTGTCGAGCTGAATCGTCTACGACATCAAGGCACCGTCGCACGGCGGGGTTGGTGATCGGGGCGGTGTCCGGCTGTGCCGCCGAGGGCTGAGTCGTCTGCGACATCAGTTCGACAGCGCGGGTGAGGTGGGTCCGGCACGGCCGGCGCGCGGCCCTTCGGAGGTGCGATCCGCTCGTTCCGCGCCTGGTCGGACGCTGCGGCGGAGGCATGTCCAGGGCCTTTTCCGGGCGGTCGTCGGCCACCTCGGGCGCGCGAAACAGATCCCACCGCGACACGCCGGCAGCGTGACGACAAGGGCACTCAGCGTGGCTACCGTGCGCCCCAGTGTGATCGCGGGCGCGGGAGGTCGGATGGTGAACGAGGCACTGCGGGTGGCGATGGCCGAGAAGGGGGAGACCGCCGAGTCGCTGGCGGAGAAGGTGGGTGTCGACCCGAAGACGGCGGGACGGTGGCTCGCGGCGGGCCGGATCCCGCACCCCAGGACCCGGCTCGCCGTCGCCGAGGTCCTCGGGCGCGACGCCGCCGAGCTGTGGCCCGAGCCGTTCCGCCGCCGCGACCTGCCGTGGTTCCGGCCCTGGGCCGAGCTGGAGCAGGACGCCGTCACGATCAGGTCGTACCAGCCGCTGCTCGTGCCGGGCCTGCTCCAGACCGAGGGGTACGCCCGCGCGGTGCTGGCGACCGGCGGCCTGCTGCCGGCGGCCGAGGTCGACGAGATCGTGGGCGGCCGGCTGGCCCGGCAGGCGATCCTGGCCCGGGACGCCCCGCCCCAGCTGGTCGCCGTGATCGACGAGGTGGTGCTGCGGCGGCGGGTCGGGGACGAGGCGGTGATGGCCGGGCAGCTGGCCCACCTGCTGGCGGTCGCCGCGCAGGAGCACGTGCAGGTCCGGGTGATTCCCGCCGAGGCGCCGTGGCACACCGGCCTCGCCGGGCCGTTCGTGCTGATCCGGCTGCCCGACGGCGCCGAGACGGCCTATCTGGACAACCAGCTGCGCGGTCAGGTCGTGACCGAGAGTGCCGACATTGCTAGCCTGGGCGCGAGATGGGAGAGCGTCGCCGGCGAGGCGCTGCCGCGACGCCAGTCGATCGAGCTGATCGGGGAAGTGGCGACGACATGGACATGACCGACGCCCGCTGGCGCACCGCGACCCGCAGCAGCAACAACGGCGGCGACTGCGTCGAGGTGGCCGACAACCTGCCCGGCCGGGTGCTCGTGCGGGACAGCAAGGACCGCGCCGGGGGCGTGCTCACCTTCGCGCCGGACGCCTGGCGCGCGTTCGTCGGGTCCGCCGGCCGGCACGGGCGCGCCGGCTGATCGGACAGGGCGGTCGGCGCGGCCCACGGGGCCGGCACCGGCGCCTCAGGCGTACGCCTGCGCACGTCGCATGAGGCGGACGGCGCCGCGGTGGCGAGAGCGGCCGGTCGCCGCGACGATCCGCATCGCCTCCGCGACGGTCAGCATCGCCTCCGCGACGGTCAGCATCGCCTCCGCGACGGTCAGCATCGCCTCCGCGACGGTCAGCATTACTCCCGCGACGATCGCGTCACTCCCGGCGGCGAGCGGAATGTGGTCGCGCCTTCGCCCTTCGCGCACGCCGACCCGCCGTCCGTCGGCGCCGTCGGCCCATGCCAAGATCTGTCGTTCACCGCACCTGACGTCCGTCGGCGCGCCACTCCCGCCTGGCCGCCGACGATGACCTCGAGGAGTCGTCACATGCGACCTCCCCTCCGGCCCCTCACCCGGCGTGGGCTGCTGACCGGCGCCCTCGGCTCGGCGGCACTGCTGGCGGCGGGCGGCTCCCTGGCCGGCTGCGGCACCACGGGCGCCGCCCAGACGGAGGCCGGCTGCGTCAGCGAGGACCTGTCCGGCACCGAGAAGACGCTGACGTTCTCCAACTGGCCGCAGTACATGGACGTGGACGACACCGACTCCGCCAAGCGGCCGACCCTCGACGCCTTCGTCGCGGAGAGCGGCATCCAGGTCGCCTACACCGAGGACGTCAACGACAACAACGAGTTCTTCGGCAAGGTGCAGAACCAGCTCGCGGGATGCCAGCCGACCGGGCGGGACATCATGGTCCTCACCGACTGGATGGCGGCCCGGATGATCCGGCTCGGCTGGATCCAGAAGCTGGACAAGTCGAAGCTGCCCAACGTCGAGGCCAACCTGCTGCCCTCGCTGCGCGGCCGGTCCTTCGACGCGGAGGACCAGCTCGCCATCCCGTGGCAGTCCGGCCTGGCCGGCCTCGCCTACAACGGCAGGGTGACCAGGGAGATCCGGACGGTCGACGAGTTGCTCACCCGCCCCGACCTCAAGGGCAAGGTGACCGCGCTGGCCGAGATGCGGGACACCATGGGCCTGCTGCTCCAGTCGAACGGCCACGACCCGGCGAACTTCACCGGCGCCCAGTTCGACGACGCGCTCGCCAAGCTCAAGAGGGCCGTCGACTCCGGCCAGATCCGCAGGTTCACCGGCAACGACTACGCGCCGGACCTCGCCAAGGGCGACATCGCCGCCTGCATCTGCTGGTCCGGCGACGCCATCCAGCTCGGCTTCGACGACGACAGGATCAGGTTCGTGGTGCCCGAGTCCGGGGTGATGATCTGGTCGGACAACGTGGTGGTGCCGAACAAGGCCACCCACAAGGGCAACGCCGAGCGGCTCATCGACCACTACTACCAGCCGGCGGTCGCCGCCCGGCTCGCCGCCTTCGTCAACTACATCTGCCCCGTCCGGGGCGCCCAGGCCGAGATGGAGAAGATCGACCCGGCGCTGGCCGCCAACCCGCTGATCTTCCCCGACGATGCCATGCTCGCCAGGTCGAAGGTCTTCATGGCGCTGGACGAGAAGCAGGAACGCGAGTACGAGACCAAGTTCCAGCAGGTCATCGGAGCGTGAGCGGGATGGGTACGACGACTGCGGGACGCGAGACCCCGGCCGGCGACCTGCGGCTGGCGAACCTCACCAAGCGGTTCGGCGTCGTCACCGCGGTGGACGACCTCAGCCTGACCGTCCCGCAGGGCTCCTTCTTCGCACTGCTCGGCCCGTCCGGCTGCGGCAAGACCACCACGCTGCGGATGATCGCCGGCCTGGAGGAGCCGACCGGCGGGCAGGTGTTGCTGGGCGAACGGGACGTGACCCGGCTGCGCCCGTACAAGCGGCCGGTGAACACCGTCTTCCAGAGCTACGCGCTCTTCCCGCACCTGGACGTCTTCGAGAACGTGGCGTTCGGCCTGCGCCGGCGGGGCATCCGTTCCGTCGACGACGAGGTCATGGGCATGCTCGCGCTGGTGCAGCTCGACGACCACGGCCACCGCCGTCCCGCCCAGCTCTCCGGCGGGCAGCAGCAGCGGGTCGCGCTGGCCCGTGCCCTGGTCAACCGCCCGCAGGTGCTGCTGCTCGACGAGCCGCTCGGCGCACTGGACCTGACGCTGCGCCGGCGGATGCAGATCGAACTCAAGCGGATCCAGACCGAGGTCGGCATCACGTTCGTGCACGTCACCCACGACCAGGAGGAGGCCATGACGATGGCCGACATCGTCGCGGTGATGAACGCCGGGCGGATCGAGCAGCTCGGCGCCCCCGCCGACCTCTACGAGTACCCCGCCACGGCGTTCGTGGCGAACTTCCTCGGCCAGTCCAACCTGCTCGCCGGCGAGGCGTCCGGCGCGGGCGGGGACGAGGTCGCCGTGTCGGCCCACGGCCGTCGCTTCTCGGTGCCCACCGGCCGGGCCCGGGTCGACCGGGGGCCGGTCCACCTGGGCGTACGCCCGGAGAAGCTGCACCTGGCCGACTCCGTCGACCAGGTCCCCGCCGGGTGCCAGCACGTCACCGGCATCGTCACCGACGCCTCCTACGTGGGGGTGAGCACGCAGTACCTGCTGCGCACCGGCTGGGGCGGCGAGCTGACGGCCTTCGTGGCCAACAGCGGCACGGCCCGTCCGCTGCCGCTGGGCGCGGAGGCGGTGGCGTACTGGGACCCGCGGCACGCCTTCCTGCTGCCCCGGGAAGCCGGCGGACAGGACCGGAGCGCGCCGGCGCGGGACGAGCCGGTCGGCGCACCCTCGTGAGCGCCCCGGCCCGGCTGCCCACCGGACCCGGGGAGCCGACGCCGCCCGCGCCGCCCCGCCGGCCCGGGCTTCTGCCGTACCTGCTGCTGTTGCCCGCGGCGGCGTGGCTGGTGCTCTTCTTCGCGGTGCCGCTGGTGCAGCTCGCCGCCGCCAGCCTCTACGACCCCGCGGGCTCGCTCGCCACCGGGTACGCGATGACGTGGGCGTTCGGCAACTACCCCGACGCGCTCGCCGCGTACTGGCCGCAGTTCGGGCGGTCCTTCGGCTACGCCGGGGCCGCGCTGGTGCTGGCGCTGCTGGCCGGCTACCCGCTGGCGTACGCCATCGCGCAGAAGGCCGGCCGGTGGAAGAACCTGCTGCTGGTCTGCGTGGTCGCGCCGATGTTCACCAGCTTCCTGGTGCGCACGCTGGCGTGGAAGACCATCCTGTCGGACAACGGCTGGCTCGTCGGGCTGCTGCGCGACGTGCACCTGCTCGCCCCCGACGGCCGGCTGCTGGCCACCCCCGTCGCGGTGGTGCTCGGCCTGACGTACAACTTCCTGCCCTTCCTGGTGCTGCCGCTCTACGCGAGCCTGGAGCGGCTGGACCCCCGGCTGCTGGAGGCGGCCGGCGACCTCTACGCCGGCCCGTGGCGAACCTTCCGCCGGGTCACGCTGCCGCTGTCCATGCCTGGCCTGGTCGCCGGCACGCTGCTGTTCTTCATCCCGGCCAGCGGCGACTACATCAACGCCGAGCTGCTCGGCACCCCCAACGAGTACATGATCGGCAACGTCATCGACTCGGCGTTCCTGGTCCGGCTGGACTACCCGCAGGGCGCGGCGCTGTCGTTCCTGCTGATGGCGGCCATCCTCGCGGTGGTCTTCGGCTACCTGCGCCGGACCGGCCCGGAGGAGGTCCTGTGACGACGCGGATCTCCCGCTGGCTGGCCGACCGCTGGCTGGCCGGCGTGGCGCTGCTGGTGCTCGGCTACCTCCTCCTGCCGGTCGCCGTGGTCGCCGCGCTCTCCTTCAACCGCCCCTCCAGCCGCCTGTCGTACGACTTCAACGAGTTCACCCTCGACAACTGGCGCAACCCGTGCGCCACCTCCGACATGTGCGACGCGGTGGTGCGCAGCGTCCAGATCGGCTTCGTCTCGACCGTGGTCGCCACGGTGCTCGGCACCCTGATGGCGTTCGCGCTCGCGCGGCACCGGTTCCGTGGCCGCGCCGGGATCAACGTGCTGATCTTCCTGCCGATGGCCACCCCCGAACTGGTGATGGGCACCTCGCTGCTGGCCCTCTTCGTCTCCGCCGGGGTGCCGCAGGGCTTCTGGACGGTCGTAGTCGCCCACGTCATGTTCTGCCTGTCGTTCGTGGTGGTCACCGTCAGGGCGCGGCTGGCCGGGATGGACTCCCGGCTGGAGGAGGCCGCCATGGACCTCTACGCGAGCGAGTGGCAGACCTTCCGGCGGATCACCCTGCCGCTGGCGCTGCCCGGCATCGTGGCCGCCGCGCTGCTCGCCTTCTCGCTCTCCTTCGACGACTTCATCGTCACGAACTTCAACGCCGGCACCACCGTCACGTTCCCCATGTATGTCTGGGGTGCCGCCCAGCGGGGCATCCCGCCCCAGGTCAACGTCATCGGCACCGCGATGTTCGTGCTAGCGCTCCTACTGACCCTGACCACCACCCTGCACACCCGCCGCAAGAACCGACCCACGTAGCCCCCACCCCGCCGGGCGGGAGAAGAGGAGGAGGGGCCCCTCGCCAGGCGGGTGCGTGGCGAGGGGCCCCTCGGGCCGTGCCCTCGAGTGACGAGCCCTAGAGGGTCAGGGTCCAGCCGTCGATGTAGCCGGTGTCGCCGGAGGCGGCGTCCTGGACGCGCAGGTTCCAGGTGCCGTTACGGGTCTCCGTGGAGAGGTTGACCGTGTAGGTCTGGTTGATGTTGTCGGCGGAGCCGCCGGTGCGGTTGTGCAGGGTGTAGGCGCTCCCGTCGGGGGCGACGAGGCTGACGACGAGGTCGCCGACGTACGTGTGCACGATCTGCACGGCGACCTTGCTGGTCGACGAGGCGGTGCCGGTGCAGCCGGCGATCGCGACGCTGCTGGTGACCGTCGCGTTGTCGCCGACGGTGACATTGTTGGCGTTGGTGCCGGTGCAGTTCGTCGTGCCGGAGCCGCCCAGGTTGAGCGTCCAGCTGTTCACGTAGCCGGTGTCGCCGGCGCCCGCGTCCTGGACCCGCAGCTTCCAGGTGCCGTTGGCCACCTCGGAGGAGAGGTTGACGGTGTAGGTCTGGTTGATGTTGTCGGCGGAGCCGCCGGTGCGGTTGTGCAGGGTGTAGGCGCTGCCGTCGGGAGCGACGAGGCTGACGGCGAGGTCACCGATGTAGGTGTGCACGATCTGCACGGCGACCGTGCTGGTGGAGCCGGCGGTGCCGGTGCAGCCCGCGATGGTGATGGTGCTCTCCACCGTGGCGTTGTCGCGGATGGTCACGTCGGTGCCGTTGGTCTGGGTGCAGCCGGTGGGCGGCGGGGGCGTGGTGCCGCCGTCGCCGAGGTTGAGCAGCTTGTTGGGCGAGCCGGTGCCGGGGCTGGTCACCGCGTTGCTGGTGGCGTCGGCGACGAGCTTGTCGCGCACCTGCTGCGGGGTGAACGTCGGGTTGGCGGCGAGCACGAGCGCGGCGGCGCCGACCACGTGCGGGGTCGCCATCGAGGTGCCGCTGATGCTGTTGGTGGCCGTGTCGCCGGTGTGCCAGGCCGAGGTGATCGAGCTGCCGGGGGCGAAGATGTCCAGGCAGGTGCCGATGTTGGAGAACGACGAGCGGGCGTCGGTGTTGGTGGTCGAGCCGACGGTGATGCCGGCGAGGAGGCTGGCCGGCGAGCTGTTGCAGGCGTTCGCGCCGTAGTCGTTGCCAGCCGCCAGGCCGTAGGTGACGCCGTCGGCGATGGACCGCGCCACCGCGTCGTTGAGGGCCTGGCTGAACCCGCCGCCGAGGCTCATGTTGGCCACCGCGAGCTGGCCGGCGGCGTGGTCGCCGGTCACCCAGTCGACGCCCTGGATGACGCCGGCGTCGGTGCCGCTGCCCTCGCAGTCGAGCACCCGGACGCCGACCAGCGTGACGCCCTTGGCGACGCCGTAGGCGGTGCCGCCGACCGTGCCGGCCACGTGCGTGCCGTGCCCGTTGCAGTCGTCCGCGCTGCCGCCGTCGATGGAGTCGAAGCCGGAGACGGCCCGGCCGCCGAAGTCGCTGTGGCCGAACCGGATGCCGGTGTCGATGATGTACGCCTTCACGCCCGAGCCGGTGTTCGGGTAGGTGTACGAGTTGTTCAGCGGCAGGGCGCGCTGGTCGAGCCGGTCGAGGCCCCAGGAGGGGGTGGGGCTCTGCGTACCGCTGATCCGCATGGTGTGGTTCTGCTGGACGTAGCGCACCGAGGGGTCGGCGGCGAGCCGCTTGGCCTCCGCCTCGGACATCCGGGCCTCGAACCCGCGCAGCGCGTTCTGGTACGTCCGGTTGACCGCGCCCCGGTGCCGGCCGGCGAGGTCACGTGCCTTCTTCGTGACGTCGGTCCGGCCCACGGAGGCGTCCTTGAACACCACGATGTACGAGTCGTCGACGGCGGTGGCGCCGCCCGCCATGAGAATCTGTCCCTCGGCGGGGGCGGCCGTCGCGGGGGCGCCGAACGCCACGGCGGTGGCGACGGCGGCGGTCAACACACCGACGCGCCAGCGGCGCGCGGCGGGGTAGGGGAGTGTCATCCCTCGGGTGTTCCTCTCGCTACACGACGGCGGGTGCGCCATCGATCGCAATTGATCAAAGTGAGCAAGAGCGTAGGGCCTCCACGGCAAAATGTGGAGACGTGAGGGGGACTTGTATTAGGGGTGCGGACTGCGGTAATGGATCAGCCGGGCTCACTGCCACGTGGAGGTCTACGCTGCTGCGTGTGGACCCGGTCGCCTTTCATGTCGCCTCCCGCCCCGCCCACGGCGAGGGCGAGCTGACCGTCCACCACCCGTACGACGGGCGCGCCGTCGGTCGTACCACCCTCGCCACCGCCGACCAGGTCGAAGCGGCCGTCGCGGCAGCGGCCGGGGTGGCCGCGGTGGCCGCGGCCCTGCCCGCGCACGCCCGCGCGGCGGCCCTGGACCACGTGTCCCGCCGGCTCGCCGAGCGGGCCGAGGAGTCCGCGCGGCTGATCACCGCCGAGAACGGCAAGCCGCTGAAGTGGGCCCGCGCCGAGGTCGCGAGGGCCGTCTCCACCTTCCGCTGGGCCGCCGAGGAGGCCCGGCGCTTCTCCGGCGAGCTGCAACGCCTCGACACCGACCCCGCTGCCACCGGGCGCATCGCCCTGGTCCGGCGGGCGCCCAAGGGGCCGGTGCTCGGCATCGCGCCGTTCAACTTCCCGCTGAACCTCGTCGCGCACAAGGTCGCCCCGGCCATCGCGGTCGGCGCCCCGATCATCGTCAAGCCCGCCCCCGCCACCCCGCTGTCGGCGCTGCTGCTGGGCGAGCTGCTCGCCGAGACCGACCTGCCGGAGGGCATGTTCTCGGTGCTGCCGCTGCCGAACGAGCGCGCCGTCGAACTGGTCGTCGACCCCCGGCTGCCGGTGGTCTCGTTCACCGGCTCCGGGCCGGTCGGCGCGGCGATCCGTCGCCGCGTGCCCGAGAAGCACGTCACCCTGGAGCTGGGCGGCAACGCCGCCGCCGTGATCTGCGAGGACTGGAACACCGACGAGGACCTGACCTTCGCCGCGCACCGCATCGCCACGTTCGCCAACTACCAGGCCGGGCAGTCGTGCATCGCCGTGCAGCGGGTCTACGCGCACGAATGGCTCTACGACGCGTTCCTGCCCCGCCTCGTCGCGGCGGTGCAGGAGTTGCGCGTCGGCGACCCGTCCGACCCCCTCACCGACGTCGGGCCGCTGATCTCCGTCGACGCCGCCCGCCGCGTCGAGGCGTGGGTGGACGAGGCCGTCACCGCCGGCGCCACCATCGAGCTGGGCGGCCGGCGCGACGGCGCGACCTATCCGCCGACCGTGCTCTCCGGCGTGCCGGCGGACGCCAAGGTCTGCGCCGAGGAGGTCTTCGGGCCCGTGCTGGTGGTCGCCCGCGTCGCGCACGACCAGGCCGCGTTCGCCGCCGTCAACGACTCGGCGTACGGGTTGCAGGCGGGCGTCTTCACCCACCGCCTCGACACGGCCTTCGCCGCGCACCGCACGCTGGAGGTGGGCGGCGTGATCGTCGGCGACGTGCCGTCGTACCGGGCCGACCAGATGCCGTACGGCGGGGTGAAGGGCAGCGGCGTCGGGCGCGAGGGCCTGCGCAGCGCCATGGACGACTACACGGAACCCCGGGTCATGGTGCTGACCGGCCTGTCGTTGTAGCGCTCACCGGGTGCCGCCCGCTCAGCAACTGTCGCCCGCTCACCAGGTGCCGTCGTCGCGGACGCGGGCCGGCGCCCGGCCGAGCAGCAGGGTGGTCAGCGCGGCGTCGATGTCCTCGCCGAGGAACCACTCGCCGGCCTGGTCCAACGCGAAGACCCACCCCCGCTCGTCGACGGCGAGGATGCTCTCCTGCCGCTCGGTGCCGATGGGAAAGAGCCGTACGCCGAGCACCGCGGCGAAGTCGGCCAGCGTGTCGGCGGTGTGCGCGACCTGTCGTGGACGGATGTCGAAGCGGGAGATCCACACCTGTTCGCCGGGACCGCGCCGGGCGCCCACCAGGCTCGGAAAGGCGGTGAGTGTCGACAGGACCGCAGGGAAGTCGGGATGCGCGGACGTCTCACCCCTGACGGCACTGACGTCCCTGATGGCGGACAGGGCGACGACCTCGTCCCCGAAGTGCGGCCGCCAGCCGGCCGCGACGAGTGCCTGCGCGACGTCCGGGTGAAACCGGCCCGGCGCAGGGTCGGGTTGCGGGTCCGGTTGCCACGGCATCGTGAAGGCCCGGTCGGACCAGGGCAGGACGTTGAAATCCACCAGCAGGTCCACACACGAGTCGCAAGGGCGGTCGGCGAGGCCGCCGTTCGGATCGCCCGGCTCGCGCACCCGGAAGACCTCGAACCGACCGGTCTGCAGGATGTCCTTCGCGTCAGCCATGCCGAGCGGCGCGATGCCCTCGGCGGCGCGGCGGTGGTCGTAGTCGTGCAGGACGTCGGAGACGACGATCAACTCGGCGTGCCGGTCGCCGCCGCGCACCAGGTGCCCGGGGGGTAACCCGTCCAGGTAGGACCGCACCAGCGGGTGGTGGTTCAGCGTGACGTCGCCCTTGGCGCCCTGCGCGCGGAACAGCCGCCCCTCGACCGTCAGGTGCGCCGCCGTGCCGGGGGTCGGCAGGCGGCGGATCTCGCGGAGTAGTTGGCTCGCCGGGTCGACCGTACGGGGCACCGGGGGGCCCTCCGGCCGGCTCCGGCGGTACATCTGCGCGACCACGTCGACCGGCACGCGCGGCCAGGTGGTCACCTCGCCGGTGAGCTTGTCCACCACCGTGGTCGGCAGGTCGCCGGGCATCGTTATCGCCTCGATGGGCACGGTGGACGTGATGACGTAGCCGAGTTCGAACTCGTCGACGCTGGGGCGGCACTCGTGTCCCAGGCGCTGTGACTCGCGGCGGGCCCACACGGCGGCGAGCTGCTCGGCCTGCTGGCGATCGATCACGGCTTGAAAGTACCGGACCCCACGGATTCGTGGCGCCCGGTATGGTTCGCCCTACCGACGGTAACCGGGGGAGGGTGGCGTTGGCCGAGAGTGTGGACCGCGACGCCAACCGCGCGCTGCGGGCGCGGTTCGACGAGGTGTACGGGGACTACCAGCGACTGAGGTCCGGTCTGGACGAGCTGCAGGGTCGGCTCGCCGGGCTACGGGTGACCGAGCGCTCCGAGGACGGTCAGGTGACCGCCACCGCCGGTGCCCGGGGCGAGGTGATCTCGGTCGAGCTGCACCCCTCCGTCTTTCAGGACCGGGACGCCAAGGCGTTGAGCCGGAAGATCACCACCACCGTCCACCAGGCCGGCGCTGCGGCGGTGGCGGCCACCCAGGAACTCGTGGCCGGCTACCTGCCTGCCGGGTCCGGGGCGACTGACTTCCTGCGTACGGGTGACTTCGGCTCGTTGCTGGGCCGGGCCGACGCCGTGCTGCGCCGGGGCGAGTGATGGACGGTCAGCTCTGGCTCGACCCGCAGCGGGCCCGGCGCGGGGGCGTCGACCTCTCGCTCTCCGGTGAGGCGATCACGGCATGTCGCCGCCAGGTGGGCGGCGCCATCGCGGCGGCGAGCGACCGGTCGCCCTGGGGCAAGGACGACATCGGGGCCGCGTTCGAGCAGAAGTACCGCGGCTTCGAGGAGCTGGTCCTGCGCGCGTGGGAGGGCGTGGGTCGGCACCTGGAGGGTCTCGGGGCGGACGTGGTCCGGTCGGTGGACGCCAACCTGCGGACGGACGCGGCGGGTGCGGGTCGGCTCGGCCGTGTCAGCGACCGGCACCAGCAGCGCTGATCCGCTGAGGAGACCCGGATGAGTGTGTTGCCGAGCCCCATCCCGCACCCGCTCGACTACTCGCCCTGGCAGTTGCCCGGCTGGGTCTACGAGGCGCTGGACTGGGTCATCGGTGTCGAGTGGCCGGAGGGCAACGAACGCGCGGTCTGGGAACTCGCGGACCAGTGGTACGCGGTGGCCGCCGTGCTGGCCGGGCCGCGTGCCGACGCCGTTGCCGCCGCCGGTGAGGTGCGCAGCGGGTACGGCGGCGTCGGGGCGGTCGCTGCCGCCTTCGACACCGCCTGGCGTCGGGTGGCGGAGGGTGACGAGGCGCCGTTGCCCGTGCTGCTCGCCGTGAGTACCGAGTTGGGTCGGCTGGTGGAGGAGTGTGGCTGCGACATCGAGGGCGCCAAGCTCGAGGTCTGGATCGAGCTGGGCATCCTGGTGATCGAGTTGCTGTCGCTGGCCGTCGCGACCGTGCTCACCGCGGGCGCGGCCTCGCCCGCCGCCGGGGCGGCGATCACCGCCACCAGGCTGATCGTGCAGCAGATCTTCAAGCGGCTGATGGCGCAGCTGGCCCGCAAGTCGATCAAGCAGGGGCTCAAGGAGGCCGGCGAGCGGGCGGCGAAGGAGGTCACGAAGGGCGGCGTGCGGGGGTTCAGCCGCCGCGCGGCGCTGAGCGGTGTGTCCGAGGCGGCCGAGGAGAGCGGCATCAACCTCGCCACCCAGGCGTACCAGAATTCGACCGGCCGCCGGCACGGGCTGGACGTGACGGAGTTGGGCACCACGGCGCTCGGCGGTATGGCCGGCGGGGCGGTCGCGCCGCTGGCCGGTCTCGGGCGGCACGCCACCGGCCGGGGCGCCCGGATCGGGGAGCACTTCGGCCGCGAGATGGCCGGCGAGGTGATGGCCGATCAGGCCGCCAGTCTCGCCACGGGCCGGGGGCTGACCTCGGTGGAGGACGCGGCCCGCGCGGCCGCGTCCGGTGCCCGTGGTTCCGCCACCGCGCAGGCCGACGCGGCGTTGCAGGCACGGCTCAACGGCCAGATGAGCGCCCTGGCCGGGATGTCGCTGACGTCGACGGGAGCCGGCGGGCTCTCGACGCCTCCCGAAGTGCCGGCAGCGGATGGGCCACCTGTCGCCCTGCCCAGCGCGGGGGTGGCGCCGTCCGTCACCGTGCCCGACGCGGGAGCGGGTCCTCCGGTCCACGGAGCGGGGGCATCTGTCAGCGCGCCAGATGAGGGCCAGCGAGGTGTGGCCGCTGCGGAGACGGCACCGTCGGCCCGGCCGTCGGCGGAGGGCCGGACGGAGCCGAACGGTCCCGCGACGACCATCGCCGCCGCCCAAGCGGGTGACACGACCGCGCCTGTGAACGCTGCCGGAACCGAACGGGCCGGCGCGACCGTGGCGGCCACGTCGCCCGCGCTGCCAGAGTCCGCACTCAGCCCGACTCTCTCCTCTGTCACGACGGCAGCCCTCGTCCACGGCGCCGTCGGGGGCGTCTCGGTCGGCATGGAGGGCCAGTCGACCATTTCCGGAAACGCCGCGATCGGCGCCGCCTCCGTCAACGTCGCGAGTGCTGCCGGCCCGTCGAATGCGCCGACAGCGGCTCCGGTGAACGGCCCCAGCACCGGCCTGGGCACCGCGACGGTCGGGCCGACCCCCGCCTCGTTCCCTGAGCCGAGAACGGTTGCCTCCGCCCCCGGTGCGGGCCAGGTGCCGTCGGTCGCCAATCCCGAGCCCGCCGTCGCACGAGGAGCCACCGGAACGGTGCCGGCACAGCCGCGGCCGGCACCACCGACGATGCTGCCTTCGCCCGATGCGCCGGCAGCCGAGCAGAATCCGCACGTCCCCAGCGACACGTCGGCAGCCGCCGGTCAGGATGATTCGGCCGGCCCCCGGGTCAGAAGCCCCGAGTGGTACGCGGCCAAGTGGGCCCTCGACCGGGACGCGTTCGAGAGACGTCGCTACCGCGGCTACTACGAGTCACAGCGGGCGTGGTTCGAGGACAAGCGCCGTTATGACGAAGCTGTGCGACTCAGGGCCCGCGCGGACGAGCACCACCAGAGGGCGCGGGACTTCGCCGCCCACGCCTTCCACCTGCACCAGACGGGCCAGGCGCGCCAGGCTGACGGGTGGCAGCGGGCAGCGAACGACGAGATGCGGGCGTACGACGAGTACCTGGACTACGCGGAAGCCGTACTGGCCGGCGGCGTCGTGCCGTCCGTCGTGGGCGTCGTCGATCCCGCGGACTTCCGCCGGATCAACGACGACGTCGGCGACCTGGCATACGGTGCCGTGGAGACCGCCGACCGCTCGGCCTTGACGGGCGACGACTACCCGCCGCCGATCGACCGGTCCCGGAACTACGGCCGGCCCGGCGGTCTGCGTCCACCGCTGGCCCTGCACCAGACCGACATCGAACGGCAGGTGCCCCGAGAACCCGACGGGAGCGTCCGGCGCAACGCCGACCCGCGAGTGGGTGGCTGGTTCGGGTTGGTCAACGACGGCGGACCGCAGGCCGACCCGACCCGCGGCATCAACTGCATCGACTGCACCCTGTCGATGTTCGACACCTGGATGCACGGTCGCCCCCGGGTGGCCGCTCCCCGCACCTTCGACGCCTACCTGGCCGGCGACATCACGTGCCCCATCAACGGCGAACGCGACGGCATCGGGCGGGTGGAGGACATCACGGGAGGCCGCTTCCAGCGCCTCTGCCAGCCGACCGAGGACATCCAGGGTGTTGAGCGGCAGCGGGCCATCGACACGGGATACCGCAACCTGCACGACCAGCTCCGCCTCGGCGGCCACGGCAGCTTCGCCTTCGTCATCAACAACTGGGAACAGGGCGGTTCCCACATCTGGGTCGCCCTCAACCAGAACGGCACCATTCTCTACCTCGACCCGCAGACCAACGCCGTTTCGACGACGCCCCTGTACCGGCACCAGGGCGTCCCGCACCCGCACAACGCCGTCGACACCGAGGTCCTGGTGATCGGCTCCGACGGCAGACCGATGCCGCTGGGCGGGCTGCGGCGGGGGCGGTTCAGCCAGCGACCGGACCTGCCGGAGTACCCACCCGTCGAAACCGACCAGGGGTACGGCGAACTGTTCCTCAACCGCATGCACCTGCTGGACGGACCGGGCTCGGCTCCGTCCGACGGGTCGATGCCACCAGGGCTCCCACGACAGTCCGACGAGGCGGGACCGGTTCCCGAACGCAGCGACACACCGTCCGAGGACCTGCGGACGGTGCGGGAACGCGCGCAGGCCGACCGGGCGGGGAACCCGCTTGCCGTCGGCGCGATCCTGGCCGCAGAGCCCGACCTGGGACGGGTCTTCGCCGCCGGCGTGACGCCGGCCGAGGTGGCGGCCGGCGTAGACCCCCCGACACTCCGGCGACTCGTACCGCAACTTGACGACGCGGGCGCCGAAGACGTGGCACGGCTGTTCGCGGATCCACGCGTGCAGCGGATGCTGGACGAGACGTGGCGGCAGCCGCCCAAGGACGAGCCGATGTTGGCCGAGAACCTCGTCCGACAGTTGGCGCAGCGACCTGAATTGGCGCGGATGGTCCTTGTTACGCCTGAGTTGGCCACTTCGCTGACGGCTCGTCCCGTGACGCTGCATCACCTCGCCAGTCAGCAACAGGCGGTCAACGTCCTCGGGTCCGTCTTGGATCACATCGAGAAGTCCGGTCTCGAAGCGGTGCCCGCCGTAGAGGTGCGGCCGCCTGAGGGATCTCTGAGTGACGAGCTGAAGGCGCTCAGCGACTCGGTCGGTCCTCGGAAGCGAAAGGTCCACCAGCCCGGCTTCGACCCTTCCCGAAAGGAAGACGAGAACTATCGGTTGGACTACCTCAGCAATCTCTACAGGGAAGCCTCGGCGGCTCAACTGGAACTCAACGAACTGGCGGTACGAATGGCCGGCGAGCGTGGTCTGGCAAGCTGGCGCGAGAAGCCCAAGGACCATCAGCGCGTACTCGACAAGATAGGTGAATATGGGAACGATGTTTCGTCTCTAAAAGATCTCGCCGGAGCCAGGATCCAGTTCGACAGCCTGAGCGACCTGTATCAGACCCTCTCGCGAATCGGTCAGGACCCCGACGTCGAGGTGATAGCTAAAAAGGATCGTTTCCTCGGAGCCCAGTTGAGCGGGTACCGAGATGTGCTGTTAAGTTTGCGGATGTCAAATGGTCACATCGCTGAACTTCGCCTGCAGCTCCTTGCGATGGATGAGGTGGCAGAGTGGGAGCACGCGCTTTACGAGGTGCGTAGGGACCTTGATGCCATGGCAGAATCGCAAGGTCGTCCCTTGACGACAAGAGAGTTGGCAATCAGGGACGGACTTGCTCTGAAGGGGCAGGAGGCGTTTCGGCTCGCCCTGGAGCGCCACCAGGAAGGAAGGGGGGAGCGGTGAGCCACCGACCTCCGGGCAGTCTCCCGGCCTTCTTCAGCTACTACGAGACTCCGGTCAAGCTGGTGGCTGATGAAGTGGGCCATGTGATCGGATGGAAGCTTTCGAAAGCTGATGGCGGCTGGGAGCGAGCCGACGATCTCGTCAGGAAGATTCTCCTTGTGGGCGGCGATGAGATCGAGGAGTTGTCCCGCAATGAATTTATCGAGTACACCGAACATGACCGAGGGAGGTACCTTCGCGGCGCCGGCCCGATCTTCGCGCTTTACGAGACAGTAAACGCGATCGTGGAGCAGGCGGACCTCGAACGGCGGCCGCTCACGCCGCACGAGTCGGCGTTGGTGGGAGGTATTCGAAGAAAGACCTTCGTCATGTTCGAAGAGCAGCTTCAACAGGCGGGTGACCCCGCAGCTGATCCTTCCTTGGGGATTGACGGGAGCAGTTCTTCCTGAGCTTGGCGCGCTGCGGAGACCTGTTGCGGCTCGTCGAGCCCTGACTCGGGACGCTGGTATGGCTGACTCTCCGTCGACCAAGCCGCCGCCCTCTCCAGCGATGCCTCTACCCGGCGCTTCGGCTGGTCGAACTCGTTCCCCCATCGACGATGATCCCTGCTCGGGCGGCGACACGGTGGATGGGGGGCCTGCTCTTCGAGTGCTGCGGGACCAGCGGTCACCTATGAACCGAGGTGCGTCTCCTGCTTCCAGCCGGCTGGCAACCCGCCGTGGCAAAGAGGCGCAGATTCAGGTCGGCTTGCCGGGCCGGAATACCATGGCGAAATGGCTGAATCAGACAATGGGCAGAAGTCGTCCGGCCCTGGCAGGTGGCGTTCCAACACCTGGGCCTGGCCGGTCGGGCTCCTGCTCGGTCTGGTCATCGGCCTGGCCGCGCTGGACGGGGTCGCCGGTGTGGGCGTCGGCATCGTGATGGGGCTGGCCTTCGCCGTCGCCCTGGGAGCCGGCAGCACCCAGGACGACGACAGCGAAGACGAGGACAGCGCCGGCAGCGAGAGCGACGACAGTAAGGACGCCGTCAGCGATCCCGGCAGTGAGGACGACGACGGGCGGAACGCTCACGAGCAGGCCGCCGAGCGGCAGCGAGTCGGCCGGGAGGGTGTTGGGACGCCGGGTATCGACGGGCAGGGCGCCGACAGGGCGCGTACCGACGGGGCGTCGTGATGTCGGGCGAACCCGGGGCCGTGCCGGTGGAGACGTCCGGGGCGCCGGACCCTCGGACGGTCACGCCGGGCAGCGTGGCGGAGGCGCTGGCCGTACAGGAGCGGTTGCGGCCGCTGGTGGACCTGGTCGGGCCCGGTCCGGCCGAGCCCGCGACGGTGGCCGGCCTGGACGTGGCGTACGCCGAGAGTGGTGACCGGCTCGCGGCGGCCGTGACCGTGCTGGACGCCCGGACCCTCGCGGTGGTCGACTCGGCGGTGAGCGTGGGTCGGCCCGCGTTCGCGTACGTCCCGGGGCTCTTCGCCTTCCGCGAGCTGCCCGCGCTGCTCGACGCGCTCGACCGGCTGACCGTGCGGCCCGAGCTGCTGGTCTGCGACGGGCACGGGCTGGCCCACCCGCGCCGGTTCGGGCTCGCCTGCCACCTGGGCGTGGTGACCGGCCTGCCGGCCATCGGTGTGGGCAAGACGCCCCTGTTGGGGGAGTGGACGCCGCCGGCCGGCCGCCGGGGCTCGTGGGCGCCGTTGCGCGACGGGGACGAGATCGTGGGTCGGGTGCTGCGTACCCGGGACGGCGTGAAGCCGGTCTTCGTCAGTGTCGGCCACCGGATGAGCCTCGACGACGCGACCGCGCGGGTGCTGGCGTTGACGCCGCGCTACCGGCTGCCGGAGACCACCCGTACCGCCGACCGGCTCTGCCGCGACGCCCTGGCCGCCGCCGAAGCGACCGCCCGCCCCACCTGAAGCCGCCCCCGAGGGGCCGCCCCGCAATCCCGGGGTCGCTGCGGGAGGGACCGTCCGCGATGCCCGAAGCCGCCGACGGACCGACCGCCCGCGCCGCCTGAAGCCGCCACCGGTTCCGGCGGCCCCGGCCCGACCGGCGCGCGAGGTGTCCCGCCGCCGGCCAGGTACGCGGACCGGGTCGCGGGGTAATACGGCGCACATCCGGGGCGCTCAATGACCGGGCCTCTACCGGGCCCGGTAGTAGCCTGACCGGCGGACCCCCGTCGGGGGAGGAACGGCGAGGTGATCATGGCGGTACGTCGGCACGCGGCGCGGCTCGCGACGGTCTGCGCGTTGCTGGGCGGCCTGGTGGCGCTCGGCGCGACGCCGGCGCTCGCCGCAGGCGACTCGGTCCGGGTGCGTTCGGCCGGCAGCTTCACCGCCGGCGGTTCCGCCGGAGGCGTCTCGATCGAGGTGCGCAAGCGCAGCGACGGCTGCGTGCTGCTGCGTACCGCACTGGGGCTGCGCCTGACCGGCCTGCGCGCCGACCAGGTCAGCGCGCAGGTCAACGTGGGCGGACGCTGGTTCCCGGTGCCGCTCTCCGGGAGCCGGGGCAGCGCGGCCACGTCGGCCACCTCGCCGCTGAACCCGAGGCTCTGCAAGGGCAAGAGCATCACCGTGCGCTACCGGGTGGCGTTCGCCGCCGAGGTGCCGGGCGGCCGGCTGACCGTGAGCGGCGCGGCCAGCGACGCGCTCGGGCGGGCCCTGGGGCGGGGCGCGGTGGCGTCCCGGGTGGTCGGCGACCGGGCCACGCCCTCGCCGACGCCGAAGCCCTCGAAGAAGCCGTCGCCCACCCCGAGCGCGGCCGCCACCGAGGTGCGGGCCGGCGCGGCGGACCCGAGCCTGGCCGCCGGCCAGGGCGCCGGCGCCGTCAGCAACGCCGCCGAGGAGGCGTCCTCCGGCGGCTCGGTGGTCATGTTCTTCGGCATCGCCATGGTCGCCGTCGGGATCCTGCTCATCGTCCTGCTGTTCCGCCGCTCGCGGGCGGACAAGAAGCCGGCCGACCCGGGCCACGTCCCGCTGCCCCGCAACCCCGGCGGCACCACGTACCGCTCCGGGCAGGGCCCGGCCGCCGCCCCCGGCCCACCCGGCCAGGTGTACGGGCAGCAGCCTCCCGCCCCCGGCCTGTACGGCGGCACGCCCGCGCCGCGTCCGGCCGGCGGCACGCCCGCGCCGCGTCCAGCCGGCGGCGTGTACGGCAGCCGCCCGGCACCGGCCCCGGAGGCCACGCAGGTGGTGCCCGGCGCGCCCGCCTCCCCGCCCGCCTCCCCGCCCGTGTCGGCCCCGCCCGCGAGCCCGAGGCCGGCGCCCCCGGTGCCGGGGCAGTACGGGGCGCCGCCGCCCGTGCCGCCCGCCCAGGGCAAGCCCGGTGACCCGCCGCCGGAGACCGGCGGTGGCGACCACACGGTGTTCATGCCCCGGCTCCCCGGCTGAGCCGGGCCGCGCCGCGCCCCTCCGATACGCTCAGGCCGTTGAGGACCTGCGGCGCAAGGAGCGAGACCGGTGTCTGATCTGTCCCAGATCGTGAAGGCCTACGACGTCCGTGGGACGGTGCCGGACCAGTGGGACGAGCAGGCCGCCGAGGCCCTCGGCGCGGCCTTCGCGCAGGTGCTGAACGGCTTCGGCGAGCAGGACGAGGCGGTGCTCGTCGCGCACGACATGCGCGCCACGGGGCCTGGGCTGGCCGCCGCCTTCGCCGCCGGCGTCCGCGCCGAGGGGCGCGCGGTCGTCGAGCTGGGCCTCGCCTCGACCGACATGCTCTACTACGCCTCCGGGGCGCTGGGGCTGCCCGGTGCGATGTTCACCGCCAGCCACAACCCGGCGCAGTACAACGGCATCAAGATGTGCCGCTCCGGGGCCCGCCCGATCGGGCAGGACAGCGGGCTGGCCGAGATCCGCGAGCGGGCGCAGGCCCTGCTGGACAAGGGCGAGCGTCCGACCGGGAGGCCGGCCGCGTCGGCCGAGCGGCGCGACCTGCTGGCCGACTACGCGGCGTACCTGCGGCAGCTGGTCGACCTCTCCGGCATCCGTCCGCTGAAGGTGGTCGTCGACGCCGGCAACGGCATGGGTGGCTACACCGTCCCGGCCGTGCTCGGCGACACCGTCCTGCCGGCGCTGCCGCTGGAGATCGTGCCGCTCTACTTCGAACTCGACGGCACGTTCCCCAACCACGAGGCCAACCCGCTGGACCCGGCCAACCTGGTCGACCTCCAGCGCGCGGTGATCGAGCACGGCGCCGAGATCGGCCTGGCGTTCGACGGCGACGCCGACCGCTGCTTCGTGGTCGACGAGCGCGGCGAGCCCGTCTCGCCGTCGGCGATCACCGCGCTGGTGGCGGCCCGCGAGCTGGCCAAGCACCCCGGCTCGACGGTGATCCACGGCCTGATCACCTCCCGGGCGGTGCCGGAGATCATCCGCGAGCACGGCGGCGAGCCGGTCGTCTCCCGGGTCGGGCACTCCTTCGTCAAGGCGGAGATGGCCCGGACGAACGCGATCTTCGGCGGCGAGCACTCCGCCCACTACTACTTCCGGGACTTCTGGTTCGCCGACACCGGCATGCTCGCCGCGCTGCACACGCTGGCGGCCCTGGGCGAGCAGTCGCTGCCGCTGTCCGTGCTGGCGAGCGAGTACGAGCGGTACGTGGCCTCGGGCGAGATCAACTCGACGGTGGCCGACCAGGCCGCCAGGGTGGCCGAGGTGCGGGCCGCGTACCCGCAGGCCGACGCCGACGAGATGGACGGGCTGACCCTGCGCTTCCCGGACGGCGCGTGGTTCAATCTGCGCGCCTCCAACACCGAGCCGCTGCTGCGGCTCAACGTCGAGGCCCCGACGCGGGAGCGGATGGCCGCCCTCCGTGACGAGGTGCTCGACCGGGTTCGCCGATAAGATCGCCTGCGCCGGTCGGCACCGTCGATCGGTGAGACCGCATACGTGGAAGGAGCCGCGCCGTGGCCCTGGACCCGCAGTTGCTGGAAATCCTCGCCTGTCCGGACACGCATCACGCCCCGCTCGACTACGACGCGCAGGCGCAGACGCTGACCTGCACCGAGTGCGGTCGGGTCTTCGAGGTCCGCGACGACGTGCCGGTGCTGCTGCTGGACGAGGCGCGCGGCCCTTCGGAGCAGTCATGATCGACGGTGCGGCCGGGGTCAGCGGCCGTCGCGAGCCCGACGAGGCACTTCTCGACGACCCGGCCGCGCTGGCCGAGCACGACCCGGGCGGCATGCTGCGGCACACCGCCTCCGCCGGGGCGCAGGTCCGCGAGACGGCCGCCCTGGCCGCCGAGGCCAACCTCCAGGTGCTCGCCGACGAGGGCCGCCCCCGGGCGGTCGTCATCGCCGGCATCGGCACCGCCGGGCGTACGGGCGACGTGCTGGCCACCGTCGCCGGGCCGCGCTGCCCGGTGCCGGTCATCCCGCACCGCAGCGCCGGCGTGCCCGGCTGGGTGGGCGCCGCCGACGTGGTCATCGCCGTCAGCGCGTCCGGTCGCAGCCCCGAGGCGCTGGGCGCCGCCGAGGCCGCGCACCGGCGGGGCGCCCGGCTGGTCGCCGTCGGCGCGCCCGACTCGCAGTTGCAGTCCGTGGCCGAGCGGGCCCGGGCGCCGTTCATCCCGGTGCCCCGGCGCGCCCCGGCCCGGGCCAGCCTCTGGGCGCTCACCGTGCCGGTCCTGCTCGCCGCCCGTACGCTCGGGCTCGTGAAGGTCAACGAGGCGGATCTGGCGGAGACCGCGGCCCGGTTGGACGCGGAGGCCGACCGCTGCCGTCCGACGGCCGAGTCCTTCGTCAACCCGGCGAAGTCGCTGGCCCTGGGCCTCGCCGGCTCGGTGCCGATCGTCTGGGGCTCGTCGCCGCTGGCGACGGTCGCGGCGCGCCGGTTCGGCGACACCCTGTCCGCCAACGCCCGCTACCCCGTGGTCAGCGGGGCGCTCGGCGAGGCGGGGCGCGGTCGGGTCGGCCTGCTCGACGGCGTCTTCGGCGGCCTGGCCGAGGGGGAGCGCGACATCTTCGCCGATCCCGACGCGGAGGCGCCGTCGGGCACCCGGCTGCGGCTGGTGCTGCTGCGTGACGGGGGGCTGAACCCGGAGGACGACGCCGACGAGCCGCTCGACGTCGAGGAGCGCCGCGCGGACGCCGTGCAGACCCTCGCCGAGCGGCGGGGTGTGCGCTGCGACGTGGTGACCGCCGAGGGCGGCTCCGCGCTGGAGCGGCTCGCCTCGCTGGTCGCCGTGCCGGACTTCGCCTCGATCTACCTCGCCCTGGCACACGGACTGGACCCGATGGCCGTGCCGGCCATCACCGAAATGAAGGAGCTGGCAAACCAGTGAGCGATAGCAGGGAACGGGTCGAACGGCGCGCCGCGCCGATGCCCGGCGGTGCCGCGCGACCGAACGGAGCGACGGCGTGAGCGCCAACGGTGGTACGAAGGCGATCGTCGCCGCCCTGCTGGCCAACGCCGGCATCGCCGTCACCAAGTTCGTCGCGTTCCTGCTGACCGGGTCGTCGTCGATGCTGGCCGAGTCGATCCACTCGGTGGCGGACTCCGGCAACCAGGCCCTGCTGCTGCTCGGCGGGCGGCGGGCCAAGCGCGCGGCCACCCCTCAGCACCCCTTCGGCTACGGCCGCGAGCGCTACATCTACGCGTTCATCGTCTCCATCGTGCTGTTCAGCGTCGGTGGCCTGTTCGCCCTCTACGAGGCGTACCACAAGTGGTCGCACGAGGAGGGCATCACCTCGTGGCACTGGGTGCCGGTCGTGGTGCTGGTGGCCGCGATCATCATGGAGACGTTCTCCTTCCGCACCGCGATCGTCGAGTCTAACCTCGTCCGGGGCAACCAGTCGTGGGTGAAGTTCGTCCGGCGGGCCAAGGCGCCCGAGCTGCCGGTGGTGCTGCTGGAGGACCTGGGCGCGCTGGTCGGTCTGATCTTCGCGCTCTTCGGCGTGGGCATGACGCTGATCACCGGCAACGGCCGGTGGGACGCGGTGGGCACCGCGATGATCGGTGTGCTGCTGGTGGTCATCGCGATCATCCTGGCCATCGAGACCAAGAGCCTGCTGCTCGGTGAGGGCGCCGAGGCGCACGACGTCGCCGCGCTGGAGAAGTCGGTCACCGACGGCCCCGAGTTCGAGCGGATCATCCACATGAAGACGCTCTACCTCGGCCCCGAGGAGCTGATGGTGGCCGCCAAGGTCGCCGTGCCGGCCGGCGTCACCGCGGAGGTGTTGGCGCAGAGCATCAACACCGTCGAGGATCGGATCCGCGCCGCCGTGCCGACCGCCCGGGTGATCTACCTGGAACCGGACATCTACCGCGCCACCGCCGAGCCGGCGGGGACCGGGAGCGCGTCGCCCTCCGAGCCGGGTGAGGTCGCCGGGCGGCCCGGGAGCTGACCGGTGGAACTGCTGCACGGACCGATCCGCGACTACGCCTGGGGGTCCCGCTCGGCGATCGCCGAGTTGCAGGGGCGCCCGGCGCCGAGCGACGGCCCGGAGGCCGAGCTGTGGCTGGGCGCCCACCCGGGCGGCCCGGCCCTGGTCGACCGCGACGGTGACCGGGTGAGCCTCACCGACCTGCTGCTCGCCGAGCCGCACCACTGGCTCGGCGAGCGGCTGGTCGGCCGGTTCGGCACCCGGCTGCCGTTCCTACTCAAGGTGCTCGCCGCGGACGCCCCGCTGAGCCTGCAGGCGCACCCGGACGCCGAGCAGGCCCGCGCCGGGCACGCCGCCGACGCCGCCCGCCCCGACGGGCAGCGCAACTACGTCGATCCGTACCACAAGCCGGAGCTGCTGGTCGCGCTCTCGCCGATGGAGGCGCTCTGCGGGTTCCGGGACCCGGTGGCCTCGGCGGCGGTGCTGGCCGGCTTCGGCGTACCCGCGCTGGAGCCGGTGCTGGCGGCGCTGCGGACCGGGCCGGCGGGCCTGCGCGACGCCGTACGACTGCTGCTGACCTGGCCCGCCGACCGGCGCGACGCGCTGGTGGCGGCCGTGGCGTCGGCGCCGATCGCGGGGCCGGACGCGGAGCTGGCCCGGGACCTGGCCGCCGCCTACCCGGGCGACCCCGGGGTGCTGGTGGCGATGCTGCTCAACCGGGTGCGCCTGGCCCCCGGCGAGGCGATCTGGATGCCGGCGGGCAACCTGCACGCCTACCTGCGCGGCACCGGCGTGGAGATCATGGCGGCCAGCGACAACGTCCTGCGCGGCGGGCTGACGCCGAAGCGGGTGGACGTCGAGGAACTGCTGCGGGTGCTGCGCTTCGAGGTGCTGCGCGACCCGGTGGTGCCGCCGCTGGAGGTCGCCCCGGGCGTGGTCACCTGGCCGGTGCCGGTGGAGGACTTCGCGCTGCACCGGGTGACTGTCGACGCGGGGTTGCCGGAGGTCACGGTCGAGGTGCCCGGGCCCCGGGTGGTGCTCTGCCGCTCCGGCGAGGTCTCCGTCGACGACGGGGCCGGCGCGGTGACGCTGGCGCCCGGACGGGCGGCCGTCGGGAGCGCCGCCGCCGGACCGCTGCGCCTGGGCGGCGTGGGGGAGGCGTACGTCGCGAGCTGCGGCCTGCGCTGAGGCGCGAAGCGTCGGACGGTGGAGCTGGTTGCCGGGCGGCGGCGCAAGTCCGACTTTCCCGGAATAGCCTGACTCGGCTCTGGCTGAGTGTGACTATATGAGTACGCAGCGTTATCGCGACGAAGGTCCGAGAACGCGCGGGGGAACCAAACCGGGGGGATGCACGGGGCGGGCGGCTGGTGGACGGGACACCGTTCACGACCGACCGCCCCGTGCGCTGTCCGCTGATGTCTTCGTGCTCTCTTCACCGGCCGGTCCTCCCGGCGGCGGTCCGCGAGCGTAAGGTGAATGGTCGCGCAGCACATCGTCCGACAGGAGATTTCATGACCAGCACCCTCCCGGCGTCCGCCAGCACGCCGTCCGAGGCCCGGCCGAGCACTCTCGCCGAGGGCGACTACAAGGTGGCGGATCTGTCGCTCGCCGAGTTCGGGCGCAAGGAGATCCAGCTCGCCGAGCACGAGATGCCCGGCCTGATGGCGATCCGTCGTGAGTTCGCCGACGCCCAGCCGCTCGCCGGTGCCCGGATCACCGGGTCGCTGCACATGACCATCCAGACCGCCGTCCTCATCGAGACCCTGGTCGCGCTCGGCGCGCAGGTCCGCTGGGCGTCCTGCAACATCTTCTCCACCCAGGACCACGCCGCCGCCGCGATCGTGGTCGGCCCGGAGGGCACCCCCGAGGCCCCGGCCGGCGTCCCGGTCTACGCCTGGAAGGGCGAGAGCCTGGAGGAGTACTGGTGGTGCACCGAGCAGGTGCTCGCCTGGCCCGACGGGCAGGGCCCGAACATGATCCTCGACGACGGCGGCGACGCCACCCTGCTGGTGCACAAGGGCGCCGAGTTCGAGAAGGCCGGCGCCGTGCCGCCGGTCGAGTCCGCCGACTCCGAGGAGTACGCGGTCATCCTCGGCGTGCTGCACCGCTCGCTCGCCGAGGACGGCCAGCGGTGGACCCGGATCGCCGCCGGCATCAAGGGCGTGACCGAGGAGACCACCACCGGCGTGCACCGGCTCTACGAGATGCACCGCGCCGGCACCCTGCTCTTCCCCGCCATCAACGTCAACGACTCGGTGACGAAGAGCAAGTTCGACAACAAGTACGGCTGCCGCCACTCGCTGATCGACGGCATCAACCGGGCCACCGACGTGCTGATCGGCGGCAAGATGGCGGTCGTGCTCGGCTACGGCGACGTCGGCAAGGGCTGCGCCGAGTCGTTGCGCGGCCAGGGCGCCCGGGTCGTGGTGACCGAGGTCGACCCGATCTGCGCGCTCCAGGCGGCGATGGACGGCTACCAGGTCGCCACCCTGGACGACGTGGTCGACAAGGCCGACATCTTCATCACCGCCACCGGCTGCTTCGACGTCATCACCAACGAGCACATGGCCCGGATGAAGCACCAGGCCATCGTCGGCAACATCGGCCACTTCGACAACGAGATCGACATGGCCGGCCTGGCGAAGCGTTCCGACGTCGAGCGGGTCAACATCAAGCCGCAGGTCGACCTCTGGAAGTTCGCCGACGGGCACGCCATCATCGTGCTGTCGGAGGGCCGCCTGCTGAACCTGGGCAACGCCACCGGCCACCCGAGCTTCGTGATGTCGAACTCGTTCGCCAACCAGACGATCGCCCAGATCGAGCTGTACACCAAGACCGAGGAATACCCGATCGGCGTCTACGTGCTGCCGAAGCACCTCGACGAGAAGGTCGCCCGGCTGCACCTGGAGGCGCTCGGCGCCAAGCTGAGCACCCTGACCAAGGAGCAGGCGTCCTACCTCGGCATCCCCGTGGAGGGCCCGTTCAAGCCGGAGCACTACCGCTACTGACACCGACCGCACCGACCGGGCCGACCGCTTCTTCCCAGCGGCCGGCCCGGTCGGCGTTTCCGGGGGCGGGCGCGCGCCGCCACGGGTCGAGCCGGCCGGTGTCCGCACGGGCGGGCACGCGCCGCCACGGGTCGAGCCCGCCGGCGTCCGCACGGGTGTGGACGTGTGCCGGCGGGCGGTCAGTCCCGGGGGGAGCGGCGACGGGCGGGGCGGATCCAGCTCCACACGCACCAGACGAGCCAGGCCACCGAGACCACGGCCGCCAGCGTGCGCAGGCGCAGCGCGTCGAGCAGCAGCACCACGGCGAGGACGGCCAGCCACGGCCCGAACGCCCTCACGACCGCCACCGGCCGAGCACCATCCGGCGCACCAGCGGCGGAGCGATCCACGACCAGACGCAAAAGAGCATCCAGGCCAGGGCGAACAGGCCGCCGAGCACGTTCAGGCCGGCGGCGCTGAGCAGCACGATCACGCCGACCGCGAGCAGCCAGGTGCGGAAGATCCCCAGCCGGTAGAGCGGGCGCAACGGCAGCAGCAGCGGGTGCGCGTACACCCGGGTCTCCCAGGCGGCGTCCGCGTAGTCGGCGTCGGTCGGGTCGTGCGCCGCCGCCTGACCGAAGGCGCGGTGGGCGGCGCCCACCCGGCCCCGCTGGGCGGCGGCGACGCCGTGCAGGGCGAGCGCCACCGGATTGCCCGGCCACGCCCCCAGGAACTCCCCGGCGACCCGCTCGGCCGCCCGGTCGTCACCGCGGGCGTACGCGAGCTGGAAGCGGGAGGCGAAGACGGCCGGCGCGTCCGGGGCGATCGCCGCGGCGCGGGCCACCAGGCGTTCCGCCTTGTCGGTCTGGCCGACGGCGCAGCAGAGGTCGGCGTACTGGCAGAGCAGCCACGGGTTCTCCGGCTCGATGGCGAGCGCGTCCAGCAGCGCCCGCTCGGCGAGGTGGTGCTCGCGGCGGTGCCGCAGCGCGAGGCCGAGCCGGCCGAGCAGTTCGGCGTCCGGGCCGTGCTCGGCGAGCCCCTGCCGGGCCACGGCGACCACGTCGTCCCAGCGGTCGAGCACGGTCAGCGCGCCCGCCCGCAGCCGGAACGCGAGCAGGCTGGTGGCCAGCGGGGCGGGCAGCCGGTCGACCTCCGCCAGGGCCTGCTCCGGGCGGTTCACCTCCAGCAGCTGGGCCACCCGGGCGAGCTGCATCTCCGGGGCGGTCACGCGGCGGCCACCAGGGAGACCAGCACGGCCTCGGTGAAACCGAGCAGGAGCACCGCCCCGAGACCGGGCAGCCACAGCGAGGCGGGCTGGCCGCCACGCAGCTCGTATGCCCGGAACTGTCGCTTCTGGGTGGTGGCGGCGACGAGCCAGACCAGCCCGCCGGCCAGCGCCCCGACCAGTCGTACGGGGCGGTTGCCGCCGTCGTCGAAGATCGCGAGCGTGATCGCCAGCCGGGCGATCAGCGCGGCCAGCCCGGCGCCGAGCACCGCCAGGCGTGCCGGGCGGGACACCCCCAGCCGGTGCCCGTTGACCAGGGCCAGCACGGTGACGGCCGTCGGACCGCCGAACACGGCGGGGAAGATCAGCGACTGGGGCCGCCACGGCGGGCGTCGCACCTCGTACGTCGGCGGCGCGATCGTGGGGGTGAACAGGTCGTCAGCCACGGTCATCCTGTCTCGTAGGGGCGAGCCGGATCCTGCCACAGCCGGCGCCCGGCCCGCTTCCGCGCCGCTGCTCAGGTGCGGGAGTCGACAGTGGACGGGGCGTCGTCCCGCGTCGCCGGTACGACGGCCGGTCGTACCGCCGGGGCGGTCTGCGCCGGCACGGCGGGCCCGGCCACCAGGGCGAGGTCCGGCGCCGCCGGCCGGATCGGGCCGGGCCGGGAGGTGGCGTCGGGCGGACCGGACACCAGCTCGGGCCAGAGCGTCGCGGCGGCCGACCGGCCGAGGCCCAGCCGGTAGCGCGCCCGCCGGTGCCGCTCGCCGAGGACCGCGGCCAGGTAGACCGACTCGGGCATGCCCGGTGGCGGGGGCGGCGCGATCACCGCCGAGACCTCGGTCCACAGCCCGCGCCCCAGCTGCCCGCGCGCCGGCTCCGCCAGCTGGCGCACCCGGGCCAGGTACTGGCGGGCGGCCAACGCCAGGCCGTCGTCGAGCCGGCTCAGGTCCACCGTGCCCGCCCAGCCGGCCAGCGCGGGGACCGCCGTGGGGACGGGCCGCCAGGCGGTCGCCGTCCGGGTGTGCACGACCAGCGTGCCCGCCACCAGGTCGCCCAGTCGACGCCCGCGCCGGTCGGTCACCATCACCGTCACCCCGGCCACCCAGCTCAGCAGCGGCAGCACCAGACCGGGCCACTCCACGGCCACGCCGACCAGCGCCCGGATCAGGGACTGCCGCGCCGCGACCGGAGCGCCGTCGGCGCTGACCACGCGCAGCCCGACCGCCATCTTGCCCAGCGTGCGGCCGTGGTTGAACCGCTCGCACAGCACCGGGTAGCCGACCAGCACCATGATCAGGCCCACCGTCGCGAGCCCGCCGGCCAGGGCGCCGTCGACCAGTCCTTCCGGCAGGTTGAGCAGCGCGACGCCGACGCTCATGGAGAGCACCAGCATGAGGGCCGCCTGCGCCAGGACGTCGAGCAGCAGCGCGAGCACCCGGGAACCGATGCGGGCGGCCCGGACGTCCAGCTCCACGGCCTCCCCGCTGACCAGCCCGGCGTCGCCCCACGGGGCGGGTCTGGCCGGCGGTCGCGGTTGTGCTCTCACCCCGACAGTGAACACTATGATCGCCGGACGGGGGTGACGGTGGATCTCGACGCGTACGTCGCGGAACACGGCGGGGAGTGGCGACGGCTGGAGGAACTCTCCGGGCGCGGCCGGCTTGACGCCGCCGAGGTCGACGAGCTGGTCGCCCTCTACCAGCGCGCGACCACCCAGCTGTCGGTGCTGCGCAGCCGCTCACCCGACCCGGCGCTGGTCAGTCAGCTCTCCCAGGTGGTGCTGCGCGCCCGGGCCCGGCTCACCGGGCGCCCGCGCCCGTCGTGGGCGGCGGTCGGGCGGTTCCTCGTGGCCGGTTTCCCCGCCGCGGTCTACCGCGCCTGGCCCTGGTGGTGCGGGGTGGCGACCGGGTTCAGCCTGCTCAGCCTCTTTCTCATCTGGTTCGTCGCCGGCAACCCGCAGACGGCGGCGGCCTTCATCGGCGACGCGGCGGCCGCCGACCTGGTCGAGTCCGGCTTCGCCGGCTACTACACCGAGTTCTCCGCGCCGACGTTCGCCTTCCACCTGTGGACGCACAACGCCTGGCTCGCCGCCCAGTGCCTCGCCGCCGGGGTGCTGATCGTCCCGGTGCTCTACCTGCTCTGGCAGAACGCCCTCAACATCGGCGTGGTCGGCGGGGTGATGGTCGCCTACGGCCGCGCAGACGTCTTCTTCGGCCTGATCACCCCGCACGGGCTGCTGGAACTCACCGGCGTCTTCGTGGCCGCCGGGGTGGGCCTGCGCATCGGGTGGGCGTGGATCGCGCCGCCGACGCAGCTCACCCGGGGGCAGGCGGTGGCCCGGGCGGGACGCGAGGGCGTCCTCGTCGCCCTCGGGCTGGTGGGGCTCTTCGCGGTCTCCGCCGTCATCGAGGCGTTCGTGACCCCCGCGCCCGTGCCGGTTCCGCTCCGCGTCGCCGCGGGCGCCGCCGTCTGGCTCGCCTTCCTGGCGTACGTGGTGGTCCTCGGTCGCCGCGCCGTCGCCGCCGAACCTGATCAGAGCTGACCGAGGGCCTTCAGGCGCAGGTAGGTGTCGGCCAGCGTGGGGGCCAGCCGGCCCGCCGGGGCGTCGACCACGGTCACGCCGTGCCGGCCCAGGGCGGCGCGGACCCGGTCGCGTTCGGCGAGCGCCCGCCAGGCCGCCGCCGCGGCGTAGGCGTCCCCCGGCCGCTGCGGGACGGCGGTGGTGAGGGCGGTCAGCACCGGGTCGTGCGTCGCCGCGATCACCACCTTGTGCCGGGCGGCCAGCCGGGGGAGCACCGGCAGCAGCCCCTCGCCGAGGGCGCCGGCCTCCAACGCGGTGAAGAGCACCACGAGGCTGCGTTGGCGCTGCCGGCGCAGCAGCTCGCCCGCGATCAGGTCGAAGTCCGTCTCCGCCAGCGTCGGCTGGAGCGGGGCGAGGGCGTGCACCACCCGGGAGAGCAGGGCCGGCCCGCCGGTGCCGGTGACGGTGGCCCGCACCGCCGTGTCGGCGGCGAGCAGGTCGACCCGGTCGCCGGCGCGGGCGGCGAGGGCGGTGAGCAGCAGCGCGGCGTCGATCGCGGTGTCCAGCCGGGGTTCGTCGCCGACCCGCACCGCAGACGTCCGTCCGGTGTCCAGCACGCAGAGCAGCCGGCGGTCCCGCTCCGGCCGCCACGTGCGCACCAGCACGTCGGCCCGGCGTGCGCTCGCCCGCCAGTCGATCGACCGCACGTCGTCGCCGACCACGTACTCGCGGAGGGTGTCGAACTCGGTGCCCTGACCCCGTCCTCGGCTCACCTGGGTGCCGTCGATGACCCGCAGCCGGGACAGCTTCTCCGGCAGGTGCCGGCGGGAGTCGAAGCGGGGCAGCACGCGCACCGTCCACGGTGGGGTGGCCGGCCTTCCGGAGCGCTGCCGGAACCCGAGGCCCAGCGGCCCGAACGAGCGCACCGTCAGCGCCACCGCCGGCCGGTCGCCCCGCCGGACGGGGGTGAGCCGGCTGGGCAGCGCCACCGTCGTGCCCGGTTCGACGCGTACCAGCCGCGCCGGGGGCACGTCGGGGCGGGCGCCGGCGGAGGGCACCCAGGCGTCGCGGACCTTGGCCCGCAGCGTACGGCCGGAGGGGTTGTGCAGCAGCAGCGTGACGGTGGCGGTGCCGCCGAGGCGGACCGCGCGGTCCCCCTCCCGGGCGGCGGTGAGCGCGCCCGGCGGCGCGGCCAGCGCCCGGTCGAGCAGCACCAGCAGCAGCACCGCCCCGGTCATCACCAGCAGCCCGGCGAACGGCGACGGCCAGGCCGGCAGGGTCAGCGCGCCGACCGCCAGCAGGAGCGCCGCCTGCCAGGTCATCGCGGCGTCGGCACGGTGGCGAGCACCGTGTCCAGCACCGCGTCGACGCCGACGCCCTCCAGTTCCACCTCGGGGCGCAGCCGCAGCCGGTGCCGCAGCGTCGGCCGGGCGACCGCCTTCACGTCGTCCGGTACGACGTGGTCGCGGCCGGCCAGCCAGGCCCACGCCTTGGCCGTGTTGAGCAGCGCGGTGGCGCCTCGGGGCGAGGCGCCCAGCTCCAGCGCCGGGGTGTTGCGGGTGGCCCGGCAGAGGTCGACGATGTAGCCGAAGAGCGGCTCCGCCACGTGCACCCGGCCGACCGCCGCCCGGGCCGCCGCCAGGTCGGCCGCGTCGGCCACCGGCCGTACGCCGGCGGCGCCCAGGTCGCGGGGGTCGAAGCCGGCGTGGTGCGCGCGGAGCACGCCCAGCTCCTCGTCCCGGTTGGGCAGCGGCACGGTGAGCTTGAGCAGGAACCGGTCGAGCTGCGCCTCCGGCAGCGGGTAGGTGCCCTCGTACTCGATCGGGTTCTGGGTGGCGGCGACGATGAACGGGTCGGGCAGCGCCCGCCGTTCGCCCTCCACCGAGACCTGCCGCTCCTCCATCACCTCCAGCAGCGCCGACTGGGTCTTCGGCGGCGTCCGGTTGATCTCGTCGGCGAGCAGCAGGTTGGTGAAGACCGGCCCTTCGCGGAAGGTGAAGGCGGCGGTGCGCGGGTCGAAGATCAGCGAGCCGGTGACGTCGCCCGGCATCAGGTCCGGGGTGAACTGCACCCGCTTGGACCCGAGGTCGAGGGCGGTGGCCACGGTGCGGATCAGCAGGGTCTTGGCCACGCCCGGCACGCCCTCCAGCAGCACGTGCCCGCGGCAGAGCAGGGCGATCACCAGGCCGGTGACGACCGCGTCCTGCCCGACGACCGCCTTGGCGACCTCGGCGCGCAGCCGGTGCAGGGCGGCGCGGGGGTCGACGGGGTCGGTGGTCGGCGGCTCGGTGGTACCGGCGGGTCGGGTCACCGGGGGTCTCCTTCGGCTCGGTGCGGGTGCGGTGCGGCTGGCGGGGGCGGCCCTTCGGCGGGCGGCGCGGCAGGCGGGGGCGGCGCTGGCTGCACCGGACCGGGCGGCTGAGCCACCGGCCCCTCGGCGGGCGGGTGCGGCCCGGCGGCGGCGGCCGGCGGCGGTGCCTCGGCGGGCGGGTGCGGGCCGTCGGTGGCGTGCGGGGCGGCGACGCGGGTCAGCCGGTCCAGCGCGCGGGCCAGGTCCAGCAGGTCCTGGTCGGTCTCGGGCCCGGCGCCGTGCAGCACCTCGTAGGTCCACCGGGGGTCGTCGCCGGTGCGGGCGGCGACCGCCGCGGCCACGTCGGCCGGCGGCGCGGTCGGCGGCAGGTGCAGCCGGGGCGTCAGGCGGTCCAGGGCGGCGGTCCGTAGCGTCCGCGCGGCCGCGTCCCGGGCGCCCGCCTTCTCGTAGAGCCGCGCCCGGCCGAGCACCGTCTCCGCCGAGCGGACCGTGACCGGCAGCGGCTCCACCGCCGGCGGGCCGAGCCGGCGGGCCCGCCAGAGCGCGGCCAGCAGGGCGGCCACGGCGAGCTGGGCCAGCAACGCCCACAGCCACGCGGGGAAGGCGGACCAGAGCGGGTTCGGCGGGTCGGGTCTGTCGGCCCGGGAGTCGTCGCGGCCCTCGCTTTCGCTGTCGTCGTCGGGCTCCCCGCCCGGGCCCGCCGGGTCGCCGGGTCGCCCGTCGCCGTCCCCGGTGCCGCGGCCGGGGCCGCCGTTCCCGGTGGAGCCGCCCGGCGTCGGCGACCAGGCCGGGCTGCCGCTGTTGCCGTCGCCGAAGACCGGCGGGGGTTCGGGGCCGTCCAGGTCGAGCCACACCACCCGGCCCGGCCCGCCGAGCAGCGCGGTGGCGAACGCCCGGTTGTCCCACTCGTCGATCCGGTCGTTGCGGAACGGGTCGCTGGCGCCCACCGCCACGGTGCTCTCGGGGACCCGGGACAACAGGGCGAGCCCGTCGGCGAAGCAGAACCTGACGGGCGCCGACGCGCCCAGGGCGAGCGCGTAGCGTTGCAGCCCGACCGCCACGCGCCCGAGCTGACGCAGCTCGGGCAACGGGCAGGGCAGGCCACGCGCGTCCGGCCCCACCGCCTGCGCGGCCCACCGGCGGCCGGCCGGCTCCACCGGCAGCAGCCTGACCGCCTCCAGCACCCGCCGCGGCGGGTCCACCAGCACCAGCCTGGTGGCCGAGGGCAGCGAGTCCAACGCGCCGACCGTGTCCGGGTGCAGCAGCGCCGGCGCGGGCACGAAGAGCGTGGCCGCGCCGCTGCGGGCGGCCAGCAGGGCGCGCAGCGTGTCCGTCTCCCGCTGCACGGTGACGCCCCGTTCCCGCAGCGCGTCGGCGAGCCGGCTGCCGCCGTCGTCCCCGGTCGCGACGGGGGAGAGGAAACCCCGGTCGCCGGGGTCGGGCTGGTCGACCGCGTGGGTGATCAGGGTGGTGGCCAGCAGCGCCGCGGCCAGGCCCAGCGGGATCAGCAGCCGGTGCCGGCGGCGTCGTCGCCGGGGGGCGGCGTCCGCGCGTGGCGCCGATGGGACGGCGGTGGCCTGTGCGCTCATGGTCGTGGCCCGTCCTCGGGTCGGCCGGTCAGCACCCGGTCCAGGTCGGCGGCGTGCTCGCGCATCCGGTGGTCGTGCTCGGCAGAGGCGTGGCGCTGGCCGTACCAGAGCTCGGAGAAGATCGCGCCGGCGGCGCTCAGCGGTGGGCCCACCTGGGGCCGGGTGTCCGTCGCGGCCCGCACCAGCTCGGCGACGGTCATGCCGGGCTGCGGCTGCACCACGCGGCGGGCGGCCAGCTCCCGGACCATCGCGCGCAGCCGCTCCCGGACGGCTTCGGCGTACCGGCCCTCGGCGGCGAGCCGGTCCGCGAGGGAGACGTACGCGGCGGCCGGCAACTCGGGCTCGCGGGGAGCGGGGACGACCGGCGGCGGGGCGTCCGGCGGCGAGCTCTTCCGGCGGCGTCGGCGCAGCCGGGGCAACCGCCGGGGGACCCAGGCCGGGAACGTGTACCAGCCGGCCGCGACCAGCACCGCGGCGAGCACCAGCAGCAGCGCGACCAGGGACAGCGGCACCCGGTCGCCGAGCGCCGCCGTGGTCTCGGTCCACCACCGGCTGAAGCTCATCGCCCGGCCGCCAGCAGGATGGTCTCCGGCGTGCCCGCCCGGGCCCGGGAGAGCCGGATGTCCAGGCCCTCGGTACGCATCCGGGTCTCCAGGTGCAGCACCGCGTCCAGGCAGGCCAGGGCCGGGTAGGCGACGCTGTTCACGCCCGCCCAGACGGCCAGCGACAGCCACCCGGCCCAGGCGCGGTCGACGAGGTCGAACGAGTCCAGCCCGAGGTAGACGCCGACGCCGAGGCCGACGCGGACGATCCACCACACCAGGTAGCCGAGCAGCCGGATCCAGCCGGCCCGGCCGGCGGCGCGGACGGCCAGGGCGGCGGCGCGCAGCGGGGCGCGCAGCGGGTGCACCCGGTCGACGACCAGTGCCGGCGCCACGGCGCCGAGCAGGGCGAACCCGACGATCCACGCCGGCCCGAACAGCGCGACCCCGCACATCAGCACGCCGACGAGGACGGCGAGCAGCGCGGTGGCGCCCCAGCGCGCGCCGGCCGGGCGGAGCAGTTCCCGGGGGCCCGCCGCGCGGCCGAACAGCGCGGCTCCGGCGGCCCGGGCGGCCGGGTTGCCGAGCAGCAGGACGATCACCGCCTCGGTCGCCGCGCCCACCGCCAGCAGCAGCCAGAACACGCCGAACCGGTCGAACTCGACGAACCAGACCGGCGGTACGGTGCCGGCGGCGAGCCGCAGCGGATGGAGCAGGAGCTGCTCGCCCACGGTCAGGACGAGGGCGAGCGGAACCAGCACCCGGGCCTGGCCGCGCAGCAGCAGGACCGCGGAGTCCAGCAGCTCACCGACCGTGAGGGGGCGGCGCGGGAGCACGGCGGTCGGGCCGGCGTCGGGCACGCGTACTCCTGGGGACGGGCGGCGGTGGCGCGTGACGGCGCACGCGGGGATCATGGTGACACGCGGGTTCCGATCGGGTGGACCCGCACGCCGGGGCGGCGACGCCGGGCGTCGGTTGCTGGGCGGCGGCGTCCCACGGCAGTAGCGTGCCGGGTGACGTGGATCCCACCGAACTGAACGGGATGGAAACATTAACCCCATGAGAGCCCGGGTACTGGTGGTCGACGACGACCCCGCGCTCGCCGAGATGCTCGGCATCGTCCTGCGCAGCGAGGGTTTCCTGCCCTCCTTCGTCGCCGACGGGGAGCGGGCGCTGGCCGCGTTCCGCGAGAGCCGGCCCGACATCGTCCTGCTCGACCTCATGCTCCCCGGCATGAGCGGCATCGACGTGGCCCGGTCGATCCGGGCCGAGTCGGGCGTGCCGATCGTCATGCTGACCGCCAAGAGCGACACTGTCGACGTGGTCCTCGGCCTGGAGTCCGGGGCCGACGACTACGTGGTCAAGCCGTTCAAGCCCAAGGAGCTGGTCGCCCGGATGCGGGCGCGGCTGCGCCGGGGCGAGGACGTCGCCCCGGAGATGCTGACCATCGGGCCGCCCGGCAACCAGATCACCATCGACGTGCCGGCGCACACCGTCAGCCGCAACGGCGAGGAGGTGAAGCTGACGCCGCTGGAGTTCGACCTGCTGGTCGCGCTCGCCCGCAAGCCGCGCCAGGTCTTCACCCGCGAGGTGCTGCTGGAGCAGGTCTGGGGCTACCGGCACGCGGCGGACACCCGGCTGGTCAACGTGCACGTGCAGCGGCTGCGGGCCAAGATCGAACCGGATCCGGAGCGGCCGGAAATCATCCTCACCGTGCGGGGCGTGGGCTACAAGGCGGGCACCGGATAGCCTGGTCACACTGTGGCCACCTCCCCGATTCCGGACCCCCCGACGGCAGCTCCGCGCCGGCGTGTCGCCGCGCGCGAGCTGTGGCGTGGCGTGAGCGGCCGGGCCGCCCGCCTGCTCGCCGGGTTGCACCAGAGCTGGCGGCGGTCGCTCCAGCTGCGGGTGGTGACCATCACCCTGGTCGCCTCCAGCCTGCTGGTGGGCGGTTTCGCCTACCTGATCGCCGACAAGATCACCGGCATCCTCGTGGAGAACGTCGAGACCGACGTGCGGCTGCGGCTGGGTGGCGGCGCGGACTACGCGGCGAAGCAGTTCGGCCTCTACAACCAGCCGCAGGAGGGTCAGCTCCAGGAGACCATCGACGGCACGGTCAACTACCTGGCCGGCGGTGACCCGCAGCAGACCACCGGCGTGATCGTGGCGCTCACCGCCGACAACCACACCGGGGCCATCCAGCCCCGGTCCTCGCCCGCGGTCAACGTCCGCCCGCTGATCAGCCGCGAGCTGCGCGAGACCGTCGCCGGGGGCAAGGTCGCCAGCCAGATCCGCACCGGCCGGCTGGGCGAGAAGCGCACGAAGTACCTGGTCTACGGCTCGCCGGTGCCCACCCGGTTCGGCCAGGTGGAGCTCTACTACCTCGTGCCGCTGACCCGGCAGGACGCCACGGCCGCCGACGTACGGGGCACCGTGGCCGCCACCGGAGCGGCCCTGGTGCTCCTGCTCGCCCTGCTCGCCGGCCTGGTCACCCGGCTGGTGGTGACCCCGGTACGGGTGGCCGCCCGCACGGCCCAGCGGCTCTCCGCCGGCCTGCTCGACCAGCGGATGGTGGTCAACGGCGAGGACGACCTCGCGCTGCTCGCCGCGTCGTTCAACCAGATGGCGACCAACCTGCAACGGCAGATCCTGCGGCTGGAGGAGATGTCCCGGCTGCAACGCCGCTTCACCTCCGACGTCTCGCACGAGCTGCGTACGCCGCTGACCACGGTCCGGATGGCCGCCGACCTGATCTTCGCCGAGCGGGACGAGTTCGACCCGGCGGTGGCCCGCAGCGCCGAGCTGCTCCAGGCCGAGCTGGACCGGTTCGAGGAACTGCTCACCGACCTGCTGGAGATCAGCCGTTTCGACGCCGGCTTCGCCATGCTGGACTCCGAGCCGACCGACCTGGTGCCGGTCGTGCACCGGGTGGCCGACCGCCTGGCCGGTCTCGCCGAGCGCGTCGGGGTGGCCATCGAGCTGGACGTCCCCGGCACCCCGGTGATCGCCGAGGTCGACCCCCGGCGGGTGGAGCGGGTGCTGCGCAACCTGGTCGGCAACGCCGTCGAGCACGGCGAGGCCAAGCCGGTGCTGATCACGCTCGGGGTGGACGACACGGCGGTGGCGATCACCGTCCGCGACCACGGGGTGGGGCTCAAGCCGGGCGAGGAGAAGCTGGTGTTCAACCGGTTCTGGCGGGCCGACCCGTCCCGGGCCCGGCAGACCGGCGGCACCGGGCTCGGCCTGTCGATCAGCCTGGAGGACGCCCGGCTGCACGGCGGCTGGCTGGAGGCGTGGGGCGCGCCCGGGCAGGGCGCCCAGTTCCGGCTCACCCTGCCGTCGCGGGCCGGCGACCGGTTGACCACCTCGCCGCTGCGGCTGGTCCCGGCCGACGCCACGCTGCCCTTCGGCGGACCCCGGGCGGGCGGGCTGCTGGCCATCGGCCCCGGCACCGGGGGCGCGCTCACGATCGGGCCGGGCACCGACGGCGCGCTGGCCGTCGGTCCGCGCCGGCCGGGCAACGGGGGGCACGCGGAGGTGGGGTCGTGAGGCGTCGGCTGCTCGCCGGCCTGCTCGGCGGCGCGCTGCTGCTGAGCGGCGCGGTCGGCTGCGGCATCCCGGAGAACACCGAGGTCACGGTGGACGGGCCGGGCCCGGCGGCGGAGGGCGGCTCGACCAGCGGCAGCCGGGGCGAGCCCCCGAGCCGGAGCGCGGCCGGCGCCGACGCGGAGCTGTTCGTCGAGAACTTCCTCTCCGCCGCGGCCGGCGAGCCGGACCGCGCCTACCAACGGGTCCGGCAGTTCATCGCGCCGGCCGACCGCGACCGTCTCCAGGTGAAGCAGGGCAGCGAGGTCGCGCTGGCCGTCGTCCGGCTCACCGAGGAGCCGGTGATCGAGCCCGCCCCGGACCGGACCGAGGTCACCCTCAAGGTGCAGCAGGTCGGGCAGCTGCGCAACGACGGCACGCTGGGCCCGCCCGAGACGAGCACCACGACGTACACGTTCGAGCTGCGCAGCCAGCCCGGCCAGGAGGGCCTGGCGGACGGGGGCCTGTACGTGGCGAACCCGCCGACCGCGCTGCTGCTCAGCGTCGAGGCGCTGGAGACGTACTACCAGAGCCGGACGATCTACTTCTGGAACAACGACCGCAGCCGCCTCGTCCCCGACCAGCGCTACCTCCCCCTCGCCGTGCCGGACGAGCGGCGGGTGAGCGAGGTGGTCAAGTGGCTGACCGCCGGCCCCTCCGCCTGGCTCGGCACGGCCGTGAGCAGGCTGCCGGACGGCACCCGCCTGATCAACAACGCCACCCGGACGGACGGCCGCTGGGAGGTCGACCTGGAGATGCCGGAGAACAAGGCCCGGCTGGAGCAGCTCGGCACGCAGCTCGCCTGGTCGCTGCCGGACTTCGACGGGCCGCTCGACATCAAGATCCGCAACCAGTCCCAGGAGTTGATCCCGGACCTGGAGCGGCGGCGCCTGGACCGCCCGGTGCACCAGCTCCCGGAGAGCTTCCAGCGGTTCTGCGTCTACGAGGGAGCCGTCCACCCGCTGGCCTACGCCGGCGAGCCGAGCGGCCCGGTGCCCGTGGACGCCAAGGCCAACCGGAACGTCGTGTCCGCCGGGCTCAGCCGCGCCGACAACCAGATCCTGGCGGCGCTGGTGGTCACCGACGCCGGCCGACAGTGGCTCTCCGTCGGCACCGGCACCGACCCGGTGGCCGTGTTCAGCCGCAGCGCCAAGGGCTACGCCGCCATGAGCCGGCCCGTCTGGCTGCGCTCGACGTACCGGGGGCAGCCGGCCGGGCTGGTGGTCGCCGACGGAAGCCTGTACCGCTTCGACGCCCAGGCGCAGCTCACCGCCGTGTCGCTGGGCGTGCCCGGCCCGGTGACCGCGGTGGCGGCCTCGCTGGACGGCCACCGGATCGCCGCCATCGCCGGGGGCGCGCTCTACGTCGCCGCCCTCAGCCCCGACGGCGCGGGGGTCACCCCCGGCCCGGCCCGTCGGCTGCACACCCGGCTGACCAGCCTGTCGGCCGTCGACTGGTACGGCGAGAACGCCCTGGTCCTCGCGGGCGCGGTCGGCCGCCCGGCGGTCTACGAGGTCAGCGTGGACGGCGCTCGGGAGAGCCGGCTGGAGGACAAGATCGGCGCCCGGGTGACGCACCTGGCCGCGTACCCGGCGAACGCCGTGGGGCGCGTCGGCGCCGCGATGTACGAGGCGAACGGGGTGGCGTACCGCAGCGGCCCGTTCGAGCGGATCCAGCCCGAGCAGGTGCAGGAGGTCGCGCCGTCGGCCGGGGCGCGCGCCGGCAACCCGACCGCCCCCTTCTTCCTCTACTGATCTCCGTGCGGGATCTCGGCGGGCTCTGGGCGGACCTCACCGACCTGGTGCTGCCCGTGGAGTGCGCCGGCTGCCGCGAGCGCCGGCCGGGGCTGCGGCACGGCGTCTGCCCGGAGTGCGTGGCGGCGCTCGGCGCGCTGCGCCCCCGGGCCGTACGCCCGACCCCGGCCCCGCCCGACCTGCCGCCCTGCGTCGCCCTCGGCCCGTACGCGGGCCCGCTGCGGGAGGCGCTGCTGGCGTACAAGGACCACGGCCGGCACGGGCTGGCCCGGCCGCTGGGGTCGCTGCTCGCCGAGGTCGTGGCGGCGGCGGTGGGCGGGGTCCGCCCGGTGACGCTGGTGCCGGTGCCGGACACCGCAGCGGCGGCCCGCGCCCGCTACGGCGACCACCTCGACCGGCTGACCCGGCACTGCGCGGACCGGCTGCGCCGGGCGGGCTGGCCGGTGCGGGTGCGGCGACCGCTGCGGGCCCTGCCCCGCCCCGACTCGGTGACGCTGGACAGCGCCGGTCGGGCGGCGGCGGCCGAGGCGGCCTTCCGGGTGCGCCCGCGGGTCCCGTCCGCGCCCGACGGGGCGGCGGTGGTGGTGCTCGACGACATCCTGACCACCGGGGCCACCCTCGCCACGGTGGGGCGGGCGCTGACCGCGAGCGGGCTGTCACCGACGGTCGCCGCGGTGCTCGCCGCGACCGAGAAACGGCGCAAGTTGTGACGGTGCGTGTTTCCGTTTCACCCGTTGGTGTATGAGCTGTGAAAAATTGTTAGTTGTCGTGGCGACCGGGGGTGACTGTCGGGCGAACAGGAGTTAGCGTTTTCGTGTCGGGGGTAGGAGGTCTTTCCACCCGCCCCGGCGGTGAAAGGAGGCGTAGCCGCACTGACCGGTCGACGCCGAGTGGGACCTCCCCCAGGGGCGCGACCGGATGCCGGAACGAACGACCGTCCGAACTAGGGAGGTCACATGGACATCGTGGTCAAGGGCCGTAACGTCGAAGTGCCGGATCATTACCGGGTGCACGTGGCGGAGAAACTCGCGAAGATCGAACGCTACGACCACAAACTTATTCGTGTCGATGTAGAGCTGTTTCACGAGCGCAATCCACGCCAGGCGGACCACTGCCAGCGCGTCGAAATCACCTGCGTTTCCCGTGGCCCGGTGATCCGGGCGGAGGCCTGCACGAACGACTTCTACAGCGCGCTCGACGCGGCCATCGCCAAGCTGGACACCCGGTTGCGCCGGGCGGCCGACCGCCGCCGTGTCCACCGGGGCCGGCACGCGCCGCTCTCCGTCGCCGCGGCCACCGCCGGCCTGCCGGTAGCCGGCCTCGACGGGCCGCTGGGCGCGTCCCCCGACGGCGCCGGGACGGCCACCGCCGTCGCCGAACGGGTCGAGGAGGAGGAACGCGACCAGCCCTGGCACATCGCGCGGGAGAAGGTGCACCCCGCCGAGCCGATGACCGTCGACGACGCCCTGTTCCAGATGGAACTCGTCGGCCACGACTTCTACCTGTTCCAGGACAAGGAGTCCGGCCGCCCGAGCGTCGTCTACCGGCGGCACGCCTACGACTACGGAATCATCTCCCTCGCCGTCTGACCCCTCCGGCGCCGTGGTGGCGGCCCACCCCGCCACCACGGCCCGCCCGGGGCGGGCAGTCGCGCCGGGCGCCCGGGGTCGACGTCGCCCCGGGGCGCCCCGACACCCGATCCGGGCGGACGGGCGGGTCAGCGGAGTTCGTCGGGGAGCAGCCCGAAGACCAGGTCGTCGAGCCGGGTGCCGGCGAGCCCCGGCAGCCGCCCGCGCAGCAGGCCCTCCCGGCGGAATCCGAGCCGCTCCAGGACCCCGTGCGAGGCGGTGTTGCCGGGCACGGTGCCGGCGACCAGCCGGGCGATGCCGGCCGGGCCGAACGCCCAGCCGGCCAGGAGCCGCACCGCCCTGGTGGCCAGCCCGCGTCCCCGCTGGTCGGGCAGGAGCGCGTAGCCGATCGAACCCTCACCGGCCTCCGGGTCGGAGAGGCTGAGCCCGCAACTGCCCGCCGGCTCGCCGGTGACCGCGTCGACGATCAGCAGGCGGGCGATGGCACCGGTGAGCCACGCGCTCTCGGCCAGCAGGCAACGCCGCTCGACGGCCGCCCGGGTCGGGGGCACCGGTGGGGCCTGGTTCGCCACCACCTCCGGCCGCGTGTGCAGGCGGTACATCAGGTCGACGTCGTCCGGGCCGAGCCGGCGCAGGGTCACCACGCCGTCGGTGAGCCGGCCGTCGGGCAGGTCCGGCAGGAGCCGGGGGGCGGGACCGGGCGGGTCGTCGGCGAGCCGTACCCAGGCGAGCAGGTCCGTCCGCCCGCCGCCGCGCAGCTGGCCGGCCGCCCGGCGTACCCCCTCGTGGGTGAAGCCGGCGGCGAGCGCCACCCGCTGGCTGGCCGGGTTCTCGGCGTGGGTCATCAGTTCCAGCCGGTCGATGCCGTGTCGGAGCGCCGAGTCGGCCAGGGCCCGCGTCGCGGCGGTGGCGATCCCGCGCCGCCGCGCCCACGGCGCGACCCAGTAGCCCACCTCCGCCTGCCGGCGCGGCGCCACGACCTGGCCGATGCCCGCGCCGCCGACCAGCCGGTCGGTGGTCCGGTCGGCGATGGCGTACGCGGCCCCGCCGGTGGCCCAGGCCGCCGGGGCGCCCTCGGCGATCCACCAGCGGGCGTCGGCCTTGGTGTACGGCTGCGGCATGCCGGGGTTGAAGCGCAGGTTGACCGGGTCGCCGCAGCCGGCGGTCAGGTCGGCGGCGTCGGCGGGGCGGAACTGCCGCAGCCGCACCCCGTCGGCCTCGATCACCTCAGGCGTCACGTCAGGTCCCCGGCGAGCAGCGCGCCGACCCAGACGTCCACCCGCTCGTCGCGGTGGGTGAGCCCGCTCCGGGCGATGCCCTCGACCGTGAAGCCGGCCTTCTCGGCGACCCGACGGGAGGCGGTGTTGCCGACGTGGGCCCGCCACTCGATGCGGGCCAGGCCCAGCGTGGTGAATCCCCAGGCGCTCAGGGCGGTCAGCGCGGCCGACAGGTAGCCCCGGCCCCGGGCCGCGGGGGCGGCCATGAAGCCGACGTCGGCCAGCAGCGGGTCGGCGGCGGAGAGTCGCAGGTCGATCGTGCCGACGTACCGGTCCTCGGCGTCGGCGACCACGAAGCAGGCGCTGGTGCCGCCGGCCCAGGTGCCCCGGCCGAACTCCAGGTACGACTCGGCGTCCGCCCGCTCGTACGGGTCGGGCACGCTGGTCCAGCGGAGGGTCTCCCGGTCCCGGCAGGTGTCGACGATCGCGTCCAGGTCGCGCTCCTCCATCGGGCGCAGCCGCAGCTCGGTGGCGCCGGCGGTGGCGAAGAGGACGGGCTGGGGCCCGCCGAAGACGGCGGCGCGGCGGGCCTCCAGGGTCCCCGGGCCGGCCGGACCGGTCTCGCCGGGGGCGGGCACCTCGCCCGGGAGCAGCGAGCCGATCCAGCCCTGCGTACTGCCGTCGGGGGCGGGGTCGGCGAGCCGCAGCCGGCCCTCGACGCGGAAGCCCGTCCGGAGCGCGACCAGGCGGGAGGCGTGGTTGCCCACCTCGGCCTGCCAGATCAGCCGGCGCAGCGCCAGCGAGTCGAACGCCCAGCGGGCGACGGCCCGGGCGGCCCGGACGCTGACGCCGGCGCCCCGGGCCCAGGGCGCGGTCCAGTAGCCGATCTCGCCGGAGCGCAGGCCGGCGTCGACGGAGACCAGCCCGCACGAGCCGAGCAGCTCGCCGGTGGCGGCGTCGCAGACCGCGAACGGCGCCCCGGTGCCCGCCGCCCAGTCCGCCGGGGTCACCTCGGTGACGAACCTGAGGGCGTGTTCGGTCAGGTACGGGCGCGGTACGGTGGTCCAGCGCTGGATGTCCGGGTCCTGGCACGCCCGGTGCACCGCGTCGGCGTCGGTCGCCCGCCAGGGTCGCAGCAACAGGCCGTCCTCGGTGATCTCCACAGGTTCCACCCGAGCCATCGTGCCGGACCGTTCGCGGACGGCGTAACCGGATTTCGGCGGGCCGGCGCGAGTCGAGCGTGTTATGTCGGTTTCGCCGGCTCGGAGGGCCGCCACCAGTGACCATCGCGCCGATGAAGCGCCTACGATGGTTCGAGACTGTCTAGGGGAGCGTTGATCCGTGTCGATTCTGGAAAAGGTCCTCCGCGCGGGCGAGGGCCGTATGGTGCGCCGGCTCAAGGCCATCGCCGCCGCCGTCAACTCGATCGAGGACGACTACGTCAACCTCACCGACGACGAGTTGCGCGGCATGACCGACCAGTTCAAGGAGCGGCTCGCCGACGGCGAGACCCTCGACGACCTGCTGCCGGAGGCGTTCGCGGTCTGCCGTGAGGCGGCCGCCCGGGTGCTCGGCCAGCGGCCCTACGACGTCCAGGTCATGGGCGGCGCGGCGCTGCACTTCGGCAACATCGCCGAGATGAAGACCGGTGAGGGCAAGACCCTGACCTCGGTCATGCCGGTCTACCTCAACGCGCTCTCCGGCGACGGCGTGCACGTCATCACGGTCAACGACTACCTGGCCCAGCGCGACGCCGCCTGGATGGGGCGGGTGCACGAGTTCCTCGGCCTCACCGTCGGCGTGGTGCTGCCCAACCGGCCGGCCACCGAGCACCGGGCCGCCTACGAGTGCGACATCACCTACGGCACCAACAACGAGTTCGGCTTCGACTACCTGCGCGACAACATGGCGTGGTCGAAGGAGGAGCTGGTCCAGCGCGGCCACAACTTCGCGGTGGTCGACGAGGTCGACTCGATCCTGATCGACGAGGCCCGCACCCCGCTGATCATCTCCGGCCCGGCCGAGCACTCCGCCCGCTGGTACGGCGAGTTCGCGGGCGTCGTGGCCCGGCTCCAGCCCGGCAAGGACGGCGAGGGCGACTACGAGGTCGACCACTCCAAGCGCACCATCGCGGTCACCGAGCGCGGCGTGGCCAAGGTCGAGGACCGGCTGGGCATCGACAACCTCTACGAGTCGGTCAACACCCCGCTGGTGGGCTACCTCAACAACGCCATCAAGGCCAAGGAGCTCTACAAGCGCGACAAGGACTACATCGTCAGCGACGGCGAGGTCCTGATCGTCGACGAGTTCACCGGTCGCATCCTGCACGGCCGCCGCTACAACGAGGGCATGCACCAGGCGATCGAGGCCAAGGAGGGGGTGGAGATCAAGCAGGAGAACCAGACGCTGGCCACCATCACCCTCCAGAACTACTTCCGCCTCTACGAGAAGCTCTCCGGCATGACCGGTACCGCCCAGACCGAGGCGGGCGAGTTCAACAAGGTCTACAAGGTCGGCGTGGTGACGATCCCGACCCACCGGCCGATGGTCCGGCAGGACCGGCCGGACGTGATCTACAAGACCGAGAAGGCCAAGTTCAACGCCGTGGTGGAGGACATCGCCGAGCGGCACGCGATGGGTCAGCCGGTGCTCGTCGGCACGGTCTCGGTGGAGAATTCCGAGATCATCTCCCAGCTGCTGCGCCGGCGCGGCATCCCGCACTCCGTGCTGAACGCCAAGTTCCACGCCCGGGAGGCCGAGATCGTCGCCCAGGCGGGCCGCAAGGGCGCCGTCACCGTCGCCACCAACATGGCCGGCCGCGGCACCGACATCCTGCTCGGCGGCAACGCCGAGTTCCTCGCCGCCAACGAGCTGCGCCAGCGTGGTCTCGACCCGGTCGAGCAGGAGGAGGAGTACGCCAAGGCGCTGGAGGAGGTCCTGCCCCAGTGGAAGCAGGCCTGCGACGCCGAGGCGGAGGAGGTCGCCGCCGCCGGTGGCCTCTACGTGCTGGGCACCGAGCGGCACGAGTCCCGCCGCATCGACAACCAGCTGCGCGGTCGGTCGGGCCGCCAGGGTGACCCCGGCGAGTCCCGCTTCTACCTCTCGCTCCAGGACGAGCTGATGAAGCGCTTCCGCTCCGGCGCCGTCGAGGCGGTCATGGAGCGCTTCAACATCCCGGAGGACGTGCCCATCGAGTCGAAGATGGTCACCAAGCAGATCAAGAGCGCGCAGGCCCAGATCGAGGGCCAGAACGCCGAGATCCGCAAGAACGTCCTCAAGTACGACGAGGTCATGAACAAGCAGCGCCAGGTGATCTACGCCGAGCGGCTGCGGGTGCTCAACGGCGAGGACCTCTCCGACCAGGTCCGCAACATGATCGACGACGTCGTCGGCGCGTACGTGCAGGGGGCCACCGCCGACGGCTACGCCGAGGACTGGGACCTGGAGCAGCTCTGGGCCAGCCTCAAGCAGCTCTACCCGGTGGGTATCACCATCGAGGAGCTGGAGGAGGAGGCCGGCGGCTCGCGGGCCGGCATCGACGCCGACTTCCTGCTCGCCCGCCTCAAGGAGGACGCGCACGCCGCGTACGACCGGCGCGAGGAGCAGCTCGGCGAGGAGGGCACCCGCCAGCTGGAGCGGATGGTCCTGCTCCAGGTCATCGACCGCAAGTGGCGCGAGCACCTCTACGAGATGGACTACCTCCAGGAGGGCATCAGCCTGCGGGCGTACGCCCAGCGCGACCCGGTGGTGGAATACCAGCGCGAGGGCTTCGACATGTTCGCCACCATGATGGACGGCATCAAGGAGGAGACGGTCGGCTTCCTCTACAACCTCGAGGTCCAGGTCAACGAGCCGGAGCCCGAGGCCGAGGAGGTCCAGCTGCTCGACAAGCCGGTCGAGATCCGGGCGAAGGGCCTGGGCCGGGCGCCGCAGCAGCAGGGCCTGCAGTACTCCGCGCCGACCATCGACGGCGAGGCCGGTGCCGGCGCGGTGGCCGTCGAGCGTGACGAACAGCAGGCCCCCGCGCTGGGTGTCGGTCGTCCGGTCCCGGCCGCCCCGGCCGCGCCGGGGACGACCGCCCCGGCGGCGCCGCAGCGTCCGGCGTCCGGTCTGCGCGGCCCGGGCGTCCCGGCCGGCAACAACCGGCGGGTGGCACCGGGGCAGGCGGAGGCCGGCAACGGTCCGTCCCGCAACGCGCCGTGCCCGTGCGGGTCCGGCCGGAAGTACAAGCGCTGCCACGGCTCCCCCAACGGCGGCGCGTGACCAGCAGTTGAGCGGGCCCGCGCCCGCCCGAGCAGTGTGGAGCCGCGGTCCTTGGGGACCGCGGCTCGCCTGCGTTTCAGAGCACCTGGAGGGCCGTGCAGAGCCAGCTGCCCCGGCGGTGCTCCAGGCGCAGCGCCATCGCCCAGGTGCGCCCGCCCGTGCTGGCGAGCACCGCGGCCACCTCGACGGCGGCGGCGCGCGGCTCGCAGACCCGCAGCCGGAGCAGGCGTACGGCCGGTCGGGTCGACCGGCGGCGCACCGGACCGGAGCGGGCGGTGGCGCGGGCCAGTTCGGGCAGCAGCCCGGCCGCCCGAGCCGGGTCGAGCAGCGGCCTGAGCTGCCCGGGCGGGCGGTAGCCGTTGAGCACCTCCAGGCAGGTGCGGACGAAGCGGTGCGCGGCCCGGGTCGCCTCGGGGGTGGCGGTCACCAGCGCGTCCAGCGGCAGCGGGGCGGCGGGCCGCCTACCGGGGCCGCTCGGCACCGGCCGCTGCCGTCGGCCGGGTGGCCGGTCGGCCTCGCGCCGGGACGGCTCGAACAGGTCGAGGACGAGCTGGGCGTGGCCCGCAGCCGGCCAGTGGGCGGCGTCGTCGTCGGTGAACGGCGGCTCGAACGAGGGGGCGGGGCGCAACCGGACGGGAGGTCGCGCCGGCCCGGGGCGGCGTGGGTCGGTCATCCGGTTACCTCCCATGATCTTGCGTTTGCTTTCGTTTGCCTCCGACTGCTTCCATTCTCAGGCATGGCAGAGTCCACGGTCAATGCCCGTACGGATCGGTCCGGTTACTCCGGGTCGCGGTCGGCCAGCGGGTTGCTGCGCACCCAGTCGGCCGTCTCGGCGTACTTGCGCTCGATGTACTCCTCCAGCCGGGCGCGTTCCACCCGCCACTGGCCGCGCCCGCCGATCTTGATCGCGGGCAGTTCGCCGCTGCGCACCATGTGGTAGACCTGCGAGTCCGACACGTTCAGCTCGGTGGCCACGTCGGAGAGCAGCAGGAACCTCGGCTCCACGAAAACCCCCGGGGTTGGCGTCGTTTGGTTCAGTTTGCCACCGACGGCCGACATGGCCCAGCCGCCGGGACGCCACCTGCGGCGACACGCCCCGGGACACACCGGCGGGACGCTTCCACCGGGAAGGTGCGCGGTGTATGACGGTCACGGCATAGGGCATGATCGGCCGGTACCGGCGGAGGCCGGCGCAGGACCTGAGCGGGGGAGACGACCGGTGACCGAGGAGCTTGTCCGGGTGTACGTGCCGGCGACCGTCCCGATGCTGACCCTCCTGCGCGGCGCGGGCCTGCCGGTGGCCGCCGCGCACGCGGTGACCCCCACCCTGCGGGAGTGGTACGCCGAGGGCGACGAGGAGGAGCTGGAGTACGTCGCCTTCACCCGGGCCGCCCAGGACGCGTTGCAGCTGCTCCGGGCCGACCCCGACGCGCCCCGCCGCCGGGTCGTCGTCTCGGTTGACCTGCCCGCCTCGGCCGTGGGCCGGGGCGACGGGGAGTTGGGCTCCAGCGCGGTCGAGCTGGGCGCCCCCGTGCCGGTCGGCGCCGTCGCGGCCGTCCACGTGGACGGCGCCGACGCGGTCGACGACGTGTCCGCCGCGGCGGAGGTGGTCACCGAGGCCCTGGCCGGCGACGAGGACGCGCAGTTCACGGTCGACGGTGCCGAGGACCACGAGCTGGAGTGGTACGACGTCACCGAGCTGGACCTGCTGCTCCGCGCGACCTCCTGACCTCCGCGCGCCCCGCCGACGGGGTGTCGACCGATGCCGGCGGCACCGACGGGCGACGCCCGGGCCGGCGGCGCGGCGGGCGCCGGGGTCAGCGGGTGGGGGCGGCCTCGGCCGGCTCGTCGTCGTCGGCGTGGGCCGGCCCCAGGGTGCGGCCGAAGGCGATCATCGCGGTCAGGGCGCCCACGAAGAGCACCCAGATGGCGTTGTCGATCCGGGAGGTGCCCAGCGAGGTCTGGGCCACCGCGTCCGCCTCGCTCAGCGCGCCGGCCAGGTCGAGCAGGGACCGCCCGCCGACCCGGATGATCACCTCGGCGACGATCAGGAGCAGGCCGGGGCCGGCGCCGGCCAGCAGGTAGGCGGGCCAGCGGGGCGCGGGCGCCGCCGCGTCGTGCCGGGCGGCCCGGCGGCGGGCCAGGGTCAGGTATCCGAAGGCCAGCAGCCCGGCCAGCAGGCCGGCGAGCAGCGACTCGGTGCGGGACACCCACTTGGCGGCGCTGAGCAGCGACTCCTGGGTGTCGCCGCCGCCGAACAGGTCGAAGAGCGGGTCGCGGGCCCGGCTGAAGGCCACCACGAAGATCAGCGTGCCGAGGGCGGCGGCCACCACAGCCCCGACCACGGACCCGCTGCGGGCGCCGGCGATGGCCCCGCCGACGGTCGCGGCGGCGGCGGTGGTCGCGGCGATCACGTTGGTGGTCGCGTTGTCGGCGTACGTCAGGTTGATCGCGAACGCGGCGGCGAGCCCGACGAGCAGGCCGGTGCCGATCGCCGCTACGAAGCGCAGGGTGACCCGGTCGCTGCCCCGGCGGGCGAGCAGGTCGACGCCGAAGAGGGCGAAGCCGGCGCCGGCGACCAGCGCGGCCGAGATCACCCCCGGCAGGGCGAACGCGGAGAGGCTGATGGCGGTGAGCCCGGCGGCCGCCGAGCTGATCACCTCGCGGGTCGACCAGAGCATCGCGGCCAGCCACCCGAGCGCCAGGAGCGCGAGTACCGGCGCACCGGGCGCGAGCGCCGGCGCCGTCCCGTCGGCCGAGCGCCCGGTCCCGGCACCGGTGCCGCTCGTCGCGTCCGCCGGCGCGGTGGCGCTGTCGCCGGCGGGGTCCGACTCCGCGGCTGCGGAGCTGCCGGGCTGCTTGGTCATCGTCTTCCCTCCGACGGACGCCCGGCCCCGGTGGGCCGGCAGTTCACCGGCCACCCAGCGTACGCGTCCACCACCCCACCACCCGTGGCCCGCCCCGCGCAGGGTGGGAAGGCCGAAGGGCTGGGGCGTGGAAGAATCGGGGAAGGTCCCGCTGCCGTGACCGGTCAACCCGGCGCGGCGTCGGCGCCGGTCACCCGGCCGGTGCCCGCGGGTCCGGTTTCGCCACCGCTGTCGAGATCGCCAGGAGCCTTGATGGACGCCGTGTTCTCCGTACCTGAGCCGCGCAACGAGCCGGTGCGCAACTACGAGCCGGGCAGCACCGACCGGGAACGGCTCCAGCGGAGGCTGACCGAGCTGGCCGCCGAGCGGATCGACCTGCCGATGACCATCGCCGGCGAGCAGCGGATGGCCGGCGGCGAGTCGATCGACGTCGTGCAGCCGCACAAGCACGCGCACGTGCTCGGCGTCACCGCGCACGCCACCCACGACGACGCGCGCGCCGCCGTGAAGGCCGCGAAGGACGCCGCCCCGATGTGGCGGGCCCTGCCGTTCGAGGAGCGGGCCGCGATCTTCCTGCGCGCCGCCGAGCTGCTCGCCGGCCCGTGGCGGGACACGCTGAACGCGGCCACCATGCTCGGCCAGTCGAAGACCGTGATCCAGGCCGAGATCGACGCGGCCTGCGAGTTCATCGACTTCCTCCGGTTCAACGTGCACTTCGCGCGGGAGCTGCTCGAGGCGCAGCCGATGTCGTCGCCGGGGGTGTGGAACCGCTTCGACCACCGCCCGCTGGAGGGCTTCGTCTACGCGGTCACCCCGTTCAACTTCACGGCCATCGCGGGCAACCTGCCCTCGGCGCCGGCCCTGCTGGGTAACACCGTGGTCTGGAAGCCGGGCCCGACCCAGCAGTTCGCCGCGCACTTCACCATGCGGCTGTTCGAGGCGGCGGGCCTGCCCCCCGGCGTGATCAACATGGTCACCGGGCGCGGCGAGGAGGTCTCCGACGTCGTGCTCGCCGACCCGGACCTGGCCGGCATCCACTTCACCGGCTCCACCAAGGTCTTCCAGCACCTGTGGCGGACCGTCGGCGAGAACATCTCCCGCTACCGGGGCTACCCCCGGCTGGTCGGCGAGACCGGTGGCAAGGACTTCGTCGTCGCGCACACCAGCGCCGACGTCGACGCCCTGCACACCGCCCTGATCCGCGGCGCCTTCGAGTACCAGGGCCAGAAGTGCTCGGCGGCGTCCCGGGCGTACGTCCCTCGGTCGCTGTGGGAGGGCGGGCTGCGCGACCGGCTGGCCGCCACCGCGGAGTCCCTCACCTACGGCGACGTCACCGACTTCGGCAACTTCGGCGGGGCCGTGATCGACGCCAAGGCGTTCGAACGGCACACGGCCGCGCTGGAGCTGATCTCCGGCGACGACGCCTGCCGGGTCCTCGCCGGCGGCACCGCCGACGACTCCGTCGGCTGGTTCGTCCGGCCGACGCTCTTCGAGTGCACCGACGCGGCGCACGAGACGTTCACCACCGAGTACTTCGGTCCGATCCTCGGCGTGCACGTCTTCGACGACGGCCGCTTCGACGAGGTGGTCGGCCAGGCCGAGTCGATCGCGCCGTACGCCCTGACCGGGTCGATCTTCGCGACGGACCGCCGGGTGGTCGACGCGGTCGCCGAGAAGATGCGGTACGCCGCCGGCAACTTCTACATCAACGACAAGCCGACCGGCGCGGTGGTCGGGCAGCAGCCCTTCGGCGGCGCCCGGGCCAGCGGCACCAACGACAAGGCCGGCTCCTGGCACAACCTCGTCCGGTGGATGTCGCCCCGGACGATCAAGGAGACCTTCGTCGCGCCGACCGACCACACGTACCCCCACATGGGCTGAGGCGTGCGCAGGGGCCCTCTCCCGAGGTAGGGGGAGAGGGCCCTTTGCGTGCCCGCACCGCGAGAGGCGGGGGCCGCCGGGCGGCGGTACGGTGGCCGCTGTGACCCACCCCACCCCCGCGCAGGATCCCCACTTCGGCGAGCAGGGTGGCCTGCTCACCTACACGGACTATCTGCGGCTGGCCGACCTGCTGGCCGCCCAGGTGCCGGAGTCCGACCCGGCCTCCCACGACGAGCTGCTCTTCATCACCATCCACCAGGTCTACGAGCTGTGGTTCAAGCTGCTGCTCGCGGAGCTGACCGACGCCCGGGACCGGCTGCTGGCCGGCGAGACCTACCTGCCCCGGGTGCGGCTGGAGCGCTGCCACGTGGTGGAACGGGTCCTGATCGGTCAGGTCGACGTGATCGACACGATGACCCCGCAGGACTTCCTGGCCTTCCGCACCAAGCTCGCCCCGGCCTCGGGCTTCCAGTCCGCCCAGTTCCGGGAGATCGAGTTCCTCTCCGGCCTCAAGGACCCGGACTACCTGCGCCGCTTCCGGGGGCTGCCCGACGTGGAGCGGGAGCGGTTGGAGCGGCGGCTGGCCGAACCGAGCCTCTGGGACGGCTTCCTGGCCGTGCTCGGCCGGGCCGGCTTCGACGTCGCCGAGGAGGAGTCGCGCTTCGCCGCGTACGCCACGATCGCCGGGGACCGCGAGCGGTTCGGGCCGCTGTGGGACCTCGCGGAGGCGCTGGTCGCCCACGACCAGGCGTTCTCGCTGTGGCGGGCCCGGCACGTGCTGATGGCCGAGCGGCAGATCGGCACGAAGCCCGGCACCGGGGGCTCGGCCGGTGGGGCGTACCTGCGCTCCCGCGTGGAGACCCGCTTCTACCCGGAACTGTGGGAGCTGCGTAGCCGACTGTGATCGTCCGGCGGCCCGCCGTGCGCCTCCCCGGCGGACTGTCTCGCGCCGACAGTGCACATAGGAACCCGACCGGGTGGCGAAAATGCCAAATCCTGGACGCCGCGTCGGCAAAGTGGCAGCGTGAGGGGCATGGCGGATTCCGGAGTCAACCCCACGGCGGCGGCCCTGCTCGGGCTGCTCCACGAGGGCCCCATGACAGGTGGCCAGTTGATGGCCGCCGCCGAGCGCCGACTGGCGCCGTACTGGTCGATGACGCGTAGTCAGGTCTACCGGGAGCTGCCGGTGCTGGCCGAGCGGGGCCTGGTCCGGATGGGCAAGCCCGGCCCGCGCTCCAGCCAGCCGTACGCGATCACGGCGGCGGGAAAACGGACATTTTCCCGCTGGCTGGCCGAGGAGCCGGGGCGGGACACCATCCGTAACCCGATCGCCCTGCGGATCGCCTTCGGCGAGCTGCACTCGGCCAGCCAGCTCAAGAACCTCCAGGCCGCGGCCAACGACTACCACACCGAGGCCCTGGCCAAGGTCCGGGAGCAGGTCAAGAACGCCAAGAAGGAGGGCGACGCGTACGACGCCAGCGCGCTGGAGTTCGCCGTCGCCTACCACAAGGCCGCCCTGTCCTGGCTGAAGAGCGCCCCGGTCGGCTGACCGCCGCCGCTCCGCAGACCCGTTTCTCGCACGAGCTGGACCTTTTTGGCTCGTGACTGCGGGGCTGGCAGGCCCGCTCCTCGCACGAGCTGGACCTTTTTGGCTCGTGACTGCGGGGCTCGCAAGCTCACTCCTCGCACGAGCAGTACCCTTGTCTGTCGTGACCGCTGCCGATTACGCCGAACAGCTCAAGGGCCTCGACGCCACCCTGCGCAACATCGAGGCGGTGCTCGACATCGACCGGCTGCGCGCGGACAAGGACCGCCTGGAGCAGGAGGCCTCCGCGCCCGACCTGTGGGACGACCAGGCGAAGGCCCAGCAGGTGACCTCCCAGTTGTCGTACGTCAACGGCGAGATCAGCAAGCTCGGCAGTCTCCGCTCCGGGCTCGACGACGCCAAGGTGCTGCTGGAGCTGGCCGAGGCGGAGTCCGACCCGGGGGTGCTCACCGAGGTCGAGGCGGAGATCGCCTCGCTGGGCAAGGCCATCGAGGAGATGGAGGTCCGCACCCTGCTCTCCGGCGAGTACGACTCCCGGGAGGCGCTGGTCGCCATCCGGGCCGGCGCCGGCGGCGTGGACGCGGCGGACTTCGCCGAGATGCTGCTGCGGATGTACCTGCGCTGGGCGGAGCGGCACGGCTACCCGACGGAGGTCTACGAGACCTCCTACGCCGAGGAGGCGGGCCTGAAGTCGGCCACCTTCACGGTCAAGGTGCCCTACGCGTACGGCACGCTCAGCGTCGAGTCGGGCACCCACCGGCTGGTGCGGATCAGCCCCTTCGACAACCAGGGTCGCCGGCAGACCAGCTTCGCCGGCGTCGAGGTGCTGCCGGTGGTCGAGCAGACCGACAGCATCGAGATCCCCGAGAACGAGATGCGGGTCGACGTCTACCGCTCCTCCGGTCCGGGCGGGCAGAGCGTCAACACCACCGACTCCGCCGTGCGGCTCACGCACATCCCGACCGGCATCGTGGTCACCTGCCAGAACGAGAAGTCCCAGTTGCAGAACAAGGCGTCCGCGCTGCGGGTGCTCCAGGCCCGGCTGCTGGAGCGCAAGCGCCAGGAGGAGCAGGCCAAGCTCCAGGGCCTCAAGACCGACGCCGCCGGCTCGTGGGGCGACCAGATGCGCTCGTACGTCCTGCACCCGTACCAGATGGTGAAGGATCTCCGGACCGAGCAGGAGACGGGCAACCCGACCGCGGTCTTCGACGGCGATCTGGACAAGTTCCTCGAGGCGGGCATCCGGTGGCGCAAGCAGCAGCAGCTCGCCGGAGACGCTGCGTGATCAACCATGGGCGGAGCGCGTCGTCGATCTCTCCGGTACGCCCGAATTGCATGACGCGACTCGCAACGGCGGGGCGTGGGGCTTGGCTCCCCGGTTACACCGCGTAGACTCACCACCCGTGATTCAGCTTGAGCAAGTGACGAAGACGTACCCGAAGGCGTCCCGGCCTTCGCTCGACAACGTGTCCGTCTCGATCGAGAAGGGCGAGTTCGTCTTCTTCATCGGTCCATCCGGCTCCGGCAAGTCCACGATCATCAAGCTGCTGCTGCACGAGGTCGCGCCCAACAAGGGCCGGGTCGTCGTCAACAGCAAGGACGTCACGTCGATGCGTTCGTGGAAGCGTCCCCACTTCCGGCGTTCCATCGGCTGCGTGTTCCAGGACTTCCGGCTGCTGCCGAACCGCACCGCGTACGAGAACGTGGCGTTCGCCCTCGAGGTGATCGGCAAGACCAAGGCGGTCGCCCGCCGGGTCGTGCCGGAGGTTCTGGAGCTGGTCGGGCTCGGTGGCAAGGAGCACCGCTACCCGCACGAGCTCTCCGGTGGTGAGCAGCAGCGGGTCGCCGTCGCCCGGGCGTTCGTGAACCGTCCGCTGATCCTGCTCGCGGACGAGCCGACCGGAAACCTGGACCCGGACACCTCGATCGAGATCATGCGCCTGCTGGACCGGATCAACCGCACCGGCACGACCGTCGTGATGGTCACGCACGACTCCAACATCGTGAACCAGATGCGCCGCCGGGTCATCGAGATCGAGAGTGGCCGCATCGTGCGCGACCAGGCCCGCGGCGTCTACGGCTGAGCCGACGCCACCCCTGCGCAGCCTGACGACGAACACCTCATGCCGGAGACCCGGAGGAAATCCCGATGCGCGTGAAATACGTCCTGTCCGAGGTACTGGTCGGACTGTGGCGCAACGTGACCATGACCATCGCGATGATCATCACGATGGCGGTCTCGCTGACCATGCTCGGCGCCAGCGGTCTCATGTACCGCCAGGTCGACGACATGAAGGACCTCTACTACAAGAACATCGAGGTCTCGATCTTCCTCGACCAGGAGGTGAGCCCCGAGCAGCGTGACGCGTTGGACGCCAAGCTCAAGGGCGACCCGCTGGTCAAGGAGGTCCTCTACGTCAACAAGGACGAGGCGTACAAGCGCTTCCAGGAGATGTTCCAGGACGCTCCCGACCTGCTCAGCGCCGTCAAGGCGGACAGCCTGCCCGAGTCGTTCCGGCTGAAGCTGAACAACCCGGAGCAGTACAAGAACATCTACGACCAGTACAAGGACGCCGAGGGCGTCGACGAGATCGTCGACCAGAGCCGGCTGCTGGACAAGATCTTCGACATCCTCACCTCGATCCAGAACATCGCCCTGGCCGCCGCGATCGTGATGGCCATCGCCGCGCTGCTCCTGGTCGCCAACACGATCCAGGTGGCGGCGTACAGCAAGCGGCGTGAGGTCGCGGTCATGAAACTGGTCGGCGCGTCGAACTGGTTCATCCAGGCGCCGTTCGTGCTGGAGGCCGTGGTCGCCGGCCTGATCGGCTCGCTGCTCGGCCTGGTGGCCCTCATCGCGGCCAAGTACCTGCTCTTCGACGGGTCGCTCCAGGCGCTGCAGGGCCTGCTCTCGCCGGTGAGCTGGGGCGACATCCTGTTCATGTTCCCGCTGATGGCCGGCGTCGGTGGTCTGGTCAGCGCGGTGACCGCCTGGGTCACGCTCCGCTTCTACCTGCGGGTCTGACGCCGTACGGCTCGACGGGACCCTTCCGCGCCAGGAATAAACGGCGCGGGAGGGTCCTTGTCGTTCGGGTAGCATGATTCCCGCCCCGCGGCCGGTCACGTCCGGCGCGGATCACCGGAGAGGGGGTGGCGCCGATGCCACGGGAAAAGGGACGCAAGGTCGTCGCCTCCAACAAGAAGGCCCGGCACGACTACGCGATCCTCGACACCTACGAGGCGGGCATGGCGTTGACCGGCACGGAGGTCAAGTCGCTGCGGGCCGGGCGCGCGTCGCTGGTCGACGCGTTCGCGCAGGAGCGCAACGGCGAGCTCTACCTGCACGCGATGCACATTCCCGAGTACACGCAGGGCACGTGGACCAACCACGAGCCCCGGCGGACCCGCAAGCTGCTGCTCAAGCGGCTGGAGATCGACCGGCTGATCGGCAAGACCCGCGAGGGCGGCCTGACCATGGTCCCGTTGCAGGTCTACTTCTCCGACGGCTGGGCCAAGGTGGAGATTGCCCTGGCGAAGGGCAAGAAGTCGTACGACAAGCGGCAGGACCTCGCCAAGCGGGACGCGGACCGGGAGATCGCCCGCGTCGCCGGCCGGCGCGGCAAGGGCATGGATGACTGAGGTGTCCGTCCTGTCCGATTCGGCGCGCCCGCCGGGGGCTCGGGATGAAACCCGTTGCGGCAGGCGTTACGCTTGTCAGTGCCGCCACAAGGGCGGCCCGTCGAGGGGGTGACTGGTTTCGACTTCGTACGCAGCGACAGGGGAAGCGAGCCGAGGAAGCCGACGTCGTCTCGAGAATCGGTCGTCGGAAACCAATAAGCGCCAAGAACAATCGCGCTGACTTCGCTCTCGCCGCCTGAGGCGAGTAGTGAGTCTGTCGGCCTGGGAGCGCCTTCGACCCAGTTAGCCGGCATCAGCTAGAAGGCTGGCCAATCGGACCCGGTCGCGGGGTCCGTGCGGCGAGATCAATCAGCGACTGGGCCCGTCACACCAACTTGCTCGCGTGAGCGGTGGGGCCGAGTAGAGGCATAGCGAGCTGCGCTCGGAGAAGCCCTGACAAACCGGCGAAGGACCCGGGTTCGATTCCCGGCACCTCCACAACCAGACGATGCGCCCCGGTCCACCGGACCGGGGCGCATCGGCGTCTCCGGGGCGGTCGCGCCTGGGGCGGCCGGGTCGCACGGGACGGGCGCGACGGATGGGGCCGATGAGGTCCGCTCCGCCTCTGGACAGGGCGGACGCGCGGGTCCACCATCGCTGTACGCGGTCAGACGCGACGCGGGAGGTGCCCATGGTCACCGGTCCGATCCAGCAGCCGCCCACCCCGCCCGGAGGGCTCCGGCCGCCCGCCGCGCGCCGGCTCCCCGCCACCCCGCCCGGGGACCTGCACCCGCTCGCCCGGGCGCTGGCCGTCGCGCCGGCCGGTCCACGCTGGCGGGAACGCTTCCTCGTGGGGCTCGGCCCCGTGCGCCGGGGCTTCACGGAGCACGTCCGGGTCACCGAGGGGCCCGCCGGTCTCTACGCCGAGCTGCTCGGCCAGGCGCCCCGCCTGGAACGCGGGGTGCGGCTGCTGGCCCGGGAGCACGTCGCCATCGCCGCCGCGCTGAGCGCCCTCCAGCAGGCGGCGGAGGTGCCGGACGCCTCGCTCGACGAGATCCTCGACCGGGCCGCCCACCTGCTACGGGCCCTCGCCCGGCACCGGCAGCGCGGCGCGGACCTGCTCTGGGAGGCGTACGAGACGGATCTGGGCGGAGAGACCTGACCTGGGGAACCGGCGTGGGCGTACCGGCGTCCAACCCACATGCGCCGTACCGCCGCCCTGCTGGGCCTTCCGCTGTTGATGATCGTCGCCGGGTGCGCGCCGGCCGGCTCCGACCCGGCCGTCGACCCGGTCGACTCCGACCCGCGTCGGGACGCCTTCGTCCAGCGGGCCACCGAGGTGGCCGACGCGTGGCGACCGCTTCCCGCGTGGAAGTCCGGTTACGTGCCGATGCAGGACCCGACGGTGCTCATCGGCGACCCGGGCTTCACCGGGGAGACCAAGATCGCCTTCCTCGGCGGCTGGTACCGCGACCAGGTCGACCTGCCCGTCGCGAAGCCCGCCGACGGCACCATCCGGTTCCCGGACGGCACGCTGACCGTCCCGCTGGTCAGCGCCGCCACCGCGTACGGGCAGCTCGACCAGGGCGACCCACCGCCGTGCGGCGGCCGCCCCAAGGACCCCGGACCGAAGCTCCCCGGTGGCGGCCCCACCATCGAGCCGGGGCCCGACGGTCCGGTGAGCAGCGCCCCGCAGAGCGCCTGCGTCCCGCTGACGGTCACGGCCGTGAAGCTGGGCACCGCGCCCGTGCGCACCAGCCGGGGCGAGGCGCAGGTGCCCGCGTGGCTGTTCACCGTCGAGGAACTCACCGCGCCGGTGGCCCGGCTCGCCGTGGCACCGGAGGCCGTCACCGCCCTGCCCGAGCCCGCCCCGCCGGCCAGCCCGGCCCCGGCGGGCCTGGTCGGCGCGCAGAACGTCCAGTCCGTGGACGGCACCGAGCTGACCTGGCGGCTCGGCGTGGGCAGCTGTGACACCGGGATCACCCCGCTGGTGCAGGAGCGCGACGACGTCGTCGTGGTGGGCGGCAGCGTGATCACCGCCACCGGCGTGTGCAACGCGATGCTGAAGTTGGAACCGGTCACCGCCACGCTGAAGGCGCCGCTGGGCGACCGGCCGATCCTCGACGTGCTCACCGGCACGCCGCTGCGGCTCGCGGCGAGCTGACGCGAGCGGGCCGCCCCGGCTCACAGGAGCCGGGGCACCTCGGTGCTGACCGGCACCGGCAGCACCGTCGGGCCGTCCGCGCGCAGCCCGGCGGCCAGGGCGTCGCCGAGCTGCTCCGGGGTCTCCACGACGGTGGCCGCGCAGCCGTAGCCCCGGGCGATCGCGGTGATGTCCAGCCCGGGCAGGTCCAGCCCGGGCACCCCCGGGGTGTCCTTGAAGTCGGCGAAGGCCTTCAGGATGGCGTACTGCTGGTTGACCGGCACCACCACGACCAGCGGCAGGCGCAGCCGCGCGGCGGTCCAGAGCGCCTGCACCGAGTAGTGGAACGAACCGTCCCCGATGACCGCGACCACCGGCCGTCCCCGCCCGGTGTCGCGCTGCGCGAGCGCGATGCCGACCGCCGCCGGCAGCCCGTACCCGAGGCCGCCGCTGGCCATCGTGAAGTACGACCCGGGGCGGGTGCTGCGCAGCCGGCGGCGCAGCGCCGGCAGGTTGGACGGCGACTCCTGGACCAGGATCCCGTCGGCCGGCCAGTGCCGGGCCAGGGCCGCGAAGAGGGCGTCCGGGGCCAGCGGCAGCCCGTCCGCCGGCGGGGGCGGGTCGGGACGCGCCGGCGGCGCCGGCCGGTCCGCCGCCGGGAGCAGGTCGACCAGGGCCGCCAGGGCCAGCGCGGCGTCGGCGAGCAGGCTGTCGCCCACCGGCGCGCGGGCCGCCTCGTCCGGGTCGTCGGTGACGTGCAGCAGGCGGGCCCCGGCGGGCAGGTGGTCGCCCGGCACGTGCGGGTAGTAGCGGAACACCGGCGCCCCGACCACCAGCACGGTGTCGTGCCCGTCCAGCGCCTCCGAGAGCGGCCCCATCGCGAACGGGAGTACCCCCCGGAAGTGCGGGTGGTCCTCGGGGAAGGCGGCCCGCTCCGGCGCGGGCGCCGACCAGACCGGCGCGGCGAGCCGCTCCGCCAGCGCCACGGCGGCGGGCCAGCCGTCGGCCCGGTCCACGGCCGCGCCGAGCACCAGCGCGGGCGCGCGGCTGGCGGCCAGCACGGCGGCGAACTCGCGCAGCCGGCGCGGGTCGGGCGCGAACCGGGTGGCCACCGTCCGCACCGGCGGCGGCGGGTCGGCCGGCTGCGCCCAGTCGTCGAGGGGCAGCGAGAGGAAGACCGGCCCGGCGGGCGGCTGCACCGCCGTCGCGTACGCCCGCATCAGTGCCGCCGGGACGTCCTGCGCGCGGACCGGCTCGTGGCTCCACTTCACGTACGGCTGGGGCAGCTCGGTGGCCCGCCGGCTGGTCAGCCGGGGCTCGATCAGCAGCATCTCCCGGGTCTGCTGGCCGGCGGTGACGATCAGCGGCGTGCGGTTGTGCCACGCGGTGACCAGGTTGCCCATGCCGTTGCCCGTGCCGGGGGCGGTGTGCAGGTTGACGTGCGCCGGCCCGCCGGTGGCCTGCGCGTAGCCGTCCGCCATGCCGACGGCCGACGCCTCGTGCAGGGCGAGCACGTAGTGGAAGTCGTCCGGGAAGTCCCGCAGGAACGGCTCCTCGGTGGAGCCCGGGTTGCCGAAGACGGTGGTCAGGCCGAGGGCGCGGAGCAGGTCGTACGTGGTGTCGCGGACCGTTGCCATCGCCCCCAGGCTATCGGGGCGACCCGGGCGATCCGGGGCCTTTCGCGCTCCTCGCCTCAGGGGAGCGCGAAGGGCAGGGTGATGCCGTCCAGCGCGCGTCCGCAGGCGCAGTCGCGCTCGGTTGGCAGCGCGGCGACGGCCGCCAGCAGCAGGCCCCGCAGCCGCTCGGTGTTCTCCCCGAAGACGCGGAACACCTCCTCGTGCGTCACCGCCTCGCCGCCCTCCACGCCCGCGTCGAGGTCGGTGACCAGGGCGATCGAGGAGTAGCAGAGGGCCAGCTCGCGGGCCAGCACCGCCTCCGGGTGGCCCGTCATGTTGACCACCGTGCCGCCGATCGAGGCGTACCACCGCGACTCGGCGCGGGTGGAGAAGCGCGGGCCCTCGACCACCACCACCGTCCCGCCGTCCACCGCGGGCACGTCCCGGCGGGCCGCGGCGGCGAGCAGCGTGCGCCGGCCGGCGGGGCAGTACGGGTCGGCGAAGGAGACGTGCACCGCGCCCCGGTCGTAGTAGGTCTGCGCCCGCCCGCTGGTGCGGTCGATCAGCTGGTCCGGCACCACGAACGTGCCCGGGCCGAGCTCCGGCCGCAGGCCGCCCACGGCACAGGGGGCGAGCACCTGGCGTACCCCGAGGGAGCGCAGCGCCCAGAGGTTGGCCCGGTAGGGGATCAGGTGCGGCGGGTGGCGGTGGTCCCGGCCGTGGCGGGGCAGGAACGCCACCCGCCGGCCGCCCACCTCGGCGATGGTGACGGCGTCGGACGGCGGCCCGTACGGCGTCTCCAGCACGTGCTCGGTCGCGCCGTCGAGCAACGCGTAGAGCCCCGAACCGCCGATCACCGCGAGTTCCGCCGTGGGGTCCACAGGTCCTCCCTCGTGTCCGTCGATCTACCGCACGTCAGACCTTAGCCACCGCCCCGGGGGCAGGCTATGGTGCCAGACATGGCGTTCACAGCGCGGATGACACCGGTGCCCCCGGGCGTCCTGGTCCGGTCGGTCTGACGGGTGTCCGGCATGCAGGGAGAGGGGCAGGCGATCGGCGGGCGGACGGGGTCGATGACCGGGCGGCTGCTGGTCGCGACGCCGGCGCTGAAGGACCCGAACTTCGACCGTACGGTGGTGCTGCTGGTGGCGCACGAGCCCGGCGGCGCCCTCGGCGTGGTGCTCAACCGGGCCACCGAGGTGCCGGTCGCCGACGTGCTCGGCGACTGGAGCAACCTGGCCCGCGACCCGGCGGTGCTCTTCGAGGGCGGCCCCGTGCAGCCCGACTCGGCGATCTGCCTGGCCCGGATGCGCCACCCGGTGCAGCGGCTCAGGGGATTCCACCAGGTCTCCGGGGCGGTCGGCACGCTCGACCTCTCCGTCGACCCGGGGCCGCTGCGGGAGGGCATCACCGGCATCCGGGTCTTCGCCGGCTACTCCGGCTGGGGCACGGGGCAGTTGGAGCAGGAGATCGAGGACGGCTCCTGGTTCGTGCTGGACGCGCTGCCCGGCGACGCCTTCGTCGACCGGCCGGACGACCTGTGGCCGATGGTGCTGCGCCGTCAGGGCGGCATGATGGCGGCGGTCGCGCACTTCCCGCCGGACGTGGCGCTCAACTGAGCCGCGCACGGGTGGGCCCCCCGCGAGATGACCATGCGGCGGGCGCTGTGTATAGTTCTCTCGTGCCCGGGTGACCGGGACGAGGCAAGGGGCCGTGGCGCAGCTGGTAGCGCACCACACTGGCAGTGTGGGGGTCAGGGGTTCGAGTCCCCTCGGCTCCACCCTTGTTTTTTGCAGGTCAGCGGCCTGGTCGAGAGCGATTCGACCAGGCCGCTGATGTGTTTCCGGCTCGTCCGTCCCACCGCTTCGCCCGCCTGCTTCGTGCGCGGCCCAGCGGCCTGGCGCCCGCCGCCGGCGTGGTTGCCGGCGGGCCCGGCGTGACGCCCCTGGCACACGCCACCCGATGGCGGCGAACGCCTGCTCATCGGGGGTTACACCCGGCACGGGCTGCTGGCATGATCGGGCACATGCCGCAGGTGATCGACTCGTCCCCCACGGACCAGGTGACCCGTGGCCACGAGGCGACCCTGCCGCCGACCTGATGGCTTCCCCCGGTGGCTGGTCACCGCGGAGGGTCGGTGGGCAGGCGGCATCGCATCGCTCGGCCCCAGCAGACCGCCTCGACCCGACCGAGCCGAACCGCTTCGGTCTGCGACTGCGCCGGCATCGCAGCGACGCCGGCCTGACGATCGAGGAGTTGTCGGCAGCGTCGCAGGTCAGCGTGCGGGCGATCAGCGACATGGAACGTGGGCGGAGCCGGGTGCCGCAGCGGCGTACCGTCGAGGCGCTCATTCGGGCGCTGGGTCTGTCGGCCAGCGCGGCCACCGCGCTACGGGAGACCGCCCGCGCCGGCCGTCGCGTCGCGCGGTCCGCGCCGGCGTTGGCGCCGCCGCGGACCGTCGCCGACTTCACCGGTCGGCACGGCGAACTGCGCTGGTTGGGCGACCTCGTCGCCCGCAGCGCCGAACCACCCGACCGGCAGGGTGCTCCCGTGGTCGCGGTCGTGTCCGGGCCCCCCGGCCTGGGCAAGACGGCGCTCATCTTGCAGGCCGCGACCCGGTACGCCGAGTCGTTCCCGGACGGTGTGCTCTTCGTCGACCTACGCGGCCTGGACGCCGACCCGCCCCGCCCGGAGGATCTGCTGCTACGCCTGCTGACCGCGCTGGGCGTGGCGGAGACCCAGGTGCCGGGCGACGCGCACGCCCGCAGCGCCCAGTACCGGGCCCTGCTGGCCGAGCGGCGCAGCCTGCTGCTGCTCGACAACGCCGCCGACGAGGCGCAGGTCCGCCCGCTGTTGCCGGGCGCCGGGAGCACGATGACGATCGTCACCAGCAGGCGCGGGCTGGTCGGCCTGGAGGCGGTCGACCGGCTTCCCCTGCCGGCGCTCGCCAGGGGTGAGGCGGTCACGCTGCTGCAACAGATCATCGGGCCGGACCGCGCCGCCGCCGAGCCGGACGCCATGCTGCTCGGCCTCGCGCAGGCCTGCGGAGACCTGCCGCTGGCGCTGCGGATCGCCGGCAACCGCCTGCTCAGCCGCCCGGACTGGAGCATCGAGTTCCTGCTGCGCCGGCTGGCCGACCAGGACGACCGGCTCGACCTCCTGGTCGCCGGCGACCTCCAGATCGCGGCGCCGTTCATGCTCTCCTACCGGCAACTGTCCCCTGCCGCCGCCCGCACGTTCCGGCGGCTGTCCCTGATCCCCGGCCCGGACGTCGGCCTGAAGCTGGCCGCGCAGGCGGCCGGCCTGGGCGGCCGGGAGACCGAGGCGGCCCTGGAGGAGCTGGCCGAGCTGGGGCTGCTCCAGCCGGCCAGCGACGGCCGCTACCGGTTCCACGACCTGATGAGGTTGTTCGCCCGGGCACGCCTGTCCGCCGAGGAGACCTCCCAGGCGCGGCGACAGGCCGAGAACCGGATGGTGACCTGGTTGCTCGACGCCGCGGTCGCCGCCGGGCGGTGGTTCGAGCCGGAGTACGCCGGCGGGGCCGGCGGCGGGCCGGCCTCGGCCGCGGCGGCCAGCCGCTGGATCGAGCAGGAGAGCCTGAACTGGCTCGGCGCGCTGCGGACGGCCTTCGCCGCGGGCCGGCACGCCGAGGTGATGGCGGTCGCCGACGCCATGCACTGGTTCTCCGACCGGTGGACGCACTGGGAACACTGGCTGGAGGTGTACCAGCTCTCGGCGGCCTCCGCCGAGGCGCTCGGCGACCCACGCGGGCGGGCCGTCCACCTGAACTACGTCTCGTGGGCGTACACGATGTGTGCCATGCGTCCCGACCTGGCGGAGGTGCCGGCCCGGGAGGCGTTGCGGCTGGCCGGCGCCGCGGGCGACCCCCGCCAGCAGGCGTGGGCGTGGACCTACCTCGGGTCCGCGGCCCGGCGTCGTGGCGACGCCACCGGGGCGCAGGCGGCGGCCGGACGGTCGCTGCCGTTGTTCGAGGCCGCCGCGGACTGGGACGGTTACGCGCAGGGGCTGTCCCTGCTGGCCGGCAGCCTCGCCCAGGGTGGCCGGCACCGCGAGGCCATCGAGCAGTACCGGCGGCTGGAAGCCCTGCTGGCCGACCCGAGCCGGGCGCCGTCCCCGCAGATCGGTGACCTGACCGCCGGTCACCTGCACCTGAACGTCGGCCTGAGCCTGCTGGCGCTGCGCCGGTGGGCGGCCGCCGCGTCCAGCTTCCGGGTGGCGTTGCCGCTGCTGCAACGGTCCGGGGTGCGGCAGAGCGAGGCCCGCTGCCGGTACGGGCTGGGCAGCGCGCTCGCCCGGCTCGGCCGGGTGGACGAGGCGCGCGGCGAGCTGCGGCGGGCGGTCCGCATCGCCCGGCACGTCGGCCCGGCGGATCTGGTGGACCAGGCCCTCGGCCGGCTCGCCGAGCTCGGGCCGCCCGCCGATCGTCGGGTCTCCTGAGACCGCGGGGCCGGGCAGATCATGCCCGGCCCCGCGGGTCCCACACCGGTTACCTGACCTGGTAGGCCCGGTAGACGGTGGTGGTGACGGTGTTCCCGTCGCTGTCGACGGCGGTGGCGCGCAACGACGCGAAGCCCGGAGTCTTGGGGTGCCGCACGGTGGCCGTGTACTCCCCGTTCTTCTCGGCCGTCCGGGCCGCCGTCCAGGTCCGGCCGTCGTCGAACGACACCGACACCTTCGCCGACGTCACCCGGCCCGCGGTCGCCTGCTGGGCGAACGTCAGCGGGATGGTCAGCGAGCTGCCGGCCCGGACGCTGTTGTCCAGCGCCAGCGCCGGCTGGAACCCGATCGAGGTGAGCGGCAGCGCCCCGGCCTTGTCGGCGGAGGTGGTGAAGGTCCACTCCGTCTCCAGGCGCCGCGACAGCCGGTACGGATCGGGCAGGTCGAACGCGTACCGCATCCGGTATGAGGTTGGCTCGGCGGCCACCTCCCACGATCCGTACAGGTAGTCGAACTCTTTGAGCAGCGTGTCGCCCTGGTGCAGGGTGAGCTGGTGGTTGTGCATCGCGTACGGCAGACCCACGTGGCCGGCGCCGTCGGTGTAACCGCTGAAGGTGGCCCGTACCGTGTTGCCGTCCCGCGAGACGGCCGGCGAGTCGGCGTACACCGGGATCAGGGTGGTGTTGAGCGCCGCGCCGCCCCAGCGTTCGACGTAGCGGCCGCCGGGCCGGTAGGTGACCGCATCCTGCTGCGCCAGGTTGAGGATCAACAGGCCGCCGTCGACGGTCTTCTCCTGGACGTCGGCCTGCCAGGGCCCGTCGCCGCCGTAGTACTCGGTGCGGCGTGCCGGCGTCGGCACCGCCGGCAGGACGCTGGTCAGCACGATCCCGCCGCCCGGGAGTTCGGGGTCGGGGCTGCCGTTGGTGCGGTCCACCGCCACACCGGTCGCGTTCTGCGCGTACTGTGCCTCGACGGTCGCCAGGTCACGCCGCGAGACGTGCTTGACGAAGCCGTTGATGAAGGATCCCCGGATCCGCCAACCGAGCTGGTAGACGTCCGGCGCCTGGTCCCTGCGGGCCGGCCCCTCGAAGACCGCGTGCACCTGGGTGGTCACGCCGGGCAGGTCGGTCGGGCCGACGTCGGCGGTGTGGATCTTGTCCAGCTCGCCGCTGACACCGGCGTAGGTCCGCAGCGGGTCGCCGCTGCGCAGCACCATGACCCCGGCGTCCCGCGCCTGCGCCCGGTCGTCCGGAACGGTGATGTCGAGCGGTCGCGCCCGGCGCGCGTCGAGCACCACCTCCTGGTTGCTGTCGGCGATGATCCGGTTGTTGGTCAGCAGGGAGACCGTGCCGTCGTCCTCCTCGATGTACGCGGACAGCCGCCAGGAGCTGTTCAGCGGCACCCGCAGCGACGTGCTCGACGTGTAGAAGGTGTAGTTGGCGTAGTTCTTCGGATCGGGGTTGAACAGCTCGATCAGCACCGTGTCGGCGGCGGCGCCGTCCCGGCCGATGGCGTTGATCTTCAGGCCGGCCGCCGGCTCCTCGTGGTAGACGCTGAACGGGGTCTGGAGCTTGAGGTCACCGGCGGTTGCCACCAGGTGCCCCTTGAACAGGCCGTACGAGGTGCTCGCCCGCTCGTCCACGGTGACCTGCACGGTCGCGTCACCGCCGGCGGGCACGGTCAGGGTGCGGGCGCTCAGCGCCAACAGGCCCGCCGGAGCGTCGCCGGCCAGCGCCAGGTCGAGCGTCAGCGGCTGGTCGCCGCGGTTGTGGTAGGTCATGGTCCGCGCGGTCGGCGCCTCGGTGTGCGGCCATTCGAGGATGCCGAGGCTGAGCGACGGCGGGGTGACGGTCAGCGGCTGGGCCAACGCCCTGCCCACGTTGACGAGACCGGCGCCCTGGGCGAAGACGTCGTACGCCGGGTTCGGCAGGGCCGAGGCCATCAGGGCCTCCTTGAGCTGCGCCGCCTTCCAGCCCGGGTTGGCCTGGATCAGCAGCGCGGCGGCGCCGGCCACGTGCGGGGTGGCCATCGAGGTGCCGGTGGCGGCGAAGTACGGCCCCACGGGCAGGTGGCCGAGCGCGCTCGGCGACCGGGCGGCGGTGATCTCGGTGCCGGGCCCGCCGATGTCCGGCTTGATGCCGAAGTCACCGAGCCGGGGACCGCGCAGCGACGACCAGTTCAGCTCGCCGGCCTTGTCGAAGTTCGCCACCGACAGCGCCGCGTCCGCCGTGGACGGCGACCCGACCTGCATCTGCCAGCCGTTGTAGTTGCCCGCGGCGACGACGAAGAGGGTGCCGTACTCGGCGGTCAGGTCGTTGACCGCCTGCTCCAGCGGGTCGACACCGGCGGCGTCCTGGCCGCCCAGGCTCATGTTGACGATGGTCGCGCCGGACTCGGCCGCCCACTGCATGCCGGCGAGGATCGCCGAGTCGGAGCAGCTGCCCTGGCCCCCGACATTCCAGCACACCTTGCCGTCGAGCAGGGTCGCGCCGGGAGCCACGCCCTTGTACTTGCCACCCGAGGCGGCGCCACTGCCGGCGATCGTCGACGACACGTGGGTGCCGTGCCCGTTGAGGTCGACGCCGGTCTCCCTCTCGGGGACGAAGTTGCGCCGCCCGACCACCTTGCCGGTGAGGTCGGGGTGGCTGTCGTCGATGCCGCTGTCGAGCACCGCGACCTTCACGCCGGTGCCGTCGTATCCAGCACCCCAGGCGGCCGGGGCGCCGATCATCGGCACGCTGGTGTCCAGCTTGGACTCGCGGACACCGTCGGCCCAGATCTTGCCGCTGGTCAGCGACGTCCGGGTGGTCTGCCAGGTCTTCGCCAGGTCGGCGCGAGGCACCTTGGTGGCGAAGCCGTCGACCGCCTCCAGCTCGCGGCCGGTGGCCAGGCCCCGCACGGCGGTGGCGTCGGAGACCACCAACGGCAGGTACGACAGCTCGTCGAAGCCGAATTCGAGCAGCGCGGTGACGTTGAACAGCCGCTCGTCCAGCCGGTCAGCCTTGAGCAGGGGGATGGCGTCGGACGGGATGACGTAGTCGGCCTTGTTCCGCTGGAGGCGCACGAAGTGGACGCCCTTGCGCGGCGTGACGCTCACCTGCTTGCCGCGTACGGTGACCTGGTCGCCGGTGAGCAGGGTCAGGCTCCGCGTGGGCTCTGGCTCACCAGCCGAGGAGGCTGCCGGAGCCGGTGGTGCCGCCGCGGGTTGGGCGGCGGCGGGTGTGACTCCGACCAGCAGAGTCGCCAGCGTGGCGCCGAGCGCGCCGTACGCCAGGAAACGGCGTTGTCGCATGGGTGGGTCGTCTCCACTTCGGGGTATTGATCGGCACGGTCGCTCGATCGGGTGCGGGGGCAATCGGAATGACGCCACCCGCACGTTTCGTAGCGGCGGCGGCAGCGTGCCGCAATGGTTTCGCCAGTGGCGGCGGTCGCCGGAAGCCTCGACGTATCCGCAGGTCAACTCGATGCGGTCGACAGTCGCCTGTGACATTCACCATCCCTGGGAGCGCGCCTTCCGCAGGTGCTTCTGCCTGTCGTTCTGCCGGCGCCGAACGGACTGCCGCCGCCGGATGGCTGGCCACCCACCGGCGGAGCAGGTGGCAGAGTTGACCGATGACCTGCGCCAGTTGGGGTGACAACGCACCCGATCCGCGCAGGTTTGCCGGGTGCCCCGTGCCGCCGGTCGGCGACGGCCTCCCGGGAATAGGGGGCCTGTCGCACAAATGAGGCGTTGTCGCACACCGGGCCTTCTGCCACGATCGCCGCACTGGAGGCCCTTCCCCGTCCGGTGGTGGGGCTCAATCCCGTGCGGCCAGCGAAGGAGCCGATGGTGGACCACCCCCACGCGTTGACAGCCGAGCAGTCGGAGCAGTTCCGGCGCGACGGGCACCTGATCCTGCGGGGCGTGCTCCCGGCCGGGACGCTGGACGCGCTGCACGGCTCGTTCAGCCGCGTCGTCGACCACCTCGCCCGGCAGTGGCAGCAGCGGGGGGTGATCACCGAGACCTTCGCCGACCTGCCGTACGACCAGCGCTACCTGCGGCTGATCGAGTCCAGTCAGGTCCGCGTACCGGCCGCCTGGCGGCGGATCCTGGTGGGACGCCCGGTGTACGACCTGTGGCGCACCCCCGAACTGCTCGGCCCGGTGCGCAGCCTGATCGGTGACGAGGTCTACGCGCACGGCGTCTGGAACGCCCGGCCGCGCGACCCCCACGGGCGCACCCAGCAGGTCGCCTGGCACCAGGACGCCTACTACTACAAGGGTTGGGACGCCTCGGTCGGGCCGCTGCTGTCGGTGTGGATCCCGCTGGTGCCTGTCGACGAGGACACGGCCTGCCTCCAGTTCGTCACCGGCTCGCACACCCGGGGCTGGATTCCCCGCGACCGCCTGCCGAACGGCGAGTACGGCACGTCGGACGCGGCCGTCGGGGACGGCCCGGTGAGCACCGCCCGGATGGAGCCCGGCGACGCGGTGATCTTCACGGACACCACGCTGCACCGCTCGACGCAAAATGTGTCGGACCGCATCCGGTGGAACATCGACATCCGGTTCGCCCCCGCGGTCGACGAGGTGATCCGGAACTCGCCGCGCGGCTACCGCTGCTTCAGCGGCGCCGACCCGGCGCAGGTCGAGTCGTTCGAGACGTGGGCCGGCCGGTACCGGTACGAGCCGGAGGACCTGCTGACGGAGCTGACGAACTTCGAGGAGGGCTACGACCTCGACGCGCTCAGGGCATTCTCCCGGGCGTCGCCGTACGCCGACATCTACTGACGGGAGACGGTGCGACGCGGCAGCCAGGGAACCGCGTCGGGTAGGGGTGCGCAACCCTTGACGTCCGGCGGCCCCTCGTGCCGGCGCCCGCCCGGCTGCCGTACGGTGACCTGCCCGACGCGTGGGAGGAGATCATGAACGTGCGGCACACCCGCCTCATCTCGCCCGACGACGCGGCCACGCTGACGGAGCGGCTGCGGGAGAACCGTGCCTTCCTCGCCCCCTGGGACCCCGTACGCGACGACGCCTTCTTCACCCTCGACGCCCAGCGCGACGCGATCGCCCAGGCGCTGGAGGCGCACGCCCGGGGCACGATGGTGCCGCTGGCCGTCGTGGACGCCGAGGACCGGCTGATCGGCCGGCTCAACGTCAACGGCATCACCCGGGGCGCGTTCCAGTCGGCGGCGATCGGCTACTGGGTGAGCCGGTCGCACAACGGGCGGGGCGTCGCGACGGCCGCGGTGGCGGAGGTCGCGGAGCTGGCCTTCGGCGAGCTGGGACTGCACCGCCTCCAGGCCGAGACACTCATCCACAACACCGCGTCCCAGCGGGTGCTGACCCGCAACGGCTTCGTCCCGTACGGCATCGCGCCGCAGTACCTCAAGATCGCGGGCGAGTGGCAGGACCACATCCTCTACCAGTTGCTGGCTCCGGCCGGCTGACCCCGCCCCGGTGGCGTCAGCCGAGGTGGCGCTCGATCTCGGTCAGCTCCTCGGCGCTGAGGTCGAGGTTGTCCAGGGCGGCGACGTTCGCCTCCAACTGCGGCACGCTGCTCGCCCCGATGATCAGGCTGGTCATCCGCGGGTCGCGCAGCGCCCAGGCGAGCGCGAGCTGGGCCAGCGACTGGCCGCGCCGCTCGGCGACCGCGCCGAGCGCCCGGATGGTGGCCATCTTCTCCTCGCCGAGGTCGCTCTCGCTGAGGAAGACGCTGGTGCGCACCCGGGAGTCCGCAGGAATGCCACCCAGGTAGCGGTCGGTGAGCAGGCCCTGGGCGAGCGGGCTGTACGCGATGCAGCCCGCGCCGACGCGCTCCAGCGTGTCCAGTAGGCCGTCGTCCTCCGTCCAGCGGTTGAGCATCGAGTACGACGGCTGGTTGATCAGCAGCGGCGTACCCAGGTCGCGCAGGATCGCGGCGGCCCGCTCGGTCTGCGCGGAGTCGTAGTTGGAGACGCCGACGTAGAGCGCCTTGCCGGCCCGGACGACGGCGTCGAGGGCGCCCATCGTCTCCTCCAGCGGGGTGTCCGGGTCGAAGCGGTGCGAGTAGAAGATGTCGACGTGGTCCAGCCCGAGGCGGCGCAGCGACTGGTCCAGCGAGGAGACCAGGTACTTGCGGGAGCCCCACTCGCCGTACGGGCCGGGCCACATCAGGTGACCGGCCTTGGTGGAGACGACGAGTTCGTCCCGGTACGGCCTCAGGTCGGTGGCGAGCATCCGGCCGAAGTTCTCCTCGGCGGCGCCCGGCGGCGGCCCGTAGTTGTTGGCCAGGTCGAAGTGGGTCACGCCGAGGTCGAAGGCGCGGCGGACGACGTCCCGCTGCCGCTCGTACGGCCGGTCCGGGCCGAAGTTGTGCCACAGCCCGAGCGAGATGGCGGGCAGCCGCAGTCCGCTGCGCCCGCTGCGCCGGTAGGTCATCTGGTCGTAGCGCTCATCCGCGGCGAGATAGGTCACGGTGACCGAGCCTATCCCCGTCGGTCGCGGGCTTGCGCGGCGAACGGGCCTGCGACAACGGACGCCGGGGTAGTTTCGGGACCATGCGTTTCGTCCCGCTCGACACCCCCAAGCCCCTGTCCAAGATCGGCCTCGGCACCTGGCAGTTCGGGTCCCGGGAGTGGGGCTACGGCCCCGAGTATGAGCGCCGGGCCGCCGACATCGTCCGGCGCGCCGTCGACCTCGGCATCACCGTCTTCGACACCGCCGAGCTGTACGGCTTCGGCCGCAGCGAGCGGATCCTCGGCGAGGCGCTCGGCGACGACCGGCCGAAGGTCGTGCTCGCCACCAAGATCCTGCCGATCCTGCCGGTCGCCCCGGTGGTGCAGCAGCGGGCGGTCGCCTCGGCCGCCCGGCTCGGCGTCACCCACCTCGACCTCTACCAGGTGCACCAGGCCAACCCGCTGGTCGCCGACCACACCACCATGCGCGGCATGCGCGCGTTGCAGGACGTCGGGCTGGTCGGCGAGGTCGGCGTCAGCAACTACGGCCTGCGCCGCTGGCAGGTTGCCGAGGCGGCGCTCGGCCGGCGGGTGCTGAGCAACCAGGTCCGCTACAGCATGGTCGACCGCGGGCCCGAGCACGACCTGCTGCCGTACGCGAAGCAGGCCGGCCGCCTGGTCATCGCGTACAGCCCGCTGGCCCAGGGCTTCCTCTCCGGCCGGTACGACGCGAAGAACCCGCCGAGCGGGGCGGTGCGCCGGGCCAACCCGTACTTCCTGCCGGTGAACCTGGAGCGCGGCGCGACGCTGATCGAGACCCTGCGGCAGGTGGCCGACGCGCACGACGCCACCCCCAGCCAGATCGCCCTCGCCTACCTGCTGCGCCACCCGAACGTGCTGGCCATCCCCGGCGCGTCCGGCGTGGAACAGGTCGAGCGCAACGCGGCGGCCGCCGACATCGACCTGGCCGACGACGAGCACGCCGCGCTCGCCCGGGCGGCCAGGGAGTTCCGCCCGATCACCGGGCTCGCGGCGGCGCCCCGCCTGCTCCGGGCCCGCACCGGAAAGTGAGCCGATGGACGACATCACCGCACTGATCCTCGACGACCACGCGGCCTTCCGACGGGGCTTCGCCCGCCTCGACGACGCCCGCGACGAGCACGAGCTGCTGGCGATCTGGGACGCGCTCGCCCTGCACCTGGACGTGCACGCCGAGGCGGAGGAGGCGATCCTCTACCCGCACCTGGTGCGCCACGGCGACGACGGCGAGGCCGAGACCGTCGACGCGATCGGCGACCACAACAAGATCCGCGACGCCGTCGCCGAGTCCAAGCTGCACCCGGTGGGCTCCGACGAGTGGTGGGCGGCGGTGCGTACCGCCCGCCGGGAGAACAGCGAGCACCTCGCCGAGGAGGAGGACGACGCGCTGCCCGACTTCCGCCGGCACGCGAGCGTCGAGCTGCGGGCCGAGCTGGGCCGCCGCTGGCTGACCTTCCACGGCGAGCACAAGTCCGGCCGCGACCTGGCCTTCGCCGACAAGGACCCGCAGCGCTACGTCGACGAGCACCGCTGACTTCCCGACCGGTCGGACGGCGGTCGTGAACGAACCGACCCGCCGTGGTGCGGACCGGCCGGGCCGCCGATCTCCCCGACGCGGGGGAGTCGGCGCGGGGCGTGACCGGGACAGAATGGGCGGGTGAAGCCCCGCACGGTCCTCGCCCCGCTGACGGCCGGCAGCACCTGGCGGCGCGGCGTGTTCCTGCTGCTCGGCGGGGTGCTCGTGCTGCCGTACGTGCTGCTCGCGGTGGCCTTTGCCCAGATGCTGACCCGGTCGGACGTGCCCCGGCCGCTGGTGCTGGCCCTGCTCGGCGTCGCGGCGACCATCGCGGCGGTGCCGGTCTTCCTCGACGGCCCCCGCGCGTTGGAGATCGCCGCCGCGCGGGCCCTGCTCGGCGTCGACCTGCCGGACCCGGCGCCCGGGCACGCCGTCGACCGGGAGACCCGGCTGCGCTCGGCGCTCTGGATCGGGCTGCACCTGGTCAGCGGCGGACTGGTGGTGGCCGCCCTGTTCAGCGCCGTGCCGATGGCGCTGGCCTTCATCGGGCAGCAGTTCGGGCTGGACACCGGAATGACCGGCGGCGACCGGCTCGGGCCGTTCGACGGGCGGGACACCGGCTGGCTGACCCTCGCCGGCGTCGTCGTGCTGGTGGCGCTCGGTTACGCCGTGGCCGGGCTGGGCGCGCTGGCGGTGTCGATGGCCCCGGTGCTGCTCGGCCCGGCCCAGGCGGAACGGATCGCGGCCCTGGAGGCGCGCACCACCCGGCTCGCCGAACGCAACCGGCTGGCCCGGGAGCTGCACGACTCGGTGGGCCACGCCCTCACCGTCGCCACCCTCCAGGCCGGGGCCGCCCGCGAGCTGCTCGACCGGGACCCGGAGTTCGTCCGGCGCGCGCTGGGCGCGATCGAGGAGGCCGGGCGGACCGCCATGGACGACCTGGACCACGTGCTGGGCCTGCTCCGCGAGCCCGACGGCCGGCGGGCCGCGCCGGCGCCGCAGCGTACGCTCGCCGACCTGGACCGGCTGGTGGCCGACACCCGCGCGGCGGGCCTGCCGGTCGACGCCCGGCGCACCGGCGACCCGGCCGACCTGCCGGCGGCGGTCTCCCGGGAGGGCTACCGGATCGTCCAGGAGGGGCTGACCAACGCGGCCCGGTACGGTCGCGGACCGGTCGCGCTGCGCCTCGACGTGCACGCCGACGCGCTGGAGCTGGAGCTGGAGAACGCGGTGGGCCGGCGCCGCCGCGCCGACCCGGGGCGGGGCGGCCGGGGCCTGGACGGGATGCGGGAGCGGGTGCTGCTGCTCGGCGGCCGGCTGACCGTCGGGCCGGACGGCGACCACTGGCGCATCCGGGTGCGACTGCCGTTCGAGAGGACCCCATGACGACCGGAACCGCGACGACCACGGGCGTGCTGATCGTCGACGACGACGAGCTGATCCGGGTCGGGCTGCGGGCCATCCTCGACGCCCAGCCCGACCTGCGGGTGCTCGGCGAGGCCACCGACGGCGCGGAGGTGCCGCCGCTGGTCGCCCGGCTGCGCCCCCGGGTGGTGCTGATGGACGTGCGGATGCCCGGCATCGACGGCATCCAGGCCACCCGGCGGCTGCTCGCCACCTCCGCCGACCCGCCCCGGGTGCTGGTGGTCACCACCTTCGAGAACGACGAGTACGTCTACGACGCGCTCCGCGCCGGGGCCAGCGGGTTCCTGCTCAAGCGGGCCCGGCCCACCGAGGTGGTGGAGGCGGTCCGGGTGGTCGCGCGGGGCGAGTCGCTGCTCTTCCCCGCCGCCATCCGCCGCCTCGCCGGGGCGTACGGGGGGCGGGGCGCCGACCGGCTGGCGGCCGCCCGGCTCACCGACCGGGAGGCCGAGGTGCTCCGGCTGATGACCACCGGACTGTCCAACCCGGAGATCGCCGCGCACCTCGTGGTCGGGGTGGAGACCGTGAAGACCCACGTCGGCAACGTGCTGGCCAAGCTCGGCGTACGCGACCGCACCCAGGCGGTGATCGCAGCGTACGAGTCGGGGTTCGTCACCCCGTCGGGCTGAGCGTTCCCTCCCGAGGGGGAGCCGGTTCACCGCCGCACGGGAGGGCGTACGCGGCCCGTCGGCCGAGGCTGGGAAGCATGACGACGACCACCGCTCCCACCCACCGCCCGGCCCCGGGCCGGCCGGACCGGCTCGCCCCGCTGGCCGCCGGCTGGCTCGGCCTCTGGGGCCTGCTCGCCCTGCTCTGCGGCGTCACCGGCGCCGGCTACCCGTTCGGGGCGAACGATCCGCGCGGCGGCGAGGCCAACCTGCTCCGGCTGGTCCCGACCGACGTCGGGCCACCCCTGTTCGCCGTGCTGCTGCTCGGCGCCGCGGTGGCCGCGCTCGCCATGACCGGGCCGGCCCGCCGCCCGGCCCGACCGCTGCGCACCCTGCTGCTGGCGTACGCCTGGACGGTCGTCTTCCTGCTCGCCGTCGTCGTGCCGGACGTGGGGGTGCTGACCATCCTCGGCTACACCCCGATCCTGATCGTCGGCGCGCCGTTCGGCTGGCCGCCGGTGGACTACGCCGACGTGTTCACCTGGGCGTTGTTCGCCCGGTTCGCGGCCGTGGTCGGCGGGGTGCTGCTGGCCGGGGCGGTGCTGCGCTGGCAGCGGCGCACCGCCGACGCCTGCCCGGCGTGCGGGCGCGACGGCACCGACCAGGGCCGGACCACGCCCACCTCGGCGGCCCGCTGGGGGCGCGTGGCGGCCTGGACCGCGGCCACCATCCCCGCCCTGTACGCGGTCACCCGGCTCGCCTGGGCGGTCGGCGTCCCGCTCGGCATCGAACGGTCGTTCCTCGACGAGATGCGCGAGTCCGGGCTGGTCTGGGCGGGCGCCGGGCTGGGCGGCTTCGCCCTGGTGGGCGCCGTCCTCACCCTCGGGCTGGTGCAGCGGTGGGGGGAACGGTTCCCGCGCTGGATGGTGGGCCTGGCCGGGCGGCCGGTGCCGGTCGGGCTGGCCGTCGTCCCGGCGACGCTGGTCGCGGTGGCGGTCACCGCGGCGAGCCTCGGCCTGCTCGCCGCCCCCGACTTCTGGGACTTCTCCGCCGGGCTCAGCCTGGCCACCGCGCCGATGCTGCTCTGGCCGGTCTGGGGCGTCGCGCTCGGCGCCGCCACGTACGCGTACCACCTGCGCCGCCGGGGCGCCTGCCGGCGCTGCGGGCGCGGCTGAGCCGTACCCCCGGCGGGGGTGCCCGGTCGACGGACCGGGCGCCCCCGCTTTCGTGAGCTAGCGTTGGTCGGGTGACTGCGCCTTCCCCGGTTACCCCGGCCCCACCGGCCGACCTGCCTGGCACGCTCGGCGAGCTGCGGGCGGCCGGCCACGCGTACCGCACGGTCAAGCAGGAACTCCGCGACAACCTCCTGGCCCGGATGCGTTCCGGCGCCGACCGCTTTCCCGGCATCGTCGGCTACGACGACACGGTGCTGCCCGAGGTCGAGCGGGCCCTGCTCGCCGGGCACGACATGGTGCTGCTGGGCGAGCGGGGCCAGGGCAAGACCCGGCTCATCCGCTCCCTCGTCGGCCTGCTCGACGAGTGGACCCCGGTGATCGTCGGCTCGGTGCTCAACGAGCATCCGCTGCACCCGCTCACGCCGGGCACGCGGGCGCTGGTCGCCGAGGCCGGCGACGACCTGCCGGTGGCGTGGCTGCACCGCTCGATGCGCTACGGCGAGAAGCTGGCCACCCCCGACACCAGCGTCGGCGACCTGATCGGCGACGTCGACCCGATCCGCATCGCCCAGGGACGCACCCTCGGCGACCCGGAGACCATCCACTTCGGCCTGGTCCCGCGCACCAACCGGGGCATCTTCGCCGTCAACGAGCTGCCCGACCTGGCCGAGCGGATCCAGGTGGCGCTGCTCAACGTGCTGGAGGAGCGGGACATCCAGGTCCGCGGCTACCAGCTGCGGCTGCCGCTGGACCTGTTCCTGGTGGCCAGCGCCAACCCGGAGGACTACACCAACCGGGGCCGGATCATCACCCCGCTGAAGGACCGCTTCGGCGCCGAGGTCCGCACCCACTACCCGGTCGACCTCGACCTGGAGCTGGCCCTGATCCGGCAGGAGGCCGACCTGGTCGCCGAGGTGCCGGAGCACGTGCTGGAGGTCCTCGCGCGGTTCGCCCGCGCGGTGCGCGAGTCGCCGTCGGTGGACCCGCGCTCCGGGGTCTCCGCCCGGTTCGCCATCGCCGCCGCCGAGACGGTTGCCGCCGCCGCGCTGCGCCGCGCCGGCCTGCTCGCCGCGGTGGAGCCCGCCGAGGGGGTGCGCCCGGAGGCGCCGGTCGCCCGGGTCGGCGACGCGGTGCCGGTGACGTCGACCCTGCGCGGCAAGGTCGAGTTCGAGAGCGGCGAGGAGGGCCGGGAGGTCGAGATCCTCGGCCACCTGCTGCGGACCGCGACCGCCGACACGTTCCGGTCCCGGCTGGCCGGGCTGGACCTCTCCGGCTTCACCGCGCTGGTCGACGACGACGCGGTGATCGAGACCGGGGAGCTGGTCGGCTCCGCCGAGTTGCTGCGCCAGGTGGGCACCGTTCCCGGCCTGGCCAAGGCGCTGGACCGGCTCGGGCTGGGCGACGCGCCCACCCCGGAGCAGGTCGCGGCCGGCGTGGAGTTCGTCCTGGAGGGGCTGCACCTGACCCGCCGGCTCGGCAAGGACGTCACCGACTCCGGCCGGACCCGCTACGGCGGCCGGGCCTGAGCATGGCCGGCGACCGGTTCCGGTACGGGCAGTGGCGGGGCGGCCCCGACCCGCTCGCGCCCCCGTACGACGTGCGGGGGGCGGTGGACGCCGTCGGTGCCGAGGTGCTCGCCGGCGGCAGCCTCCGGGAGGCGCTGCGGGGCCTGCTGCGGCAGGGGCCCCAGCCCCAGGGGCGCGGCGGCCTCGACGACCTCGCCGCCCGAGCCAGGCGGCTGCGTCGGGAGGCGTTGCGCCGGGGCGACCTGGACGGGGCGGTCACCCGGGCCCGGGCCCTGCTCGACCAGGCGCTCGCCGCCGAGCGGGACGAGCTGCGCGGGCGCGACGACGACGACGCGCGGTTCGCCGAGGCGGTGCTGGACAACCTGCCCCGCTCGACGGCCCGCGCCGTGGCGGAGCTGACCGGTTATCGCTGGACCAGCGACGAGGCCCGCCGGACGTACCAGCGGATCCTCGACGGGCTGCGCGACGACGTGCTCGGCCAGCGCTTCGCCGGGCTGCGCGACGCGGTGCGCGCCTCGGCGGACCCGGCCGCGCAGCAGCGGCTGGCCGAGATGATGCGCGACCTCAACGACCTGCTGGCCCGGCACGCCCGGTCGGAGGACACCACCGACGCCTTCGCCGAGTTCATGCGCCGGCACGGCGCGTTCTTCCCCGAGCAGCCGGCCGACGTCGACGAACTGGTCGACGTGCTGGCCCGGCGGTCCGCCGCCGGCGAGCGGCTGATGCGCTCGCTGTCCGACCGCCAGCGCGAGGAGCTGGCCGACCTGATGCGGCAGTCGCTCGGCGACCGGCTCGCCGGGGAGCTGTCCGCGCTGGACGCCAACCTCCGCGCCCTCCGCCCCGACCTGCACCGGGGCCCGGGCGAGCGGGTGCGCGGCGAACGGCCCCTCGGCTACGGCGAGGCCGCCGGGGCGCTCGGCGAGATCGCCGAGCTGGACGAGCTGCTGGACCAGCTCGACCAGGAGCATCCGGGGGCCACCCTGGACGACGTCGACGTCGACGCGGTGGCCCGGACGCTGGGCCGCGACGCCGCCGACGACGTACGCCGGCTGCGGGAGCTGGAGCGGGAGCTGCGCCGGCAGGGTTGGGTGAGCCGGGACGCCGACGGGCTGACCCTGAGCCCGAAGGCGCTGCGCCGGCTCGGCGGCACGGCGCTGCGGCGCGTCTTCGCCGACCTGACGGCCGGGCCGCGCGGCCAGCACGACCTGCGCTCGGCGGGCGCCGCCGGCGAGGTCAGCGGCGGCTCCCGGCCGTGGGAGTACGGCGACGAGCAGCCCCTCGACGTGGTGCGGACGCTGACCCGGGCGGTCCGCCGCGCCGGCTCCGGCGTGCCGGTGCGGTTGGCCGTCGAGGACTTCGAGGTGGTGGAGACCGAGCGGCGGGCCTCGGCGGCGGTGGTGCTCTGCGTCGACCTCTCCTACTCGATGATCTCCCAGGGCCGGTGGGGCCCGATGAAGCAGACGGCGCTGGCGCTGGCGCACCTGATGGCCACCCGGTTTCCCCAGGACGCGTTGCAGATCGTCGGCTTCGGCCTGGAGGCGCTGCCGCTGACCCAGCTAGAGCTGGCCGCCGTCGAGCCCGACCTGCGGCAGGGCACGAACCTCCAGCACGCGTTGCGGCTGGCCGCCCGGCACCTGCGGCGGCACCCGGACGCCGAGCCGGTGGTGCTGGTGGTCACCGACGGGGAGCCGACCGCCCACCTGGACCCGGACGACGGGGAGGCGCTGTTCCACTGGCCGCCGCTGCCGGAGACGATCGAGGCGACCGTACGCGAGGTGGACCGGCTCACCCGCTACGGCGCCACGCTCAACCTGTTCATGCTCGGCGACGATCCCGGCCTGCGCCGGTTCGTCGACGCCGTGGCCCGCCGCTCGAAGGGCCGCATGTTCACCCCGGACCTGGAGGACCTCGGCGAGTACGTGGTCTCCGACTACCTGCGCACCCGGCAGCCGCGCCGGCGCTGAACTGGCGGATTCGTGCTTTGGGTGTCCTCGGGCTTCGGGCGCTGTCGTGCCTTGAAGCGTGCCGGGCCTTGGGGCGTGCCGGGACCTTGGGTGCGTCCGGCCTTGGGGCGTTGCGCCTTGGACGCTGTCGAGCTGCCCCATTGGTGAGACCACGGCCCCTGCCGATGCCGCGGACCCGTTCGGGGCCGATCGTGCCGATGCGGGCGTGCCTCGGGGGCTGTGCCGGCCAGAGGCTTCGTCCGGGGCGGGAGGCCGTGCCGACCTGGGACCTCGTCCGAAGCAACGGATCGGTCCGGCGAGACCCGCGAGTCGAACGAGGAGCGCCGACGCGCGTCGCCTGCCGAGTTCTTCCGGCCCGCCGCTCGTGGTCCTATCGACGGGGCAGCTCGACAGCGTCCGCTCAGCCCCTCCGGCCGGTGGCGTCCCGCATGCGTGTCCGGCCGGTCCCTTCCGGGTGAACCGTCCGCGGGAACGCCGGGTCGGACGGCGCGGGCCGGGATTGACTGGGGACATGGACAGCGGGGCTTTGCGGGGGGCGTACGCGGAGGTGCTCGCGGAGGTCGACGCGGGCGGGTTCGGGCCACCGCCGACCGGGCAGCTGAGCGCCGAGCAGATCGTCGCGCACCTCGCCGCCAACGACGAGCTGATGACGGAGGCGACCGAGGCGGTCATCGCCGGCGCGCCGTTCGCGTACTACGACCTGGAGACCATCCACCGCCCGCAGGTGGACGCGCTGGTCGTCGAGTGCGGCGGGCTGGCCGGGCTGGCCACCCTGCTGCGGGCCACCAGCCAGAAGCTCTGCGCGCTGACCGAGCGGCTCGGTGCGGCGGCGCAGACCCCGGTCGACACCCACCTGCGGGAGGGCTTCGACCTCGTCGTCGACGAGCCGTTGCCCTGGGGCCGCACCCTCGACCTGCACGCCCGCGTCCACCTGCCGAAGCACCTGGCCCAGCTGCGCATGCTGCGCGCCGGCTGAGGGGCGCGCCGGGGGCGCGTCAGTCGACGACCCGGACGTCCTTCCAGAAGGCGACCCGGTCGCGGACCATCTCCGCCTCCGGCTTCGGCTCCGGGTAGTACCAGACCGCGTCGGCGCTGGTCCGGCCGTCGTGTTCCAGGTTGTAGTAGGACGCGGTGCCCTTCCACGGGCAGACGGTGTGCGTGTCGGACTCGCGGATCAGGTCGGCGCGCAGGGCGGCGCGCGGGAAGTAGTGGTTCCCCTCGACCAGCACGGTGTCGTCGCTCTCGGCCACGACCAGGTCGTTCCAGACGGCTCTCGGCATGGCTCCCACGCTATGCCGGCGGATCGGCGACGGCCAGTCGATCGACGGGGCCGAGAGCACGCCGGTGGACGTCCCCCGCTGTGGGCTTCCTGGCGCGTACAGTGATCGCATGTGTGCGGTCCGTGTGGATCATCATCCGGTCGACCACGACGGTGCGGTGGCCCGGTTGCGACAGTCGTACGCGGCGGTGCCCGCGGGCGAACCGGTGCGGCTGGCCAAGCGCACCTCCAACCTGTTCCGTCCCCGGTCCGCCCCGCGCGCACCGGGCCTGGACGTCAGCGGGCTCACGGGCGTGCTCGCCGTGGACCCGGTCGCCCGCACGGCCGACGTGCAGGGCATGTGCACCTACGAGGACCTGGTCGACGCGACCCTGCCGCACGGGCTGATGCCGCTGGTGGTGCCGCAGTTGCGCACCATCACCCTCGGCGGGGCCGTGACCGGGCTCGGCATCGAGTCGACGTCGTTCCGCAACGGACTGCCGCACGAGTCGGTGGTCGAGATGGACGTGCTCACCGGGTCCGGCGGGATCGTCACCGCCCGTCCGGAGGGGGAGCACGCCGACCTCTTCGCGGCGTTCCCCAACTCGCTGGGCAGCCTGGGCTACGCCACCCGGCTGCGCATCGAGCTCCAGCCGGTACGCCGCTTCGTGGCCCTGCGCAACGTCCGGTTCACCCGGCTGGAGGCGCTCGCCGACGCGCTCGCCGAGGTCACGGCGACCCGGTCCTGGGCGGGGGAAGCGGTGGACGCGATGGACGGGGTGATGTTCAGCCCCGGCGAGGCGTACCTGGTGCTCGGCACCTTCACCGACGACGCGCCGCCGGCCAGCGACTACACGGGCCAGGACATCTACTACCGCTCGCTGCGCCGGCGCACGCACGACGCACTGACCACGTACGACTATCTCTGGCGCTGGGACACCGACTGGTTCTGGTGCTCGGCGGCGTTCGGCGTGCAGCACCCGGTGCTGCGGCGGGTGTGGCCGGCGCGGTGGCGGCGCAGCGACGTCTACCACCGGCTGGTCCGGTTGGAGCACCGTCACGGCGTGGCCGCCCGGATCGACCGCCTGCGCGGCCAACCGGCGCGCGAGCGGGTGGTGCAGGACGTGGAGATCCCGCTGGAGCGGATGGCCGAGTTCCTGCGCTGGTTCGCCCGCACCGTCGGGATGACCCCGGTCTGGCTCTGCCCTTTGCGGCTTCGTGAGCCCTCCGGTCCGGGATCGGCCCGGGCCTGGCCGCTCTATCCGCTCCGGGCCGGGCAGAACTACGTCAACGTCGGCTTCTGGGGCAGCGTGCCGATCGCGGAGGGCGCCGCCGACGGCGACGTCAACCGCGCGATCGAGCGCATGGTGTCGGAGTCGGGCGGCCACAAGTCGCTCTACTCCGACGCGTACTACGACCGGGAATCGTTCGACCGGCTCTACGGCGGCGCGACGTGGCGCGCGGTCAGGGACCGCTACGACCCGGACCACCGGCTCACCGGACTGTACGAGAAGGCGGTAGCACGAGCATGAGCCTGACCGATCGAGACCAGGGGGCGGCGAGCGCTCCCGCCAGCCCGCCGGCGGGGAGCCGGCGCCCGGGTCCGACCGTGGCGGACGTCGTCCGCGCGTTGACCACCGGTGCCCTGCCGGTGCGGGTCACCGGGTACGACGGCAGCGCGGTGGGCCCGGCCGACGCCGGGATCACCCTGTCGATCCGTTCCGAGCGGGGCCTGACGTACCTGCTCACCGCCCCGGGCGACCTGGGCATGGCCCGGGCGTACGTCGGCGGCGACCTGGCGTTGCAGGGGGTGCACCCCGGCGACCCGTACGAGGCGTTGCGGGTGCTCAAGGACGAGCTGCGGCTGCGTACGCCGTCGCTGGCCGAAGGGCTGGCCCTCGTGCGCGGGCTGGGCTGGGAGCGGCTGATGCCGCCGCCGCCCCCGCCGCAGGAGGCGCTGCCGCGCTGGAAGCGCCTGGTGAACGGGCTGCGGCACTCCCGCACCCGGGACAGCACCGCGATCTCCCACCACTACGACGTCTCGAACGCCTTCTACGAGAAGGTGCTCGGCCCGTCGATGACGTACACCTGCGCGGTCTTCCGCTCGCCCGACGACACGCTGGAGCAGGCGCAGGCGGCCAAGTACGACCTGGTGGCGCAGAAGCTGGCGCTCAAGGCGGGGATGCGGCTGCTCGACGTGGGCTGCGGGTGGGGCGGCATGGTCCGGCACGCGGCCCGCGAGTACGGCGTGAAGGCGCTGGGGGTGACCCTGTCCCGGGCGCAGGCCGAGTGGGCCCGGGCGGCGATCGAGCGGGAGGGGCTGACCGGCCTGGCCGAGGTGCGCCACCTCGACTACCGGGACGCGCCGCGCGAGCAGTTCGACGCGGTCTCCTCGATCGGCCTGACCGAGCACATCGGGGTACGCAACTATCCGGCCTACTTCGGCGCCCTGTCCGACCGGCTGCGGCCGGACGGTCGGCTGCTCAACCACTGCATCACGCGCGCCGACAACCGCGCGCCGCACCGCTCGGGCGCGTTCATCGACCGCTACGTCTTCCCCGACGGGGAGCTGGCCGGCCCGGGGCGCGTGGTCGGCGAGATCCACGACGTCGGGCTGGAGGTGCAGCACGAGGAGAACCTGCGGCTGCACTACGCGCTGACCCTGGCCGCCTGGTGCCGCAACCTCGTGACGCACTGGGACTCCTGCGTCTCGGAGGTGGGGCCGGGCACGGCCCGGGTGTGGGGCCTCTACATGGCCGGGTCCCGGTTGGCGTTCGAGCGCAACGGCATCCAGCTGCACCAGGTGCTGGCCACCCGCAACGGCCCGGAGGGGGCGAGCGGCTACCCGCTGCGCCCCGACTGGCTGCCCTGACCCGCGCCGACAGCCGCGCCGCCCGTCGGCGCGGCTTCCGGCGAAGCCATTGACAAACAAATTTTGTACGTACAAACTGATTTTGCCATGAGAGACGTCCTGTACCTGGAACAGATCGAGCAGGCCGAGGTCCTGCTCAAGCCGCAGCGCGTCGAGGTGCTGCGGCAACTGGCCGAGCCCCGCACCTGCACCGAGGTCGCCACCCGGCTGGAGCAGACGCCGCAGCGCGTCTACTACCACGTCAAGCAGCTCGTCGCCGCCGGCCTGGTCGAGCTGGTCAACGAGCGCAAGGTCCGGGGCATCACGGAGGGCATCTACCAGGCCGCCGCCCGCTCCTACTGGCTGTCCCCCCGCCTGGTCGGGCGGATCGGCCTGCGCCGCGCCCGCGACGAGCTGAGCCTCGGCTACCTGCTGGACCTGATGGAGGAGGTCCAGGAGGACATCGCCGGGCTGGACCGCGCCGCCCCCGAGCTCCCCTCGATCGGGGTCGCCGGCGAGATCCGGGTGCCGGCGGAACAACGCCAGCAGTTCCTGCACGACCTGCAGACCGCTCTGCAGGACCTGTTCACGCGCTACGGGGGCGCCGAGGGCGACGCCTTCAAGCTCGCCGTGGCCTGCTATCCGAAGGGGAAAGACCGTGAGTGAACCGATGAAGCTGCCCGTACGCCTCGCCGCGCCCGTCGCGACTGTCCGCCGCGCCCTGACCGACCCGGCCGAGCTGCGCCGCTGGCTCGCCGAGCACGTCGAGGTCGAGCTGCCGCGGCGGTACGAGTTCTGGGGCCGGTACACCCCGGAAGGCGACGCGCCGCACCAGCGGTTGTTGCACGCCGACGACGACACGCTGCGCTTCACCTGGCTGCTCGACGGCGTCGAGACCACCACCGAGTTCGCCCTGCGCGCGGAGGGCCCCGACACCACCGTGCTGACGCTGACCCAGAGCCACTTCGACTTCGCCGAGGCGATGAGCGGCAGCACCATCCGGGGCGTGCTCCAGACCTTCTGGAGCCTGTCGATCGCCAACCTGGCCGCCCACCTGGAGGGCCAGCCGCTGCTGCCGAAGGTCGACTTCACCTCCGCCGAGCTGCGCGGCGAGCTGCTGATCGACGCGCCGGCGGCGAAGGTGTTCGAGTCGCTGACCGACTCCGAGCAGGCCAGCGCCTGGTTCGGCTACCCGATCGGCATCGAGCCCTGGGTCGGCGGCCGCTACGCCATGGGCGGCTTCGAGCACGGCTACGCGGCCAAGGTCGTCGACCTGGAGCCCGGCCGGAAGTTGTCGGTGGACTGGGGGCCGACCGGCGTCAGCACCTGGGAGCTGGCCGAGTCGCAGGGGAAGACGAAGCTGACCTTCGTGCAGTCCGGCTTCGACGAGCAGAACCCCCCGTACGGGGCCTGGGCGGGGTCGCTCTCGGGGCTGTTCGAGCTGCGCCGCTTCCACGAGATGGCGGACTGGCAGCCGATCTGGCTCCCCGCGGAGGTGCCGGGCCTGGAACCCGCGCCCGCGAAGGCGACGAGCTGACGTACGCCCCGGGCGCGCTCCGACCGGAGCGCGCCCGAGGCCGTCGGAAGTCGCAGGTGATAGACGGGCGATGGGTGGGTACTGGGGGGCGATGTTCTTCATCTTCGGGCTCCGGACCAAGGTCACCCAGTCCGGCGTGGTGCAGCAGGTCTGCCGCAACTGCCACAACCACGCCGCGCAGGTGATCACGCGCCGATCGACGAAGTTCAGCCTGTTCTTCGTGCCGATCATCCCGATCCGCACCCGCTACGTGCAGCAGTGCACCTTCTGCGGCGCCCAGTACGAGATTTCCCGGTCCGAGGCCGAGCGCCTCCCGGTCGGCTGAACCCCACCGATGGCCCGTTTCCTCTGCTGGCTGATCGGCCGGCAGCCCGCCGTGCCCGCGCCGGCCCCGGTGCACACCGTCTCCCGGCCGCCGTGCACCCCCGGACGCCGCCGCCGTCGCCGCGACCGCCGACCGCTGGCCGGCACCGCCCTGCCCCGTTCGCCCTGGAACCGCTCCGCCGGGCGCTGACCGGTCCGTGATCCGCCGAGCCTCGGCGGACTGGTGGGGCCGTGCCAGGATGTGGCGGTGTCGTACCCCCCTCATGCGTCGTACCCGCACATGCCCGGCCCCGTGACACCGATGGTGTACCCCCACCCGATCGCGCCACCGCCCGGCTACGCGGTGCTCGCCGTCTCGGTGAACCGTGGCCCGTACATCGTGCCCGCCCCCACCACGAGCAAGTTCAAGGTCAGCGGCCAGACGGTGCCGATCCCCGGCGAGGGCACCTGGTACGTGGTGATCCCTCCCGGCTCGCACGACGTCCGGTACACCGACTTCATGGGCCTGCCGCTGATCACCACCGCACTGGTCGCCCATCCCGGCGTCGCCTACCACCTGTCGTTCCGCTTCGGTGGCTGGCGCAACCGCGCCTACGACGGGTACGGCACCGACGTGACGAAGTTCGGGCTCTGGTCGAACTACAGCATCGCGCTGCTCACGTTGGGCGTGTTCGGGCTGATCTGCTGCGGTGTCCTGGGGCCGTTCACCACCCTGCTCTGAGCCGGTTCCGCCCGGCCCGGCCCCGCGTCGGGTGCCACCGGCCGGGGCGGCACCCGGCGCGGGCGGCGGCGACCGCCTATCGTGGCGGATCGTGACGAGCACCGAGGAACGACTGGCCGCGATCCGCGGCGGCGTGCCACCGAGGCGGCACAACGCGCGCACCATCGCCGCACTGACCGGCAACCCGGGCTGCACCCGGCGGGCCGTGCTGGACGGCGCGGGGGTGGACAAGCCGAAGCTGGCCGAGCGCATCGGATTTCCCGCCCGGTTCGGGCAGTCCCGGTTCGCCATCACCCGGGGCAACGCGTTCGAGGCGCAGGTCAAGGCCGACGGCGGGGCCGAGCTGCTGCGGCTGGTCGCCGAGCGGCTGGGCGTACCGGTGCCGGCGGCGGCGAGCTGGACGGACCTCGGCGACGGCGTCGAGGACGACACGGCCGCCCGGCACCGCCGCTCCGCCGCGCTGCTGACCGGCGCGACCCCCGGCGGGCCGGACGATGGCGCCGCGCTGTTCGACCACCCGCTGCTGGGTCTGGACGTCGCCGGCCGCCGGGTGCACCTGGAGCCGGACCTGGTCGCCGCCCGGCTCGCCGGCCGGTTCCACGTCGTCGAGATCAAGTCGTTCCCGGTGGTCGACGGCCAGGCCGACCCGGCCAAGGTGTCCGCCGCCGCGATCCAGGCCGCCGTCTACGTGCTGGCCCTGCGCGAGCTGCTCGCCGCCGCCGGCCACGACCCGGAGCTGGTGTCGCACGACGCGGTGCTGGTCTGCCCGCGCGACTTCGCCAACCAGCCGGTGGCCAGCCTGGTCGACGTGCGCAAGCAACTGCTGGTGCTGCGCCGCCAGCTCGACCGGATGGCCCGGGTCGACGCGCTGCTGGCCGCCGTGCCCGAGGATTTCACCGCCGACGTGACGGCCGAGCCCGCGGCGCTGCTCGCCGCGCTGTCGGGGGTGGCGGCCCGCTACGCGCCCGAGTGCCTGGCGGCCTGCGAGCTGGCGTACTTCTGCCGCACCGAGGCGCGTGGGCACACCGGGGCGCTGGGCCGGCCGGTCCGGGAGGCGCTCGGCGGGGTCGCGGAGGTCGACGAGGTGCTGGCCCTGGCCGCCGGCGAGCGCACGCCGGAGCCCGGGCAGGAGGAGGCCGCCGCGCTGCTGCGGGCCGCCGCCCGGCTGCGCGCCGACGCCCTCACCGGGACCCCCGCATGAGTACGCCGGCCGCCCGTCGCCACCATCCGGCCGATCCCTCGCCGCCCCGCGCCGGTTCACTCGCGAGGCCGGGGCGAGCGGCGCGGCCACCATCCGCCGCCGGCCGTGCGGGCAGGTCGGCGTGAGCACATTGCGCGCGTTCGCCCGGGCCCAGGCGCTCGCCGCCGGGGTGGCCCAGCCGGTGGCCACCGTCCGGCACCTGCACCTGGCCGAGCGACCGCTGGTGCTGGTGCCCCTGGCGATGGCCGGCGAGGCGAACGCTCCGCTGGCGGCGCTGGTCGGGGACGCCCCGGACGCGGCGCGGCTGCTGATCGTGGCGCAGCCCCGCAACCGCGACCAGCGGTTCGCGTTCGCCGCCGAGCTGGCCGGGATCGTGCTGCCCTACCTGGACGGGTTCCGGGGTGTCTCCGAGGCGGTGCCGGTCGACCGGGGCCGGGACGTGCGCTACCGCCACGTCGACGCCCCGCAGCTGCTGGTGCCGAACCCCGCCGGGATCACCTTCCTGCGGCTGCTCGGCCGCTCCACCCGCTTCCGCCGCCCCGACGGGGAGTACCCGGTGCACCCGTCGGTGCCGGTGCTCGGGCGCTGGCTGACCTTCTTCGCCGAGCGGGCCGAGCATCCCGGCTCGTCGGCGCTGCTGGCGATGACCGACGCGCTGGCCCTGCACTGGGCCACCGGGCAGAGCGTGGTGGAGGACCTGCACCTGCCGGCGCTGCTCGGCTGGATCGACCCGCCCGCAGGGCTCACCGGCGCCGAGGCGGCGGCCCGGGCCGAGGACCCGGCGACCTGCCCGCCCGCCGGCCCGGCCACCGACCCGGACTTCGACAACCGGTGGCTCGCCCCGGCCATCGCCGCGTACACCGACGCCGAGGACGACCCGGTCGCGCGCGCCGGGGCGTACGCGGAGCTGGAGGGGCTGCTGCGCGACCAGCTCGCGCCCACCTGGGAGCTGATGTGGCGCGGCGTGGGGCTGCTGCGTGGCCTGCCCCCAGGGGCCCGGGTGGCCGGCCGGTGGGACGGCGACAAGGACGCCTTCACCGGCTACGCCGAACACGTCGACTCCGGCGGCGCGCCGCAGCCCCGCCGCGACGGGGCGGTCGCCGCCGCCCAGCGGCTGCACCGGCTGGAACGGGCCCTGACCTCCTACGCGGTGCAGCGCGCCTACGACGACCCGCTGGTGATGGCGGAGCACCGGCTGACCGGTGAGGCGTTCGTCGGCGAGGTGACCCTGGCGGACCCGAAGCGGGTGGACGACACCGGCAAGCGGCCGGTGCTGCGCCCCCGGATCCAGCTGGTCACCACCGAGCCGGTGCTCGTGCCGGTCGGCGCGACGCTGTACTCGCCGGCCCGGCCGGCGCAGAAGGCCCGGGTGGTCTTCGTCACCCCGGCGGCGGACGGCAAGACCGAGGTCGTGCTGGAACTCTCCGGGGGGATGGGCCGGGGGCTGACCGCGCCGCCGGGCAGCGTGCCCGAGGTGGGGGAGCGGCTCTGCTACACGACCCTGTCGGACGCGTTCATGCCGGCGGGGGCGTTCCCGGCGGTCGATGAGACGCCCTGGACGCACGGCGGACCGCCGGTCGCGGCCAGCGACGAGGCCGGGAACGCGGACGACGATCCCGCGTCGGAGGGGCACTGACGACCCGCACCCGCCGCCCTCTTGTCCCGTCTCGGACGCCTATGCGCGCACGGGTCTCCCCGCCGTGGCAGCCCCGATAGCATCCACCGAGATCGAACCGGCTCCGGTCGGTTCGGGCAAGAAGCTGCTCAACTCACGGGGGATGCATTGTCAGTTCACCGAACGCGTCGATGGGGCGCCGCCCTGTTCGCCGCCACGGTCACAGCAGGCCTGCTGGGCGGCGCTTCCGCCCAGGCCGTCACGGGTGCCCAGCCGGTCCCGGACGGCACCTACCGGTTCAGCGCCAAGGTCACCTTCGGTGATCTCCGCGCCTGCTCGGGTGCGCTCGTCGACCAGGACTGGGTCCTGACGGCGAAGAGCTGCTTCGCCGAGGGCAGTGCACCGGTCGTCGCCGGCGCGCCCAGCCGGCCGACCACGGTGCTGGTGGGTCGCGCGGACCTCACCGGCACCGCCGGCCACCAACGTGCGGTGGCGGCGGTCGCCCCGCACCCGGACCGCAACGTCGCCCTGGTCCGCCTCGCCGCCCCGGTGACCGACGTGCCGCCGGTGACGCTCGCCAGCACGCCGCCGTCGGCCGCCGAGACGCTCAAGGTCACCGGCTACGGCCGGACGGCCACCGAGTGGGTGCCGGATCGCCTGCACCAGGGCTCGTTCACGGTGCAGGACGTCAACGCCACGTCGGTCGGCCTGCTCGGCGCGTCGGCCGGCGCGACGCTCTGCAAGGGCGACGCGGGCGGCCCGGCGTTCCGCGACGGGTCCGCCGAGTTGGTTGCGATCGTCAGCACCTCGTGGCAGAAGGGCTGCCTGGCCGAGACCGAGACCCGCGACGGCGCCACCGCCACCCGGGTCGACGACCTCGGACAGTGGATCCGCTGGCAGACCGGCGACGTCCACCTCTTCGCCATCGTGCAGGACGGCACCGCCTTCCGGCTGGTCTCGCACGCGCTCGACACGGCCGTCGACACGGTGCGGGCCACCCGCACCGCCGCCGCGGCGCTGCCCTTCCAGCCCAAGGCGATGGCCACGCTCAACGCGAACACCATCCTGATGACCGACCAGGTCGGCAATCTCCACCGGGTGGACGTCGCGGACGCGGTCGACCTGACCTACACGACGACGCCGCTCGGCGACGGCTGGGGCCACGACAGGCTCGTCTACGACGGGCACGGCTCGCTGTACGGCATCTTCTCCGGCTCGTCGTTGCGGCGCTACACGGTGACCAGCGCGAAGCCGACGGCGGCCGACATCGGCACCTACACCACGATCGGCAGCGGCTTCGGGCTGAAGACGCTCGCCTCGCCCGGCCCCGGCCGGATCCTCGGCACCACGACCGCCGGCTCCCTGCTCTCCTACCGGATCACTGGCAGTGGCCCGAACGCCTGGTCGCGTTCCGACCTGAAGACGACCGGCTGGGACCAGCCCACCCTCCTGACCTCGCCCGGTGGCGGTGTCTACTACGCCCTGCACCCCGTCGGGGGACTCCAGCGCTACCGCGACGCCAACCCGTTCGACGGCAGTGGCGCCGACCTCGCCTTCGAGGGCGCCCCCCGCGTCACGGACGGCGCGTGGAGCTCGCACCGGCTGATCTCCGCGCGGCCCTGGACCGGCGTCGTGTCCGTCTTCGGCACGGGGCCGGACGGGCGGTTGTCGCACACGACGGTCGACCCGGTGACCGGCGCCCGGCGGACGGTGGTCTCGGCGGGGACGCTCGGCTTCACCCCGAAGGCGATGGCCGCCCTCAACGCCGACACGGTCCTGGTGACCAGCACGGCTGGTCAGCTCTACCGGGTGGACGTCACCGGCACCGACCCGCTGACCTTCACCCGGACCGAATCCCTGTCCGGGGGTTGGACGCAGGACCGGCTGGCCTATGACGGGCACGGCTCGCTCTACGGCATCAACGCGGGCGCGGCGCTGCGCCGCTACACGGTGACCAAGCCGAAGCCGGCCTACGCCGACATCGTCAACCCGAAGTCGATCACCGGTAACTTCACGCTGACCGCCCTGGCCGCTCCCGGCCCCGGACGGATCCTCGGCACGACCAGCAACGGCAAGCTGCTGGCGTACGTCATCGACGCCGCCGGCGTGTGGACCCCGGAGGAGCTGGCCGCGACCGGCTGGGGCGACACGACGTCACTCTTCAGCCCAGGCGGCGGTCTCTACCACCGGCGGCTCTCCTCGGGGCAGGTCCTCACCTACCTCGACGCCAGCCCGTTCGACGGCAGCGGCGCGGACATCAAGCCCCACCTGCCCGACGCCCCGGCCAGCACGGGCTGGGACCCGATCCTGTCGGCCCGCCCGTACGACTCCTGGCCGGACGGCCGCCGCTGGTGACCGCCTGACCACCCTGCCGCAGTGACCGTGCGGGCCGCCCATCCTCGGGCGGCCCGCACGGTCGTTCCCGGGGGCGACACCCGGCGGACCGCCCCGGCCCCGGGGCAGGGAGGGCCGGTCCCCGGAAGCGCCGGCCGGCGGCACGGCCGGCGGCGCAGAATCGGGCTTGACCCTCACGTAACGGCAGGCGGGAGCCTCGGTGGCGGAAGGGAGGGAACCATGGCACACACGGTGGGACAGGTGGCGAAGGCGGCCGGCGTGACCGTGCGGACGCTGCACCACTACGACGAGATCGGACTGCTCTCGCCCGGCGGGCGCAGCGGCGCGGGCTACCGGCGCTACGACGACGCCGACCTGGAGCGGTTGCAGCACATCCGCTACTACCGGGAGCTGGGGTTCCCGCTGGAGGAGATCGCCGCGATCCTCGACGACCCGGCGAGTGACCCGGCGGCGCACCTGCGCCGCCAGCACGAGCTGCTGACCGTACGCATCAGGCGGCTCCAGGAGATGGTCACGGCGATCGAGTTCGCGATGGAGGCGAGCAGGTTGAACATCGGACTCACCCCGCAGGAGCGGTTCGAGGTCTTCGGCGACTTCGACCCGGACGCGCACGCCGAGGAGGCCGAGCGGCGCTGGGGCGGCAGCGAGGCGTACCGGGAGTCGAACCGGCGCGTGTCGCGCTACACGAAGGACGACTGGCTACGGAACAGGGCGGAGAACGAGGACTGGGGGCGGCGGTTCGCCGAGGTGATGTCCGCCGGCGCGCCGGCCGACAGCCCGGCGGCGATGGACCTGGCCGAGGAGCACCGGCAGTTGATCAGCCGCTGGTTCTACGAGTGCTCGTACGAGATCCACACCGGACTGGCCGACATGTACGTGGCGGACGAGCGGTTCACCGCGTACTTCGAGAGGATCAGGCCGGGGATGGCCGCGTACCTGGGCGAGGCCATCCACGCCAACGCCATCACCCGCGCCTGAGGCGCGCCGCCCCCGGAGGTCAGCAGTGCTCATCGTCGCCGGCAGTCTCTACGTCGACCCGGACCAGCGGGACGCCTACCTGGCCGACTGCGTGGAGGTCGTCCGGCAGGCGCGGTCCGCGCCGGGCTGCGTCGACTTCGCGATCGGCGCGGACCTCGTCGAGTCGGGCCGGATCAACGTCTACGAGCGCTGGGAGTCCGAGGAGCAGCTGCTCGACTTCCGGGGCTCCGGCCCCGCCGAGGAGCAGGCGGTGGCGATCCGCGGCGCGGAGGTGCACCGCTACCTCATCTCCGGGGTCGAGGCCCCCTGACGCCGCCCGCCGGGCGGCACAGTGTCCGGCAAGCCCCGGGCCCCGGGGTCACCGGTGCCGGCGACGCCCGGGCCGGTGTCGGCGCCCTACCGCGTCGGTGGCGCCGGTGCCGGTGCCGGTGTCGGCGGCAGGCCGGGGGCGAGGCGGCGCAGCGAGGTGAACGTGGGGATCAGCGCGTCGTAGAGCCCGGCGAAGAGCGGCAGCAGGGCGGCGTACGTGGCGGCGGCGGCCGGATCCGGGCGTGCCGTCTCCTCGATGCGCACCAGGTGGGCGGCGACCTCGATGGAGGGGATCAGCCCCAGCGCCTCCATGCCGAGCAGCGCCGCGCCGAAGCCGGAGCCCTCACGCGTGGCGGGGAAGTGCACCGGCATGCCGAGCACGTCGGCCAGCATCTGCCGCCACAGCGGGCTGCGCGCGAAGCCGCCGCTCGCGCGGATCTCCCGGACCTCGTTGCCGGCGGCCCGCACCGAGGCCAGCACCAGCGCCAACTGCTGGCAGACGCCCTCCAGCGCGGCCCGCACCAGGTGCGCCCGGCGGTGCCCGTTGGTCAGCCCCACGTACGCGCCGCGCGGCAGCGCGCTCCAGTGCGGGGCGCGCTCGCTGAGCAGGTACGGCAGCATGATCAGACCGCCGGAGCCGACCGGCGCCCGCGCGGCCTGCGCCAGCAGCTCCTCCTCGGCGTCCTCGCCCAGCTCCGGGGCAAGCGCCTCGCCGGTCCATTCCAGCACGACGCCGCCGTTGTTGATCGCCCCGCCGACCACCCAGCGGTGCTCGGTCAGCGCGTAGCAGAAAACCCCGCCGAGCGGGTCGACGCCGGGACGTTCCACCATCACCCGCATGGCGCCGCTGGTGCCGATCGTGCAGGCCATCACGCCCGGGGCGACCGCGCCGAGCCCCAGGTTGGCCAGCGGGCCGTCCCCGGCGCCGACGACCACCCTCGTGTCCCGGGGCAGCCCGGTCGCCGCGGCGGCCTCGGCGGTGAGGCCGGGCAGCACGGTGGTGGTGGGGACCAGCTCCGGCAACTGCTCGGCGCTGATCCCGGCGATCCCGAGCGCCTCCTCGTCCCAGGAGAGCTGGTGCAGGTCCATCAGCCCGGTGGCGGAGGCGACCGAGTGGTCGGTCACCAGCGCGTCGCACAGCCGCAGCAGCACCCAGTCCTTGATGCCCACCCAGTACGCCACCCGCCCGAACAGCACCGGCTCCTGCTCGGCGAACCAGAGCAGCTTGGGCAGCGGCGCCATCGGATGGACCGGGGTGCCGGTGCGGCGGTGCAGCGCCAGCCCGGACGGGACCGCGCGCAGCCGCTCGGCCTGCCGGCTGGCTCGCGAGTCGGCCCAGGTGACCGACGGGGTGAGCGGGTGGCCGTCCGCGTCCAGGCCGATCAGGCTGTGCATCGCCGTGCCGAAGGAGAGCCCGGCGACCGGCCGGTCCAGCTCCGCCACGACCGTGCGCACCGACTCCAGCACCGCCGCGTGGATGCGCCGCGCGTCCTGCTCCGCGTAGCCGGGGTGCGGCTCGTCGAGCGGGTAGCCGACCGAGTGGTGGGCGAGCTGGGCACCGTCCACGTCGTACGCGACCGCCTTGGCGCTGGTGGTGCCGATGTCGACGCCGATCACCACCGGGCGGAACGGTTCGCCCACCTGTCCCACCCCCTCGTCGACCCCGGGTGCCGCCGACGTTACCCAGCGTCCGGGTGGTCCGTAGGGGGAACAACCCGGTTTCCCGGTCAGGTCTTCCTCGGCACGCCCGCGCCCGGCGAGAATGCCGGTCGTGTGAACTTCTCACACGTCCACCGGACGGGAGGAAGTCCCGATGAGGCCAAGGCCGCTCTGCGCACTGGTCACCGCCCTCGCCACGGTCGCCACCACCGCGGTCGCCGGCGTTCCGCCGGCCGCCGCGCGGCACCGTGACGGCGGCTACTCGGCGGAGATCCGCCGGGCGTCGTACGGCGTCCCGCACATCACCGCCCGCACCTTCGCCAGCCTCGGTTTCGGCGTCGGCCACGTCCAGGCCGAGGACAACATCTGCGTCATCGCGGAGAAGGTCGTCACGGTCAACGCCGAGCGGTCCCGCTACTTCGGAGCGGCGAGCCCCACGGACGCGAACGTCCGCAGCGACCTGTTCCACCGCAAGGCGATCGACGACGGCACGGCGGAGCGGCTGCTGCAGGGGCCCCGCGACGGCGTGCACTCCCCGTCCGACGAGGTCCGGGACCAGATCCGGGGCTTCGTCGCCGGCTACAACAGCTATCTGCGCCGCACCGGCGCGGCGAATCTCACGGACCCGGCCTGCCGGGGCAAGCCGTGGGTGCGTCCGCTGACCGAACTGGACATGTGGCGCGCGAGCTGGGCCAGCATGGTCCGGGCCGGCTCGCGGGCGGTGCTCGACGGGATCGTCGCCGCCGCCCCGCCCACGGCCACCGGCCCGGCCGCCGCCCTCGACGCGCCGGGCGCCGCTGCGGTCCTCGCCGCCCGCGACGGTGCGCCCGCCGGAGTCGGCAGTAACGCGTACGGGCTGGGCGCGCGGGCCACCACGCACGGCGGCGGGATGGTGCTGGCCAACCCGCACTTCCCGTGGGAGGGCGCGGAACGCTTCTACCGGATGCACCTGAAGGTCCCGGGCCGCTACGACGTGGAGGGCGCGGCGCTGGTCGGCGACCCGATCATCGAGATCGGGCACAACCGCACGCTCGCCTGGAGCCACACCGTCTCCACCGCCCGGCGCTTCGTCTGGCACCGGCTCGCGCTGGTCCCCGGCGACCCCACCTCGTACTACGTGGACGGCCGGGCCCGCAAGATGAGCACCCGCACGGTCACCGTCCGGGTGCCCGCCCCGGGTGGCGGCACCGTGCCGGTCAGCCGCACCTTCCACGACACCCACTTCGGTCCGGTGGTCGTCGTCCCCGGCACCTTCGACTGGACCACCACCGCCGCGTACGCGATCACCGACGTCAACGCGACAAACAACCGGGCCTTCGACGGCTGGCTCCAGATGGGCCGGGCGAAGACGGTCCGCGAGCTGAAGCAGGTCCTCGACCGGCACCAGTTCCTGCCCTGGGTGAACGTGATCGCCGCCGACGCCCGTGGCGAGGCGCTCTACGCCGACCACTCGGTGGTGCCCCGGGTCACCGACGAGCTGGCCGCCGCCTGCATTCCCGCGCCCTTCCAGCCGCTCTACGCCTCCAGCGGCCAAGCCGTCCTCGACGGCTCCCGGTCGGCCTGCGCGCTGGGCCGCGACCGCGACGCGGCGGTGCCCGGCATCCTCGGCCCGGCCAACCTGCCGATCCGGTTCCGCGCCGACTACGTGACCAACTCCAACGACAGCCACTGGCTGGCCAACCCGGAGGCGCCGCTGGAGGGCTACCCGCGCATCATCGGCAACGAGCGCACCGAGCGCAGCCTGCGTACCCGGCTCGGCGTGGAGCAGGTGCGGGAGCGCCTCGCCGGCACCGACGGGCTGCCCGGGCGCGGCTACACCACGTCCCGGCTCTGGCAGACGGTCTTCGGCAACCGCGCGTACGGCGGCGAACTGCTCCGCGACGACCTGGTGGCGCTGTGCGCCGCGCATCCCACCGCGACCGCCTCGGACGGGACGACCGTCGACCTGCGCGGGGCCTGCGCGGCGCTGAAGGGCTGGGACCTGCGCGTCGACCTGGACAGCCGGGGCGCGCACCTGTTCACGGAGTTCGCCCTGTCGGGCGGCATCCGGTTCGCCGACGCGTTCGACGCCGCCGACCCGGTGCGCACCCCGGGCCGGCTGAACACCGCCGACCCGCGCGTGCTCACCGCGCTCGCCGACGCGGTCCGCAAGCTCGCCGGCATCCCGCTCGACGCGCGGCTGGGCGACGTTCAGACCGAGCCGCGCGGCGACCGGCGCATCCCGATCCACGGCGGACGCGCCGAGGCCGGCGTGTTCAACATGATCGTCAGTCCGCTGGTGCCCGGCGTCGGCTACCCGAAGGTGGTGCACGGCTCGTCCTTCGTGATGGCCGTCGAGCTGGGCCGCGACGGCCCCTCGGGGCGGCAGATCCTCACCTACTCCCAGTCGGCCAACCCGAACTCGCCCTGGTACGGCGACCAGACCCGGCTCTACTCGGGCAAGGGCTGGGACACCATCAAGTACACGGAGGCGCAGATCAAGGCCGACCCGAACCTGCGCACCTACCGGGTGGGGGAGGGCCGCCGCCACTGACCCGCCGTCCGTCGCGCCTGTCCGTCGCGCCTGTCCGTCGCGCCCGTCCGGTCACCGCGACCGGGCGGGCGCGACCGCGTTCACGGGTGCGCGGTTCGGGTGTGGTGCGCCTCGGGGTGGTGCGTGGCGGGCCACACCCCCGTCGGTGCCCACTCTCGCGTCCGCGCGCTGGCCTCCTTTCAGATCTTGGCGAGAAACGGCCCCTCCAGGGGCCCTCTCGTACCAAGATCTCCGCCGGCGGCCACCGACTACCGGGCGGGCCGGGTGGCGGCTGTTCGGTGCGGTGGGGTCCGCCGACGGACACGCCCGACTGATGCGAATCGGCTCGGCGAAATCCACCTATCGCCCGTTTTCACCCATCGTTCGGTCATTTTGCCCGTTGCGGCGTGTCCCTGGCGGCCGTTGTCACAGTTGACAGCTGTGACACCCCGGTTGGTGGCCTGCGCGGCGAAGGAGTCGGCGTGGCAAGGACTGATTCGACGGGTTCCACGTGGCGGTACCGGTGGGTGCACCGGCAGAACGAACGGCGGCGGCGGGAGTTCCGCAGCGCCGACAAGGCATGGCGACGACGCGACGACGAACTGCGCCGCCTGCGTACCCTCGCCGAGGAGTTCCAGGGCTCGGCCGCGGCGGGCGCCGGCCTGGCCCTCGAACTCGCGCCCGACGAGGTGGTGTTCTGGGTGCTGCCGGCCGCGCAGCTGGTGGAGGTACGACACACCACCGTGCTGCCCGCGCCCGACCTGACGGTCGCTCCGGCGGCCGCGCCGCCGCGCCCCCGCAGGCCGGACGGCGTCCGGGTCGCCGACGCCGGCATGGCGGTGATCACCAACCGCCGGCTGGTGCTGCTCGGCGGTCGCGGCCGGCGCGACTGGGCGTACGGGAAGATGACCGGCCTCGCCCACGACCCGCATGCGCCGGTTACCCTCATGCAGGTGCTGGACCGGCGGCGCACCTCCGGTCTGATGCTCCCGGCCGACGTCGCCGCCGACTTCCGGTTCAAGCTGACCCTGGCCTTCGCCGACGCCATCGAGCAGCGCGGCGCGGTGCTCGACCAGCTCGACGAGGCGATCGCCGAGCACGCGCAGCTCAAGCCGTTCCGGCCGCTGATCGCCACCCCTGCGCAGGCCCAGCCGTTCGCGTTCGTGCCCGGCGGCCGGCGCACCGTGGCCGTCGCCGCCGGCATCGCCCTGCTGGTGCCGGCCGCGCTGCTGGACACCGATCCCGCCGATCCGACCGGCTCCGAGGTCGCTGTCGCCGCCACTCCCGCGCCGGACGCCGCCGTCCCGCCGGTCGCCCTGCCGACCGCGCCGGCGAAGGCGCCGCCGGCCGCGTCGAAGCCGCGACGCACCGTCTCGCCCTCGCCGACACCCGCCCGCGAGCGGCTCTGCGGCGCCCCCGCCAACCCAATGGGGTACGACTTCTGCGGCGGCGACCGCATCCGCCGGCCGACGATCGAGATCTGCGACTGGTTCGACTGCGCGCCCGAGTTCTGGGCGGGCCGGGGCTACCTGGTGCAGTGCCGCGACGGCTCGGTCAGCCTCACCGGCGGGCGACGCGACGCCTGCGCCGCGCACGACGGGGTGCACCGCACGGTCTGGCGCTGATCGTCCCTCAGCCCGCCCGCCCCGGATGTCCCACCCCGCCGGGGGCCCGGGTCGCCCGGTGGCCCGGCGGGCCGGTGGTGCGGCGGCCCGGTGTTGCGGCGGCTCGGTGGTGCGGGCGGGTGCTCAGCGGAGGCGTTGCAGGGGGAGCAGGCCGGCGAGGATCAGCGCGGCGGCCAGCGGCAGCAGGTCCAGGTTCACGGCGATTCCCAGGAAGCCGAGCAGGACCGGTACGGGCACCCACGGCGGCAGCAGTCGGGGCCGGGTGGTCCCCGCCTGCACCAGCAGGACGAGGATGCCGACCTGGAACAGCAGCGGCCCCAGCACCATGGCCGGGTCGGGCAGCGGCGCGGCGTCGGTGAGGCCGGGGAAGAGGTCGCCGAGGATGACCCAGACGAAGGCGGCCACCCCGAGCAGGCCCAGCACGGCTGCGGCCTCGGTGAGCACCCGTCGCCGTGGCGCGGCGGCGAGCAACCGTCGGCGCAGGCCGACGACCAGCACGCCGAAGAGCAGGATCCCGACGAGGAAGAAGGTGTGGCCGACGTTCCAGGCCCAGCCGTCGCCCCGGTCGCCGTCGAGGCCGTCGACCAGGCGGAGCAGGCCGTAGAGCAGCAGGAGCGCCGGGCCGCCGACGGCAGCCGCCGGCACGAGTCTCGCTGACGTCCGCGCATCGGTGTCGGTCATCCGTCCAGCATCGTCGCGTGACGGACCGTGCTCCATCCGGGACTTCCCGTACCGGCCCCCGACCTGAGCACCCCGAGCGCAGGCCGAGGGATCGTGGGTGGCGCGGCCGGCGCATCATGTTCCCTGTGATCAACCTGAGGGGCGACCGGCGTCGCAAGAAGAAGAAGGACTGGTTCGACAACTGCGACGCGTGCAACTGCAACATGCCCAGCTGCGACGTGCCCTGCTGCGACCTGGGGCTCTTCTCGTTCCTGCTCACCCTCGGGGCGCTGCTCGCCCGGCTCGTGGCGCCCGGCCGGGCGTCGACGACGCCGACCGCTGCCGCCGGGCGGGCGCCGCTGGTGGACCGGGCCGGGCGGGCCGCGATCCTGGGCTACCGGCGCTGGCTGTCGCACCGCTGGCCCGGGCAGTGCCGCTTCACCCCGACGTGCAGCGCGTACGGGCTGGCCGCCGTGGAGCGGTACGGGCTGGCCGTCGGCGGGCGGATGGCCGCCGATCGGCTCCGCCGCTGCCGGCCCGACGTGCCGAGGGGCACCCACGACCCGGTGCGCTGACCGGCACCCGCCTCCCGGTGCGCTGCCCGCAGGGTGCCCTGACCTGCGTGGATGCCTCATCAGCACCCTCCGGGATCGGTCATGATGGCAGCATGGAGATCCGCTCCGACGACGGCGCCCGGGTCAGGATCCGGCCCGTGGGCTACCAGCCCGGGGTCGAGCCGCCGGACGACCCGGGCGAGGCGGCGGACTGGGACGACTGGCTGCTCGTCGAGACGGACGCCCGCACCGCCGACGGGCAGGCCTGGTCGCACCTCGAACCCTGCCTGACGGTGGCCGAGGCGTACGTGCTGGCGGGCTGGCTGCGGCAGCAGGCCGAGACGACCGGCGACCCGGCGGAGCCCTCGGCGGTGGCCCGCTTCACCGAGCCGAACCTGGCCTTCCGCACCCGGGTGCTGCGGCGCCGCCGGCTGGCGCTGACCGTCGAGTTCGCGTACGAGTCCCTGCCGCCGTGGATGCGGCGGCAGCCGCCGGGCGCGGTCTACCCGCTGACGCTCACCGTCTCCGCCGACGCCCTCTCCGTGGCCGCGGAGCAGTGGGCGCGGGAGGCCGACGGGTACCCCCGCCGGGTCGCCTCCTGACGGCTCAGCCCGGTGGGGTGAGGTCGGGGACGGTGAGCGAGCCGTCCGGGCCGAGCGGGAAGCCCGGGTTCCAGGCGATCTCCCAGACGTGCCCGTCAGGGTCGGCGAAGCAGCCGGCGTAGCCGCCGTAGAAGGTCTCCCGTGCCGGCACGGTCACCTGCGCTCCCGCGTCGGCCGCCGCCGCCAGCAGGTCGTCGACCTCGCCCCGGGTGCGGACGTTCTGCGCCAGCGTCATCCCGCCGAACCCGCCCGCGCCCCGGTCGGGCACGCCCGCGTCGGCGGCCAGCTTCTCCCGGCCCCACAGCACCAGGGCCAGGCCGCCGGCCTGGAAGAAGACGGTCTCCTCGACCTCCTGGCCGCGCCAGCCGAGCCGCTCGTAGAAGGCGCGCGCCCGGGTCACGTCGGCGACGCCGAGCGTGACGAGGCTGATCCGCTGCTCCATCACCCGACGACCTCCACGCGCGAGCCGCACCGTCCACCGTCACCGTAGCGCCGACGCCGCGGGCCGGCCCGGCGCCGGTGGCTCAGCTCCGTCCCGTCATCCGGTCGGCGAGGCGGCGCAGTGCCGGGGCGGCGGCGAGCAGCGCCTCGCGGTCCGGGCCGTCCAGGTCGGCCAGCGCGGCGCCGAGCAGGTCGCGCCGGTGCCGCCCGTACGCGGACATCCGCTCCCGGGCCGCGTCGGTCAGCTCCAGCCGGGCGGTGCGCCGGTCGGCCGGGTCCCGCTCCCGGTGCAGCAGGCCGGCGGCGGTCAGCTCGCCGACGAGGGTGCTGATCGTGTTGGGGGCGGTGCCCAGCCGCTCGGCGGCCTCGCGGACGCCGATTCCCGGCCACCGCTGCACCAGCCGCAGCACCTCCACCTGGGCGTCCGGCAGGGCGGTGCGGCCGGCCCGTTGGGTGGCCGCCCGGCGCAGCACCCGGTGCAGGTCGCCGAGCGCCCCGGCGAACTGGTCGACCGTCTCGTCCGTCACAGTCGGGCCCTCCGTCGGTGCAATAGCTCTGTAGTCAGAGCTACCTTATCCGGGCCGAGCCGTCAGTGAGGGGACCGCCATGCCGCACGCCACCGCACCGCCCGTCCGCCCGGACGAGCGCGTCGCCGCGCCCACCGGGCGGGCCGCCGTCGTGCTGCTGGCGCTGCTCGGCACGCTCACCGCGTTCGGGCCGCTCTCCCTGGACACCTACCTGCCGGCGTTCCCGGAGATGACCCGCGACCTGTCCGCCAGCCAGGCGCAGATCCAGCTCTCGCTCACCACCTGTCTGATCGGCATGGCCCTCGGCCAGCTCGTCACCGGCCCGCTCAGCGACCGCTTCGGGCGGCGCCGACCCGTGCTGGTGGGCGTCGCCGCGTACACCCTGCTGTCGCTGGTCTGCGCGGCCGTGCCGTCGGCCGAGACGCTGGCCGCCGCGCGGCTCGCGCAGGGCTTCGCCGGCGGCATGGGCGTGGTCGTCGCCCGCGCCGTCGTCCGCGACCTCTACTCCGGCCGCGAGGCCGCGAGGTACTTCTCCCGCCTCACCCTGGTCTTCGGCATCGCCCCGATGGCCGCGCCCGCCTTCGGCAGCCTGGTGCTGCGCTTCGGCGACTGGCGTACCGTCTTCGTCGCCCTCGCGGTGATCGGCGCGCTGCTCGCCGCCGCCGTCGCGTGGCGGCTGCCGGAGACGCTGCCCGCCGCGCGGCGCAGCACCGGCGGCCTCGCCGCCACGGCCGCCGCCGGCCGCTCGCTCTTCACCGACCGGATCTTCCTCGGGTACGCGCTGGCGCAGGGCCTCGCCTTCGCCGCGCTCTTCGCCTACATCTCCGGGTCGTCCTTCGTCTTCCAGGACGTCTTCGGCGTCTCGGCCGGCGCGTTCAGCCTCATCTTCGGCGTCAACGCGCTCGCCCTCGTCGCCGCCGGCCAGCTCAACGCCCGCCTGCTGGACCGCTTCGAGCCCCGCACGCTGCTGGTACGCCCCCTGGGCGTGGGTCTGCTGGCCGCCGCCGTCCTGCTCGTGGGCGCGCTGCTCGGCAGCCTGCCGCTGGTGGCGGTGGCGCTCTTCGTCTTCGTCGGCTCGCTCGGCATGGTGATGCCGAACGGCACCGCGCTCGCCCTGGACCGGCACCCCGCCCACGCCGGGACGGCCGCCGCCCTGCTCGGCACCATCCAGTCCCTGGTGGGAGCGATGGCCGCGCCGCTGGTCGGGCTCGGCGGCGAGGGCAGCGCCGTCCCAATGGCCGTGGTGGTCGCGGGGGCGGCGGTCGCCTCCCTCGCCGTCGTCGGCACCCTCGCCCGCAACCGCCGTTAACCCGTCACCGGGGTCCGGCGGCCGGCGGTAGCGTGCCGGCGTGTCCCGAACCGTGACCCTCGTCCTGGTCGATGCCGCCGGCGCGCCGCTGGGCGCCCTGCCGCCGTTCGACGTCCCGTCGCCCTGGTGGCAGGAGGTGGGCCCCGTCGTGGCCGAGGCCCGCCGGCGGTACGGCGTCGAGGTGGCCGTGCTCCGCCTGCTGACCGGCGACGCGCCGCAGCCGATGGGCGGCACGGTCACGTACCTCGGACAGGTCGACGCGCCGCCCGCCACGCCGCTCGTACCGGCGAAGCTCGACCTGTCGGCGGACCCGCTGCGCGCCCCCTACGCGGAGCCCGGCGGACCGGCGCGCAGCCTCGCCTGGGCGACGGCGCAGCTGCGGCGGCTCGGCCGCCCGGCGCAGACCGTCGCCCAGCAGCGCACCTGGAACCTCTCGGCGGTCTGGCGGCTCGACGGCCCGGGCGGGACGGCCTGGCTGAAGCAGGTGCCGGTGTTCTTCCGGCACGAGGCCGCGGTGCTGCGCTGGCTCGGCCGGGCCGTGCCCGGGAAGACGTCGACGCTGCTCGCCGACGACGGCGACGGCCGGATGCTGATCGAGCACGTGCCCGGCGAGGACCGCTACGGCGCGCCCGTCGAGGAGCGGCTGGCGATGGCGGCCGACTTCCACCCGGTGCAGCTGCGGTCGGTTCCGGACGCGGCGGAGCTGGTCGCGGCGGGCGTACCGGACCTGCGCGCGCACGCCCTGCCAACCTGGATCCGCGACCGGCTGGCCGGCTACGACACCTCCTCCGTGGCGTCGCTGCTGGCGGGCCTGGAGGCGCGGCTCGACGAGGTGCGCGGGTGCGGGCTGCCGGAGACGCTGGTGCACGGGGACCTGCACCCCGGCAACGTGCGCGCCGACGCCGGCCGGCACGTGGTCATCGACTGGGGCGACGCGTTCGTCGGGCACCCGGCGTTCGACGCGCTGCGGCTGGCCGAGGGGCTGCCGGCCGACGCCGCCTCGCCGGTGCTCTCCCAGTGGTGTGCGCGGTGGCGGGTCGACGTGCCGGGGTGCGAGCCGGAGCGGGCCGTGGAGCTGCTGCGGCCGGTCGCGGCGCTACGGCTGGCTGCGGTGTACGCGATGTTCCTCGACGGCATCGAGGCGAGCGAGCGGGTCTACCACGCGACCGACGTCGACACCTACATCGAGCAGGCGCTCGCGCAACTCGGGCCGGCGACCTCCGGCGACGGGTACGCCCTCAGGTAGGCCTCGTCCCGGGCGGGCGTGCGTTACGCGGGTTCGTACAGACACACCTGCACGCCCGGCAGATCAGCGAGAGCGGCCTCGATCAGGGGGCGGACCTCGGCCCAGTCGAGGCCGCCGTTGCCGCAGCCGAGCGCCGGCACCGCCACCGAGGCGATGTGGTCGTCGCGCAGGACGCGTACCAGATCGGGCAGCCCGGCCTCGATGTCGGCGAGGCGCGACGACGAGCGCCAGTGACCCTTGGTCGGGAAGTTGATGACGTAGCGGTGCCGGCCCGGCACGCCGAAGTCGTACACGAACATCCGCCCGAGGCGGACGGTGCCGGCGGCGCACGCGGCGCGATAGGCGGCGAAGTTCGCGGGGTGGGCCCGCTTGAAGGCCAGGGCGAGGCCCCTGCCCATCACGCCGACGGTGTTGACTGGATTGACGAGGGCCTCGACGTCCGCGTCGAGCAGGTCGCCGTGCCGGAGGGTGATCACGGCAACCTGGTTACCAGAGGGTTGTGACAGCGGGACTCCGCTCGGTGCCGCTGTCGCGTCTCTGACAGTGCCGTTACGTCAACGTGCTCCAGCTCGGTCGGGACGGATGTCACGCAGAGTCTCAGCCTCGGACCGGCTGTCCCTACTGAGCAGGGCGGATGTGGCATCACCGGCAGCTAGTTGCCCGTGGGCAATATCGACTTCGCAGGTAATTGACGGCGGGAACAGATGAGCCGATGTCGGCCGATCGGTGGAACATCGAGGGTCCCGCTGGTAGGACTCTTGCGGGTAGGGTCCGGGGACCGCCAGTGGGGAGGTGGGAGCCGTGCGTCAACGCGGATGGGACCGATTGCTCGCGCGACGAGCCCGCCGGCCGACCTCCTGACGACAGGTCGATCCGACCTTGTCCTGGCAGGTCCATTCACCCAGAACCAAAGGTGCCGCATGCTTTCCCGCTCCACGTCCTCGACGGAATCGCCCGCCCTGATCCGGGACCGGGCCACCTCGCTGGTCGAGTACCTGATGGCCGTGCGGGCGCAGATGGAGAAGCCGGCCCGGACGGTGCCCACCGCCGACGCCTTCTGGCAGCACGACTTCCCCGCGCACGCCGCCTGCGAGGTGGGCGTCTCGACCGACGGCGCCAGCTGGCTGCGGGTCGGCCTGCCCGCCGCCACGAGACCGATCAGGACGCCCGCGGAGTTCACGCCGTACCTGGCCGGTGCGCCGTCGTACGCCGTGGAACCCCGGCTCGTCGGCGACGAGGAGACGATCGAGAGGCTCCAGGAGCGGTTCGCGCAGTGGCGGGAGCGGGAGTGGCGCCCCTGGGCCGACCAGACCCGGCGTACGGAGTCGACGCGGCAGCTGCACCGCAGCCTGTTCGACCTGAAGCACCGCGTCGACATGGACGCCGCCACCCACGAGCTGGTGTGGGGCCACGGCGTCATCCGCACCGACGTCGCCGGGCACCGGGTGCAGTACCCGCTGGTGGTGACGCCGGTCGCCATCGAGTTCGACGCCGACCGGTCGATGGTCACGGTGGTGCCGCAGGGCGCGCCCCGGCTCCAGACCGATCCGCTGACCGGCCTCGACGAGCGTTACCTCGGCCAACTGCTCGCGCTGGCCGGCTCCGGCGGTCAGCTCGACCTCGACGTCTGGCACGACCTCGACCGGGTCGAGTTCTTCGAGCGGGCGCTGCGCCGGCTCGGGCACGACGCCGTCGTCCGAAACAGCGGTGCGGCGGCCCCGGCCGGCCCGCACGTCCACGACACGGGCGTGCTCTTCGTCCGGCCCCGGCAGCGGATGCTGCGCCGCTTCCTGGAGGAACTGCGCGCCCGGCTGCTCGCCGGTGACACCGCGAGCATCGGCTCGCTGGCCGCGATCCTGGCGCACGAGCCGAGCCGGCTGGAGATGCCGCAGGACCAGCCGGCGCGGTGGGCGCCGCTGGGGGAGCGGCTGCTCATGCCGCTGCCGACCAACGAGGCGCAGGAGTCCATCGCGCGCCGGCTCGCGCAGCACCGCAACGTCGCCGTGCAGGGCCCGCCCGGCACCGGCAAGACCCACACCATCCGCAACCTGATCTGCCACCTCATGGCGCACGGCAAGCGGGTGCTCGTCGTGGCGCAGAAGGAGGACCCGCTGCGGGTCCTGCGCGATGGCCTGCCCCAGGAGATCCAGTCGCTGTGCCTGGCGGTGCTGGGCCGCTCCACCGACCAGCTCGTGCAGCTGCAACTGGCCGCCCGCGAACTCTCCGACCGTGGGGCGACCCTCGACAAGCGGGGCGAGCAGCAGCGCGTCGACCGGCTGCGACGCCAGCTGGAGGAGGCCGAACGGGACCTCGGCCAGGCCCTCGGCGGCCTGCGCACGATGGCCGAGAACGAGTCCGCGCACTACGAGATCGACGGCATCCGGCTGTCGCCGAGCGACGTCGGCAACTGGCTGCGCGAACGGGCCGACCGCTACGGCGACATCCCCGACGCCGTGGCGCCGGACCTGGTCGCGCCGCTGGCCGTGGACGAGTTCACCGAACTGCTCGACATCGCCCGGCGTACCGTCCGGCAGGACCGCACCCAGGCGCTGCGGCACCTGCCCACGGCGGCCGAGCTGCCCGCGGCGGCCGCCGTCCTGCACGGGCGGCGCGAGCTCGCCGCCGCCCGCGAGGAACTCGACCGGCTCGCCGCCGCCGGGGTCGTGCTGCCGGAGGTACGGGCATTCGGCCGGCCGGCGCTCGACGACCTCGTCGGCCAGCTGCGTCAGGCGCTGACCCTGCTCGCCGGCCGCGAGGGCGCGTGGACCGACCGGCTGGCCATGCTGCTGCAGGCCGACCCGAACTGGCAGACCATGTGGCAGGACCACGTCGCGGCCTGCCAGCGCGCGCTCGCCGAGCTGACCGCGGCGGCCCGGACGCTGGCCGGCCACCAGGTGAGCGTCCCCGAGGCGCAGCTCGCCGAGCCGCGCCGCCTCCTGGGCCAGCTCGGCGAGCTGCGGCAGCGGTTCGCGACCGGCAAGGGCGTCAACCGGCTCTTCCAGGGCACCCTTGCCCGGCTCGCCGCCGAATGCCGCATCGACAGCGAGCCCCTGCGCACCACCGAGGACGTCGACATCGTCGTCGCGTACGTCACCCGGCAGCGGCTGCGCCACGAGCTGAACACCCGGTGGGCCGAGTGGCGGCAACTGCTCAACCTCTCCGACGACCTCGGCGACCAGCCGGACCTGTGGGTCGGCCGGCTGCTCACCGACGCCGCCACCGCCCTCGACTGGGACCGCCGTCGCTGGCCCACCCTGCACGCCACCGTCCGCCGCCTGGTCCCCCGGGCCGAGCAGGCGGTCGACGTACGCCGGCTGACCGCCCTCACCGAGCTGGTCTCCCGGTGCGCGACCGTGTTCGACCACGACCGGCTCGTCGCCGACGAGCGGGCCCTCGGCACGGTGCTCCAGGAGGGCACGTCGAGCACGGACGCCAGCGAGCTGTGGCGGCTGCTCGACCAGAGCCGCCAGCGCGCCGACCTCGAAGGGTGGGACGGCATCCTCGACGAGGTGCGACGGCTCGCCGCGCTGCGCCCCGACGCGCAGCGCTTCGCGCAGCTCACCGAGCGGCTGCGGCCGGTCGCGCCCGGCTGGACCGCCCAGATCGAGGACGGCACCGCCGTCGCGCTCGGCGGCACCGGGGCCGACTGCCCGCACCGCTGGCAGTGGCGCCGCGCGCAGACCTGGTTCGACGCCGTCGTCGGCAGCGTCGACCCCGTCGCCGTCGGCCGCCGGATCGAGCAGACGCGGGAGCGGATCCGCCGGCTGACCCAGGAACTCGTCGTCGCATCCTCCTGGCTGGAGGTCTCCAAGGCGCTCGACGACCGGCGCCGGGCCGCGCTCGCCGACTGGACCACCGCCCTGCGCAAGATCGGCAAGGGTACGGGCAAGAACGCCGCCCAGTGGCAGGCGCACGCCCAGCGGGCGATGAACTCCGCCGTCGACGCCGTGCCCGTCTGGGTCATGTCCGTCGACCGGGCCATCGAGCAGTTCGCCGGCGGCGCCCACTTCGACGTCGTGATCGTCGACGAGGCGTCGCAGGCGGACATGTTCTCCCTGCCGATCCTCAGCCTCGCCGAACGGGCCGTCGTCGTCGGCGACGACCAGCAGATCGGCCCGCAGCTGTCGTTCGTCGGCACGGTCACCGGCCTGATCAACTCGCACCTGGTCGACGTGCCCTCCGCCGAGCACTTCGACCCGGAGAGCAGCCTCTACGACCACGCCGTACGCCGCTCGCCCGAGCGCATCCTGCTGACCGAGCACTTCCGCTCCGTACCGGCGATCATCGGCTTCTCCAGCCAGACGTACTACGGCGGCGAGATCGAGCCGCTGCGCACCGACCGGCCCGCCGGCATCGGCGATCCCGTCGTCGCCGTGCACGTCCCCGAGGGCATCCGCCAGGACCTTCCCGCCTACGGCAACGTCAACGTCGCCGAGGCCGAGGCCCTCGTCGAACGGGTCGCCGCGATCGTCGCCGACCCCGCGTACGAGGGGCGCACGATCGGCGTGGTGAGCCTGCTCAGCACCAGCGGGCAGGCCCTCTACCTGCTCACCCGCCTGCGCGAGGTGGTGGGCGAGGAGGAGCTGGAACGACGCCGGCTGCGCGTCGGCGACTCGTACACCTTCCAGGGCGACGAGCGCGACATCGTGCTCGTCTCCACGGTCGTCTCCCCGCACAACGGCATCGTCTCCGCCTTCACCAAGCGTGACCACCACCGGCGGGTCAACGTCGCCGCCTCCCGCGCCCGCGACCAGCTCTGGGTCTTCCACTCCGTGCAGCCCGCCGACCTGCGCGAGGACGACGCCCGAGGGCTGCTGCTCACCTACTGCCAGAACGTCACCGCCGCCGACGAGGCGTACGACGACCTGGAGAAGCGCTGCGACAGCGACTTCGAGCGCGCGGTGCTGCGCCGCGTCCTGAGCCGGGGATACCGGCCGCTGCCGCAGTTCCGCATCGGCGGATACCGCATCGACTTCGTGCTCCCCGCACCCGACGGTCGGCGGCTCGCCATCGAGTGTGACGGCGACGCCTACCACGGGCCGGACCAGTGGGAGAGCGACATGCGCCGGCAGGCGGTGCTGGAACGGGTCGGCAACTGCGTCTTCGTCCGCATCCGGGGGAGTGTGTTCAGCCGGGACCCGGAGGCGGCGCTGGAGCCGCTGTGGGAGCGCATCGCCGAGCTGGGCATCGAGGTGTCGTCCCCGATGGCCGCCCCGGTCGTCGACGCGGAGGTCGTCGAGGCGGCGCCGGTCAGCACGGAGGCAGCCCGCGCGACGTCCTTCGCTGCGCCGGCCCCGGTGCCCGCCGAGCCGGTCGACGACGTTCTGCCGCTGGCGGGGACGACCGGCAGCGATGGTCCCGTCAGCACCGAACCGCCGTCGGTGGAGACCGAGCCAGTCGAGGTCGAGCCCGTCCGTCCGGCGCCGGCTGCCCGCACCGAACCGGGGGGCAACGGCGACAAGGAGCCGCGCGTGCCGGCAGTACCCCCGGTGCGGCCCACGCCGGCCGCGACCGCACCGCCGGCCGACGAGTCGGCGGGGACCTCGGACGACGGCACGGTGCCCGTGCCCGCCGGCTACCGGAGCGTGGCCTGGCTGCGGCCGTACGAGGCGGTGGCCGCCCTGGACAGCTACCAGCACTGCCGCGACGTGCCGGTGCGGCACGAGGGCAAGGTGCTGGGGTGGGCCCGCTACTACGACAGCGCCTCCGCCGAGGCACGCAAGTACCGGGCGAACGTCCGCGTCGAGCGGGCACACCCGAACGGCGCGCGACTGGTCTGCTGGGTGCGCCCGCACGAGGCGAAGGCAGTAGTCGCTGCGGCGTCGATGAAGCGCGACATGCCGGTGGAGGACAGTCGAGGCCGGCACGCGGGCCTGGTTCAGTACTTCCCGGCCGCCAGCCCCGCCGCCGTACGCTTCCGCAGCGTCACCCGGCTCATGCGGCTGTCGGGCGGCGAGAGCCGCGACGCTCGCCAGGCCGCGCCGCCGGTCCGGCCCGCGCCCGAGCCGCGCGGTCCGGGGGAGTCGCGGCCCGCACCGGCGGGGGAGGGGACGTCCGCCCGGCGGGAACTGGAGGAGACGCTGCACCAGGCGATGGTGCAGGCGTACGAGAAAGAGGCCGAGCCGGCGGACGAGCCGGCCGAGGCCTCGGCCGACCGGCGGGCGCTCGAAGCCGCGTTCCACGAGGCGATGGTGCGTACGTACGAGCGGGCGCGGGACGAGGCGAACTACCACGCCAGCCTGCTGCTGCGGATGGTGACGGAGAAGGGCGGCCTCGCCACGGCCCGGCAGCTCCTGCACCACCCGCTGGTCTCCGACGGGTTCACGGCGCTCTGGGAGCGGGGGCGGGTGGACCTGACCGCCGAGGCGGTGGTGATCCGGCCACGCTTCCGTCCGCTGTTCACCGACGAGGAGTTGGCCATCGCCAGCAACCGAGTGGTGGACGCCTCGGCACACGCGTCCTGAAAAGCAGTTCGTAACGACATGCGGGGCGCAATGCCCAGGGGAGTTATCACGATGCCATAGCATCGATGCTATGGCCTGGGGTAGCGTGGAGCTGGAACCAGAGATTCGAGACTGGCTGGAGGGGCTGCCGAGCGCCGACTTCGCGCGAGCGGCGTTCTATATCGACCTACTTGGGAGTCAGGGAGTTCTGCTCGGCGAGCCGCACTCCCGGCAGCTCGACGGCAAGCTGCGGGAGCTGCGTTTCTACCTGGAGCGCGATGCGGTCCGGGTGACGTACTGGATAGCCTCCGATCGGCGGATCATCCTGCTGACCGTGTTTCGCAAGACGCGGATGCGGGAGGACCGGGAGGTGGAACGAGCCCGCCGGGCGCTCGAGCGATGCGTGGCGGAGCGGCACACGGTGAACGAGGGGGCGTAGCGATGAGTGATCGCGTCGACTGGAACAACCTGCGTGACCGCCGGATGGCGGAGCCCGGAGCTGCCGAGGCGTACGAGGCGACGCGCATCGCCTTCGAGCTCGGTCTGGAAGTGCGGCATCTGCGGGAACACAAGGGATGGAGCCAGAGCCAGTTGGCGAGGTCTGCCGGTATGACGCAGTCCGCCGTTGCCCGGTTCGAGGCGGGCGGCACAGTGCCAACCCTGCCGGTCCTGGAGCGTCTCGCACGGGCGCTCAACATGAAACTGGACGTCAGGTTCGCTCCGAACGCCGACGCCGCCTGAGCGCAGCCTCCCGAGACGCGGTTTTGATCCGAGGCCGTGACTACGCAGCCAGGGACTCGCCCTTGAACACCTCGCGGCGGTGCCAGGAGATGTGTGCGACGGCGGGGACCTGCGTCCCGGGGCGGGGCCGCAGCATCCTGCCGTGCAGGTCATAGGTCGACCGACCGGCCGGCGTGCGAGCGGTGAAGGCGGCCGACACCTCGATTCGCAGGTCACCGTCGAGGCCCAGCGCGCCGAAGTCGAACAGTTTGTGGTGCAGCACGCAGAGAGCCAGGCCGTTGTCGGGGCTGTCCGGGCCGTCGAAGGCCCACCAACGCACGTGCGCCGCCTCCACCCCGACGGAGGCGTGCCCGAGCTGACCGTCATACCCGCAGAACGCGCACTGCCGGTCCCACGCCTGAAGCACCGCCACCCGCCAGGAGGCATCACGCCGCCGCGCGGCAACCGGCATGACGCCCGGCGCCCGGAGGATGTCGTCGGGGTCCAGGCCGGCAGCGGTGAGCACGTCGGGCGCGATGGTGGGCGGAAAGTGCTGCTCCACCAGAGCACGGGCGACCTGCCGCACCAGCTCGGGATCACGGCGCAGGGCCGTCTCGGTGGCGGTGTCGAGACGGCCCACCACGCCGTGCGCCGCCAGCGGTCCGACCAGATCCATCGGCACGTCCCGGTTCAACGTCCATACGCGGTCGCTGCGGAGCCGGGTGAACGGGTACGCGGCGCTCTGCGCCCGCCCCGTCTTCGATGCCGGGCCGAACTCGGCGATCAGATCGCTGAGGCGCTCCTGCGCCTGCGACCACGGCAGCTCGCTGGAGCCGCCTCGGGCGAGCTGGCCGAGGGCCAGCAACACCAGCAGCGGCTTGTGCGGTGCACGCCGGCCGCGCTGCTGATGCAGCCGCAGGGAGGTCAGCCGGTCCAACACCTCCTGGCGGCTGCTCATGCGGCGATGGTTCGGGCGGTGGCGTACACGTCGGCGGGAAGGGCATGCGCCAGTCGCCAAACGATGCGCATGGGCCGGTCGCCGGTGTGCTCGCGGTAGGTCATCGGACCGGCGTAGAGGTAGGCCGGCGCACCCAGGTCCCGGTCTGCGATCCGGGTCTCCCGCACGAAGAGGTGCACCGTCGAGCCGCGCGAGGCGTGGTGGATGTAGCGCTGGCCGGTCGCCGAGGCCGACGACGTGGTGCTCTGCGACTCCCACTGGAACAGGCTGTCGGTGATGGCCCGGTCGGCGTACATGGTGGTGGGGGAGTAGTGCGCCTCCGACTTGACCAGGGTGACGAAGAAGAGATCGGCCTGGGCGTCGGGCAGCCACTTCACCCCCTCGCGCAGCGAACCCGGGTTCGGCATGCCGAAGGCGGCGCACGCCTCGTTGCGGCTGTAGCGGGCGTGCACCCGCAGCGGCACCTCCGCCGACAGCGGCTGCGGCGTGACCCGGTGGATCCGGTCGCGCAGCACCTCGGCCACCTGCCGCAGCTCGGCGCAGCGGGCGGGCTCCGCCCAGAGCCGCGCCAGCCGCTCCTCGCGGGAGGTAAGCGGCGCGTTCGACCCCCACAGGTCGAAGTGCAGCATGTCCCACAGCCGCCCGGCGTCCGGCCGCTGGCCCGCAGCCACCCGGGCCAGCAGGTCCAGGCGGTCCGGGTCGTCGAGGTGCAGCATCCGCCCGATGGCCCGGCCCAACTCCCGGTCGTCCGGCCCCGGCGCCGACGGCTCCAGCCCGGCGAGCCGGCGCAGCCCGGTCCACCCGCCGATGGTCGCCGACCGGTACACGTCCTCGATCTCCACGCCGGTCTCCCGCAGGAACTCGGCGAGGCTGACGTCCCCGAGGTGCCGCAGCTCCGCCAGCAGGCCGTTCTTCGACGTCGGCATGACGTTGCGCAGGTTGTCGAGCACCTTGTCGCGGGCGACCGGGTCTAGCTGGATGTGGCAACCGCTGGGCAGCGAGGGGAAGCCCTGATCGACGGCGTCCCTGATCTCCCTGCGGCTGACCCCGGTCAGCGCGCGCCAGCGCAGGTCGAAGCGGAAGTTGGCGTGCTGCCCGCCGATGAAGTCGAGCACCGTCAGGCAGGGCTTGTCGTCGTCCAGGCGCAACCCACGGCCGAGCTGCTGAAGGAAGATCGTGGCGCTCTCGGTGGGCCGCAGCATCAGGATCGTGTCGACCATCGGCAGGTCGACACCCTCGTTGAACAGGTCGACGGTGAAGAGCACCCGCAGCTTGCCGGCCTTGAACTCCCGCAGCAGGTCATGCTGCACGGGCCGGTCCACCTGGGAGGTCACCGCCGCCGACGGCACGCCGTGCCGGGTGAACCACTCGGCCATGAAGCGGGCGTGGGCGATGCTCACGCAGAATCCAAGCGCCCGCATCCGGTCCACGTCGACCGTGTCGCGTACCGCCTTCAGCACCAGCCGCGCCCGGGCGTCGTTGCCGGTGTAGAGGCCGTCGAGTTCGCCGAGGTCGTACCCCTGGCCGCGCTTCCAGCGCAGGCGCGACAGGTCCACGTCGTCGTGTAGCCCGAAATACTGAAACGGCGCGAGCAACTGCCGCTCCAACGCCTCCCACAGGTGCAGCTCCACCGCCACGCGGCCGTCGAACCACCGCCGCACATCACGACCGTCGGCCCGGTCGGGGGTCGCCGTCAGCCCCAGCAGTACGCGCGGCCGAAGCCGCTCCAACAGCCGGGCGTACGTCGGTGCCTCCGCGTGGTGGAACTCGTCGACGATCACCATGTTGTACGCCTCGGGGTCGATCTCCCGTCGGTGCAGCGACTGGATGGAGGCGAAGACGTGCCGCCACCTGGTCGGGGTCTTGCCCCCGACCAGCGTCTCGCCGAAGCTGCCGTCGAGCATCACCTGCCGGAACGTCGCCAGGCTCTGGGTGAGGATCTGTTCCTGGTGGGCGACGAAGAGCAGCGAGTCGACCTGGCCGTTGCGGTGCAGGCGGCGGAAGTCCAGCGCCGCGACGACCGTCTTGCCGGTGCCGGTCGCCATCACCACCAGGTTCCGGTGCCGGCCGTGCACCTGCCGCTCGGCGTTCAGATCGGCGAGGATCTCTGCCTGGTACGGGTACGGCCGCACGTCCAGGTTGGCGATCTGCGTCGGCGAGTCCTCGCGCCGCTCCCCGCTGAGGGCGTTCCGCAGCCGCTCGGCGTCCCGGCTGGCGTCGTAGTCCTCGAACGCCGGGTCGTTCCAGTAGTCCTCGAACGTGGCGGTGAACGTGTCGATGACGTGCGGCTGCTCGACGTTGGAGACGCGCACGTTCCACTCCACGCCGTCGATCAGCGCGGTCTTCGACAGGTTGGACGATCCGACGTACGCGGTGCTCATGCCGTTGCCCCGGCGGAACAGCCACGCCTTGGCGTGCAGCCGCGTGGTCCTGGTTTCGTAGGACACCTTGATCTCGGCGCCTAACTCGGCGAGCCGGTCGAGGGCCCGCTGGTCGGTCGCGCCGAGGTAGGTCGTGGTGATGACGCGCAGCTTCCCGCCCCGGGCGATCAGCTCGCGGACGGCGGGCTCGACGATGCGCAGGCCGTACCACTTGATAAACGCGCAGAGCAGGTCGACCTGCTCCGCCGACGCCATCTCGTGGGTGACCTCGTGGCCGATGCGGGGCTGGTGGCGGCCGTTGACCAGCAGCGCGCCGGTGGAGAGCGGGGTGGTGGGGCGCTGCGGGAAGGCTGGTTGTGCGGGCGGGGTGGGCGGGGCGGCGATGGCGTGCAGGAGGTGCTTGGCGTCGGTGACCTGGTCCTGTGCCGTCGACGCCTGCGGGCTTTCGGCGGCGATGGCGTCGGCGATGCGGTTGGCGAGTTCGATCTGGCGGTGGAGCTTGTCGTCGCCGCTGGGGACGGCGTGCAGGGCGCGGTGGGCCAGGGCGGCGATGTGACGGGCGAGGGCGTCGGGGGCGTCAGCGGGATCGAGCCTGTGGTGCTGGATGAGGGCGGGGTCGACGTGCTGGAGGCGGTCGGCCAGCTCGCGGGTGATGAGGTGCTCGTAGACGCCCTGATCAAGATCCGTCACCCGGGCACGGTAGCTGTGCCTGTCCCTGAATGGTGTCGGGTCCTTGACAATTCGTCCTTCCCGAATGCGACGGGAGGCTGGTGCCATGGGATATGCGCCGCATCGGCTACGGCTGAGTGACCAGCAAAAAGTCGGTTCCTCGTTCGTATTTGACGATCTTGGGCCCTGCCCACCAGGTCCTCATGTCGGCGAAACGGGCATACGTTTGTGGGGAAGGGGCGCCACGTGAGGGTCCCGCCGGTCAGATTGAGCGGGTAATATCCTGCGAATATCGCCCATGCGGAAGGCCCTGGGGGCTATTCCTGATGCTTGGTCATCACAATATCGGAGGCTAAAAGATTGATTGACATGCCAGAAATCGCCGAACTTGGGCCGAGGGTCGCGCAAGCACTACTGGGCGCCATGGCAAGTGATGGGTGGAACGCCATGAAGGCGCCGTTTATTGCTATATGGCGCAAGTACAATCCGTCAGCAGTGGACAAAGTTGACCGTAAGCTCGAAGTTGATCGCGAGCATGTCAGAGAAGCAGGAGATAGTCCGGGCGAAGATATGAATAACCATCTCCTCCTTCAATGGTCGACTCGACTAGAAGACTTTCTCGAGGAATTCCCGCAAGCTGCTCCTGAGCTTCAGCGGCTTATAGTGAGCAGCAATCAGATCTCTGGCAAAGGCGCGGGTGCGTCTGTGCGGATCACGGCTAAGGCGGATCGGAGAGGTAAGAACTACATCTCCGGCACGGGGGACGTGAACGTCACAGGGAACTGAGGTGGTGGCATGAAGATGCCGTGGAATTCCTGGTTCTCGGAGGATGTAAGCGATGACAGGCGCAGTGTAAGACCTCTGGCCGAGGGAGTTATTGGATCGGCGTCGGTCCAAAGTGATCGGGCGGATAAAGAACTGACGCACGAAGCGTCGACAAGAGGGATTGACGGCTCGGTCAGCCTTAGCGCCGCTGACGGTGAACAGGAGATAATATTGATTAATGGGCTAGATGATGAGTTTATTGATGTGGCGCTGACTGCTCCTGAAAGCCGTAAAGACGGCAGGGATGTTTCGGTGATAGCCGATAGGGGTGGGAAGGCGTACTATGCCGGCGGTAACATCAATGAAACGCACTATCATCCAGCCCTGGCTCGTACAAGAAACATTCGCGCATCCGAGATAGCGTTAATCGAAGAGAGATTCGTTCCGCCGAGTTCTGATGAAGCTCCAGGCGTCTTTTCGTCTGCCTTGCAAAAATTGGTCTCCTGCGGACTTGTTGTTCTCGTTGGCCCTGAGGGGTCGGGGCGGTTTACTTCTGCTATTAAGCTCCTAAGGGGCTATGCCGACGAGAGGAGCCCAGAGGGAGGTAGGGAGTACAAGTATCAACGGGTGATCCCCGACTGGGACATCCCCGAGGTGCACCAGATTCCTGCTGTGGGAATGCACTGTTACGTCCTGGATATGTCCGAAAGTCCTGCCGATGTTCCTGGTGAAGATAAGGCCACAGGTAGCGAATTCGCCTCCGGTCTACTAGCGCTTGCGCAACGACTGTACAGCCGACGCGCCGCACTGGTCATCCTAATGAGGGACGAGTCGTGGCTTAGTGGATATGCAGAGGAAACGCGCGATTTCTCGTTTTCTTTAGGGCGTCCCAGCGCTGTCGAGGTGGCAAAACGCATAGTATCGGCACGGGCGACGGAGCCGCGGATTGCATGGCTCGCTGAACCGCGGATATCGTCACGCCTGACAGAGTTCACTCTACCTCGCGAGGCCGCCCGAATTGCGGGAATTATTGTTGAGAGCAGAGATTTTGATACTGCGCTAGCTGCTCTCGATTCATGGAACAACTCGTTGTTGAAATGGTTTAAAGATAGCCCTCAGGTGGAAAGGCGGACCTGCCTGATTGCCGCCGCAGTTCTGGGCCCTTCGGAAGCCATGTTCATACGACGTGCTAGTGATTTGTTGTTGAGTAACCTCGGTTATGTTGCTCATGATGATTGCCAGCTGGCAGGTGATGGATTAACACAACAAATGTTTAATATTGAGGCGATCCAGACGCCAGCAGGTTACGACATCGAAGTAGGGAAGCCGCATTATGCGGAAGCGGTGATCGATCACGTTTGGGATGAATATGCAGGAATAAGGCAGTCGCTGATTGATTGGCTATTCGGTATTATCCTCGAGCGAGACGTCATCGCCACGCCGCAGAGAATTGCGTCGGTTGGGACGGGAATAGCAATTCGCCATGGGAATCACGGATTCCTGCCCTATGTCGCGAAGTTGGCCAAATCGAACGATGGGAAGTACTTTGATCTGGCCCTCGGCATGATTGATGAGACCGTTCTGCATCCAGTGGTGGGTGGCAAGGTGCGTTCCTGTCTGCTCGAATGGGCTTCGAGCGATGACCCTAGCTTGATGCGCTTGACTGCTGCCTCTTGTGGAGGCAGGTTCGGGGCAGAAAGAACACAGCAGGCGATGACCCGCCTTTCGAAGATTCTTTCTAGGAGTGACTCTAGGCTTCGTGATCCCGCTCTGATCTCTCTGGTCAGGCTCTTTGAGCAAGATGAACTCAGGATCGGCGTTGTCGAATCTGTTTTTGGCTGGTTGACAGGAAAGCTTCCCAGGGGAAGACTCGGCAGTGCAGCGAGAACTGAGTACAAGGCGGCAGGTATCGCGGCGATTCAAGCCCTTGCGTCGACGAAAGTAAAGTTTTTTACGATTAACAAATTCTTTGATTGCATACAGTCAAGCGCAACCCTGGAAAGAGATTTGGCGGAAGTTCTTGTAGTCCTTGCTCGGGATGCTGCTGAAGACGCCTCTGTCTTGGTGAATGTCTGGCTTAATGCCGTAGATGACGAAATTGTAAGTGCAGATGTTGTTGCTCGTGTGCTGACGCCATTGCTGGCCGATCAGCTACGAATGACTGTCACGCACAAGGTCTTGAGTGTTGGCGGGAGGCCAGGGGGGATCCGATCCTCAATTTTGAAGTCGATCTTCACTGATCTTTCAACTAGTAAGCATTCTGGCGCGATTGATGGTCGATCGGTTTTGCAGCAATTGGAGCAGCCTGGAGATGGATAAGTCGGCTTATTTGTATCCTGCCTTCCGGTATCCCTTGTGGTTATGGCGAGGGCGTCCGAATGGCCGCGGCTGGGTGTATGAGAGAAGAACGTTCCGGCTCATGAGCGTAGTGCCCGGTGCCTACTTTACGGCCCATCTTAAATTTTGGCTTCGGTCGGGCGCGTCGCATGATAGTCGTTCCGCTGATGTCGTCCTATTGCGACTTATGCGTGATATCAATTCGGCTGCGAAGGAGTATCCAGTGACCGAAGTTGAGACCGCATCTATGGCTGTACGTGTGGCGGTCCAAGCGGGGCTGCATTCGCGCCAGCTATCGCAATCCTTCTCGCTTCGAAACTTGTGGTTGGATGTTGATAGAGGCAGCCTTTGCCTTACCGAGTCCTACTGGGCTGAGACTAGGATGAGTAAAGCCAAGGCCGCAAGTCTCGATGCCTACCTTGAAGGTGTGCAATCGATTCTGCAGCGTCCAGGGCTAGCGGCGCTGTGGTGGATAACTGAGCGGCCAGGTCATTTACAGGAACTCGAAGAGGATGCATTCAAGAATTTCGTCGCTGGACAGAAAGCTGTCGAAGTGGATCCTTCTGCTGTCGCGGCAGCAGACCCGGCCGGCGGGCTAGACGAAGCGGGGACTGCACTGGTCGAGTTCGTGAATCGACTTGAGGATCCTGGTCAGAGGTCAGTTATGGCAGGGATGCTGAACAACCTTCTGATGCTCGTGCCAGCGGCAGGCGATGGGAGTGCGGATGATTCGCGGCTTGAAGGATGATCGATGGGTAGTCGGCGGCGGCATGCGGTATTCCTGGGCCTCGTTGTAGCGGAGTTTTAGCTCAGATCGATGGTGACTAGGTTTTGGTGGCGACCGGTATCTGTAAATCGTTTTTCTAGCCTGACGTTCAAATCGGCTTGAGGATCTGATTGGAAACCTCCGAGGTGCCGCTCCGCCAACGCCCGCCGGACAGGCTCGTGCTCCCAGAAGGTTGCCGGCGCCGCTGGCGGTGTGCTCAGCATGTCCCGATCGGCGCCTGGCGCGGCGCGCAGCGTCCACTGTTCATCGGCGCGGGCCGCCCCCCGCCACCGGAAGGTAGTTCGCGTGTTTCTTCGGCCTCCTCGTCGCACCAAACGGAAGGCCGACGGTTCGGCGAAATCTACTTCACCATGACGTCATATGTGGACGCCTGCTCCCAGCCAGGACGAAGGGTTGTGATCTTTCGCCAGCCCCAGCTTCGATACGCGGCCTGAGCGGGGGCGTTGCCCGGCTCAGCCAGGAGAGTGGCCCGTTCCTCGGCCCGTCCCGCGAGCAACTCGTCGTGCAGCGACTTGGCGATCCCTCGGCGGCGCCAGCCGGGGGCCACCATCAATTCGCTGATGGCGAAGGTTCGCTTGCCATCCTCGTCGGTGAAGCCGGCCGGGATGGGCTCGTGGATGCCGCCCCACCACCTGGTCTCGGCGGGCAGCGGGAAGCCGTAGATGTATCCCACCAACTCGCCATCGATCGTGGCGGTGACGATGTCCCAGCCGTCGCGCTGCACGTGGCCGGCAAGCTGGCGGCGGTACCGGTCCTCGCTGTGGAACTCGCCGCCGTCCGCGTACACCATCAGGTAGAGCCCGACGAGCTGCTCGATGAGTCCGGCGGCCTGCTCGGCGGTGTGGTGTCGCAGCTCCAAGCCCTCGATCATGCGTGCACCGCCTGGTCGTACGCCTCAACGAACTTCCGCGTCGCGGCGGTCGCCCGCTGAGGCTGCCCCAGGCTGGCCCGGAGCTGCGCGAGGTGAAGACTCACCCGTCCCGAACTCACCTGACCGACCTCGGGCAGCAGATCCATCGCCGTGTAGGCCGCCTCGTCGAGGTTGCCCTGCCGGTAGGCGGCGTCGGCGAGCTGAACCGAGTAGTAGATCTGGTTGCGCAGGAGTACGGGGGAGGGTTTCTCCGTGATGGTTCGGAAGGCGTCGGCGGCGCGCTCGGGCCTGCCCAGTGCGACGTAGGCGAGTCCCTCGATGCCCTTCACCTCCTGCGCGGTGACGAAGTGAAGGAATGACATGTCGTCCTCGCTGGTACCGCGTTCGAACTCGCGTTGAGCCCTGCACATCGAACGGTGGAAGCCGCTCATGTCGTTCAGGGTGGCGTACGTGCTGGCAGCTCGCAGGTGCAGCAGCGTTGCCAGCCGCGGGGTGCCCCAGCCAGCGGAGGACCGGAGTGCCGCTTCGGCGGCGTGCAGCGCTTCACCGGGACGGTCCCGACAGGTCAGTAGCGCGATGTAGGCGAATGCGCGTACCTCCATGCGCGGGTCGTCGGCGAAGCGGGCCCTGGCGATAGCCTCGTTGAGGTATGCCCTCGCTTCCGGGCGGCGATTCGCGTCGATGGTGAGCCAGGCTGTTTCTATGGCCAGGTCGGCGAGGGTGGCCTGGAGGGCTTCGCCGACGTCCCGGTTGTAGGTGGCCTTCGCCGCCCACTCCGACAACTGGGCGTGCACCCGGACAGCGAGGCCGCAGAGCTGGTTGGCACCGACCGCCGCGTCAGTGCGGCGAATTTCGTCCACCAGCGATCCGACGGCGCGGACTTGCTCCATGCTGATGCTTCGGGCCGCGTTGTGGGGTGCGGCGAGCAAGTCGAGGGAGCCGGTCGCGGCGATGCCCGCGAGCGCGGCGAGGGCATGGAACTGTCGGCGGTCCGTAGTGCCACCTCCTTGGGGTGATGCCGCGATGTAGGCATCAGGCTGTGCCGGCGGGTCTGTCGGTCCGGCTTCTTTCACGGATACGGGGTCGCGCTCCGCCACCTTGGTCAACCGGGCGGGGAGACTGAACCACAGGAAGTGGGGCGGGACCCGGAGCAACTGCGCCCAGTGCGTCAAGCGATCGAGGTGTACCAGCGGCGGCCCGTTTTCCACCCGGCTGAGCTGTGCCTGGGTGATCCCCAGCCATCCCGCCACCACGGTCTGCGGTAAGGAGGCCCGCCCGTGGTACGGATGGCACCGGTACGCCCGGATGACGCGCCCGAGGTGGCGCTCCGCCAGCGCCCGCAGGACCGGCTCGTGCTCCCAGAAGCTCGCCGGCACCACCGGCGGCGCGCTCAGCCTGTCGCGCTCGGCGGCCTGGCAGGGCGCGCAGCGCCCGCTGTCGTTGTCGCGGGCCAGTCGTCCGCCGCACCGGGGGCAGTTCGCGTGTGTCACCGGCAACCTCGCCATGCGCAGGTGGCTCCGTCCGTCTCGCCTGGTCGAGCCTATCCATTGAAGCCACTCCGTGGAGGTCCGGTATACGCAGCGCGCATATTCGCGCGGTCATCCACGCCGCTCGTCGCTCGCCGGGCAAAGAACATGCCCTCATGGACGGGGCAGCTCGACAGGGCCGAACGCGCAGGAGACAAGCGACCCGAACCCTCGGGCGGAGAGTGGTCGACCGGATGCGGAGCGTGCATCGACATCACGATCATCGCGGCATACCGGGAGCCCTGACCCGAGCCGAAGGTCAACGTATGGCCCGGGGCGGGTGCTGGCTCCGGAACTGCGTCGGTCCCCGAACGACACAGCTCCGCTCCCGCCCGCCCCGGCGCCACTCCACCAGCCGTAACGCGAGGGGCAAAGAACGTGACCATCCTGATGGATGCCTTCCCGGTCCTGACCAACGCCGCAGAGGAAGCCGAAGTCCGAGCCGAGCTGGGCGGCTGGGCGTGACCGCGCAGGAGGTGGTCGGGCAGTGGCTGCGGCTCGTGGTGGCGGACGCGGAGCTGTCGCCGTACCTCATCGGGGTCGACCTGGAGCGGCTCGGCGCGCACCTGGCGGCGGGCCTCGCCGCAGCCGTCGAGGGCCAGCCGGCGACGGACCCGTGGCGCGGGTTCGGCCTGTCGGAGGAGCAGCACCGGCGCATCGTCGACTACCTGGCGGGGGTGCTCTGGGCGCTCGACGTGCCCGACGACCGGATCGCCCGCGCCCGCCGGGCCTTCGCCGGGGAGGTGGGCGCGTGAGCATCGTCGCTGCCTGGGAGGCGGCCGTCGACAAGGGCCTCGACAGGGGCGCTAACGACTTCTGGTGCACGCTGGAGGATCGTCGCCCCGGCCTGCTCCCCGAGCGGGACGCGCCGCTGCTCTTCGCCGGGCTCGGCCGCCTCACGGTCGGCGGCGACGATCCCGCCGGGCGGGCGGCGCTGCTGGCGGTGCTCGGCCGCGCGTACCGCCAGCATGGCCTGCTGCCGCACGCCGCCACGATCGGCGACGCGCTGCTCGCCACCGTCGCCCGGCACGCCCGCCCACTGTGGACGCCGCGGCTCGCCGACGCCTGGGAGCACGCCGGCCGCCGCGCCGACGAGGCCGTGCGGCGTGCCGCCGCCCGCGCCGGCGCCGGGCCGGCCTGGTGTCCCGCCGAGGTGATCGGCCACGACCGGCCGTGCGACACGATCGCGATCCTGACCGTACGCCCCTGGCAGCGCCTGCCCTTCCGGCCCGGCCAGGCGGTCCCAGTCTGCACGCCGCGCCGGCCCGGCCGCTGGCGCTGGCTCTCCCCGGCCAACGCCCCGCGCCCCGACGGCACCGTCGAGCTGCACCTCCGCGCCGTCGCCGCCGGGGCCGTCGCCCACCGCCTCGTCCACGACGTACGCCCCGGCGAGCTGCTCTGGCTCGGCCCGCCGCGCGACGCCGGCCTCTGCCTGGACCCGTCCGCGCGGCGGGACCTGCTGCTCGTGGCCGGGGGCACCGGGCTGGCGCCGCTGCGCGCCCTGGTCGAGCAGCTCGCCGCCGCACCCGACGGCCGGCGGGTGACCCTGGTCGTCGGCGCGCGCACCTTCGCGGACCTGTACGACGCGCCCGCCCTCGACAAGCTCCAGAGTGCCCACGACTGGCTGACCGTCGTCCCCGCATTCAGCCACGACCCCGGCGCGGAGCCCTCCGAGCGGGGCGACGCCCTGACCATCGCCCTCGACCACCCTCGCCCCGACCACGACGTGTACGTCTGCGGCCCGCCCCCGATGCTCGCCGGCGCGCGGCTGCGGCTGCTCGCCGCCGGAGTGCCCGCCGACGGTATCCGCCTGGCCGCGACGGCCTGAGGGCAGGGAACGCCCGATTCGGTCGACTCGACCAGGTATCAGGGTGTCGTCACCGGGACAGTCCGGTGCCGTGGTTGAGTGACGCGATCGACGACCACCGCAGCATGGAGAAGTGATGACCGACGGGCTCCGGGAGATCGAGGTCAAGTATCGGGTCAAGGATCCCGAGGTGCTGACCGAGGCGCTCAGGGCCCGAGGAGCGACGTTCTCGAAGCCGGTTCACCAGGACGACCAGGCGTACGCGGCGGTCGGCTGGAGCTACGGCCAGAGCAAGGCGGGCGCGGTGTTCGCCCGCCTGCGGACGGAGAACGGGCGGCACGTCTTCTGCGTGAAGAAGCCGCTGGACAACGAGCTGGCCTGTCAGGAGCACGAGACAGAGGTGCTCGGCCGGGACCAGATGCACGAGGCGATCCTGGCAATGGGCTTCTATCCCACGGTGCGCATCGTGAAGACTCGGCGCACCGCTCGACTCGGGCACATGTCGCTCTGCCTCGACGAGGTGCGTGGTCTGGGTGCCTTCTTCGAGATCGAGGCGATGGTCGGCGGGCAGCGCCCGGCCGCAGAGGTGCAGCGTGACCTCGACCGGTTCGCCCGCTCGCTCGACGTGGAGTTGGAGCGGAGCACCGAGACCTACGATTCCCTGATCCGGGCGGCACTGCCGGTCGGGGTCTGACCGTCACTTTTCGGGCTCAGCAGCGCCCGGACCGAGCGGAGGCGTCGGCGTCGGTAGCCTCCCCGGATGCCTGACTCCACTCTCGACGGTCTCCTCGCCGCGTTCACCGACCCGCAGCCCTTCACGCGGGACACGGTCGCCCGGGCGCCACTCGCGCCGGGGGCACACGTCGTCCTCCTCGATGGCGACATCGTCTACGTGGGCGAGACGGGACGCACCCTCAGGGAGCGACTTGGGACCCACCTGCGAGGCAACCGGGGCTCGTCGGTGCTGCACAAGCAGGTCGGCGAGCTGCTCGACCGGGAACTCGGCCGCCAGGCCACCGCCGCCGAGATCGCCGCCTGGCTCGGCCGGTGTGAGATCAGGTGGCGGGAGACGGGTGACCCGAAGGCGCTCAAGGAGGCCCTGCTCACCCGGACCACTCCACGGTTCAACCGGCTGCTGCCCGGGCAGCGGGTCACGTCCACAGATGCCAGGGGCCGCTTCGAGCGGCTGGCGGACGGCCCGTACCTCGACTCCGTGGTGATGGCCAACCGGACCTATCTCGACGCGGTCGTGCCGGACGCGGCAACCATCGAGCGGGAGCACTGGGCGCTCTCCTGCCTGCCCGGCACCAGGACGAACCCGCGCCGACTGTCGGCGGTCTCCATGAAGACCATGGAGACGTTCGTGCTGCACGAGCCGACCGAGCCGGGTGCCGATGCCAGGGCCGAGGGTTTCCTTGTCGTCCGTAAGTCGGTGCTCGACCGGCACTGGACGCCGGCGGCCTTCCGGGCGGCCCATCCCGGCATCACCAGGTGGCCGTCGGACTACGTCGATGCCGGGGCCGACCAGGAGTGCCTCGCCGGTGACGTCGAGGACCTAATCGCGGCGCTCGGGGACGAGTGCGTCGTCCTGGCCGCCCGCGCCCTGACCGAACCGCTGCTCCGGTCGCGGACCCTGCACGCTCGCGGACACGATCAGCAACTCGCCGATGCGGTGCTCGGCCGGCACGAACACACCGACTGGATCTTCCCGGTGAACGTGGGCGGCGGCTATTCGGGCGAGGACAACGACGTCTGGGAGTACTCCCACAGCGACGCGGTGGTCGACTGGCGGCTCTCCGCCGGCTATCACCAGATCGCCGCCGGGGACCGGATCTGGGCGTACGCCAGCGAGCCTCCCGCCCGCCTAGTCGCGGCGGGCGTCGCCTGGGACGACCCGTACCGGCGGGCTACCGAGAGCGGGCTGGAGTGGCGGGTGGCGGTCCGGTGGGACGCCGAACTGACCCGGCATCTCCTCGACAGCGAGGGGGACGTGCCCGTACTGCCAGCGGGTTCGGCTCGTGGCGTGCGGGGGATGAGCGCGGCCGAGCGTGACCGACTCGTCGACGCGCTGGAGGCGAGCAGGGCGCCGGAGCCCGACGCCCTGCCGGAGGGGCGCCGCCGGCGGCTCACGCAGGTCACCGCCCGCCAGGGGCAGGGCGACTTCCGGCGCAGGCTCGTCGAGGCGTACGGGGGGCGCTGCGCGATCACCGGCTGCGACACCGAGGCAGCCCTCCAGGCCGCCCACATCTCGCCGTACGACGGGCCCGCCACGAACAGGGTGACCAACGGTCTGCTGCTCCGGGCCGACGTGCACAACCTCTTCGACCGGGGCCTGATCTGGGTCGACGAGCAGCTCCGCGTACGGGTCAAGGCGGAGGCCGCGCACTACGCCAGCTGGCACGGCGAGGAGCTGCGCCTGCCGATCCGTGCGGCGGACCGTCCGGATGCCGCCGCGCTGCGCGCCCATCGCGAGCAGGTGGCCGGGATGGCGTGAGACCCCTGGTTCGACATAGACCCCCGTGAGACCGTCTATGTCGGAGCGTGTGCGGCAGGACACGAGGGGTGATCGATGTGAGTGTTGCGGACGGGCCGTCGCGGTGGTCGATCGAGAAGTTCGGGTTCACCCAGGCGGTGACGCTACGCAAGCGCGTTCCGGCGGCCCTCAAGCGGGCGATCGAGCGCGCCATGGACGCCCGGGAGGCGTCCGAGATGACCAGTGATCATGCCTTCGGATCCGTACGCTGGCTGGTGCAGTACGAGGAACTGCACCAGCACCTACGGGAACTGCCCGACGTGACGGACCTGCGACCACCCGGTGCCCAGTTCAGGATCACCGTCTGCGCGGGGCACTTCCTGCTGCCCTGGCACTACTCCACCAGGACCGACCTCGAGATCGCACGGGTCCGACCGGGGCGCACCTTCAGTCGCTTCGCCCGCGACCTGCTCGCCCTGTACGGCCCGAAGCCGCGCTACCAGCAGGACACCCTGCCGCTCATGCCGCTCAGCGACCAGGAATCCCGCGACCGGTCGGAGTTGCGGGAAGCAGCCGAGCGGCTTTCCGTCGAGCCGAAGGTGCTGCTGGTCGGCTATGCCTGCAACTCGGACGCCGGGCTGCTCCGCGTCTCCTGGGGCGAGGCGGCGCTGCGGCAGAACGACGAACTGGAGTGGCAGCACGTCGAGGACCTCCCGCTACCGGGTGAGGCGTCCCAGGGCTGGCGCGGCTTCGCCGCCTGACCGCGACGGGAGCGGTTGTCGGAAGGACGTGTCCGGCGCCGCCCCGCGGGAGGCGGTCGAGATGGTGGGCAGAGAAGCGCCGAAGCCGTGGCGGTCAGGCTCAGTCGATGTCGTCGGCCCGCCCCCGTCGCCCCCACACGACCAGGCGGGACGTGGCAGGCGACGGTCGCCGATCGGCGGCCAGGTAGGGTCCGGCCGACACACCGGGAGGACCAGCGGTGCGTACCGTACGGTGGACGAGATCCGCCGCCGGGCATCGCCGCTTCCCACTCTCGCGATGTCCTACCGGCAGGAGGTAGTGGGTGCGACGCCATCGCGTGCGGGGACATCAGGTCGCGGGTCATTTCCGCAACGGCCGCTGGGTGCAGAGGCACTACCGCAGGGATCACCTGCGGACGTCGAGGGGGCGGGCGCCACGGCCGGCTGGCCGATCGCCGGGAGGCTGGGTGCCGGTAGGCCGATCTCCGGAGGGCCGATCCGCTTCCGGCTCGCCCTCGAAGCTGGGGGTGGGCATGTTCTGCCTGGCGCTGTTGTGTCTCGTCGGCAAGTTCATGGATTCTGTCGACGGGAGCGACGGCAGCCCCGGTATCGCCTCGAACACCGGCAGCACCGTGCAGTCTTCCGTCAAGGGCGCGGGCACCACCGGGACGACCCGGTCCGAGGACTGGTGTCTTTCCGAGCGGCGCGCGTACTACAAATGGCAGGACCACTACCGGTCCGTGATGGCTGCCGAGCTGATGCCGACAGGTCCTGAGCTTGAGAACCTGAGAAGAGAGGTTGACTCCTACGTGGCGGCTGTCCCCTCCGGGCACGGGCAGGAGGCGGCGGTGTTGACCGCAGGCGTCCTGCACTACCGGGAGGTCGTCGTGCTGGCCGTGTCGGGAAACCGGAACGCCGGGGCCCTCGACAGGATCGTGACGGCTGCCGCCGACGTGGACCGCCGACACCTGACCTTCGCCGCCAGTTGCGAGGACTGACGCCTGCCGCAAGCGCTCCCTCGTCGCCGGTAGTGGCCGAGACGCTTAAAGGGGGTGGGCGATCCCTTGTGGACGATGGTGCTGCCGCCCGGTCGGCCACGAACGCGGTGATCACTAGGATCGGCGCCGTGATGATCAAACGACGGCTCCCAGCGGTCCTCTTAGGACTGTTGGTGGCCTTCCCGACACTGGGCGTGCCTCCCGCCTATGCCGACGAGCACGAGACCACGCCCGTCGAGCCGCCCAAAGTGGAGCTGGTGCTCGACGTCAGTGGTTCGATGCGCGCCAAGGACGTCGGCGGGCGTTCCCGCATCGCGGTCGCACAGGAGGCGTTCAACGACGTCGTGGATGCGCTGCCCGAGAGGACGGATCTCGGCATCCGCGTCCTCGGCGCCACCTACGGCGGCGACGACAAGAAGGTCGGCTGCCAGGACACGCAGCAGCTCGTGCCGGTCGGCCCGGTCGACCGGGTGAAGGCCAAGAACGCCATCGCCACGCTGCGCCCGACCGGCTTCACCCCCGTCGGGTTGGCCCTGCGCGAGGCGGCCAAGGACCTCGGCACCGGCGAGACCACCCGACGTATCGTGCTTATCACCGACGGCGAGGACACCTGCGCGCCGCCGGACCCCTGCGAGGTGGCCCGGGAACTGGCCGCCCAGGGCACCCACCTGGTGGTCGACACGCTCGGCCTCATCCCGGACGAGAAGGTACGCAAGCAGCTCGTCTGCATCGCCTCGGCGACCGGCGGGACGTACACCTCCGCGCAGAGCAAGGACGACCTGACCCGGCGGATCAAGCAGATCGTGGAACGGGCCAAGGACACCCACACCAGGACGCCGGCGAAGGTGGCGGGCACCGACGTCTGCGCCAAGGCGCCCGTGCTCACCCCCGGTGTCTACACCGACCGGGAGCGCTTCGAGGAGCACCGGTGGTACCGGATCCCGGTCCAGCCGGGGCAGGAGCTGCGGGCCTCGGTGAGCATCGGCCTGGACCGGCCGTTGAACCGGGACTATGGCGTGCTGCTGCGGGCCACCGCCACCGACGGGCGGGAACTGGTCCGGGGCAACGACGCTGGCAGCGGTCGTACCGACGTGCTGTCGACCGGCGTGCGCTGGTCGGCGGTGGCGGACGACGAGGATGAGGCGGAGGACGACGACAAGGACGGCGTCTTCGCGGACTCGACGGAGAAGGCTCCCGAGCCCACCGTCGTGTGCCTGGTGGTCAGCAACTCCTTCTCCGCCAAGGCGGGTGCCGGTCAGGCTCCGGGCATGCCGCTCGAACTGACCGTCGACCTGGTCGAGGCGTCGCCCGCCCCGAACAGTCCGGGCCTCGGCCGGGGCTGGGTGCTGTTGGGCGTACTGATCCTCGCGGGTCTGCTCAGTGGGTTGATCGTCGGTTGGCTGACCCGTTGGTGGGTAGCGGTCTGGAGGACCCGATGACGATGCGGAAGGCTCCGGCCCTTATCTCGGCCCGGCGGGCGGCGGTGCTGCTTGCCGCCACCGGCATCGCCGTCGCGCTGCCGGCCGCCGCCGGCGCGGACACGCCCACCCCGTCGCCGGGAGCCGCCACCATCAACAAGGCCGGCACCTCGTTCCTCACCGCCGCCGGGATCAGCCCCGGCCAGCCGGTCCGGGTCGGCGCCTCCGTTGGCGACTACCTGTACTGGTCGTTCACGGCTGCGGCGGGGGACACCCACCACGTGGCGGCCACCGTGTCGCTGCCCGCCGCGGCGAGCCGGAAGGGCGACTCCACCTGGACCGTCGAGGTCTTCGACGGGCTGCGCCGCCGGCAGGCGTGTGTGGCGGGGGCGCAGACTCCGGTGGCGTCGAAGAGCGCCGCCACCGTCGAACTCGACTGCGAGCTGCGCCAGGTGCGCTCGTGGGCCGAGCCGTGGTCGGGTGACCCGTTGCCGGGCACCTACTACGTCCGGCTGTCCGGCACCGAGTTGCCGGAGCAGGAGCTGGGCCTGCCGATCGAGGTGAGCCTGCTGGTCGGCGTGGAGTCCGACGGCGACACCAAGCCGGAGGGCGGGGACCTGAAGAAGCCCCTAGTCCCGGCGGTGAACCCGGGCAAGGTGCTCGCCGAGGATCCGACCGCCGGCACTCCGGACCCGGCGGCCGTCGGTGACGAGGAGGACGGCTGGTTCGACCGGGTCCGGTGGCCGAGCCTGTCGTCCCGCTGGTACTGGACCATCGCGGGTGGCGTCCTGGCCGCCGTCGCGGGCGTGGTCGGCTTCGCCCTGACCCGCCCCCGCCAGCGCGTCGGCTGACTAATGCGCGGTTTCCGGCACGGTTGACGGCCGGCGCACCGGCCCCGATCGGGATCGACGATGACGGCGGGGCGGGCATGACCGAACGGGGGTCATGCCCGCCCCGTCATCAGGAGACTGTGATGACTCGGCACACCGGCCGGCCCCGTGACACCCTCGGCGATACGTCGACCCCGGCGGCGAGCGGGTCGACGGGTCAGGCTCCCGGCGGCTGGTACGCCACCTGCATCCCGAGCGCCTCGTCCACTTCCTCGGGGGCCAGCAGCGGGCTGATCCGGGTGTCCAGGCCGCCGGACGCCCGGATGGTGACGGCCAGGGCGGCGGCGGTCCGAAGGTCCGGAAGGTCGCACACCACGTACGTGTCGTACTGGCCGAACCCGAAGTACAGCGCCTCCATCCGGCCGCCGGCATTCTCGATCAACGCTCCGACCACCTCGGCGCGTCTCGTCCCGCCGTCCTGCCTCAGCCCGTGGAGCCCCTCGACCGTGTAGGTCGACGTGAGCAGGAACTTCGCCATCCAGGCACCACCTCCACATCCGGCGCGCGGGTACCCGGTGTGACGGTGACTAGTCCTGCCGCTCCTCGGCGAGGTCAGCCGGCCGGCGTTCCCGATGCCGAGCCGGCCGGATGATCGGAACGTCGGGTGCTCGTAGGCTCACTTGCGCCAGGCGGGGGCCATCCGCTCGGACATCTCGCGCCAGAAGGTGCGCAGGTCCCTGCGGTTGACCGCCTGCCAGTCCGCCCGCACGCCGGGACGGAACCAGTGTCCGACGAGGTCGATCTGGTGGGCGCAGAAGACCTCCTCCATCTGGTACGGCAGCTCGTCGCCCTTCGGCGGCAGCGGGCACAGCCGGAACGGGCAGTCGTCGATGCAGGTGGAGCCGGGCTGGACGTCGTGGGCCTGGCGGCGGCCGAGGGTGACCCGCATGGCGGTGCGGTCGATGGTGAGGCACGGCGGCAGCTCGGGCCGGCTGGCCCGGGTGAGCCGGCGGGCCCGCTCGGTGCTGTCCCGGCCCCGGTCGGCGAGGTTGAGCAGCAGCATCACGTCGGCCAGCAGCCGTTGTGCCCGTGGTTCCAGGACGGCCCAGCCGTGCGAGGCGGGCAGCCAGGAGTCCTGGAGCCGGCGGATGCCGGGCTGTGGGCTGACCGTCCCCACCCGTCCGACGATCTCCCGCTCGTCGATCCAGCAGCGTCGCTCGGGGTGCCGGTCGACGAGCGACTCGACGCACAGGTCCGCGACCCTGCGGACTAGCGGGTGGTCGGTGCCGCTGTGGCGGTGCGGGGCGCGGTCGCCGCCACCGGCGATCGAGGTCCAGAAGTCGACCAGCCCGCGCGGGTCCGATCCGTGGCCCCGCTCGCGCAGCGTCTCGCCGGGATCGCGGGGCAGGGCCAGCAGGGTCAGCGCCTGGATGAGCACCAGGTGGGAGTACCAGAACCGGGAGTGCCGCAGTGCCTTCTCGGCCTCCTCGACCAGCAGGCTGCGGTGCGCCGGGTAGACCCGGCAGTTCGCCGCGAGGCGGAACCCCTGGGCGAGCGTGAGCTCGTAGACGCGGGCCCCGTCGGTGGCGTCGGAGGCCAGCCGGTGCACCCAGCGCTGCAGGGCCCGGTGGGCCTCGTACCGCCAGTTGGGTTCGCCGGGTTCGTGCTCGTCGTCGGCGTAGAGGAACAGCGACGGCGTCATCCAGGTCCGCACCTCGTCGAGGCGCTCCTGGCCCGGTGACTCGTCCGCCCGCGGCGGCTCGAAGAGCAGGTCGCGCAGCGTGCGGACCGCCGCGGTGCCGCCAGCGGCGATCTCGCGGGCCGCGGCCAGCCGGGGAAGGTAGGACCCCTCGTCGCCCATCATCAGGAACAGCTGCCTGTACTGCGGGGTGGTCCGCTCCCTCCGGAGCCCGGTGGGATCGGGGGGCCGCTCCGCGAGCTGCCGGGCGGCGTCACCGTACCGGTGCACGAGGGCGATCTTGGCGTCTTCGAGGGGGCGGTCGGTGACCGAGCCGTCGCCCTGGTAGCGGCACCAGGCGCGGCGGATGGCGTCGGCCAGCAGCCGGTGCGAGGTGTGCCCGGTGGCGGCGTCCATCTCCAGCGCGGCCGCGAACATCTCCAGCGCCCGGGTGCGGTTGCGGGTGCGGGTCGCCTCGTCGCAGAGCCGCCGCAGGAGTTCGATCGACCTCTTCCGGGTGGCCTTCGCGTCCCGGCTTCCCGCGGGCAGTCCCATCTTCTGCCGGACGGCGTCGCCGAGGCGGGGCAGGTTCCCGGGCCGGCCGGTCGGCTGCCGTCGCCCGTCCAGTTGCTCGAACGCGCCCGCGCTGCGGGTGTGCAGGGTGAGGGCGGTCAGCAGCTCCCGGCCAGGGCCATGGTGGTGGGCGAAGGCACGATCGAGGAAGCCGGGGTCGCGCATGGCGGCGGTGAGGAAGCGCGAGCCGAGGTACGCCTGGATCACCCCGTGCTGGAAACGCACCCCGTCCTGCCGCTTCACCACGATGTTCAGCGCGTCCCCGGTCGTCTCGGCCAGCCCGACGTCCTGCGCGTTGCCGGCGTCAAGCTTCCGCAGGCGGCTCCGCAGCTCGGTCAGAATCCACTGCCGGCCGGCGTCGGTGGTGTCGTCGCCGCCGGTGAGTTCCGTCGTCCGCACCGACAGTCGGTTGTTCCGCAGCCCGATGCAGGCGAGGGCGGAGAGCACCTCGATCGCGTCGGACCGTTCGACCTGCGGCAGGCCGTAATCCTCGTACAGGTCACCGGCGACGGTGGCGTCGTACCACTCCTCCAGCAGGCACCACCGCAGCGCGGCCCTGCCCGGGCCCACCGGCCCGACGCGGTCCAGCCGGTCGACCTCGTAGAGCTGCCCGATGATCCGCAGGTAGAACGGCGAGTCCGCGATGTCGGCGGCCTTGACCAGTTCGCTGATGCGGTCCCACCGGTGGCCCGCTTCCGAGCGGCGGCTGCGGGCCCGCACGTATTCGAGGGCGGGGCCCTGGGCGAGCGGTTCCAGTCGCAGCAGCAGCGCGTCCAGCCCACGCAGCGGATCGTCGGGCCGCGACGTGATCACCAGGGGTAGGCGCTCACGGACCGCGGCCCGGACGGCGTCGCGCAGCACGCTGTCCCGGTCGGCGGGCTGGGCGGCGTCGGCGAGGCTCTCCTCCAGACCGTCGGCGAGCACCACGATGCGGTTCTCCAGCCAGAGCCTCCGCCAGATCCGGTCGGCCTCGCCCGCGGCGCGCAGCCGGGTGTCGACGGTGCGTTCGAACTGTTCGAGGGCGAGCTGGCGGAAGTTCAGCTTCTCCGGATCGGTGACCGTCCTCAGGTCGACCCCGACCGGTACGACGTCGGCGGTCATCAGCATCTCCGCGAGCCGGGCCAGGGTGGCGGTCTTGCCGGTGCCGATGCCGCCCACCAGCAGCAGCGGACGCCGGGTCTCCCGGTCCCGCAGCCGCTGGATCAGCAGCTCACACAGCTCGTCGCGGCCGACGATGTCACGCGGGTCGAGGCCCCGTTCTGCGCTGGGCAGCACCATCCGGCTGTTGCGCATCACGTTGCGCCGGTACCAGCGGCGGACCGGGACGTACCGCCAGTAGTAGAAGAACGCGAGGCCGAGCGCCGCGACCAGCAGGGGCTTGACGAAGCCCTCCACCTGCCCGCAGTAGTACGCCCTGGGCTGGCCTCCTGCGCACCACCTCGCCATCGGCAGGAACCGGGGCTCGGTGCCGAGGACCGTCAGGACCAGGGAGAGGAGGGTCCAGGCGAGGAACGCCCAGGCCATGGCGACGATCGTCCACCGCAGCCAGCGGCGGTACCGCCACCTCACCCGGTTGCTGGCCCGCTCGTCGGTCCGCCGGCGGCGGTCCCGCTCCGTCCGGCGTTCCCGTCGGGTGCGCCACCGGCGCCGGCGCTGGCGTAGCCACAGTTGGGCCGCCCAGACCGGACCACGTTTCGGCCCGCGCACGGACACCCCCATGATCGGCATGGCCGGTTACCGGACGGAGGCCTCCCGCCTCCCTCTCACGTTCACGTTAGTGCCCGTTCCCGCGGGTGGGAGCCCGGTTCCGGCATTCCCGCGCGACCTCTTCGCGCCCGGGCCGCGCCCGCGACGAGCGGCCCTCTACAGTCGACGGTCTCATCGAGGCGACGGCGAGAGGGCACAAGTGCGGATCGGCATCAACACGTGGGCGTGGGCGGCACCGCTGACCGACGAGGCGCTCGCCGAACTGGCCCCACGGATCAAAGCGTGGGGCTTCGACGCCATCGAGCTGACCGTCCAGGCGCCGGGGGACTGGGACCCGGCGCGGGCCGCCGATCTGCTCGCCGGGCTGGGGCTGGCCCCCGCCGTCTGCGCCGGCCTGCTGCCCGAGCACGACCTGCTCGCCGACGACGAGGAGGTCGTGCGGCGTACGGAGGAGTTCGTGCGGCACTGCGTGCGGGCCGCGAGCCGGGTGGGGGCCGACGTGGTGGCGGGCCCGCTCTACGCCCCGGCCGGCCGTCGCTGGCTGCTCGACGCGGACGCCCGGCGGGCCGCCACCGCCCGCCTCGTGCAGCGGCTGCGGCCGCTCGCCGACGAGGCCGCCGGGCAGGGCGTGACGATCGCCCTCGAACCGCTCAACCGGTTCGAGACGAGCCTGCTCAACACCGTCGACCAGGCGCTGGAGGTGGTGGCCGGCGTCCCGGGCCTTGGCCTGGCGCTGGACACCTTCCATCTCAACATCGAGGAGCGCGACCTGCCGGGCGCCATCCGGCTGGCCGGCGACCAGCTTGCCCACGTGCAGGTGTGCGGCAACGACCGCGGGGTGCCCGGCGGCGACCACCTCGACTGGCCGGGGATGTTCGACGCCCTGGCCGGCATCGGCTACGCCGGCCAGGTGAACATCGAGTCGTTCACCGCCGAGGCCCTGGCCGTGCCGATGTCCGTGTGGCGGCCCCTCGCCGCCGGCCCCGACACCCTCGCCACGGAGGGGCTGGCCTTCCTGCGCGGCCTGACCAGGGCGTAGTGTCCCGTAGACCTCGCGGGGAGGGGGAATCGATGCGCTCCGGGCTGGAGGTGCCGCCGGCGGTCGAGGCGGAGCGGGTCATCGCCGCCGTACTGGCCGACCTGCGCTCCGGCGACCATCGTGGCGTGGTGGTCGACTCGCCGCCAGGAGCCGGCAAGTCGACGCTGGTGGTGCGCGCCGCCGTCGAGCTGGCCGCCGCCGGCGAGCCGTTGATCATCATCGCGCAGACCAACGAGCAGGTCGACGACCTCATCGACCGCCTGGCGCGCAAGGCGCCCGAGCTGCGCATCGGGCGGCTCTCCGCCGCCGACTACCGGCCGTCCGAGCGGGTCAGCGGCCACGAGACGGTCCGGGTCGCCGCGAAGGTCGCCGACCTCGGCGGTCCGGCCGTCATCATCGGTACGGCCGCCAAGTGGGCCACGGTCGCCGAGGGCTCCTGGCCGTGGGCGATCATCGACGAGGCGTACCAGATGCGCTCGGACGCCCTGCTGCGCGTGGCCGGGCGGTTCGAGCGGGCGCTGTTCGTCGGCGACCCCGGTCAGCTCGACCCGTTCTCGACGGTGGAGACGGGGCGCTGGACGGGCCTGACCTGGGATCCGATGCAGTCGGCGGTGGCCGTGCTGCTGCGGCACAACCCGGAGCTGCCGGTGCACCGGCTGCCGGTGTCGTGGCGGCTGCCGGCCTCGGCGGCGCCGGTGGTGGCGGCGGCGTTCTACCCGTTCACCGGGTTCCGGGCCGGCACCGGCCCCGCCGACCGGGCGTTGCGCCTCGGCGGGCCCGGGGCGGGGGACGCCCTGGACCGGGCGGTGGACCTGGCGGCGACCACCGGCTGGGCGCTGTACGAGCTGCCGGCGCGGCAGACCCTGCGTACCGATGCCGAGGCCGCCTCAGCCTGCGCGGCGCTGGCGCTGCGGGTGCTCGAACGCGGCGCGGTCGCGGTCTCCGAGCACGCGCCGGCGGGCGCGCCGGTCACCGCCGACCGGATCGCCGTCGGCGCCGCCCACCGCGACCAGGCCGCGGCCATCCGCGCGCGCCTGGGGCCGGCGGGGGCCGGCATCACCGTCGACACCGCCAACCGGCTCCAGGGTCGGGAGTACGACGTGACGATCGTGCTGCACCCGCTGTCGGGGCGGCGCGACGCGACCGCGTTCCACCTGGAGTCGGGGCGGCTCTGCGTGCTGGCGTCGCGGCACCGCCAGGCGTGCGTCGTCGTGGCGCGCGCCGGGATCGGCGAGCTGCTGGACGCCCACCCGTCGACGGAGACCGTGCACCTCGACGTGCCGGTCAAGTTCCCGGACGGCTGGGAGGCGAACCAGACGATCCTCGCCCTGCTCGCCGGCGCGACGGTGGCCGCCTGACCCGGTCGCCCGCCGCCGGCCGGTCCGCCCGCCGAGCGGATCGTCCGCCCCCTCTCGCCGGATGGTGATGGCTGCCCTAGCATCCATCAACATCAAATTCCGGCTCCGGAGGGAACTTCCCCATGACGGGTCTACTCGCCCGCGTCCTCACCTCGGCCCGCCTGGCACTCGCCGGCGTCGGCGCCGCGCTGCTCGCCGTGGTGGGCACCATCGCTGTCGTGGCCGCGCCGGCCCAGGCCGCGGGCCCACGGCCGAACTTCCAGATGCCGTTCCCCTGCGGCGAGACCTGGCGGATGGCCACCTACTACGGGCATGACGACTACGACATCGACATGACCTTCACCGGCGGGGCCAGCAGCGGCCGGCCGATCCTCGCCTCGTACGCCGGCACCGTCACGTTCGCCGGCTGGACCAGCGGCGGCGGCTGGTACGTGGTGGTCGACCACGGCGGCGGCTGGCGGACCAGCTACGCGCACATGATCGAGTCGCCGGCGGTGCGCGCCGGGCAGTGGGTGTCGACCGGCCAGCAGATCGGTCGGGTCGGCAGCACCGGCAACTCGACGGGCCCGCACCTGCACTACGAGCTGACGCGCGACGGAGTCAAGACCGAGGCGTACTTCAACGGCGTGCCCTCCGGCATCACCTCCGACGGCAGCCCGAACACCGGCCCGCTCTACGTCTCCGGCCCCACCTCGCCGGCCCGGAACATGACCAGCCAGAACTGCGGGCAGGTCAGCAGCAACCGCCAGGTGTACGAGTCGGGCAGCCACAGCGGCTGGCAGATGCTGCCCGTCAACAGCATCACCGGCTCGACCACCGCGTCGATGGTCATGGGCAGCAACAAGCTGCTCTACACCGTCAACGACGGCCGGGTGTACGAGGCGTCCAGCGACATGGGGTGGCGCAACCTGTGGACCGGCATCTCGGGCGTCAGCAACAACGCGCTCGCCGTGATCCACGTCGACGGCGTCAAGTACATCTACACCGTGATCGGGGGCATGGTCCACGAGGCGGCGAGCAACAACGGCTGGCGCAACCTGAACACCGGCATCTCCGGGGTCAGTTCGAACGCGTTGGCCGCGATCAGTCACCACGGCGTGAAGATCGTCTACACGGTGGCCGGGGGCATGGTCCACGAGGCGTCCAGCGACATGGGGTGGCGCAACCTCAACTCCGGCATCTCCGGGGTCAGCCCGAACGCGTTGGCCGCGATCAGTCACCACGGCGTGAAGATCGTCTACACCGTGGCCGGCGGTTCGGTCCACGAGGCGGCGAGCAACAGCGGGTGGCGCAACCTGAACTCCGGCATCTCCGGGGTCAGCCCCGACGCGCTGGCGGCGATGGACGTCAATGGCGTCAAGCACGTCTACACCGTGGCCGGGGGCATGGTGCACGAGGCGGCGAGCAACACCGGCTGGCGCAACCTCAACTCCGGCGTCCGCGGCACGACCGTCTCGGCGACGAGCCTCAACGGGGTGAAGATCCTCTACACCGCCTGACGGTGCGACCGGCCACTGTCCGGGGGCACCGGTCAACCGGACCGGAGCCGGACCGCCTGCCGCCCGCCCGTCGGCGATCGAAGAAGCCGGCGGGCGTGGCGGCCCGGGCGAGGGCGATCAGTCGATTACCCGACGTAGTCGGCTTGGGGATAATGCCTGGTCGCGTGACTACATAGCGTGAGCGCGTCAATCGCAGCGCCTCGTCACGGTCGCATCCGACACCTGCGGGATTCACCGCCGAGGCGACAGACAGGAGAGTTTCCATGTCAGCTCAGGCAGCAGCCCGCCGACTCCGACCCCACGCGTTCACCCTCGTCCTCGGCGTCGCCGTGGCGGCCGGGGTGGTCGTCCCCGCCACTCCCGCCTCGGCCGCCGTCCCCGGCCTCGTGCGCATCGCCGTGACGAGCGCCAGCGACTCGACCGACTTCCGCAGCGTCACGGCCGCCTGCCCGGTGGGCAAGGTGCTGACCGGGACGGGCTACGAACTCAACGGGGCGACCGGCGAGGCGGTGGTCGACGACCTGCGCCCCAACGGCGGCCCGGCCGCCGCGCCGACCGCCGTCACCGTCGGGGCGTACGAGGCGGAGGCGTTCGCGGGCAACTGGTCCCTCACCGCGTACGCCATCTGCGCCAACCCGCTCGCGGGCCTGGTGCGGGTCCTGGCGACCACCGCCAGCGACTCGAACGACTTCCGCGGCGTGACGGCCGCCTGCCCGGTGGGCAAGGTGCTGACCGGGACGGGCTACGAGCTCAACGGCGTCATGGGCGAGGGCGTGGTCGACGACTTCCGGCCCAACGGCGGCCCGGCCGCCGCGCCGACCTCGGTCTTCGTGGGCGCGTACGAGGCCGACGCCTTCGCCGGCAACTGGTCCGCGACGGCGTACGCGATCTGCGCCAACCCCCTCGCCGGCCTGGCCCGCACCTCGGCGGTGAGCCCCAGTGACTCGAACGACTTCCACAGCGTCGCCGCGGCCTGCCCGATCGGGAAGGTGCTGACCGGAGCCGGCTACGAGCTCAACGGCATCATGGGCGAGGGCGTCGTCGACGACTTCCGGCCCAACGGCGGCCCGGCCGCCGCGCCGGCCACCGTCACCTCCGGCGCGTACGAGGAGGACACCTTCACCGGCAACTGGACCAACACCGCGTACGCCATCTGCGCGACGACGTAGTCAGCACGCACCGGCCGGTGGTGCCGCCCCGACCCGGAGCGGTGCCACCGGCCGGCCCTTGCGCGTCAGGCGAACGTGTCGCCGAACTCGCGTACGCCGTCCACGTCGAGGGTGATCCGGCTGTTGTCGGTCCACCGGCCGGTGGCGGCGCGCCAGCTCGGGTCGTCGCGTTCGTCGATGTCGGTCCAGCCGGGCCGGTGGTGGCGCAGCTGGATCGGCCCGGACGACGCGCCCGGGGCCAGGACGCCCTCGGTGAAGGTCAGCTCCACCCAGCCGGGGATCGGCGTGCCCGGCAGCGGGTACCGGGTCGGCGTGGGCGTCGGCGTCGGCGGGCCGCCGGGCGGCAGGGGCGGCGGGAAGTACGTCATGCTGCGGCGGATCCGGTCGCAGCCCAGCGCCGCCCAGTCGCAGTTCAGCACGAGGGAGGTGTTGCCGCCCTCGAACACCAGGTGGTAGCGCACCCGCACGGTGGCCAGGTCGAGCGGCGCGGTGCCGGTGTTGGTGACCTGGAGGACGTGCTGGATCTGGTTGTCCGTCGGTGACCAGTCGAGGTTGAGGTAGCTGACCTTGGCCCGCCCGTACGCCGTGCGGACCGGGGTGACCGGCGAGGGGTCGGAGTAGCCGCCGAGGGTGTGGGCGTTGACGACGAGCCGGTACTCGCTGCCCGGCGCCAGGTTGGTCAGCGTCAGGGTGGTGGCGGTCGTGCTGCCGAGGCTCCGGTAGACGTACGGGCCCAGCTGCGCCCGCACCTCGTACGTGATCGGTTCCTCGCCGGCCGGCTCGCCCACCCAGGTCGAGGGCGTCCAGGAGAGGGTGAGGAGGTGGGGCTCGTCGACCACGACGACGGGGCTGCCGGGCGTGGTGAGTGCCGGGGCGTCGTCCGCCCGCGCGGCGCCGACGGCGAAGGAGCTCAGCAGCGCGGCGAGGACGGCGGCGATGGTGACGCGACGGGCACGCATGACGGGGATGCTACGAGCATCGATGGACGCTTATCAATCGTTAGGCGCGCATCCGACCCCTGGCGGGGGCGCGGCGGCGGCCGACAGCACATCGGCCGGGATTCCGCCGCCGTCGATCACCGGCGCCGGTGTCGGTTCACCGATAGCGGAGCGCCCCTCCTGATCTACCTCTGTCGATAGCGTGTCGTGGTACAGGCCGTCCATGAAAGGCGGACCATGAACGATTCCCACACCTCACTGTCCCGGCGCCGGATCCTGCTCGGCGCCGCCGCGGCCTCGGCGGTCACCGTCGCCGGGGCGACCACCGCCCACGCCGCGCCAGCCACCGCAGCACCCGCCGAGGAGGCGACCCCGGCGCGGGGAGCCCGGCATCTCGTCGTCCGGGACCGGATCGCGGGCGCCCGGCTCGCCGGCGGCCCGGCCCGCTTCCAGGCGGACCTCTGCGAACGCCTCGACGCCTGGCTGGCCTTCTGGTCGGCCAACTCGCCCCGGGTCTGGAGCACACCCGTGCAGGTCGAGGGCCGGGTCGGCGCGGGCGGCGACACGTTCACCCTGCACGCCATCCGGGTCACCCGCGACGACGAGACGCGGGACGCCTTCGCCGCCGGGCGGTCCGACGCCGCCCACCTGGCCACCCTCGCCAGCCTGCACCACCACTTCCCGGCGGTGCGCGTCGAGGCCGACGGCGCACTGCGGGTGGCCGACGGCCCCGCCGGCTGGAGCGGCTCGGGCGAGCAGGTGGCGTTCGCGGTCACCGCCTGCCGCGAGCTGTGGGGGCTGCGCACGGCCGACCCGACGAACTGGCGGGAGCACGTCAGCCGGGTCGGGCACGCGATCGACCCCGCCTCCCGCTCCGGCTGGGCGGCGTTCACCAGAGCGAGTCTGCGGCGCGGGCTGCGGACCGAATCGTACTGACCACCGGAGGTAGGACATGGCACGCAGCGAATTCCGTTTCGTCGTCGACGGCGTCGACCTGACCACCGAACAGCAGAGCCTCATCGCGAGCGAGATCCAGAAGGCGGGCCTCAACGCCCTCTCCGTCTCCGGCAGCAGACTGACCACCCCGCTCGCCGTCGGGCACGCCAACCTCAAGCTCCGCCCCGAGTGGTACGGCATGTGGGTCATCGACGGCCCGTTCGCCCAGGAACTCGGCCAGAAGATCAACGACATCGGCTTCTGGATGCAGCGGTGACGGACGCCGCCCACCGGCCGGACCCGCCGGAGCGGATGTGCCCGAGCACCCCCGCGGCCAACGCCACGGTGTTCCTCGGCATGATCACTCCGGCGGGGCGGGTCGCCTACGTGACGCCCCCGCTCCCGGCCGAGGTCGCCCTCGCCCAGGCCGGCACGGACACGCCGGTCGAGTCGCGCTACCGGCTGGCCGGCCCGTGCGTGACCGCGAAGTGCGGCTTCTGGACCGGCGAGCACTGCGGCCTCGGCGAGCGGGTGGCGGCGTCCTTCCAGGAAGCCGTCGGTCCGGCGGAGGACGACCTGCCGCGCTGCGCGATCCGCCGGACCTGCCGGTGGTACGCCGAGCAGGGCCGTGCCGCCTGCGCCGCCTGTTCCCACGTGGTCACCGACGCCCGCTGAGCCCTCGCCCCACGGCGTCGTTTCCGCGCCGGAGGATCGCGCCGCCCGCCGGGTAAAGGGCTCGCGATGTCCCACCGTTCCGCTACGGTCTGTGCGTCATGGATCCGCGGTACGACGAGGACGTCATCGGGCGGGAGCATCCCGCGGGTCTGCTGCGCGCCGAGATCGACCGGGTGACCACCAGCCACGGCGGTCTGGCCCTCGTCGCCGGGGAACCCGGCATCGGCAAGACGACGCTGGTCACGGCGGCGGCCGGCGAGGCCCGACGGCGGGGCGCGCTGGTGCTCGGCGCCGCCTGCTGGCACTCCGACAGCGCGCCCGGCTACTGGCCCTGGGTGCAGGTGCTGCGCGGCCTGCGCCGCTCGGCCGACGACTGGGCGCTGGCCCGGGAGTCGGCGGAGCCGGCCCTGGCGGCGCTGCTCGGCGAGGCGACGGGTGGCACCGCCGGGCAGCCGCCGGACGGCGATGCCGGGGCGGTCGACGGCGATGCCGGGGCGGTCGACGGCGTCAGCGGCGAGTCGGCCGGCCGGCCGAGCGGTGACGACGGCGTCGACCAGGAGGAGTTCGCGCTGCACGATGCGGTGACCACCGCGCTGGTCGCGGTGTCCCAGCGCCGGCCGGTCGTGGTCGTGCTCGACGACCTGCACTGGGCCGACCCCGCCTCGATGCGGCTGCTGCGCTTCGCCGCCCAGCACACCTGGTTCGAGCGGCTGCTGCTGATCGGCACCTACCGCGACGCCGAGGTCGAGTCCCCCGACCACCCGCTGCGCGGGCTGCTGATGCCGCTGGTGGCGAAGGCGACCACGCTCACCCTCACCGGCCTGTCCCGCGACGAGGTGGCCGCGCTGATGACCCGCGCGGCCGGCCGGGCGCCGGACGCCGGTCTCCTCGACGAGGTGCACCGGCGCACCGGCGGCAACCCGTTCTTCGTGGAGCAGACCGCCCGGATCTGGCGCGCCGACGGCCGGATCGGCACGATCCCCCCGGGCGTACGGGAGGCGGTGCGGGGCCGTCTCGCCCAGTTGCCGGCGGCGGTCGTCGAGGCGCTCACCGCCGCCGCCGTGCTGGGCCGGGAGTTCCACCGTCCCGTCCTCGCCGCCTGCGCGGGCACGCCGGCGGCGCAGGTCGACCGGCTGCTCGACCGGGCGGTCACCGCCCGGCTCGTGGTGTCCCGTGGCGGCGGCCGGTTCGCCTTCGTCCACGACCTCGTGCGGGAGACCCTCTACGACGCGCTGCCCGACGACGACCGGCGCTCCCGGCACGCGGCGGTCGTCCGGGCCGTCGACGGCGCACCGGCGCTCGCCGAGCGGCTGATCCCCGCCGACCTGGCCCGGCACGCCCACCTCGCCGGCGCCCACCTCGACCCGTCCCGCGCCGCCGAGCTGCTGGTCGCCGCGGCCCGCGCCGCGGCCGGCCGGCTGGCCGTGGACGAGTCGGTGGTCCACTTCCGCCGGGCGCTCGAGGTCGCCGACGACCCGACCCGACGCGTGAAGATCATGATCGAGCTGGGTGAACTGCTGCACCACACGGGCGCGGGCGACGAGGCCCGGCGGCTGCTCGCCGAGGCCGCCACGCTGGCCGTGGCGGCCGACGACCCGGTGGTGCTGGCCCGGGTCGCCCTCGTCGTGCACCGCCGCCACGCCGACGGCCCCGGGCGGCTCGCCGACCCGGAGGGCGTGCTGCGGGAGGCGCACCAGCGGTTGATCGGCGAGTCCGCGGGCGCCGTCCCGGTCAGCACGATCGTCACCGACCTGATCGCCGCCACGGAATCCCTGGCCCGGCGCGGGCACGACGACGAGGCGCTCACCTTCAGCCTGTGGGCCCGCCACGACACCACCTGGGGGCTGGGCTCGGCCCGCGACCGGGCCGCGATCACCGCCGAGATCCGCGACGTGGCGCGCCGCGGTGGCGACCGGGAGACCGTGCTCTGGGCGACCGCGCTGCGCTGGGTCGCCCTGCTGGAGCTGGGCGACCCCCGCTACCACGACGAGTTCACCACCTTCGCCACCGGGGCCCGCCAGTGCGACGCCCGGCACCGGGCGGCCGCCACGATGGACGACGCCATCATCGCGGCCTTCCGTGGCGACTTCGCCCGGGCCGACGAGCTGGTCGACGAGCTGACCGGCCTCAGCGAGTGGGACCACTCCGACTTCGCCTTCATGGGCCACCACCTGCGCTGGTCCCGGCTGCACCTGCAGGGGCGGCCCGACGAGGTCGACGCCCTCCTCGACGAGCTGTCCTCGACCGGCTACCCCCACCCGGAACTCCTCCGGGGCGTCACCGCGGCCGAGCGCGGCGACGTCGAGGCGGCCCTCCGGGTGGCCACCGGCATCGAGGCCGCCGGCACGACGTACCCGGGATCGGTGTCGCCGCTGTGGCTGCGACTGCGCGCGGGGGTCGCCGCCGCGAGCCGCGACCCCCGGCGCTGCGCCGAGGCCCGGGACGCGCTGCGACCGCACCGCGGGCAGTGGATGTCGGCGATGTTCGGCTGCGACCTCAGTGGCCCCGTCGACCACTGGCTGGCCCTCGTCGACGCCGCGCAGGAACGCTGGGACGACGCGGTGGCCGGATTCTCGGCCGCCCGCGACGCCGCCGACCGGCTGGGCGCCCGCCCGTGGTCGGTCCTGGCCCGCGCCGAGCTGGCCGACGCCCTGACCGGGCGGGACCGCCCGGGCGACGCGGCGGCCGCCGCCGCGCTGCGCGTCACCACCGCCCGCGACGCCACCGACCTCGGCATGGACCGGACGGCCCGTCGCCTGGCCGGCGGGCCGCCGACGGGGGCCGAGGCGTCGCCCGCCGGCGGGCCGGGGGCCGTCGCCGCGCCCGCCGGTCCGCAGCCGGCGTGGGCCGGCGCTCCGGTCGCCGGCCCGGACCCGGCACGGGCCGTCGCCGCCGGGCCACCCGGTCCACAGCCGGTGGTGACCGGGTCGCCCGGTCCGCAGGCGGTGGTGACCGGGTCGCATGCCGCGCGGGCCGTCGCCGCCGGGCCGCACCCGTCCGCCGTGGAGGAGCAGCCGGACCAGGCGTACGGGTTCCGCCGCGACGGGCCGGTCTGGCAGCTCACCTACGCCGGCGTGGTGGTGCACCTGCCCGACGCGAAGGGGCTGCGCGACCTGCACGTGCTGCTGAGCCGGCCGGGCGTCGACGTCCCGGCGGTCGAGTTGCTCGACCCGGCCGCCGGGCCGGAACTCGTCGCGGCCCGCCGGATGGGCGGCGACCCGGTCCTCGACGACGAGGCCAAGGCCCGCTACCGGCGGCACCTCGAACGGCTCGACGACGAGATCGACCGGGCGGCCGAGCGCGGCGACGAGCGGAGGTTGGCCGACCTCGACGCCGAGCGCGGCGCCCTGCTCGCCGAGCTGCGCGCCGCCGCCGGGCTGGCCGGCCGCAGCCGACGCCTCGGCGACGAGGCCGAGCGGGCCCGCAAGACGGTCACCGCCCGCATCCGGGACGCGCTGCGCAAGCTCGACCAGCGGCACCCGGTCCTCGCCGCCCACCTGCGCGACACCGTCTCCACGGGCAGCACCTGCCGCTACCTCCCGCCCGAGCCACTGCCCTGGCGCTTCTAGCCCTCGGGCACCGGTCGATCGCCGGCATCGGGAGTCGGTAAACCCCGCAGCTCTCCGCGGTGTCTTGCTGACTGAGAGAGCGGGAGGGGCCAGATGCGAGATGCGCATGGCGCGGAGTTCGACGACTTCGTCCGTACCCGGTCCGTGGCGCTGTTGCGGGTGGCCTACCTGCTGACCAGCGACCGACACGCGGCCGAGGACCTGCTTCAGGAGGTGCTGGAGCAGATGTACGTGCGTTGGCGCCGGGTGCGCACCTTCCCGGAGGCGTACGCCCGGCGGGCCCTGGTCAACCGGTCGATCAACCGGTGGCGGCGGCGGGCCCGGCGGCCGGAGCAGGCGTTGGGCGACAACGACGGGGTCGCCCGGGACCACGCCGACGACATCGCGCTGCGCCAGGCGGTCGTCGCGGCGCTGCGTACCCTGCCGCCCCGGCAGCGCGCCGCCGTCGTGCTCCGCTACCTGGAGGACCTGTCGGTCGCCGACGTGGCCGGGGCGCTGCGCTGCTCCGAGGGCACTGTGAAGAGCCACGCCTCCCGGGGCCTCGCCCACCTCCGGCAGGCGCTGGCCGGGTCACATCTCGTCCTGTCCGTCCCGACCGACACCGGGAGTACGCGATGACCATCGAAGAAAGTGACGTGCAGGGCGTCCTGCGTCGGGTGACCGACGACCTCGTCGGCCCGCCGACCCTGCTCGACGACGTGCGACGGGGTGGGCGTCGCCGGTTGCTGCGGCGTCGAGCCGTCCTGGCCGCGCTGTGCGCGGCCGTGGTGGCGGTACCCGTCGGCGGTGCGCTTCACCTCGCCGACGACGGGGCGGCGGTGGAGGTCGCCTCGCCGCTGCTCGACGGACCCACCCGCGGCGACCTGGCCGGCGACGAGGCGTATCTGCGACAGGTTCGCGAGGCGTGGCGGCATCGGGCGAGGCAACTCGGGAGCGGCCTCCGGGGCGATCCGCACGTGGTCTGGGCGGGAGACACGCCGGCCGGGCCCGCCGCCTACGTCGCGCAGCGGACCGAGATCAACCCGGTGGTGTCCAGCCCGGACGGCGCCCGCCAGATCGGCCTGGCCGCGTTCGTCGAGCCCACCGCCGCCGGACCGCGGGTCATGACGACCGAGACACTCGTGGACTCCGGCACGGACGGCAACTCACAGGCCGTGCTGCTCGGGCCGCGCCGCGACGTGCTGGTCGTGCTCGACGTCGGACACCCGGTGGAGTTCTCACCGACGCTCCGGTACGCCGCCGACGGCCGGATCGAGCGCACCTTCCAGCCGGTGGCCTTCCGGGACGGGGCCGCCGTGCTGTCGGTGCCGCCGCAGCGCGGCAGGCTGACCGTGGCCCTTTCCCGGACGCCGGTCAGCATGGCGAACGTCGTCCACATCACCAATGCGACGGAAATCCTCTTCGACGGGAAGGACAGCACGTCGCCGCGACAGCTCACCCACACGTTGCCCGGCGCGGACCGGGTGTGGGGTGACGCCCCCGCCGCGCAGGTCGGCAGGGACGTCTTCGCGACGGACGCGCTGGCCGCCTACGTCGATCACGGCGGCAGCCACCGGGCTGGGGAATCGCCCAGCCTGACCGTCTACGGCGCGACCCCCGACGGCCGGCAGTTGCTGCTCCAGACCCTCCAGTACGACGACGACCCCGCCCGCGCGATCGCACTGCTCGCCCACGCCGGCGCGCCCTTCCAGCCGGTGGTCAGCGGGTTCGCCGACTGGACCGCGCCGCTGCCGGTGCGGCTGCGGCTGCCGGACGGGCAGGGCGTCCTCGTCGCCACCGAGGGCGCGGCGCTGAGCTACCGGATCGGCGCCGGGCGGTGGCACGACGCCGGGCGTGGCGCGGCGCTGCTACCCGCCGACGCCACCGAGGTACGCGTCACCGCCGCCGGCGGCACGGTGACCACCGTCCGGGTCGACTCCTAACCGGCCAGCGGACGACGACGGGCACCACCACCACCGTGGCGGTGCCCGTCGTCGGCAGGATCAGCGGCGGTTGTAGCGGTACATGGTCAGGGTCCCGAAGACCACCAGGAAGCCGGCGCTCCACACCAGCGTCCACATCGTGGCCGACGCGTCCCAGCCGCCCGACATCACCGCGCGCACCGAGGCCACCAGCTGCGAGATCGGGTTGACCTTGACGAACGCCTGGAGCCAGCCGGGCATCGTGCCCGGGTCGACGAACACGTTGCTGAGGAACGTCAGCGGGAAGAGCACCATCATGCTCACGCCCATGACGGACTTCTCGCTGCGCAGGACGAGGCCGAAGAACGTCCAGACCCAGGAGAACGCGAACGAGAAGACCACCAGCAGGCCGATCCCGGCCAGCACGCCGGGCAGCCCGCCGTCGGGCCGGAAGCCCAGCACCAGCCCGACGCCGAGGATGACCACGGCCGCCAGCACGTACCGCAGCACGTCGCCGAAGATCATGCCGACCAGCGGGGCCGGCCGCCAGATCGACAGCGTCCGGAACCGGTCGAAGACGCCCTTCTCGATGTCGGTGTTCAGCCCGATGCCGGTGTACATGGTGATCATCACGACGCTCGTCACCATGATGCCGGGCAGGAAGAACTGGAGGTAGTCGCGCGGGCTGTCGGCGAGGGCACCGCCGAACAGGTACGTGAACATCAGCACCATGATGATCGGGAACGCCGTCACGTCGAACAGCTGCTCCGGCACGTGCTTGATCTTCAGCAGCGCGCGCCAACCGAACGTCAGCGACGCCGACAGCGCGTTCGGTCGGGGCGGGCGCGCGCCGGGTGCGAGGACGGTGGCCAGCGCCTCCGCCGACGGTACGTAGACGGACGGGGCTCGCCCGGTCGTGGTGGCGTTGGTCATCGGGCTGCCTCCAGCTGGTCGTCCCGCTCGTCGGCCGCGACGGCGGGGTGGTCGGTCAGGGCCAGGAAGACCTCGTCCAGGCTCGGCTGACCGAGGGAGAAGTCGTCGACGAGGATGCCGGCGCGGGCCAGGTCCCCGAGCGCGCGGGCCGCCTGCTCGCTGGCGTCGAGGTCGCTGCCGTCGCCGCCGACCCGCGCGGTCAGCGCGACCGGGTCGGGTGCGAGCTGCACCGGCACGCCGAGGGCCGCCTGGAGCAGCCTCTCGGCCTCCGGCCGCTGGCCCGGGTCGCGCAACCGCAGGTGGACGGTGCCGGAGCCGACCGAGGACTTCAACTCGCCCGGGGTGCCCTCCGCGATCACCCGGCCGTGGTCCACCACCGCGATGCGGCCGGCGAGCTGGTCGGCCTCGTCCAGGTACTGCGTGGTCAGCAGCACGGTCGTGCCGTGCGCCACGACGGCCCGGACGATCTCCCACACCTGGTTGCGGCTGCGCGGGTCCAGCCCCGTCGTCGGCTCGTCGAGGAAGAGCAGGTCGGGGGTGTTGAGGATGCTCGCCGCGATGTCGATGCGCCGCCGCATGCCGCCCGAGTACTTCTTGACCTGCCGGTCGCCCGCCTCGGTCAGGCCGAACGCGGCGAGCATGCTCTCCGCGCGCGCCCGGGCGGCCGGCTTTCCGTGCCCGAGCAGGCGGGCGAGGAGCATCAGGTTCTCCAGCCCGGTCAGGTCCTCGTCGACGGAGGCGTACTGGCCGGTCAGGCTCATCCGGGCGCGTACGGCGTCGGCCTCGGTGACGACGTCGTGCCCGAAGACGCGGGCCCGTCCGCCGTCGGGGCGCAGCAGCGTCGCCAGCACCCGTACCGCCGTGGTCTTGCCGGCGCCGTTGGGCCCGAGCAGCCCGTAGACGGTGCCGGCCGGGACCTGGAGATCAATGCCGGCGAGCGCCCGGGTGGCCCCGAACGACCGGGTCAGGCCCTCGGCCTCGATGGCCAGGCCGGTGGTGCGTGTCATGCTCCCTACCTTCCTCATGTGTCACACGTTCAGGAGACGTACGGGCGCGCGGCGCGAGCGTCGCGCAGGGCCAGGCCCCACCAGTGGAGCTGGTCGAGCAGGACGTCGGCGGCGCGTTCGCACCGGTCGGTTGTCGGGGGTGACGGCGCGCCGTCGAGCAGGTCGACGCCGACGACGTCGCGCATCGTGACCGCGTGCAGCGCGGTGAAGACCGTCCGGAGCTGGTCGACAGCGTGCAGGCCGATGGAACCGCACCCGTACGACACGAAGCCGACCGGTTTGGCCTGCCACTCGTCGTACGCGTGGTCGATCGCCTGTTTCAACGAGCCCGGGAAGCTGTGGTTGTACTCGGGGGTGACCACGACGAACGCCTCCGCCCGCGCGACCTGCGCGACGAACGACCGGACGGCGGGAGTCGGCCCGGCCGGACAGCCCGCGGGGAGGTCGTGGTCGGCGAGGTCGACGACCGTCACCGCCAGCTCGTCGCGCCGCCGTGCCCGGTCGACGAACCAGCGGCCGATCCGGTCGCCCGCCCGTCCCTCCCGGGTGCTGCCGATGATCACGGCGAGGCCCAGCGGCGTCATGGCTCCCCCTCCCGGCTCCGGTCCCACCCGTCAGGCGCGAGACGGCGGCCAGCGCCCCGCCAGATCGGAACTGGCGGGGCGCGATGTCGGCGGCGGGTGCTTCCACGGGCGTCGGAGGAAGGGGTGGCTCACCCTGCTCGGCGAGACCGAGTGCGAATATCCGCCCGGTCGACTGATGCGCGCCAACGACTGGCGCCTCGACCTGACGGCCTGACCGGAGCCCGGCTCATCCCCGGGGACCGGGCCGTGGCGTACCCCTGATCGCCTTCCCACCGGTGCTCCCCGGCTCAGGCCGGCTCGTCGAAGAGCACCGGCCAGGGGCGGGGCGCCGGCCCGGGCGGCGGTGCCGGGGGCTCCGACCCGTCGGCCAGCACCTCCGCCGCGAGCTGCCCGAACATCGGCGCGGCCGGGTGCGCGGCCCGGCGCGGCCACGCCGCCGAGGTGCGCCGGACCAGCGGCGACCCGGCGATCGGCCGCCAGGCGATCCGGGGCTCCCGGCGCGCCGTCGCCGCCGGCTCGACGGCGACCCCGCCGCCCGCCAGCACCAACCCGAAGAGGAACTCCGGGTTCCGCGCCGGGCGGACCCGCCCCGGCGTGAACCCGTGCCGGCGGCAGACCTCCAGCAGGTGGTCGTGCCAGCCGGGCGCGGTGGCCCGGGGCGCGGTCACCAGGTCCAGTCCGGCCAGCGCCGCCAGCTCGACCTCCCGGCCCCGGGCCAGCGCCGAGGCGCGCGGCAGCAGCACCCCCAGCGGTACGTCGACGGCGGCGCCGAGGCGCAGCCCGTCGTCGGTGACGGGGTGGTGGAGCAGGCCGACGTCCAGCCGCCCCTCGCCGAGCATCCGCTCCTGCTCGCCGCTGGTCAGCTCGTGCAGGTCCACGTCGAGCCCGGGGGCGCGCCCGGCCAGCCGGTCGAGCAGCTCGCGCAGGGTGACCGCGGGGGTCTCCGGCGGCACCCCCGCCCGGAGCACTCCCGACACCCCGTCGCGCACCTGCCGCATCAGGTTGCGCAGCCGGCCCTCCCCGGCCAGCAGTTCCTCGGCCTCGCCGAGGAGCAACTGGCCGGCGGCGGTCAGCCGCACCTGCCGCCGGGAGCGGTCGAACAGCTCGACCCCCAGCTCCCGCTCCAGGCGCTGCACCGACTGGCTCAGCGGCGGCTGGGCCATGCCGAGCAGCTCGGCGGCCCGCCCGAAGTGCAGCTCGTCGGCGACCACCACGAAGTGCCGCAGGTGCCGGAGCAGGTCCACGGCCGGACCCTACGCCAGTGCCCCGACGCCGGCCGGGGGCGGCGGCTACCGTGCCCAGGTGGCGACGGAGCACATCGGCGAGATCTTCGAACGGGTCGGGGTCACCGGCTGCCTGCACGTGGTCGACCTCGACGCGGCCGACGACGGCGTGGCCCCCGGGCGGCCCGGCGGCGCGGGACCGGGAGGACCGGGCGGCGCGGCGCCGGGGCGGTCGGGCGGCCGGCGGGAGGTGGCGGTACGGGCGGACGAGCAGGTGGTGATCGCCTCGATCTTCAAGGTGCTGCTGGTGCTGGAGTTCGCCCGGCAGGTCGTCGCCGGCCAGCTCGACCCCCGGGAACGGGTCCTCGTCACCGCCGACGACCGGCTCGGCGGGTGGGGGATCGCCGGCTGCGCCGACGACGCCGAGGTGTCGCTGCGGGACCTGGCCTACTTCGCCATGTCGGTCAGCGACAACACCGCCGCCGACCTGCTGCTGCGCCGGGTCGGGGCGGACGTGCTGCCGATGCTCGCCGCCGAGCTGGGGCTGCCGCGGACCCGGATCGTCGGCGGTCCCCGGCACCTGGTCGAGACGATGCTCGCCGACGTCGGCGCGCGTACGGAGGCGGACTTCGCCCGGATCTTCCCCACCCTGCCGCCCGAGCGGGTCCGCGCGATGCGGATGTTCGACCCCGCCCACACCACGTCGAGCACCGCCCGGGAGATCACCCGGCTGCTCGGCCTGATCTGGCGTGACGAGGCGGGCCCGCCCGAGGCGTGCGCGATGGTCCGGGGCTGGATGGCCCGGCAGCTCTTCTGGACCCGGCTGGCCGCCGGCTTCCCGCCCGGCGTGCGGGTGGCCGGCAAGACCGGCAGCCTGCCGGGTCTGCACCTGGAGGCCGGCGTGGCCGAGTACCCCGACGGCGGGCGGTACGCCATCGCCGTCTTCGTCCGCGCCACGCAGCTCGCCACCCGCCGCATCGACGTGGACCTGGCGATGGGCCAGGCCGCCCGAGCCGCCGTCGAGTTGCTGCGCGCCGGCTGAGTCTTCCGGCCGCACGCGGCGTCGACAACCCCGCTGAGCTGGTCCGATATGCCGTCCGGTATCGACCGTGTCGGGCATGGATCTTGGACCTGGCGGGGGTCGTGCTGATTGGCTCGGTGCCGACCGATCAGACCACGACGGGGAGAGTTCCGCATGCCCAACCTCGACCGCCGCCGCTTCCTGCGCGACGCCGCCGCCAGCACCGCGCTGGTCACCGCCGGCGGGCTCGCCGGCACCGCACTCACCGCGCCGGCGCACGCCGCGCCGGTCGCCGCCGCCCCGGCCGGCCGCCGCAGCGGCCCGGTCAGCTTCCGCTGGTGGGGCACGTCGGCCTGGCGCGTCGACGTCGGCGACCGGACCGTCCTGGTCGACCCCTTCCTCAGCCGGATCGACACGGGGCTGTTCAGGGGCGCCTTCGACCAGGCCAGGAAGCTGGAGGTCCGCACCGACGTCGTGGACTCCCTGGTGGACCGGGCCGAGACGGTGCTCGTCACGCACACCCACTGGGACCACTACATGGACGTGCCGCACATCGCCGGCCGCACCGGCGCCCGGGTCGTCGGCACGCTGACCGCCTACCACCTCGGGCTGGCGTACGGGCTGCCGTCGGGGCAGCTCAGCCCGGTGCGGGGCGGGGAGGTGCTGGACTTCGGGGCCTACACCGTGGAGGTGGTCAGCTCCCTGCACAGCCGCAACAGGTCGTACTCGATGGCCTTCCCCGGCGTCCGGGTCAGCCCGCCGGCGAAGCCGGAGACCATCGCCGACCTGCCCGAGGGCGACACCCTCGCCTACCAGGTGCGGGTGGCCGGCGGCCCGTCGGTCTTCTTCATGGGCGCCAGCGACTTCGACCAGCGGAACCTGACCGGGCTGGCCCCCGACGTGGCCATGGTGGCGCTGCCGAGCAGCACCGCCACCGCCGACTACGCCGAGCGGCTGCTCGACGCGCTGGACCGGCCGAAGATCGTGGTGCCGGTGCACTTCGACAACTTCGAGACCGAGCTGCGCAACCCCGTGCCTGTCGCGCCGGCGGACCGCGAGCGGCTGGACGCGCTCCTCGCCGCCGTCCGTCGGGTCTCCCCGCGCAGCCGGGTCATCGTGCCCGAGTACCACACGGCGTACCACTTCTGAGCGACGGCACGACGGGCCGCGGGCTTCCGCCCGCGGCCCGTCGTCGCGCTCAGGTCAGCTGCCGATGTGGGACCAGGCGCCGAAGGTGCTGCCGGCGCTGCCCTGTCCGGAGCCCCAGACCCAGTTGTCGGTGCCCTTGCCGTAGACCACGATCGCGCCCGACTCCGCGACGATCGCCGTCGGGTCGCCGACGAAGTCCGGCTGGCCCGTGCCGATCGTCGTCCAGCTGCCGAACGCGGCGCCCTTCGACGGCTGGCCGACACCGCGGATCTTGTTGTCGCCGGCCCGGGCGTAGAGGGCGATGGTGCCGTTGGCGGCGATGATCGGCTGCGGGCGGGACGCGACCCCGTCGCCGCCGGCGCCGATCTTCACCCAGGCGCCGATGGTGCCGCCGGCGCTGCTCTGGCCGGCCCCCCAGACGAAGCCGTCGACGCCGGTGGCGTAGACGACGATGGCGCCGGCCGGAGTGACCACCGCGCTGGGCGCGGTCTTGAAGCCGTCGACGGGCTGACCGGTGCCGATGGTGCGCCAGGTGCCGAAGGCCGCACCGGGAGAAGGCTGACCCACCCCGTGGATCTTGCCGTCGGTGCCGCGGGCGTAGACGACGATCGTGTCGTTGGCGCCGATGACGACGTGCGGCTCCGACGCCACCCCGGCGCCGCCGGTGCCGATCTTCACCCAGGCGCCGAAGGCGCTACCGGGGTCGCTCTGCGCCGTGCCCCAGACGTAGCCGTCGCTGCCGGTCGCGTACAGGGCGATCACCCCGTCGGGCGTCATCACCGAAGTCGGGTCGCTGGCGAACGTGGGCTGCCCGGTGCCGATGGTCTTCCAGGTGCCGAAGGCCGCGCCGGGCGAGGGCTGGCCCGCGCCGTAGATCTTGTTGTCGGCGCCGCGGGCGTAGACCACGATCGTCTCGTTGCCGCCGACGACGGCGGACGGGTTGCCGGTGAAGTCGCCGCGGTCGCCGATCCGCTTCCACGAGCCGTAGGCCGCGCCGACGCTCGGCTGGTTGGTGCCGTGGATCCACCCGTCGGTGCCGAGCCGGTACTGCGCCAGGATCCCGTCGTCGGTACGCACCATGCCGAGGTCGCCGGTGGTGGTGCCGGCACCGCCGGTGTCCTCCTCGGCGTTCGCGCCGACCGGCGAGGAGTATCCGACGATGTCCACGTCGGAGGTGCTGTAGTTGCGGGCGGCGACCCGGTCGCTGGAGTTGCCCTCCACCGTGTAGACCCGCCCGCCCGACGCGCTCGTGACGATGCCGACGTGGTCGATCACGCCGTTCTGCTCCCAGTCGAAGACGATCGCGTCGCCGGGCTGCGGGGTGTAGCCGCTGCCGCGGGAATGGTAGGTCTTGTTGTCGAGGCCGTACTCACGGAACGATCGCGCCCAGGTGTTCAGGCCGCCGAGGTCGGTCACCCCCGCCTGCTTCCAGATGTACTTGGCGAAGTTGGCGCACCAGGCGTACGTGCCGTCGCCGCTCTGCGTGCCGCCTCGCCAGCCGAGGGAGTTGCAGACGGGCCAGCCGGTCATCTGACCGCTGTAGTAGGTGCAGTTGTCGCTGCCCCGGTACTCGTGGTTGCGGCTGTCGTCGTTCAGTTCGCGCTGTGCGATCGTGACGATGGAGTCGCGCAGCGTGCTGGCCGCAGCGTCGGGGGCAACGGCGAGGCCACCAGCGAAGAGCGCGGCGATGCCCATGATGCCCACGGAGATCCGCCGGCCCCGGCGCGGCGTGCTGATGTCGGTCATGGTGGTGCCTTTCTCTCGAAGTCAGTTCGGAAATGCGGCAACTGCTTGATACGTTGTCGGATCCGGTCGGTCAGCTCGTTCATGTCGTGCGCATCTGTCGCGAGGAGGAAAAGCGCCACGGAAATTCGTCCGGGCCCGGCCCGTACTCGGATGTGTTCGACCCGGTCGGCAGGTCTCGTGTGGACCCATATCGCGTCGAGCAGTGCCGCTTCGTTGAGTGCCGTGATCCCGTCGACTTCGACGGTGAAGGTCAGCATGTCCATGTTCAGGCCCATTCGAAACCGCCGTCGACGGTCGCGTCGCCGACGGGGTGGACCTCGCTGTCCGGCGTGACGGCCCACTCGAAACCACCGGCGACGGCCCGGGCCGGGTCGCTAGTTCCGGTCTCGGCGCCGCCCTGGTTCGACAGGTTCGGGCCCAGCAGGAAAGCCCCCGCCGCGATGACGCTGAAGATCAGACGAATCGATGTGCGCATGGCGGACTCCTCCTGCTGGAACAATTAAGGAAATGTCGCGGAAACTTGTTTCCGGGTGTCTTTCGGGCCCGTTCTCCCGATGCGAGAAGCTTGCCGGCCCGGCGGGGTGGGTGTCACTACTTCCGTACTGGCACCAAGCTGCGTGGCACCTTGGTGCCATCTCGGGCCCTGCCCTCTCGCGGGCCTTGCGCGGGCTCAGCGGCGTCTTGATACTGACCAGACACGGGGGCTCGAAAGGTTGAACATGCTCGAAATGCTTGGGTTGACGGAGTCTGCCGAGCGGACTTACCGCGCCATGCTGGCCTTCCCCAGCCTCGGCGTCGGCGGGCTCGCGGAGCATCTGGGGACAGACGAATCGGGCGTCCGCGCCGCCCTCGACGAACTGGCCGACCTCGCACTGCTCCGGCCGTCCTCGGCAGAACCCGGAAACCTGCGCGCGGTCTCGCCGGACGTTGGCCTCGCCGCCCTGCTCCAGCGGGCCGAGGCCGACGTGCTGCACCGGCAACGTCAGATAGAGGCGACCCGCGTGGCGATCAAGTCCATCGCCGACGAACAGTCAGCCCTGCGCTCCCGGGAGGGGGTCCGCCGCTACGAGGACGTCGACGCCGTCCGGCAGCGACTGGAGGAACTGGCGGCGGGTGCTTCCACCGAATGCGTCTCACTCAACCCGGGCAGCGCGCAGGCGCCCGACGCGAAGCAGTCGAGCAAGCCGCTCAACCAGCTGGCCCTGGAGCGTGGCGTGGCCATCAGGTGCGTCTACCAGGACAGCTACCGCAACGATTCGAACGTCGTGGCGTACTCCCGTTGGCTCTCCGGCCTCGGCGGGCAGGTCCGGACGACCCCCACCCTGCCGATGCTGATGGTCGTCGTGGACCGGCAGGTCGCGCTGCTGCCGCTGGACCCCGCGGACTCCAGCCGCGGCGCGGTCGAGGTGGTGCACATCGAGGTGGTCGCCGCCATCCACGCGCTGTTCGAGCAGGTGTGGCGTGCGGCCACTCCACTGGGCGTCACCGCGCCGCCGGACGCGGACGGCCTCGAGCCGTTCGCCCGGGAACTGCTGGAGATCCTCGCTGCCGGCCACACGGACGAGGTGGCGGCCCGCAAGCTCGGCCTCTCCCTGCGCACGGTGCGACGGATCACGGCCTCCCTCATGGAGCGCCTGGAGGCCCGCAGCCGATTCCAGCTCGGGGCGCACGCCGCCCGGCACGGGCTGCTGTGAGCCGTCGGCCGCGACCGGTCAGCGGACCGGTCACGGCCAGGCTGGGGCGTGAGTCGTCCGCTCGACCGGTCGGCGCACCGGCCCGGCGCCGGGGGCTCAGCTCGTCGACATCTCGGCGAGGGCCCGCACCGACCGCCAGTTGCGGGTGGTCGCCACCACGCCGAGCTTCTTCTCCAGGTGGTTGTTGGTGAACTTCGACCGGCCGTAGCCGCCGTCGGGATAGTGCAGGAAGACCTCGCGACCGGCGACCGTGAACGCCAGGTTCTCGCCGCCGGGCACGGCCAGGGCGTCCACGGCGGACCGGCCGGGCGCGGTCGCGAGGAAGACCACCAGCAGCCGCGTCGGGTCGTCCTCCCGGTCGGCGTACGGGTTGCCGCCGGCCACCGCCGCGAGTTCCCGGCCGCTGCGCACCAGCACCGGCACCGTCAGCCCCAGCTCGTCGGCGATGGCCCGCTCGATGCCCCGCGCCAGCGCGTCGGCGTCGCGCACCGTGCTCCCGAAGACCACGTTCCCGCTTTGCAGGTACGTCCTCACGTCGTCGTGGCCGAGGCCGGTGACCAGCCGGCGCAGGTCGGCCATGGCGACCTTCGCGCCGCCGACGTTGACCCCGCGCAGCAGCGCGACCCACCTGTCCACCCGACCTCCTCGACCCGCGGTACGGGTCAGCCTAGGGCGTGTGTCGACGTCGATCGCCGCCGTCGACGCCCGGGGCGGTGCGCGCCGCCACCACGCCGTGCTGGAGCGAGGCGTCCGTGATCCGTACCATCAGTGCTCGACAGCGGCGCCCGCCACGGGTGCCGCGAGCGGAGCGGGACCACCGACCACCGGCATGCGGGCTCATGCCGGTCGACCGGCGTGCGACCGTCTCCGCGAGAACCTCGCCCAGCGGTCCGCGCGCATCCATCCGTACCGGAAGGACACCCCTATGCGCGCTCCCTGGACGCGCCGTCACCGCCTCCTGCCGGGCCTGTTGGCCCTGGCCTGCCTCGCCACCGTCGCCGTGGCCGCCGCCGTTCCGCTGACCACCCCGCCCGCCCGCGCCGCCGATCCCGTCCTGGTGCTCGACGCCACCTTCGAGGACGGCACCACCCAGGGCTTCCGGTCCCGGGCCGGTGAGACCGTCGCGGTCAGCACCGCCGTCGCCCATGGCGGTACCCACAGCCTGCTCGCCTCCGGCCGTACCGCGAGCTGGCAGGGCCCCGCCCTCGACCTGCTCGACGAGATGGTCAAGGGAACGCGCTACACGCTGACGGTGTGGGTGCGGCTCGCCGCCGGCCAGTCGCCCGGCCAGGTCCGGCTCAGCGTGCAACGCGACTCCGGCGGCACCTCCGCCTACGACCAGGTGGTGGGTGACACCGCGGTCACCGCCGACGCCTGGGTCCGGCTCAGCGGCACATACGTGCTCGCGCACGACGTGGACGGGCTGTCGGCGTACGTGGAGACCGCCAGCGGCACCGCCGACCTGCACATCGACGACTTCACCATGGCGTACCAGCCGACCAAGCCCGTGCAGACCGACATCCCGGCCCTGCGCGAGGTGCTGGCTGCCGACTTCCCGATCGGGGCGGCGATCGGCAACCGGCAGATCATCGGCGACCAGGCCACGCTGCTGCGTCGGCACTTCGACACGGTGACCCCCGGCAACGCGCTCAAGTGGGACGCCACCCAGCCGACCGAGGGCACCTTCCGGTGGGCCGACGCCGACACGCAGGTCGGTTTCGCCACCGACAACGGCCTGGCGGTACGCGGACACACCCTCGTCTGGCACCAGCAGACCCCGGCCTGGGTCTTCACCGACACCGACGGCACCCCGCTGACCTCGGAACCGGCCGACAAGGCCCTGCTGCTGTCCCGGCTGGAGGCGCACATCCGCGCGGTCGTCGGCCGCTACGGCGACGCGATCGGGGTGTGGGACGTCGCCAACGAGGTGATCGACGAGAACCAGTCCGACGGGCTGCGGCGCAGCCGCTGGTACGAGATCAGCGGCCTGGACTACCTGCGGACCGCGTTCCGGGTGGCTCGGGAGGTCGCGCCGACTGCCGAGCTCTACATCAACGACTACAACACCAACGTGCCGGCCAAGCGCGACAAGCTGCGTGACCTGGTGAGTCGACTGCGCGCCGAAGGGGTGCCGATCGACGGCGTCGGGCACCAGATGCACGTCAACGTCCAGTGGCCGTCGATCGCCGAGACCGAGGCGATGCTCCGGGCGTTCATCCCGCTCGGCGTCGAGCAGCAGGTCACCGAGATGGACGTCAGCATCTACGTCGACAACGGCGAGTCCTTCCCCACCCCGCCGGCCGACCGGCTGCTGACCCAGGCGTACCGGTACCGGGACCTCTTCGCCCTCTACCGCCGCTACGCCGACGAGTTGACCTCGGTGACCCTGTGGGGGCTGGCGGACGACGACACCTGGTTGGACACCTTCCCGGTGGCCCGCAAGGACGCGCCGCTGCTGTTCGACACGGAACTCCAGGCGAAGTCGGCGTACTGGGGGATCGTCGACCCGACCCGGATCGACCCGACCCCGACGCCGACCGTCTCCCCGACGGCCTCCCCGACGGCCAGCCCGACGGCCAGCCCGACGGCTTCCCCGACGGTCACGCCGACCACGGGGACGGACTCCTGCCGGGCGGCGTACACCGTCACTAACCAGTGGCCGGGCGGCTTCCAGGCGAGCCTCAAGATCACCAACACCGGGGTGCGGGCGCGCGACGGCTGGACGGTGCGCTGGCGGTTCCCGGACGGGCAGTTGATCAGCCAGCTCTGGAACGGCACGGTTCGGCAGGACGGCCCGGACGTGGCGGTCACCCCCACGTCCTGGAACTCCGCCCTGCCCGCCGGCGGGACGGTCGAGTTCGGCTTCCTCGGCAGCTGGTCCACGAGCAACAGCCGTCCGGTCGGCTTCACCCTAGACGGGCTGGCCTGCACGACCGGCTGACCCACTGGGATGGCCGGGCCGGGCAGGCCCGGCCATCGCCGTCTCCGGTGCCCGGGCGTCGCCGTCTCCGGTGCCCGGGCGTCGCCGTCTCCGGTGCCCGGGCGTCGCGGCGGAGCCGGGCCGGGACCCCGCGGATGCCGAGGACGCCGGCGCCCGTCGGCACCGGGGCGAGCTTCCTCGCCGGGACGGGCGTCCGCTCTGCTCCGGCATCAGAGCCGGCGGATGGCGGCGGAGGCCAGGCGGAAGCCGATGGTGCGGTCGACGATGCGGGCGACCAGGTCCGCCTTCCGCAGCCCGGCGACGCCGCGCAGCTCCAGGCTCGCGGCGAGCACCCGCAGGTCGCGGGCGGTCCAGCCGGAGAGGTACGCCGTACCGTCGTCGCGGCGGGACATGGTCGCCAGCGCGGCCCGGGCCGCCACCGGGTCCGGCGCGGGCGCCGCCCGCCGGGCTGACGAGCGCGCGGGTGCGGTGGCCGGGAGGACCAGGTCGGCGGGTGCGGCGGCCGGGCGCCCGGCGGGGGCGAGCCGGTCGGCGGGGGCGGTGGCCGGGCGCGCGGCGGAGGTGGCCCCGTCGGCCGGTGGGCCGGGTGGGGCCGGGTCGACCGGCACCACCGCGAGCCGGGCCCGCCCCTCCGCCAGGGCGGCGAGATCGGCGGCGGGCAGCCCCCGGAGCAGCGCGGCCACCAGGTCGGCGACGTCGCGGTTCGGGTCGGTCACGCCCCGACCCGCTCGGGCTGGAGGTGGTCGAGGAACTCGGTGGCGAGCTGGCGCAGCTCGTCGCGGACCGCCGGGGTGGCGATGCGGTCGCGGAGCACCACGGGCACGCCGCGCGGGGTGTTCGTGGCGAACGCGGTGACGTTCTCCCGCAGGGGCGTGGGGAAGACCGGCAGGCCGAGCGCCCGCACCTGGTCCATGTAGCCCTGGTGGGCGGCGATCGGCCGCTGCGCCATGAGCTGGATCATCGTGAACACCACGCCGGCGACGTCGGGGGCGACCTTGTGGTGCCGGCGGGTGGTGGCGAACCGGCGGGCGTCGGCGTTGTACTGGTCGACCAGTTCCCGGACGTTGCCGTGCAGGTAGTCGATGCCCAACGTGGACAGGTAGTCGGCCTTCGCCGGAATGAGCAGGTGGTCGCTGGCGATGATGGCCGACTGGGTGACCACGTTGAAGTTCGGCGGGCAGTCGATGAGCACCATGTCGTAGCCGCCGAGCGCGTCGTCGTGCAGCCCCTCGGCCAGGGAGCCGCGCACCCGGAACAGCTCGGCGTCGTACTCGTCGCCGTCGGCCACGGCCCGGGCCAGCGCCAGGTCGATGTCGACGAGCTGGAGGTGGGACGCGATCAGGTCGAGCCGACCCGCGCCACTGAGTCGCGCGTTCGCCGGGCCGGGGGAGACGACCAGCTCGCCCAGCGTCGTCGCGGGGGTGTCCCCGCGCAGGCCGTCGTACCAGCGCTTGACCGTCCGGCCGTCGCGCAGCCGGTCCCGCCAGTCGTCGGGGTCGTAGAAGCCGAAGGTGAGGCTGGCCTGCGGATCGAGGTCGATGAGCAGCACCTTCATCCCGCGGTTGGCCAGCTCGGCACCGAGGTTGGCGGTCACGGTGGTCTTGCCGACCCCGCCCTTGTAGTTGATCACCGATACGACGTACACCGGCACCTCCCCAGACCGGGAACGGTAGCGGGCCGGCGGACCGGCGCGGCACCCGCTCCGGCGGTCCGCCTTTGCACGTAACTACGTAAGTTCGTATTATCGGATAATGACGCAGATCGAGGAACGGCTCGGCGCGCTGGAGGCGCAGGTCGCCGCGCTGACGGAGCGCCTCGGGGCGGAACCGCCCCCGGCCGAGGCGCCCACGACGACCGGTGACGTCTTCTGGGCGCTCGACGGGCTGAAGCAGCGGATCCCGCCCGACGGCGGGGGCGCGGTGCTCTACACCGGCACCGTCCGCCTCGACGACCAGCACTACGACTGGCAGTACGGCCGCACGGTCGACGACGTGCTCGCGGGCGACTGGACGGAGCTGGCCGGCGTGCTGACCGCCCTGGCGCATCCGGTGCGGCTGCGCCTGCTGCGCGAGATCCTCGGCGGCCGGCACGGCACCGGCGAGCTGGCCGAGATCGAGGGCCTGGGCACCACCGGCCAGCTGCACCACCACCTGCGCCAGCTCACCGCCGCCGGCTGGCTGCGCAGCGCCGGCCGGGGTCACTACGCCGTCCCGGCCGAACGGGTCGTGCCGCTGCTGGCCATCCTCACCGCCGCCCGCCGCTGACCCACCCCGACGGAGGGAGCACCATGCGCAAGCCAACCGTCCTCACCCTGGTCGTCGGTCTCGTCGCCGCGGTCGTGGCCGTCGGGATCATGCCGCGCGCACCCCGGCTGACCGGGCAGAGCACCGGCGACACCGCGCTGGCCGCCGACGTCCGCGCGGCGGTGCCCGACCCCGAGGGCCAGGCCACCGCCTCCCACCCGACCCCGCCCCGGTGATCATGAGGTTGGCGGGGGGAAATGCCGGAATCCGCGCCGCCAACCTCATGATCGACGCCGGGGTCGGGGGTGGGTGGGGCTGTTAGAGTTCCGCTGCTCGTGGGTCGGGTGGGTGGGAGGGGGAGTGAGGGTGGTGGTGCCATTTCGTGACGCGCTGTCGCAGATGCTCAAGGCGCGCTTCCCGGTCCTCTACGTCGAGTCGTCCGAGGAACAGCGGGTGGTCGCCGAGGTCTGCGCCGTCGCCCAGGACGCCACCCTCGTCCGCACGCCCCGGGCGGTGTGGACCTGGTCGCTGACGACGGGGCTCGTGCAGCCCGACGGCGTCGCCCGCAAGGGCACCACCGACCCGGACGACGCGCTGGCCGCCGCGCTGCGCCTCGACCACCCCAGTGTGCTGATCTTCAAGGACCTGCACCCGGCGCACGGCAGCAGCGACCGGCCGGGCACCCCCGGCGTGGTCCGCCGGCTGCGGGACGTGGTGGCGGCGTTCAAGGCCGGCCCGGTGCCGCGCACCCTCGTCCTGGTCTCGCCGGTGCTGCACATCCCGGTGGAGCTGGAGAAGGACGTGACCATCGTCGACTTCCCGCTGCCCACCGAGACGGAGATCCGGCGGGTGCTCGACGGCATGATCGCCGCCAACTCCGCCAGCGGCCGGATCCGGATCGCACTGGACGACCTCGGCCGGGAACGGCTCGCCAAGGCGGCCCTCGGGCTCACCCTGCACGAGGCGGAGAACGCGTTCGCCCGCGCCATGGTCAACGACGGCGTGCTCGACGGCAGCGATCTCGCCGTCGTGCACGAGGAGAAGCGGCAGACCGTACGCAAGTCGGGGCTGCTGGAGTTCGTCGACGCCCCGGTCGACCTCGCCGACGTCGGCGGGCTGGAGAACCTGAAGCGGTGGCTGGCCAAGCGGGACGGTTCCTGGCTGGCCGAGGCGGCGGCGTACGGGCTGCCCGCGCCCCGGGGCGTCCTGATCACCGGGGTGCCCGGCTGCGGCAAGTCGCTGACCGCGAAGGCGATCGCCTCGGCCTGGGGCCTGCCGCTGCTGCGGCTGGACGTCGGCCGGGTCTTCGCCGGGCTCGTCGGGTCGAGCGAGCAGAACATGCGTACCGCCATCCGGACCGCCGAGGCGACCGCGCCCTGCGTGCTGTGGGTCGACGAGATCGAGAAGGGCTTCGTCGGCGGGGCCGGCGACTCCGGCACCTCCGCCCGGGTCTTCGGCTCCTTCCTGACCTGGATGCAGGAGAAGGCCCAGCCCGTCTTCGTCATCGCGACCGCCAACGACTTCGAGCGGCTGCCCCCGGAACTGCTCCGCAAGGGACGCTTCGACGAGATCTTCTTCGTCGACCTGCCGACCCGCGCGGAACGGGCGTCGATCTGGCGGGTCCACCTCGCCCGGCGGCTGCGCAACCCGGCCGTCGCCGGCGCCCTGACGCCCGACGACGCCCTGCTCGGCGAACTCGCCGGGCTCAGCGAGGGCTACTCGGGGGCCGAGATCGAGCAGGCCGTCGTCGGCGGGCTCTTCGACGCCTTCGCCGAACGGCGTCCGCTGCGCCGCGACGACCTGGTCCGGGCCCTGGTCAGCATGGTGCCGCTCAGCGTCACCCAGGCGGAACGCATCGACGCCGTACGCTCCTGGGCCGACGCCCGCGCCGTCGCCGCCACCGCCGCCGAGGACTGGGACCTCGGCGGTCGCCCCGCCGGCCCGGGCGGCTCCCGCCCCGGCGGTCCGGGGCAGCAACGGGGGCAGGGCGGGCGAGCGGTCGAGTTCTAGTCTGTGGGTCGACACCGAGGGAAGGGCCCCGATGAGCGTCTCACTGATACTCCTGCCGCTGGCCGTCGCCGCCGTCGCCGCGACCCATGGCGCCACCGCCGGGCGGGACGGGGAGGGCCGCGTCGTCTGCGAGGTGCAGACCCGGATGCGGGACGAGACGCTGCTCGTCGCCGCGTTGGGCGACACCGGCGCGGTGGTCACCACCGAGCCGGACGCGATCATCGCGGACTGGGCCGAGGTGCGGGCCGGCTTCCGACGCGGCGAGGACGGCATCTGGTCGGCGCACTTCACGGGCGAGGTCGACGAGCAGCGGGCCGTCGAGGCGGTCCGGGCCATCGACGCCGCGTACGGGCGGCAGGTCCAGCGGGCGGTGCTGGAGCGGCTGCGCGAGCAGGCCCCCGCCGCCGGGCTGCGGCTGGAGTCCGAACAGGTCACCGAGGACGCGAGCGTCCGCCTGGTGTTCGCCGTCGAGGGCAGGTCGTGATGGGCGGGCAGCCGCGGATCGTGGTCACCGTGACCAGCGAGGGCGTCGTGAGCGCCGAGACCCGGGACGTGCTCGGCGACGACTGCCTCGACTACATCGCCGTGCTGGAGGACCTGCTGGCGGCCCGCACGGTACGCAGCGCGTACACCGCCGACCACGATCGCGCGGCCGTGGTCGCGCGGCAGGAGCAACGTGATGTCGAACGCGCCTAGCCCCGGCTGGCCGCCCCCGGCCGTGCCCCGGCCGAGCGCGATGTGGCAGGTGTTGCAGAGCTGGTGGCTGCTGCTGCCCGTCCTCGGGTGCAGCTGCCTCGGTGGCTTCGGGTTCATCTACGTGGGCCTGCGGGCCCGGCGCGCGGCCTGGTGGATCCCCGGCATCGTCTACGCCGTGGTGGGCTGGGCGGCGTTCATCCTCGTCGGCGAGTCGGACAGTAAGAGCGCCCTCAGTGACTGGGCGGTCGGCGCCCTCCTGGCCGTGTGGGTCGGCAGCATCCTGCACGCCGCGCTGATCAACCCGGCGTGGCTGCGCTGGCTCACCGACCGCCGGGCTAGGTCCGCGGCGGCGGGGGCGTGGCCCGGCGGCGCGTACCCGCTGGCTCCGCTGCCCGGGACGGCTCCCGCCGGCCCGATCCCCGCTCCCTACCCGGGCATGTCCCTGGCGTATCCGCCCGGTCCGCCGACGGGGTACCCGTCCCCGGCGTACCCGCCCGCACCCCCGCCGGGGTACCCGCCCGGGTCGCCGTCCTACCCGGCCGCGTCGCCGGGATATCCGCCCGGGTCGCCGGCCTATCCGCCGGGGTCGCCGGTGGGGTATCCGCCCGCGCCGGCGGGGTATGCGCCGCCGGCGGCCGACCCGACGATGGTGCCGTACCAGCCCGTCGACCCCTTCGGGACCGGGCCGGTCGCGACGCCCGTGTCGCAGCCGGACCGGCCGGCCGCCGCAGCGCCGGCCCCGGGGCCGCTCGACGTCAACACGGCTGGGCCGGAGGCCCTCGCGTCGCTGCCCGGCTTCGATCCGCCGCGCGCCCGCAAGGTGCTGGCCGAGCGGGAACGGCGCGGCTCCTTCGGCAGCCTGGCCGAGTTCGCCGCCGCCGCCGACCTGGCCCCCCACGAGTACGCGCGCCTGCGCGACGCCGTGGCCTGCCTCCCGCCCGTCGGGCCGGTGCCCGGGCAGCCGCCACCCGGCCGGGTCCTCGATGTCTGACGACGGTCCCGGGCCCCGCCCGGCGGTCGGGGCGGAGGCGGTGTCGGTGGCCCGGTTCCTGGCCGCCACCCGCGCGGAGGGGCCGGGCGAGCGGACGGCCGTCTGGGTGCAGGGCTGCGCCATCCGCTGCCCCGGTTGCTTCAACCCGCACCTGTGGACCTTCCGGGGCGGGGAACGCGTCGCCCCCGCCGACCTGGTGCGCCGGGTGCTGGACGCCGGCACCGAGGGGCTGACGCTGCTGGGCGGCGAGCCCTTCGACCAGGCCGCCCCGCTGGCCGCCGTCGCCGCCGGGGTACGCGCCGCCGGGCGTTCGGTGATGACCTTCACCGGCTACACCGGGGCGCAGCTGCACCGGGCGGTCGACGCCGGCCGGGACGACGTCTCGGCGCTGCTGGCGGCGACCGACCTCCTCGTCGCCGGGCCGTTCCTGGCCGACCGGATCGACACCCGGCGGCCCTGGGTGGGTTCCACCAACCAGGAGTTCGTGCTGCTCGGCGACCGCTTCCCGGGCCTGCTCGACGAAGTGTCGCGCAGCCCGGACCGGGTCGAGGTGACCGTCGACGCCGCCGGCCGGATCGCGGTGAACGGCTGGGCCGAGGTCGACGCCCTCGACGAGCTGCTGGCGTCGGTGACCGGCCCGCAGCCCCGGCGGGCGGGCACCTCCGGACGCGGGTGACCGCCTCCGGTCCCGGGTCGGGCGCGCCGGTGCCCACCCGACGCCTGACGCCGGACGGCCTTGTGGCCCGATGCTCCGGCGGCCCGGTGCCGGGCGTGCGGGCCGACCTCAGTCCCGGCGGGCCAGCGCCGAGCGTCGGTAGCCGTAGAGGGCGTAGATGACCGCGCCGATGAGGAACCAGACGGCGAAGCGCAGCCACGTCTCCGGGGCCAGGTAGGTGATCAGCCAGAGGGAGAAGGCCGCGCCCAGCGCCGGCACCACGGGCATGCCCGGCAGCCGGAAGGTGCGCGGCGCGTCGGGGCGGCGGTAGCGCAGCACGATCACCGCGACGCAGACCACCACGAAGGCCAGCAGGATGCCGATGTTGGTCAGCTCGGCGGCCTCCCGGATCGGCAGGAAGCCGGCGATCAGGGCCGAGCCCACGCCGACGATCCAGGTGACCCGGCTCGGCACCCGGCGGACCGGGTGCAGCTTGGCGAACCACCCCGGCAGCAGCCCGTCCCGGCTCATCGAGAACCACACCCGCGTGACGCCGAGCATGAAGGTGAACATCACGGTCAGGATGCCGATGATCGCGCCGACCGCGATCACGCTGGCCAGGCCGGAGAGCCCCACGGAGGCGAACGCGGAGGAGAAGCCGCTCTCCGGGTCGATGTCCCGGTAGTTCTGCATGCCGGTCAGCACCAGGGTGGCCAGCACGTAGAGGACCATCGAGATCGCCAGCGAGTAGATGATCGCCTTGGGCATGTGCCGGCGGGCGTCCTTCGACTCCTCGGCGGCGGTGCTCATCGCGTCGTAGCCGAACACGGCGAAGAAGACCGTGGCCGCGCCGGTGAACGCCCCGCCCAGCCCGAAGGGGAAGAACGGCGAGTAGTTCTCGGTGCGGATGTGGAAGAAGCCGACCACGACGACCAGCAGCACCACGGCGATCTTCAACCCGACGACGATCGTCTCGAAGCGGGCGGCGGACTTGATCCCGAGGTTCAGCAGGAACGCGATGAACAGGCAGAGGACCACCGCGAACAGGTCGACCACCCGTCCCTCGCCGGTGCCCGGGGCGCCAAGCATCCAGGCCGGCAGGTCCACCCCCAGCTCGCCCACCAGGAACGAGAAGTAGCCGGAGATGCCGATCGCCACCACGGCCACGATCGCGGTGTACTCCAGCAGCAGGTCCCAGCCGATGAACCAGCCCACCGCCTCGCCGAGCACCGCGTACCCGTAGGTGTAGGCCGAGCCGGCCTTCGGGATCATGCCGGCGAACTCGGCGTACGACAGTGCTGCCGCCGCACTGGCGAGCCCCGCGATCAGGAACGAGACCAGCACGGCCGGGCCGGCGGTCTCGCTCGCCACGGCACCGGCCAGGGCGAAGATGCCCGCGCCGATGATGCCGCCCACCCCGATGGCGGTGAGCTGCCAGAGCCCGAGGGAACGCGCGAGCCCGTCCCCGGTCTCGTCGGCGATCTCCTCGACCGGCTTGCGGCGGAAGATGCCCGTGCCGCCGCCCGCCGTCCGTCCCGTGGAGGTCATCGTCGTCCCCCTTCCCGACCCGCCCGACGTGCCCGACCCGCCGGCTGCGATGCCCGTGCGGGTACCCGCGAACGACGCCGGTAAATCTCCAACGAGGACACCGGGGCCGGGATGCGGCAGCGGGCTCACTCGGCGATCGGCAGCACGACCTCGTTGTGGCGCAGGAACCACGGCTTCCACGGCGGATCGAAGCGCGCGTACCGGACCGCGCCGGTGGGGCGCAGCCCGGCCGCGGTGACCGCGCGGCCCAGCGCGGTCGCCCGCCGGTCGAACGCCCGGGCCGTCCAGCGGCCCGCGAAGCGCGTCGCGGCGGCGAGCTGTTCGGGGACCATCCGGGTGCGCACCCGGGGGTCCGTCGGCTCGGGCAGCGTGTCGGGGGTGAGGCCCGCCGGCATCACGAGCCATACCAGCCAGTGGCCCGGTCGGTCCCCCTCCTCCTGCACGAACGGGACCGTCAGGGCGACCGGCTCCGGGCCCGTCTCCCGGGCGGTCGCCCGCCGGGTGCGGTTGGCGCCGCGCAGGTACGCGCCGAGCGGCGTGAAGGCGTCCCGGGCGGCCTGCTCGAACGCGCCCTCCGCCCGCACCTCGGCGACCAGGTGGGCCGGGTAGCGGCGCAGCTCGAAGCCGGGGTGCCGGGCCACCACCCGGTACGGCTGCTGCTCGGTCATCGCGCGCTCCCCGTGCCCCGGGCCCCGTCGGGAGCAACGCTACCGGCCCTCGACCTCCGGCTCAGCCGAAGTCGCGTCCTGCGGCCGGGGGAGCGGGGCGGCCCGGGTCAGCCGCCAGTACTGCCGCCGGCCGTCGTCGCGGACCACCACCCCGGTGCGGCCCAGCTCGCCGCGCAGCTCCCGGGCCTCGCCGCCCCGGTCGGCGTCGAGGGCCCGCTGCCGGGCCCGCAGCAGCGCGTCCGCGCCGGTCGGCAGCCCGGGCAGGCCGGGCACCCACCGCCGGTACGCGTCCCGGTGCGGGTCGCCGTCGGTCCACGGCCAGCCGTGCGCGCGGAAGGCGTCGCGCAGCCGGTCGACGGCCAGGTCCGACCGCTCCCGGACCAGTTCCTCGTCGTCCGCGCCGAGCAGCACCAGGTTCTTGCCGTCGACGAAGACGGCGCGCACCGGTCGCCGGTCGACCTGCCGGTCCGTGCGGTCGCGGCGCAGTCGGACCCGTTCGGTGTCGACGGTGACGGCGAGCCGCTCGGCGGTGCCGACGGCGGCGACCAGCAGGCCGCCCAGCGTGCCGAGAGCCACCCCGCCGATGCCGGCCTGCGGGTCCGGCAGCCGGGCCACCAGCTCGAACACATCCTGAGCGGGGGCCCAGGACAGCCCGGCGACCCACTCCGCGCCCGCGACGAGCAGCCACCCGGCGCCCGCGCCGAGCGTCGGGATGCCGCCCCAGAGGACCGCCAGTTCCGCCACGCCGCCGTCGACGACGGTGGGGGCGCCGTAGCCGTCCACCGTCAGGACACCTCGCGCCGCAGCGTGCGGACCAGCCCCGCGACCAGCGGCACGGCCAGCCAGACCAGCAGCGACACGGCGAAGCGTCCCCACTGCCCGGCGGTCACGTCCGGCGTGAGCAGCGGCTCCATGGTCCGGCCCGTGTCGAGCCAGCCCGCCGGGCCGCGCAGCGGCCGGATCATCTCGCCGAGGATCGACCAGAGGGTCGGCAGCAGCAGGAAGCCGACGATCGCCACCGGGGTGTTGAGCAGCAGCAGGCCGAAGCCGGCCCCCATCAGCACGTTGGCCACCTGGAGCACCACGGCGTGCAGCACCAGGGCCCATTCCATGCGCCAGGTGCCGGCGCCGCCGGTGGCCCCGGCGACCAGCGTGCCGGCGGCGGCCACGCCGAGGCTCACCAGCACCGACGCCAGGGCCGCCAGCACCATCGCCGCCAGCTTCGCGACGATCACCCGGCCCCGCCGGGGCACCAGGGCGAACGTGGTGAGCGCCGTGCGCTGCGACCACTCCCCGGTGATCGACAGGATGCCCAGCACGGGCAGCAGCAGCCCGATCGGCAGCAGCGAGGAGAGGAAGAAGTTGGCGAAGGTCTGCGCGGCGTCGTCCGTCCAGATCAGCTGGACCACCACGAGGGCGGCGGCGAGCAGCCCGATGGTGATCAGCAGCCAGAGCCCGGCCCGGGTGTCGACGAGCTTGCGCAGCTCCACGCCGGTGAGCCGGAGCAGCGACGGCCGGCGTACGTCGGAATGGCGCGCAGGCGCGGCGGCGGCGGGCGGGCTGGCGGTGGTGGCGGTGGTCATCGGACGGCCTCCTGGGTCGACGCGCCGGCGGTCAGGGTGAGGAAGAGCTGTTCCAGGCCGCCGCTGCCGGCCGACCGCAGTTCGGTGAGGGCGACGCCGGCGTCGGCGGCGGCCTGCCCGACCGCCTCGGCGTCGGCGTGGACCAGCAGCCCCTCGGTGCCCTCGGTGACGGCCAGCCCGGCCCGCTCCAACGCGCCGCGCAGTGCCACGGCGTCCCGGGCCCGCACCAGCGTCCCGCCGCCGGCCAGCAACTCGGTCTTGTCCCCCTGGGCCACGATCCGGCCGCCCCCGATGACCACCAGCCGGTCCGCGACCGCCTCCACCTCGCGCAGCAGGTGGGAGGAGAGCAGCACCGTGCCGCCCCGGTCGGCGAAGTCGCGCAGCAGGCCGCGCATCCAGAAGATCCCCTCCGGGTCCAGGCCGTTGGCCGGCTCGTCAAGGATCAGCACCCGGGGGTCGCCCAGCAGGGCGTGCGCCAGGCCGAGCCGCTGCCGCATCCCCAGCGAGTACGCCCGGAGGCGGCGCTTCGCCGCGACCTCGTTCAGCCCGACCAGGTCGAGCTTGGTGGCGACCTGCCGGCGGTCCACGCCCATGGTCGCCGCGGCCACGGTGAGCGCCTCCCGCCCGGTGCGCCCGGCGTGCTGGGCGGAGGCGTCCAGCAGCACGCCCACCTCCCGCCCGGGGTTGGGCAGTTCCCGGTACGGCCGGCCGCCGACCGTCGCGCCGCCGCCGCTGGGTGGCGTGAGTCCACAGATCATCCGCATGGTGGTGGACTTGCCGGCGCCGTTCGGCCCCAGGAAGCCGGTGACGGTGCCCGGCTCGCAGCGGAACGACACGTCGTCGACGGCGGTGTGCCGCCCGTACCGTTTGGTGAGGTGTTCCACGCTGATCATGCCGGTCACGCTGCCGGAGCCACCCGGTCACCCGCTGCGGCCGACGGTCTCGTCCGGCGGCTACCTTGGTCGACGCCAGGGTCTCGACTTTGGTAGCTGGTCGGCCCGCCGGGCGGCTGCCTAGCATGGGTCGCGTGACCAGTGCCGCCGTACCGGAGCACCCCTGGCTGCTGCCGGGGGCGCTGAGCGTCGACCCGGCGGCGCGGGTGGGGCGGGGGCCGCGTCGCACCACCCGCGACTGGGTGGTGGACGGCCTCTGCTTCCTGCTCTCCCTCGGCTGGGTGCTGCTGGCCACGGCCGACGCGGCCTCGTTCGACCCGCAGTTCGCCACCCCGCTGCCGCAGCGCTGGATGGTCCCGGCCGACGCCCTGCTCGGGCTCGTCTGCTGCGCGCTGCTCTGGGTGCGGCGCCGGTGGCCGGTGGGGCTCGCCGTCGCAACCGTACCGCTGACCCTGTTCTCGATGGCGGCGGCGATCCCGCTGCTGATCATCTACTTCACCGTGGTGGTGCACCGCCGCACGGGCGTCGCGCTGGCGGTGACCGCCGCCGGTCTGGTCACCAACTTCGCCTTCAGCTACCTGCGCCCGGATCCGCAGATGCCGTACTGGATCACGACCGCCTGGGGGGTGGTGCTCAGCCTCTCCGTGCTGGCGTGGGGCATGTTCGTCCGGGCCCGGCGGCAGCTCGTCGTGTCGCTGCGCGAGCGCGCCGAGCGGGCGGAGGCGGAGCAGCAGTTGCGGGTGGCGCAGGTCCGGCACCTGGAGCGCACCCGGATCGCCCGCGAGATGCACGACGTGCTGGCACACCGGATCTCGCTGCTCAGCCTGCACGCCGGCGCGCTGGAGTTCCGGCCGGACGCGCCGCCGGAGGAGGTGGCGCGGGCGGCCGGGGTGATCCGGGGCAGCGCCCACGCCGCGTTGCAGGACCTGCGCGAGGTGATCGGGGTGCTCCGCGCGGAGACCACCGTCGAGGCGGATCCCGAGCGCCCGCAGCCCACCCTGGGCGACCTGCCCGCGCTCGTCGAGGAGTCCCGGTCGGCCGGGGCGCGGATCGGCGTCCGCGAGGTGGTCACCTCGGCGGAACGGGTGCCCGCGGCGGTGGGGCGCAGCGTCTACCGGATCGTGCAGGAGGGGCTCACCAACGCCCGCAAGCACGCGGCCGGCGCGGCGGTCACCGTCGACGTGGCCGGCGCCCCCGGCGACGGGCTGACCGTGGAGATCCGCAACCGGTGGCCGGTCGGCGGCATCGCCGGCCCGGAGATCCCCGGCGCCGGGACCGGGCTGGTCGGCATCGCGGAGCGGGTCAGCCTGGCCGGCGGCCGGCTGGAGTACGGGCGGGACGACGCGGGCGACTTCCGGCTGGCCGCCTGGCTGCCGTGGCCGGCGTGACCGGCCCGACGGCGGACGGGCCCGAGCCCGACCGGCCGGTGCGGGTGCTGATCGTCGACGACGACGCGCTGGTCCGGGCCGGCCTGTCGATGATCCTCGGCGGGGTGCCGGACCTGCTCGTGGTCGGGGAGGCCGCCGACGGCAGCGAGGTGCCCGCCGCCGTGGCCGCCTGCGCGCCGGACGTGGTGCTGATGGACATCCGGATGCCCCGGCTCGACGGTCTCGCGGCCACCGAGGCGCTGCGCGCGTCGCCCGACCCGCCGGAGGTGCTGGTGCTGACCACCTTCGACGCCGACGAGCAGGTGCTCCGGGCGCTGCGGGCCGGGGCCGGCGGCTTCCTGCTCAAGGACACCCCGCCGGCCGAGATCGTGCGGGCGGTGCGTCGGGTGGCGGCGGGCGAGGCGACGCTCTCCCCGGCGGTGACCCGCCGGCTGATCGACCACGTCACCGCGCCGGGCGCGGCGGGCGGCCCCGACCCGCGCCGGGAGCGGGCGCTGCGGCAGCTCGCCGGGCTCAGCGAGCGGGAGCACGAGGTCGCGGTCGCGCTCGGGCAGGGCCGGACGAACGCGGAGATCGCCGCCGAGCTGTTCATGAGCGTCGCGACCGTCAAGGCGTACGTGTCGCGGCTGCTGGTGAAGCTCGGCCTGAACAACCGGGTCCAGGTCGCCCTGCTGGTGCACGACGCCGGGCTCGTCTGAGGCGGGATTGAACCTTCCGGGGCCGGGGGCCGTACCAGTCGCCGAGGATGCGGTGCGGCGGGCCAGCCGCACCGCTGCCGGAGCCGCGGGAGGCCTGCCGTGCGGGTTGGTGAGCAGTCGACGGATCCCATCGACCAGATCCTGGGCGAGGTGCCGGTACCGGCGCCGCTGACCCCCGAGGACGTCCGGCTCGCGGTCCGGGCGGTGGTGGTGCACGCCGCCGAGGAGTGGCCGGCCGGCCCGCTGTGCCGCAACGACGGCGCGACGTACCCGTGCCGGCTGCACCGCTGGGGTCGGCGGGTGCTGGAGCGGCACGGGCTCAACGAGCGGCAGATCGACGCCCTGGTGCGGCACGGCAATCCCTTCGTGCACGTGCCGTTCCCGTTCACGGTGACCGGCCCCGCGCCGAGCACCCGCGCACCACGCACCACCGCCGGGCAGCCGGGCGGCCCGCGCGCGGTCGCGCCCGGCGCCCGTCCCGCCGGCCCCGGCCGGCCGGTGGCTCCCCCCGCCACCGCGCCACGCTGGCCCCGGGCGAGCTGAACGGGGGTAACGCCGGCGCGACCGCCGGCCCGCCGGGCGGAGGTACGCCCGCCGGCGGGACCGCGGGAGACCACGCCGGCCCGGTGCGCGGGGTTCCCACCCGCGCACCGGGCCGGCGTCGTCGTCCGGCCGGCTCAGTCGTTGCCGGCGCCGATCCCGCAGTCCGGCGCGGACCAACTGGTGGTGTTCGAGGTGTTGTCGCTGTTGTTCTCCCGCCGCGAGTCCACGTGCACGTGGTCGTCGTGGTCCGGGTAACCGGGACCGTAGATCCCGCTGAAGCCCCGGTTGCGGGCGTCGCGGGCGATCTGGCACAGCGAGCTGGTGCGCGACACCACGTCGGCGGCGTTGCCGTAGAGGTGCTGGCTGTCGGACGCCCCGCCGACCTGGTTGTTGCAGGCGCGGCTGCGGAAGCCGCTGCTGACGAGCAGCGGCTTGTCGCCGAGGCTGCGCCGCATCGCCTCCAGCTTCCACATCGTGCGCAGCGCGTTCTGCCGGGTCTGCGCGGCGGAGAGCGGGCCGCCGGTCCAGCCGCCGCGACCGCAGCCGTCGTCCATCTCGCTGTAGCTGAAGTGCCGCGGCGTGCAGTCGTCGTCCTGGAGGGCGTAGAGCTTGCCGTACGTCTGCGGTCCGGCGACGCCGTCGGCCCGCAGCCCGTACGCGGCCTGGAAGCGCTTGACGGCGGCGGCGGTCTTCGGTCCGTAGCGGCCGTCGTTCTCCACGATGTCCCGGTTGCCGGCCCACCCGGCCACCCGGATCTGCAACTGGCGGACGTCGTCGCCGGAGCGCCCCTGGTAGAGGTTGCGCTGCCACGTGTAGCAGCCGTCGGCATGGGCCGCTGGCGCGGCGACCACCGTGGCGACAGCGGCTGCCGGCAACGCCAGGGCGAATGCGACAGCCGCCCGTTTCAGGGTGTTAACGCGCACAGAAGTCCTCCCGATAGGAGTGGGAATGGGGTGGCATCCGGGACATCGGCCTGGCCGTCCCGCATTTCCACAGTGGCAGGTCGACGGGCGGTTCGCGGCAATTAACAAGAATTGTCCTCACGATTCGCCGTTCCTGGGTGTTGCCTGGGCATTACGCGAATTGCGAAACGCCCATTGATCGGCAACGGGCCACAGCAGAGCGCGAACGGCACGCGAAGGCGCAGTACGGCACACGCAGGGTGATGTTCTCCCGCTGGTCCGACCCGGTAACGTCAGCGCCGGCGGGACCGGGGGAGGGGGCGACATGGCACGTGGTGGCGTCTTCTGCATCGAGGGCCAGTGGCACCGCGACCTCAACGAGCGCGGCTCCGTCCTGCCCACCCTGGAACTGCTCGAACGGCTCGGAAAGATCCGTTTCATCCACAAGGACGCGGCCACCCGCGACGAGCTGTTCTACTTCCTCGACCGCTGGCTGCTCAAGCAGTACGCCGACCACCGCGTCGGCTTCTTCGCCATGCACGGCGAGCCGAGCCGGCTCTGCCTCACCGACTGGGAATCGGTGGCGCTCGCCGACGTCGCCGAGCTGATGGCGGGCCGGTGCGAGGGCCGACGGCTCTATTTCGGCAGCTGTTCGGTGCTGCGGGCCTCCGACGCGGTGCTGCGGGACTTCCTCGACGCCACCGGAGCGGCTCTGATCTGCGGATACACCCGGGAGGTGGACTGGGTCGAGTCGGCCGCCTTCGAAACCGTCCTGCTCGACGTGCTGGCCAACGGGCAGCGGCACAACGCCGCCGAACTGCGAATGGGCTCCGCGCACTGGGCGCCCCTCGCCTCGTACCTCGGATTCCGGGTGATCTACGCCAACGGCCGCGCCTGGCGGCCCTCGGTCCGCCCCCGGGTGCCGGCCCAGCCCGCCGCCGGCCGCGCCGCCCCGCGCCCCCGCTGAGGCCGCCGGGCCGACGCGCGGCGCCCGTTCCGCCCGGTGCGGTCGCCGGGCGACGGGCATCCTGGTAGGAACGAACGATGGCACGCAGCATCGCGACGAACACCCGGGTCGACCGGGCCGAGCTGACCGAGTTCCTCCGGCCACGGCACCGGGTGGTGCTGATCACCACCCGCGCCGACGGTCGGCCGCAGTCGTCCCCGGTCTCCGCCGGGGTGGACGGCGACGGGCGGTTGGTGATCTCCACCTATCCCGAGCGGGCCAAGGTCGCCAACGTCCGCCGCGACCCACGGGTGTCGGCCTGCGTGCTCTCCGACGACTGGAACGGCCCGTGGGTGCAGGTCGACGGCACCGCCGAGGTGCTGGACCTGCCGGAGGCGCTGGAGCCGCTGGTGGACTATTTCCGCTGCATCTCCGGCGAGCACCCGGACTGGGACGAGTACCGGGCGGCGATGCTCCGGCAGGGCAAGTCGCTGATCCGGGTCACCATCGAGGCGTGGGGCCCGATCGCCACCGGCGGCTTCCCCGCCCGCCTCGCCGACTGACGACCCGCCCGCCGTCCCGCGCCGCCGTGGGCCACCGCGAGTGGTGGCCCACCGCCGCCGCCCGGGCCGCCCTCAGTACGCGGCGGTGAAGCGGGCGTTCTCGTGGCGCGGCTGCTCGATCTCGTCCACGATCGCCACCGCCAGGTCCTCGTAGCTGAGCACCGAGCGGCCCTCGTGGTCGGTCACCGGCTGGTCGCCGCCGGTGCGGTAGTGCCCGGTGCGCTCGCCCGGGTGGAACTCCAGCGGCGGCGGGGAGACGTACGTCCAGCTCACCCCGTCGGCCGAGGAGCGGTAGAAGTCGAGCGCGTCGGCCTGCCCCATGGCCGCGTCGCGGTACTCCTCGGGGAAGTCCGGCTCGTCGAGGTAGCGGGTGCCCTTCGGAGTGAGCAGCGTCGACCCGCCGCCCACGTGGATGATCCGGGGCGCGGCCGGCATGCCGCGCAGCACGCCGACCAGGTTCCGCGCCGCGTCGAGCCACAGGTCGTGTCCGCCGCCGCCGATCGCCACCACCATGGCGTCCGTGTCGGGCGCCAACTCCCGTACGCTCCGCTCGCTGGTGGCGTCCCCGGTGACCACCGTGACCGCCGGCGGCAGGTACGAGGTGGCCTCCGGCCGGCGTACCGCCGCGGTGACCCGGTGCCCCCGGCCGACCGCCTCGGCGGTGATCCGCGACCCCGCGGTGCCACCCGCGCCGAACACGACGATGTTGCTCATACCGCCTCCCGCCCGGCCCGTCCGGCCCGGCGGACGTAGCCCGTCTCCAGGCTATTGACCGGCGCCGCCGCGCGCTGGCGGACCGGGGATCCCGGCCGGCCCGGCCGCCCCTTGCGTCGTCGCACGCTTCGGGGTGCACTGGTATCGGACCGTGACCGCTGAAGGCGGGGGGTGGGCGCGATGACGGAGGAACGTGACGCGTCCGCCGGGACGCCCGGGCCCCCCGATCCGTCGACGGAACCGGCGCCGGAGCCGAGGCCGCGCCGGTCGGATCGGCTGCGGGTGCTGCTGCGCCGGCTCTCACCCGCCGGCCCGCCCGCCGGCCGTTGGTTCGCCGGGGTCCTCGCGGCCGTTGTCACGGCGGTGCTGACCGCCTGGCTCGTCGCCTGGGGCCTCCTCCCCGGCACGCCCCCGCCGCCTCCGCCCGACCCCGACGCGCTGCCGTTCACGGTCGCGGTCCGCGTCGGCCACGAGGCGTCGGACGGCTGGGTGGTCGCGCCGCCGCTGGCGGACGTCCCCGCCCGGCCGGCCTGGGCGGACGACTGGTCGCGGTGGGCCCGGGAGGCCGCCGGGACGCCCGCCTCCCGGCAGTACGTCTACTTCACCGTCCAGGGGGTCGACGAGGCGCAGGTGACCCTCACCGACCTGCGGGTGCGGGTGGTGACGCGGCGCCCCGCCCTGCGGGGCGTGTTCACCGCTCCGGGCGGGGGCGGCCCGGCCGCCTACCGCTGGGTGGAGGCGAACCTGGACGAGGACCCTCCGGTGCTCACCGCCGGCCTGTTCGACGAGGGCGGGCAGAGCCTCCCCGAGCACGAGCGCAAAGAGATCCGCTTCCCGTACCGGGTGTCCCTGACCGATGCCGAGACCTTCCTCGTCATCGGCCACACGGTCGACTGTGACTGCGACTGGACGGTCGAGGTGGACTGGGCGTCGCGGGGGCGCACCGGCACCGTCACGGTCGACGACGCGGGGCGTCCCTTCCGGGTCACCGGCACGGCCGGGGTGCAGACGGAGTGCTGGACGTACCCCGACGGGATGGAGGAGTGCCGGCGGCGGTGACCCGGCGACCGGGGGCGGACCGGCACCGCGCCGCCGGCCCGACTCGCCGGCCGGGCCGGGAGCCGGCTCAGTCGACCAGGGCGGAGTAGACGAGCTGGCGCAGCTGCGGCCGGATCGGGTAGGTGCTCGACGGCATGAGCTGGGTGAGGAACAGGGCCGTGACCTCCTCGGCCGGGTCGACCCAGAACGCCGTGCTCGCCACGCCGCCCCAGTAGTACTCGCCGGGGCTGCTCGGCACCCGGCTCGGCACGGGGTCGTCGACCACGGCGAAGCCGAGCCCGAAGCCGATCCCGTCGAGGGTGGTCTCGGCGAAGCCACCGGCGGAGAGGGCCTCCAGGTCCCGCCCGCCGGGCAGGTGGTTGCGGGTCATGAAGCGCACCGTGCGCGGCCCCAGCAGGCGTGCCCCGTCCAGCTCGCCGCCGCGCAGCAGCATCTGGGTGAACCGGTGGTAGTCGGCGGCGCTGGAGATCAGGCCGCCGCCGCCGGAGAGCAGCAGCGGCTTCTCGTACGCCAGGGCGCCCAGCTTGTCGTAGCGGAACGCGCGGCCGGTGCGCGGGTCGGGCGCGTAGAGGGCGGCGAGCCGGTCGGCGGCGTCGCCCCCGGCCCACCAGTGCGTGTCGGTCATGCCCAGCGGGCGGAAGATCCGGTCGGCGAAGAAGGCGTCCAGGCTCTGCCCGGAGACCACCTCGACCAGCCGGCCGAGCACGTCGGTGGCGACCGAGTAGCCCCAGGCGGTGCCGGGCTGGAACAGCAGCGGCAGCTCGCCGAAGGCCTGGCAGGCCGTGGCCAGGTCGACGTCCGCCGGCGGGTACAGGTCGTAGCCGGCGGCCCGGTAGATGGTGTCGACCACCGAGGTCTGCATGAAGCCGTACGTCAGGCCGGCGGTGTGGGTGAGCAGGTGCCAGACCCGGATCGGTTCGACCGCCGGCACCGTGTACGGCTTGAGGGCCGAGCCCTTGGAGTAGACCCGCATGTCGGCGAACTCGGGCAGCCACCGGCTGATCTCGTCGGTCAGCTGGAAGCGGCCCTCCTCCCACAGGATCATCGCGGCGACGGAGGTGACGGGCTTGGTCATCGAGTAGATGCGCCAGAGCGTGTCCGCCTCGACGGGCCTGCCCGCCTCCGCGTCGCGCAGCCCGTACGTCGACGAGTGGGCGATCTCGCCGCGGCGGGTGACCAGCACCTGCCAGCCGGCGAGGCGACCGTCGTCGACGTACCTGCCGAAGTGCTCGTCGATGCGCGCCAACCGCGCCGCGTCGAAGCCGATCTGGTCCGGGTCGATGCTGCGTGCCACACTCACGCCGCCGAACCTACTAGCCGGTACGCCTCGGTGGAAGGGCCGCCGGCCGTTGTCCCACCCCCTCGGTAGCCTGGTCCGATGCCCGAGCTGACCGAGGACGAGACCTTCCGCAACGAGGACTGGTACGGCGAGGAACTGGTGGACCGGCGCTTCGTCCGCTGCGAGTTCTTCCACATCGACCTGACCGAGGCGGTGAGCCGGGGCGCGGTCTTCGACGGCTGCACCTTCGGCAACGTGAAGTTCAACGCCTCCCGGCACACCGACTCGGCCTTCACCCGCTGCACCTTCCAGCGGTGCAACTTCTTCGAGGCGGAGTTCACCGGCTGCAAGCTCGTGGGCAGCACCTTCGCCCAGTGCGACCTGCGGCCGCTGACGGTCGCCGGCGGCGACTGGTCGTTCGTCGCGCTGCCCGGCGCCGACCTGCGCGGGGTCCGCATCACCGACGTCCGGATGCGGGAGGTGGATCTGACCGGGGCCAACCTCACCGGGGCCACGGTCACCGGCGTCGACCTCTCCGCCGCGCAGCTGCACAGCTGCCGGCTGTCCGGGGCCGACCTGCGCGGCAGCGACCTGACCGCGCTCGACCCGACGGTGGTGGAGCGGGCCGGGGCGATCGTCGACCCCGGGCAGACCGTGGTGATCGCGCAGGCGCTCGGCTTCGAGATCCGCTGAGAAAAGCCGACGCGGGTTGTCCGGATTGCCTGCCAGGCTGAGCGTCATGGCATGGTGGTCAGATCTCGTCCGGGACGAGCCCGGCTTCGCCGAGCGCGTCCGGGCGCGCTTCGCGGTACGCAAACACGGCACGATGGCGACGCTGCGCCGGGACGGCTCCCCCCGGATCAGCGGCACCGAGTTCGACTTCGACGGCGGGCACCTGCGCCTGGGCAGCCTGCCCGGCGCGGTCAAGGCGCTCGACCTGCGCCGCGACCCTCGGGTGGCGTTGCACTGCCCGACGGAGGACACTCCGGCCGAGGACCCGGGGGCCTGGGGCGGCGATGCGAAGATCGCCGGGCGGGCGCACGAGGAGCCGCCGGGCGAGGACGGCTCGCACCGGTTCCGGATCGAGCTGACCGAGGTGGTGCTGACCCGGGTGGGCGACCCGCCGGACCACCTGGTGATCGAGAGCTGGCATCCCGGCCGGGGTCTGCGCCGCCGCCGGCGGGACTGAGCCGACCGCCGCAGGACCCGGGACCGTGGTCCTGATCGATGTCCGCTACCGTCCGGTGACGAACTGGACACGCCCGTCCGTCCGGCGCGACGGACGAGGCGGTGCGGGCGCGGGACGCCCACAAGGGACGGCCGCGTCCGGCCGGGGCCGGTGGAAAGTGGAGGGTCGGTGGCGGAGGAAGACCTCACCCGACAGCACATCCGGCCGTCGCGGTACGGCCGCCGGGAAGGCGAGCCGGCAGCCCCGCCCGGGACGCCGCACCCGCCGCAGGCCGGGCACACCCGCGCCACCCTGCGGCGGCTGGCCCGGGCGCGGCAGCGCCGCCGGTGGGCCGTGGAGGGGATCGCCGTGGCCGCCTGCCTGGTCGCCCTCGTGTCGTACCTGACCGCCGGCGACCCCGAGCCGGACGGCGAGACCGGCGGCGGCGTACCGGCGGGCGCCGGCCGGCCGAGCGGCTTCCCCGGGCTGGAGGGGCGCGACCTCGACGCCGGCCTGGTCTCGCCCGGGCTGCGGCCCCGGCAGCGTCCGCCGAGCCTGTCCCCGGCGCCACCGACGTCGTCGACGCCACCGACGTCCGCGCCGCCGGTGCGGGCGGTGCTCGCCGCCAGCATGGCCGAGGCGCCGGGCGAGGTGGACCTGACCACGATGGGCAGCCGCGACTGGATCCACTGGGGCCTGCGCGGCGCGGAGTCGGCGGTCCGCAAGCGCGGCGGCTCCGGCGAGATCCGCGACGAGGGCGGCACCGGCCGGCGGGGCGGCTGGGACGACAACCAGGAGAGCTTCAGCTGGCGCGACGGCAGCCCGGTGGCGTCGGTGAGCGGCTCGCCCCACGGGGTCTACCGGTGCGACGCCGGCAGCGGCTTCACGCTCGCGGTGGTCGCCGACGGCCGGGCGCGCACCGTCCGGCTGTACGGCGGGGTGTGGATGGCCCGGGGACGGCTGGACGCCCGCCTCTCCGTCGGCGGTCCGAGCCGGACCCTGCGGATCGAGGACCGGCACACCAGCCGGTCCACCGAGTTCACCATCCGGTTCCAGGCGCCGAAGGGCAGCCGGCTGGTGCTGACCTGGACGGTGGAGCAGGCGTTCAGCGACGACTGCGGCAACGTCGGCGTCCAGGCGGTCGCGCTGCGCTGACCCGGGCGTCCGGGCGGGCTCGTTCGCCCGGCGACAGGCCGCTGCCCGGAGTAGCGTGGTCGCGACGACCGGGTGCGCGAGGGCGAACGGGAGGGCCGATGGGCGAGCAGGTGCTGGACAGCCCGCAGGGCTGGGTGGCCGACCACATCCGGCGGTACGTCGAGACCGGCGGCGCCGAGGGGCACGAGTGGCGGCCCGGGGTCTTCACCCTGCTACTGACCACCCGGGGCCGGCGCAGCGGAAAGCTGCGGCGCACCGCGCTGATCTACGGCCGCGACGGCGACGCCTACCTGGTCGTCGCCTCACAGGGCGGCGACCCGAAGCACCCGGCCTGGTACCTCAACCTGCTCGACGAGCCGCTGGTCGAGGTGCAGGTGGGCGCCGAGCGGTTCACCGCGCGGGCGCGGACCGCGACGGCGGAGGAGAAGCCGCGCATGTGGTCCACGATGGCCGCCATCTGGCCGGCGTACGACGAGTACCAGGCGAAGACCGACCGGGAGATCCCCGTCGTCGTGCTCGAACGCGCCTGAGCGGGAGCGACCCGCCGTCGTTACCTGACGGGTAATCGACGCCGGGGCGTGCCGGCGGAAGACTCGGCGTACCGCCCCGGTCGTCCGGCCGGGCGGATCGGCTCCCGGGAGGCACCATGCCCGCGTTCGCGCTCGCCCACCTGCACCACACCCCGGTCAACGAGGACATCCTCACCTACATCGAGCGGATCCAGGCCACGCTGGACCCGTTCGGCGGCCGGTTCCGGGTGCACGGCGCCGAGGTGGAGGTCAGGGAGGGTGACTGGCCGGGCACCCTGGTCGTCATCGAGTTCCCCGACCTGGACCGGGCCCGCGCCTGGTACGACTCGCCTGCGTACCAGGAGATCCTGCCGCTGCGCACCCGGCACATCCCGGGCGCGGCGCTGATCGTCGACGGCGTCGCCCCCGACTACGACCCCCGCCGGACGGCCGCCCGGCTGCGGGCGCGGGCGGCCGGCTGACCGGCGGCTCCGCCCCGGCGACGGTCCCGCCGCCCCCGCCGCCGGGTGGTCCGTGTCCACCTCGTGGGACAGTTTGTCCGTCGCGCTGCGTCAAGCCTGTCGTAACTTTCTGCTGTCCATCTCCGACAATCCCCTGTGGAGGCTTGACCGATGAGCAGCGTCACCACCCGCACCGTCCGCCCGGCCGCCCCCCGGGGCGCCGGGGAACCGTCCGGGGAGGTGCTCCGGGACATCCCGCTGCCGCCGTACGTGACCGTCGAGGACGCCCAGTTCGCCGTGCGGGCGGTCGTGGTGCACGCGCCCAGGCTCTGGTCCGGCGGGACGGTCTGCCGCAACGACGCCAGCCCGCACCCGTGCCGGCTGCACCGCTGGGGCACCCGGGTGCTGGCGCAGCGCGGCCTGCGTCCCGCCGAGATCGCCGCGCTGATCGAGCGCGGCGACCCGGCGGCCGAGCTTCCGCACCGCCCCGGTGCCTGAGCGCCGGCGGGGCCCCCGCACCGGGCCCCGCCGGCCCGTCAGCAGGCGTTCGGCTTGACCCAGGCGCACTCCAGGCCCTCCGGGACCCGGGGGGCGTCGGGCGCCGTCGGGGCCGCGACCCGCGCGCCGGTCACGCCCTTGGCCGTGTACGAGGCCAGGGCGATCGCGATCTGGTCCTCCAGCGTCTTCACCGAGGAGGCCAGGTAGTTGTTGAGCAGGATCGAGAACGCCAGCACCCGCCCGTCGGCGTCGGTGACGTAGCCGGAGAGGCCGGAGACGCCGGTCAGGCTGCCGGTCTTGGCGTGCACGTTGCCCGCCGCCGCCGTGCCCCGCATCCGGCTGCGCAGCGTCCCGCCGACGAACCGGTCCGCCTCGCCGGCGACCGGCAGGGCCGCGTACCAGGTGTCGAACCAGGGCTCGTCGCGCACGGCGGTGAGCAGGTCCACGAACTCGTCGGCGGGGATGAGGTTGCGCCGGGAGAGCCCCGAGCCGTCCCGCTGGCGCAGGGTGCCGGTGTCCATCCCGGCGTCGGCGACGTACTCGCTGATCGCGGTCAGCCCGGCCGACCAGGTGCCGGCGCCGGAGAGCACCCGGCCGATCTCCTTGGTCAGCACCTCGGCGTGCCCGTTGTTCGACAGCTTGAGGAACGGCACCATCAGCTCGGCCAGGGGCATCGAGCGGTGCCGCGCCACCTCGGCCGCGCCCTCCGGGGTGGCCTGGCCGGTCACCGTCCGGCCGAGCACCCGTACGCCGTGCCGGCGCAGCGCCGAGCGGAAGACGTCGGCGGCGTAGCCGGTGGGCTCCCAGACGCTGACCCAGTCGCTCGCCGGGGCGGCGCCGAGCGCGATCTGCCCGGTCACCACGACCGTGTTGCTGCCGTGCGCGCGCTCGAAGGAGACCGACGTCTCCCCGCCGGCGACCGTCTCGGCCCGATTGTCGATCTTCAGGTACCGGGTGGCCGGGGTGGTGGTGACGACCGGACGCGCGCCGGCGGTCGCGCCGGGGGCGGCGTGGACGATGACGGTGCCCGCGTCGTAGTCGGTGTCCGGTGCCACGGTCAGGGCGGAGACCTGCGCGGCGTAGTAGTACGGCTCGTCGTCCCAGGTCCAGTCGGGGCCGAGGCGGGTGCTGTCGTAGCGGGTGTCGTCGGCCACCAGGTTGCCGGTGACCACCCGGACGCCCGCGGCGGCGACCTGCGCGGCCAGCGCGTCGTAGTCGGCGGCCAGCATGGTCGGGTCGCCGCCGCCGCGCAGGTAGAGGTTGCCGGAGACCAGGCCCGCCCGGCGGGCGCCGCTGGTGCGCACCTCGGTGCTGAAGCGGTGGCCCGGCCCGAGCAGTTCCAGCGCCGCCGCCGAGGTCAGCAGCTTGGTGTTGGAGGCGGGCACCAGGCGGCGGTCGCCGTTGCGGTGGTAGACCGTCTCCCCGGTCGTCGCGTCCTTGACCACCACCGAGGCCTGCGCCCCGGCCAGCCGGCTGTCGGCGAGGATCGCGTCGATGGTGGCGTTCAGCCGGGTCGCCGCGGGGGTCGGGGACTCGGCGGTGGCGGTGGGCGCGCCCGCCGTGGCCGCGGCGGCGACCAGCGCCACCAGCGCGAGCGTCCGGGGGAAGAGACGACGATGCATGGGGTGATGCTGCCATGCAGGTATCTGCCAGAAAAGACCGTCGATGGAAAGAAATTTTCCGTGGGCCCGGCGGGCTGTGACCGGCGAGACGCTTCCGGCGGGCAGCCGGGCGGGCCCGCCGGTGTTGTACCCGGCATGGACGAGCGCTCCGTCGACGTGCTGGTGATCGGGGCCGGGCAGGCCGGCCTCTCCGCCGGCCACCACCTGGGCCGCGCCGGGTTCGCCCCCGGGGACGGCTTCGTGATCCTCGACGGGGGCGACGGGCCGGGCGGGGCGTGGCGGCACCGCTGGCCCACGCTGCGGCTCGACCGGGTGCACGGCTTCCACGACCTGCCCGGCCTGCCCTTCCCGGTGGCCGGGCCCGACCGGCCGGCGGCCGAGGTGGTCAGCGCCTACTTCGCCGCGTACGAGCGCGAGTTCGACCTGCCGGTGCGGCGCCCGGTGCGGGTCCGGGAGGTGCGCGACCGGCCCGACGGCCGGCTGGCCGTGCACACCGACCACGGTTCCTGGACCACCCGTGCCCTGGTCAACGCCACCGGCACCTGGACGCGGCCGTTCTGGCCGCACTACCCCGGCCGGTCGACCTTCCGGGGCCGGCAACTGCACACGGCCGACTACCGGGGACCGGCGGAGTTCACCGGCCGGCGGGTCGTGGTGGTGGGCGGCGGGACGTCGGCCGTCCAACTGCTCGCCGACGTCTCGACCGTGGCCGCCGGCACCACCTGGGTGACCCGGCGCCCGCCCGACTTCCGCGACGAGGAGTTCACCCCCGAGCGGGGGCGTGCGGCGGTGGCCCTGGTCGACGCGGCGGTACGCGCGGGTCGGCCGCCGGCCAGCGTGGTCGGGGTGACCGGGCTGCCGCTCACGCCGGAACTGCGCCGGCTGCGCGAGCGCGGCGTGCTCGACCGGTTACCCGTCTTCGACCGGATCACGCCCGACGGGGTGGCCTGGGACGACGGGCGGTTCGTGCCCGCGGACGTGATCCTGTGGTGCACCGGCTTCCGGGCCGCGCTGGACCATCTCGCGCCGTTGCGCCTGCGCGCGCCGGGCGGCGGTATCACGATGGACGGCACCCGCGTGGTCGCCGACGAGCGCATTCACCTGATCGGGTACGGCCCGTCGGCGAGCACGATCGGCGCCAACCGGGCGGGCCGCGCGGCGGTACGCGACATCCGCGCCCGACTCGCCCCGGCCGGCGCCGCGCACTGACCCCGCTCTATTTGACGGATCCCCCGACAGGGGGCACCGTAGGCCGTGGAGGGGCCCTGAGCTGCCCCGAAGCGCGACGGCGATGTGCGTGTCGCCCTTCCATCGCCTCCCACGTGTGCTCGTCCGCGGGCCGAACCCCGGTCCCGCACCGCGAATCCGAGAATCCACGAGGAGTTCCGCCATGCTCACCATGACCGACAACGCCGTGCTGGTCATCCGAGACCTCGCCAACCAGCAGGACGTCGCCGAGGACGGCGGAGTGCGGATCGCCGCCGACACCGACGCGGGTTCGCTCACCGTCGAACTGGTCGCCGAACCGGCCGAGGGCGACCATGTGGTCGACAACCAGGGCGCCCGCATCTTCCTGGACTCCGACGCCGCCGATCTGCTCGGCGACGCGTCGGTGGACGCGAGCGTCGACGACGAGGGCATCGTGCAGTTCGGGTTCACCGAGAAGCAGTGACGGCGGGGCGTCGCCTCCCCGCCGGTGCCCGGCGGGGAGGCGCTCAGCCGGCCCGGCGGGTATCCCCGTTGCGGTGCGGTCGGGCGGGTCGGCCCCGCTCCGGCGGCGCCTGATCGGAGCGCCACGGCCCCGGCCGGGACTCCCGCCCCGGCTGCGGCAGCGCGGCCAGCACGTGCGCCAGGTGGTGCGAGGTGCTCCACGCCGCCCAGTTGCTGGCGGATCCGGCGCCGGCGCCCCGGCGGGCGCGCCGCAGGATCTCGTGGTCACCCCACGAGAAGGCCGCGCCCGTGGCCGGCCAGTGCGGCGCCGAGACCACGGTGCGGCACAGGTCCGCGAACCGGTCGTCGCCGCGTCCGCCCCGCCGCGACCAGCGGTACACCCACCAGGCACCGTCGGTGGTGTAGCGGACGGTGGGCAGCCGGTCTCCCGACCGGTCGGCACCGGGCACCGCGGTGCCGACGCCGTAGTCGCCGTACCCGACGCCGAGGTCGGCCAGCCGCTGCCAGAGCTGCCAGTCCCAGCGGTCGAGGCGCACCGGTTCGTCGGTGGGCAGGCCGGACACCGCCGGGGGCATCCCGCCCGCCGCCACACTCACGGAGCACCAGGCGTGCCGGCGGGCCCACTCCAGCAGCCGGCGGACCCGGGGCTCGGCCACCCGCACGTCGGCCCGGCAGCACACGTCGCCCGCGTCGAGGAGCAGGTCGCACTGCTCGGGCACCAGGCCGGTGAACCGCCAGACCCGCTCCGCCGCCGCCGTGGCCGCGTCCGGTCCGGCCCGGTCGTGACCGACCCGCAGCCGGACGACCGCCCGCTGGGCGTGCGCCCGGGCCGCGGCACCGTGCGCCACCAGGCGCCGGTCACTGTCCGCGAGCCCGATCACCGGCACCAGCGGTACGCCCCAGCGGACCAGTTCGGCCTCCGGGGCGTCGGGCAGGCCGGTGACGTCGACGGCCGTGAGCAGCCCGGCGGGCAGCCGACGGAGCACGTCCAGCGTGAACCGGTCGAGGACGGACACCTGGAGGACCGGGGCGAGCAGGGGGGCGACGACGTCGTCGAGATGACCGAGCGCCTCCAGCTCACCCCGCCGGTTGGCGAGGATGGGGCGGTAGACCGGTTCCGCCGCCCGGCCCCGGTGGGCGGGCACCATACCCCAATGTAGCCAGACATCGGTGTCGGTCACAGGGCCGACCGGCCCGTCCCGCGTGCCGGGGCGTGCCGCACCCGTCGGCGACGGCAGCTCGCCGGGACGGTGCCGGTCTGCCGCGACCCGGGCCGGGCCCGCTCGCCGCGTTCCGCAACGGCGTCGCCGCCGCCCCGGGTGCCGCAACAACGACGGCGCCGTCCCGCCTGCCCGCAACGACGACGACGCCGTCCCGCACACGGCGGGACGGCGGTGTTAGCGGCAACGGATCAGTCGTCGTCGCCGTCGTCGTCCGAGTCGTCGTCGTCATCGTCGTCGTCCCGGTCGTCGTCATCGTCGTCGACCGGCTCCTGCTCGGCCTTGACCACCGTGCCGTCACCCCGGTCGACATCGATCTCGTGCTCGGTCTGCCCGGCCACGATCTCGACGCTCCACACGGCGCGGCCGTCCTCGTCCTCGCGCTCGACCTCGACGATCTTGCCGCCGCCCGCCCGGGCCAGCGCGATCTCGCCGGCCCGCTGCTCGGTCACCGCGTCGTCGCCGGTGGCCGGCGCACCACTGCCCGACGGGGCCGGGGTGCCGCCGGTGGTCGGCGCGCCGCTCGTCGCCGGGGCGCTGCTCCCGGTGCCGCTCGGGGTGCCCGGCGTGGCCGGGGCCGTCGGGGCGGTGGTGGCGGCGGCCAGGGTGGTCGCCCGGGCCGCGCCGTTGTCGGCCGCCGCGACGCCGAACGTCGCGCCGGTCACGGCCAGCACGGCCGCGCCGCCGAGCGACACCAGCATCAGGGACTTGCGCTTCATCTCGTTCACCCTTCCTCGGTTGCTGGTTCTCAGGATCGCGCCGGTCCGGATAGCGCCACGCTGCCCGAACGCTAAGGCCGGGTTAAGCCCGTCCGGGCGCGGCCGGAGGACGGGTCAGGACGGGGGCGGGCCGAGTTCGAGGCGTACCTCGGCGCCACCGGAGGGCGCGGTGTGCAGGGTGAGGCGGCCGCCGCTGGACTGGGCGGCGCGGCGGGCGATGTCCAGGCCCAGGCCGGTCGAGCCGGCGGTGCTCGCGCCCCGGTCGATCGTGCCGGGCGGCATCCCCGGCCCCTCGTCCGCCACGGTCAGCGCCGCCCGGCCCGCCTCCGCCGCCACCAGCCGGACGGCGAACGCGGTGCCGTCCGGGGTGTGCGCGAAGACGTTGCCGAGCAGGGCGTCCACGGCCGCCGCCAGCTCGTCGGCGGGCACGCCCACCGGCAGCGGTCCCGGCGCCAGGTCGAGCGTCACGGCCCGCCCGGTGTCCTCGGCCAGCACCGACCAGAACGCCACCCGCTCGGCCACCACGGCCGCCGCGTCGGCGCTGGCCGCCTCGGCCGTCGGCACCCGCCACCGGGCCTGTCGGATCAGGCCGGTCACCGCCCGCTCCAGCCCGTCCACGGCCGCGGTCACCCGGGCCGCGTCCTCCGGGTCACGCAGCGACTCGGCCTCCAGGCGCAGCGCCGTCAGCGGGGTGCGCAGGCGGTGCGAAAGGTCGGCGACCTCCTCCCGCTCCTGCACCAGCAGCACCTGGATCCGGCCGGCGAGGTGGTTGAGGGCGCCGGCCACCTCACGCAGCTCGCGCGGCCCGGCGGGCGTGACGCGCGCGGCCAGCTCCGCGTTCGCCAGCCGGTGCGACACCGCGGAGAGCTCACCGATCGGCCGGACGAGGGTGCGGGCCAGCCGGTCGGCGACGGCCAGCCCGATCAGCACCAGCAGCACGCCGAGCAGGGCCAGGGCCAGCCAGGACCGGGTCACCCCGGCGGTCAGCTCGGCGGGCGGGACCACCGTCCGGATAACGGCGGTGCCGTCCGGCCGGCCCTGCACGGCGATCACCACCTCCCGACCCCGCCCGGACTCGGCGGTGAGGCTCTGCCCCCGGGCGGCCAGCGCCACCGCGGCCGTACGCGGGGCGGGGGCGCCGAGGACCGTGTCGTCGGGAAGGAACACCGTGACCGGCCGCGCGGACTCCGTGGCCAGCTGGTCGACGGTCAGCCGGATCGTCGCGGTGTCGGCGGTACCGACGACGGTGACGAGGCTCTGCGCGTCGGCCGTGGCCCGCACGGTGGCCCGGTCGGCCGCGACGGTACGCACCAGCAGCGCCAGCGGCACCAGGAAGGCGACCAGGGTGAGCACGCTGACCGCGGCGACCAGCAGCGCCAGCCGGGCCCTCATCCGGCGCTCCCCGGCGCTTCGAGCCGGACCCCGACGCCCCGTACGGTGTGCAGGTAGCGGGGCGCCTGCGCGCTCTCCCCGAGCTTGCGCCGCAGCCAGGACAGGTGCACGTCCACGGTCTTGTCGGCTCCGCCGTACGGCACCCGCCACACCTCGGCGAGCAGCTCCCGCTTGGTGACCACCTGGCCGGGCCGGCCCGCGAGGTGGTGCAGCAGGTCGAACTCGCGCGGGGTCAGCTCGACGGGCGCACCGTCCAGGGTGACCTGCCGCGACCGCGGGTCGACCCGCAGCCCGCCCACCACCAGCGCCGGGTCCTCCTCCGGGGCGGAGCCGGTCCCGCGCCGGAGCACCGCCCGGATCCGCGCGTCGAGCTGCGCGGCCGTGAACGGCTTCACCACGTAGTCGTCCGCCCCGGCGTCGAGCACCCGGACGATCTCGGTCTCGTCGTCGCGGGCGGTGGCGACGATGACCGGCACGGCGCTGACCGCGCGGAGCATCCGCAGCAGCTCGCGGCCGTCCAGGTCGGGCAGTCCCAGGTCCAGCACCACCAGGTCGGGCCGGTCGTCCAGCGCGTCGCGCAGGCCGGTCATCGCCGTCGAGGCGGCGGCCACCGCGTGCCCCCGTTCGCGCAGCGCCCGCAGCAGCGGCGTACGGATCGTCAGGTCGTCCTCGATGAGCAGCAGGCGGGCCACAGGTGGCAGGCTAGCCGCCACCCGACGCGCCGGCCCGGACGTTAACCCTCCCTTAGCCCTGTGCGGGGCTCGTCCCAACCTCGGATCGGGGAGACTCGGGGGATGCGCCGCCGTTCGTTCCTCGCCGTCGCCGGGTGGCTGGCCACCGCCGTCGTCGCCACCCTGATCGGGGTGGCCGCGATCCGGTGGGTGGGGGAGAGCATCGCCGGTACCCCGGGCGGAGTGCTCAGCCAGGAGGAGATCGAGCGTGCCCTGGCCTCGCCCGGGCCCACCGCCCCCGGGGTCGGCGCGCCGTCGTCGCCGTCGGCGAGCGGGACCGGCGGGCCGTCGTCGCCGGGAGCGACCGGCTCGGCCCCGGCGGGAGCACGTCGGGCCTTCGCCACGTCGGGTGGCAGCGCGGTGGCCGAGTGCGGGCCGGACGGGGTGCGGCTGGTCTCCTGGACGCCCGCCCAGGGCTACCGGGTCGCGGACGCGGAGCGGGGGCCGGACGACGACGTGGAGGTCGCCTTCGCCGGCCCGTCCGGGGAGGTCGAGCTGAAGCTGCGTTGCGTGGGCCTGGAGCCGGTGGCGGTCGAGGACGACGACTGAGCCGGACACGAGCGCGCGGCGCCGTTCGGATCCCGGGGATCGGAACGTCGCCGCGCTCTGGCCGTCTCCCACCACCGCAGCCGTACGGCGGTACGCCGGCGGGGACCTGGCTCGACCGGCCACCGTGCGCCGGCTACTCACTCGATCCCCGTCCAGCGGGGATCGAAACCCCGCACGAGTGGCGAATTCCACCATCTGCGAGTCCCGGCGTGGCGTCGGGCCGCAGCGGGTATGTGCGTCGGCATGGAGCATTTCACTATCGCGACCGTCGCCGAGAAGAGCCCGGATTTCCGGCGGGTGCTGTGGACCGGTGAGCACACCCAGTTGGTGATCATGACGATTCCGCCGGGTGGCGAGATCGGCGAGGAGGTCCACGAGGACATCGACCAGATCCTGACCTTCGTCAGCGGTACGGGCGAGGCCCAGGTGGCGGGGGAGAAGCGCGAGGTAGTGCAGGGCGACCTGGTGGTGGTGCCGGCCGGCACGAAGCACAACTTCGTCAACACCGGCCCCAACCCGCTGGTGCTCTACACGGTCTACGGGCCGCCCGAGCACGCCGACCAGGCGGTGCACCGGACCAAGGAGGAGGCCGACGCCGCCGAGGCCGCCGGCGAGGACGAGCCGCCCACCTCCTGACCGTCGGTGCCGCCTGAGGCGGCCGGAACGGGGTACCCGCAGCGGGTGGACCAACTGGCGATCTCCGACTACGGGTTCCTCTCCGACTGCCGTTCGGGCGCCCTGGTCGGTCGGGACGGCTCGATCGACTGGTGGTGCCCGGACCGGTTCGACTCCCCGTCGGTCTTCGGCCGCCTCCTCGACACCGAGGCCGGCCACTGGCGGCTGGCGCCCAGCGCCGCCGGGCTTCCCGGGCACCGGGTCGAGCGGGCGTACGTGGCCGACACGCTGGTGCTGCGCACCGTGCACCACACGCCGGAGGGGAGCGTCGCGGTCACCGACGCGCTCGCCGCCGAGTTCGGCGCCCGTGGCCACCAGCTGGGGATGAACTCCCCGGCGGTGCTGCTACGGGTCGTGGAGGGACTGGCTGGGCGGGTGCGGATGTCGCTCGACTTCCGCCCCCGCCCGGAGTACGGCCTGCTCACCCCGTACCTGCATGAGCAGCCCGACGGCGGGGTGCTGGCCGCGGCCGGCCCGGTGGTCCTGACCCTGCACGCCGGCGGGATCCCGCCGCTGCACGCCGGCGGAATCCCGCCGCATGTCGACCGGGACCGGGTCCGGCAGGAGTTCGAGGTCTCCGCCGGGCAGGTGGTCGGCTTCGACGTGGCGTACGGGCAGGCGTACGGGACGGCGCCGGCCCGGCTGGAGCCGGTCGCCGCGCTCGCCGAGACGGTGCAGGCCTGGCAGGCCTACCGCGAGTCGCACCACTACGACGGCCGCTACCCGGAGCAGGTCCGGCACAGCGCGACCGTGCTCACCGGCCTCACGTACGCCCGCAGCGGCGCGGTGGCCGCGGCCCTCACCACGTCGCTGCCGGAGCGGATCGGCGGTGACCGCAACTACGACTACCGCTACTCGTGGCTGCGCGACTTCGCCATGACGCTGCGCGCCCTCTGGGTGGCCGCCTGCCCCTCCGAGGCGTCCCGGCTCTTCGCCTGGGCGGCCCGCTCGATCGGCCGGGTCGGCCCCGACCCCGTGCCGGTGCTCTTCGGCCTGGAGGGGGAGCGGGACGTCTCCGAGCACGAGTGCGCCCACCTGCGCGGCTACGGCGGCAGCCTGCCGGTACGGGTCGGCAACGACGCCTGGCGGCAGCGCCAGCTCGACGTGCCGGGCGAGGTGGTCGCGGCGGTCTGGCAGCTGCGCGACCACCTGGGGGAGGCGTTCGACACGGAACTGCGCGAGATGGTGCTTGGCCTGGCCGAGCAGGTGGCCGCCACCTGGCACCTGCCCGACCGGGGCATCTGGGAGACCCGGGACACCGACCGGCACTACCTCACGTCGAAGGTGCTCTGCTGGGTGGCGCTGGACCGGGCGGTGCGGCTCGCGCCCCGGCTCGGCGACCGGGCCGACCCCCGGCGGTGGGCGAGGATCCGCGACGAGATCCGGGCCGCCGTGCTGCGCGACGGCTGGCACGAGCGGACCGGCGCGTACGGCGGCGCGTTCGGCTCGCCGGAGCTGGACGCCTCCGTGCTGCTGCTGCCGCTGGTGGGGTTCCTGCCGGCGACCGACCCGCGGATGCGCGCCACCATCGAGGCGGTCGAGCGCGGGCTGGGTGCCGGCGACGGACTCGTCCGTCGCTGGGACACCGACCCGGCGGGCTTCCTGCCCTGCTCGTTCTGGTTGGTGGAGTGCCTGGTCATGGCCGGTGAGCTGGGCCGGGCCGAGGCGCTCTTCGAGCGGCTGCTCGGGCACGCCAACGACATCGGCCTGTTCAGCGAGCAGATCGACCCGCGCTCCGGCGCGCAGCTCGGCAACACCCCGCAGGCGCTGTCGCACATCGGCCTGGTCAGCGCCGCCTGGCGGCTGACCGACCCCGGCACGGACTGACGGCGGTGCGGGGAGGGGCTGTCGGGTCAGGCGGACAGCACCGGCACGCCGGTGACGTCCACCGTCTCCGGGTACTTGACGCCGGCCCCGGTGTTGAGCACCACCACGCGTTCGCCGGCCCGGATCCAGCCGCCGGCGCGCAGGTGCCGGGCGGCGGTCAGGCAGGCGGCGCCCTCCGGGCAGAGCAGCAGCCCCTCGCGGGCGGCGAAGTCCCGCAGGTCGGCCAGGATCTCGGCGTCGTCGACGGCGATCGCGGTGCCGGCGCTGGCGCGCAGCGCGTCGAGGATCAGCTCGTCGCCGAGCGGGGCCGGCACGGTGATGCCGAACGCCACGGTGTGCGCGTCGGCCCAGGGCCGCGCCCGCTGCTCACCGGCGGCGAAGGCGCGGACGATCGGCGCACAGCCCGTCGACTGCACCGCGACCAGGCGGGGCAGCTTGTCCTCGATCCAGCCCAGCTCGCGCAGCTCGTGCAGCGCCTTCTGGATGCCGATCAGGCCGACCCCGCCGCCGGTGGGATAGATGATCACGTCCGGCACCTGCCAGCCGAGCTGCTCGACGATCTCGTACCCCATCGTCTTCTTGCCTTCGAGCCGGTACGGCTCCCGCAGCGTGCCGGCGTCGAAGATCGCGCCACCGGAGCCGGCGACCAGCCCCGCGACGTGCCGCCCGGCGTCGCTGATCAGCCCCTCGACCAGGCGCAGGTCGGCCCCGGCGGCCACGCACTCGCGCCGGCAGATGGCCGGTGCGTCCAGCGGCATGACGATGGTCGCGCCCAGCCCGGCCCGCGCGGCGTAGGTGGCCCAGGCCGCGCCCGCGTTGCCGTTGGTGGGCATGGCGATCCGCGTCACGCCCAGCTCGCGGGCCCGGCTGACGCCCACCGCCGCGCCGCGCGCCTTGAACGAGCCGGTGGGGGTCAACCCCTCGTCCTTGACCATCAGCTCCGCGATGCCGATCTCCGCGCCGTAGGTCGGGGTGCGCAGCAGCGGCGTCCAGCCCTCGCCCAGCGTGGTCTCGTGCCGGGGGTCGGCCACCGGCAGCAGCTCGCGGTAACGCCACAGGTCGGCCGGGCGCAGGGGGAACCGTTCCGGGGTGAGCACCTTCGCCACCGCCGCCAGGTCGTAGCGGGCCAGCAGCGGGGATCCGCAGTCGCAGAGGTTGGCCAGCTTGCCGGCGTCGTGCTCCCGCCCGCAGCGCGGGCACTCAAGGTGCGTCAGGTACACGATGCTCCTCGCCGTCTCAGCTCGTGTCTCGGCCGGCGTCGATGCTCAGCCAGCGCCGGCTGCGCCCGCCCGGCTCGTAGACCGAGTCCAGGCGCTTCGCCACCACTCCGGGCAGCCCCTGCTCCCGGCCGGTCCGCAGCGCCTCCCGGCCGGCACCGGGGAACCACGGCGGAGTCTGCCAGTGCGGGCCGGCGAGCGCCAGACCGTCGAGCAGCTCCCGGCGCTGCGCGTACGGCAGGTCGAGGCTGGTCACGCCCTCCATCCAGAGTAGATCGAAGATCAGGTACTGGGCGTCGGGGGTCCGGCGTCCGCCGCGCGCCGGGCGCACCCGGCCGGCGCGGTCGATGCGGACCAGGACGCCGTCCAGCACGGCTTCCGTGGGCGCCAGCTCCTCGGCCAGCTCCCGCAGCCAGGGGTACGTCCCGGAGACGTCCTCGTCGTCCTCCGCGAGCAGCCGCAGCCGCCCACCCGAGACGTACGCGACCGCGCGCACCCCGTCCCAGCGCAGCTCGTAGCCCCACTGGGCCTCGTCCCCGGGCAGCTTCGCCGCGCTGGTGGGGTGCATCGGGCGGACCAGCTCCGGCATGCTCGTCCAGCCCTCCGGGGGCGGGTCGGTGCGCCGGACCATCCAGTCCCGCCCGCTCCTGCCGCCGGTGGCGAAGAGGACGTACCGCCCCGAGGTGCGCTCGCCGTCGAGCACCACGACCACCTCGTCGTCGCGCCACTTCTCGCACCGGTAGGTGCCCCGGTCGTGGACGGTCATCCGCCCGCCGCCGTACTCGCCGGCCGGGATCTCGCCGTGGAAGTCGAGGTATTCCATCGGGTGGTCCTCGGTGTGCACGGCGAGGTGGTTGCGACCGGTGTCGCGGGGCAGCCCGCGCGGCACCGCCCAGGAGGCCAGCACCCCCTCGTGCTCCAGGCGCAGGTCCCAGTGCAGGCTCCGGGCGTGGTGCTGCTGGATGACGAACCGGGCCGTGCCGTCGGCGGGCCGCTTCCTCCCCGGGGGGCGCTTCGGCACCGGCTCGGGGGTGCGCGCCGCGTCCCGTCTGCGCCGGTACTCCTCCAGCGGGTCAGCCACACCCGCATTCTCCGGCAATCCGCGCCGGCCCGCCGGCTGCCCGCGTGTCCGGTTCGGCGGGCATGTCGCGGGTCATCGCGGGTATGACCGCGGCATGGACCACGAGGACCAGCCCGCCGTTGCGCTGCCGGGCGAGGTGCGGATGCCCCTGCTCGGCTTCGGCACCTGGCAGGCCACCGGCCAGGCCGGGTACGACGCGGTGCTCGCCGCGCTCGACGCCGGCTACCGGCACGTCGACACCGCCACGATGTACGGCAACGAGGAGGAGGTCGGCCGGGCGGTCCGGGAGAGCGGACTGCGCCGCGAGGACGTCTTCGTCACCACCAAGCTGCCGCCGGACCGGGTCGGACGGGAGCGGGAGACGATCGAGGCCAGCCTGACCGCGCTCGGCACCGACCACGTCGACCTGTGGCTGATCCACTGGCCGCCGGCGAACCCCGCGGACAACATCCCCGTCTGGCGCGAGATGCTCGCCGCCCGGGACGAGGGGCTCGCGCGCGCGGTGGGGGTCAGCAACTACGGCACCGGCCAGATCGACGAGCTGATCCAGGCGACCGAGGAGAACCCGGCCGTCAACCAGATCCGGTGGAGCCCCTCGTTGTACGACCGGCAGCGGCACAAGGAGCACCGGGACCGGGGAGTGGTGCTGGAGGGTTACAGCCCGTTCAAGACCAGCGACCTCGCAAATCCCGTGCTGACCCGCATCGCCGCCGCGCACGACGTCTCCCCGGCCCAGGTGGTGCTCCGCTGGCACGTCGACCACGAGATCGTGGTCATTCCCAAGTCGGTGACCCCGGAGCGGATCCGCGTCAACGCCGACATCTTCCGCTTCTCGTTGACCGCCGAGGAGATGCGCGACATCGACGCCCTCGGCAACCCCTGACGGACCCTTCAAGGACCCCGGACCGAGCCCCGGTCCGGGGTCCGTCGTTGCCAAATTCCTTCAGCCTGAATAGGGGCGATGAAGGGTATCGACATAGATGCTCGTGACGATATACCGTGCGCGTCACCAGTTCATCGATGAGTCGGAACCCCTCCGCCCTTGTCTGAAGGAGCGCCATGAACGCGTCACGACCCGCCCGCCTCCCCCGACGCGGGGTGCTGGGTATGTCGGCCCTGGTGGCCACCGCGGTGGCCGTAGCCGCCAAGCCCGCCACGGCGAGCGCCGCGCCGCTCGCCGCGCCGAAGGCCGAGTGCCTCGCCGACCTGCTCGGGGAGTCCTGATGGCCACCATTCCCTGGCTGGTGGACGTCCTGCGGGGGGCGGGCGTCCAGGTCGTCACCCACGGCGACTGGGTCAACCGGATGCGTCCCGGCTCGTTCGATCCGATCGGTGTGCTCTGGCACCACACCGCCGCCACCTCCAGCGCCAGCAACCCGCACCCGGCGCTCAACGTCTGCATCAACGGCCGGTCCGACCTGCCCGGCCCGCTCTGCCAGGCGCTTGTCGACTACCACGGCGTCTTCCACGTCATCTCCGCCGGGCGCTGCAACCACGCGGGCGTCAGCCGGGGCAGCGGGCCGATCCCCGCCGGCGACGGCAACACGCTGATGATCGGCTGGGAGATCGACTACAACGGCGTGAACCAGGAGATGACGGCGGCGCAGTACAACGCGTCGATCGCCGCCACGGCCGCCGTGCTCAAGCGGCTGGGCAAGGACGCCAGCTACGCCCGGGGCCACCGCGAGACGAGCACCAGCGGCAAGATCGACCCGTCCTTCATCGACCTGAACACGATGCGCGCCGACGTCGCCGCGAAGATGGCCGGCGGCGGCACCCCGTGGAGTGCGGTGGTGGACAACTCCACCGCCGGGCGCTTCACCGCCAGCGCCAACTGGGGCACCTCGGCGTACTCGGCCCAGCGGTACGGGACCGACTACCGCTTCGCGGACCCGGTCGCCGCCAGCGACGCCGCCTGGTACAAGTTCAACGTCCCGGCGACCGCGAACTACCGGGTCGACGCGTGGTGGCCGGCCGTCAGCGGCTACAACTCCGCCACGCCGTACATCGTGTCCACCACCACCGGAAACCGGACGATCGTCGTCGACCAGCGGATCACCGGTGGACAGTGGCGCACCCTCGGCACCTTCACGTTGCCGGCCGGGGACGCCAACCGCGTCGCGGTCAGCCGGTGGAGCTCGGCCCCCGGCCTCGTCATCGCCGACGCCGTCCGGCTCACCCGGGTTTGACCAGGCCGGCCCTCTCACGCGCGACGTCCGCCGGGCACCGGGGTGGCCCGGCGGACGTCGCGTCCGGCGTTTCAGGAGCGCGTACAGGCCACCCCGTTGAGGGCGAAGCTCGTCGGTGACGCGTACGTGCCGCTCAGCGTGCCCTGGTAGCCGAAGCTGGCCGTGCCGCCCGGGGCGAGCGAGCCGTTCCAGCTGATGTTCCGCGCGGTCACCGCCGACCCGCTCTGGCTGACCGTGGCGTTCCAGGCGCTGGTCACCTGCTGCCCGGCGGGCAGGTCGTAGGCCAGCGTCCAGCCGTTGACCGTGCTCGACCCGGTGTTGGTGATCTGCACGTCGGCGGTGAAGCCGTTGCTCCACGAGTTCGGCGTGTACTTCACCGCGCAGCCCGAGCCGCCCGGCGGCGGGGTGGTCGGCGGGGGAGTCGTCGGCGGCGGGCTGGTGGGCGGCGGGGTGGTCGGGTTGCCGCCGCCGTTGACGGCGGCGCTGAACGAGGTCACGGCCAGCCCGGCGCCGCCCTGCCACGGCTCGAAGCCCGCCTGGATGCTGGTCAGGTACCAGGAGTTGGTGATCGCGCCCCGGTTGCGGGTGTCGTTGATGAACGCCAGCAGGTTGAGGTTGGCGCTGCTGATCGCCGACGGAGCGAGGTACGAGATGACGTTGTTCGAGCCGTTGCTGCCCCGCCACACCTCCCAGCTGCGCCCGTCGATGGTGGCGGTGCCGACCGGGGAGCCGATGGGCTGGATCGGCCCCTGCCGGTTGAGCCAGATCATGATCTCCATCTGGTTCACCCCGTCGCGCTTCGGCGAGGGGTCCAGCCAGATGTCGTACGAGGCGTTGTAGATCGCGTTGCTGACGTACCGGTAGGCGATGTTGCTCGTGGCGCTGCTGATCTGGCTGACCTGGATCGGCAGGTTGGTGCCGGGGGAGCAGTTGGTGTAGTGGCAGCCGAGGAAGACCGACGGGTACGCGGTCGGCGCGCCGTTGGTCGGGTTGCTGCCGTTCTGGGTGGTGATCTCGAAGCCGCTGTCGGTGACGTTGATGCACTGCTGGGCGGTGGTGCCCCAGCGGTTGTTCTGCACCACGTAGCGGCCCTGGATGGTGGTGGAGCCGTACTGCTCGCAGATCTGCGTGTCGGCGCTGGCGGTGCCGCCGAGGGCCACGGCGACGATCGAGCCGGTGGCGAGCAGCGCGGCTGCCGCGAGGGCCCGGAGTGGACGTTTCATGATGCTCCTTCGGCTTCGGCGCGGAACGCCGGACGGAGTCGGCCGGTGGATGCGGGAGCGCTCCCACAGCTTCTTCGACACATTTACATCTCTGAAACCGCAGCGCAACGGGCCTGGGGTATTGGAGAGGTAAGTGAGGTTTGTCACGCACGGACCGGTCGGCGGGCAGGTGATCCACCGAAGTAGCGGCGACGGCCGCCGAGGAATGTTTCGTCTGGGACGATTGACTCTGGTGTGTGCCGATTGCGCCGAGTAGTGTCTTGCCTCCAACGCGTGCCGAACCCCTCCGGAGGCGTACACCACCATGGGTGGCTCTCCCCTGCGCATCCTCGTCGTCGGCGCGGGCATCGCCGGCCTGGCCGTGGCCCGGGCGCTGCGGATGGCGGGCTACCGTCCCGACGTCACCGAGAGGCTGCCCCCGGGTGAGAACGCCGAGACCGGCCTCTACCTGCCCGGCAACGCGGCCCGGGCGCTGTGCCGGCTCGACCTCCACGGGCCCGTACGCCCGCTCGGGCACGTTATCCACCGGCAGCGGTTCCTCGACGCGACCGGGGCGCCGCTCTGCGAGGTGGACCTCGACGCGCTCTGGTCCGGGGTCGGCGAGTGCCGGGCGCTGCCCCGGACGGAACTGCACCGGGTGCTGCTCACCGGCGCGGGCGGCGCCGTCCGCCACGGCACCGAGGTGCGCACCGTCGACCTGCTGCCGCACTCCGTCGGCGTCACCTTCGTCGACGGCACCGCCGCCGAGTACGACCTCGTCGTCGGCGCCGACGGGCCGCGCTCCTCGATCCGGGCCCTGGCCGCGCTCGGCGGTCCGCCCCGACCCGCCGGCCAGGTCGTCTACCGCGCCGTGGTGCGCGACGGACCCCCGGTCACCGAGTGGACCGCCCTGCTCGGCCAGCGCGCCGGCTTCCTGGTCGTGCCGATCGGCGCCGGGCGGCTGCACTGCTACGCCGACGAGGCCGGCACCGCTGCGCCGGCCGACCCGGCGGCCCGGCTGCGCGAGCTCTTCGGCGACTACGGCGGACCGGTGCCGGCCGTGCTGGAGGCGCTGGACCGGGTGCACGTCGGGGTCACCGAGGAGGTGGAGCTGGGCTGCTGGTCCCGGGGGCGGGTGCTGCTCGTCGGGGACGCCGCGCACGCCACCGCGCCGACGCTGTCCCAGGGCGCGGCGATGGCGCTGGAGGACGCCGTGGTGCTCGCCGAGTCCCTCCGCGCGGCCGGAGGCGACGTCGAGGTGGCGCTGGCGGCGTACGAGAGTCGTCGTCGCCCGCGTACGCGATGGGTGCGGGACCGGACCCGGGACCGCAACCGGACCCGGGACGTGCCGCCGGCGCTGCGCGACCCGCTGCTGCGCGGGCGCGGCGACCGGATCTTCGGCGAGCACTACCGGCTGCTGCTCGGCCCGCTGTAGCGGCCGGCGGTTGAGTGCCCCGTGCGCCGGGGTGGGGCAGGCTACCCGACCACCCCACGCGGCGCAGCCACCTGCCGGGGACTATCCTCCTTGCGGATGACGGCCCGCAGATAACCAGCGCGTGCCGAGCGGGACAACCCAGAACCGGAGGCCACTCGTGACCACCGTCGCACCCAAGCCGGTCGTGACCCGGCCCTGGCCGGTCCGAGCGCCGGTCAAGGGGTCGGCCATCGCGCGGCTGCTGCGTACCACGGACGCGAAGCAGATCGGGATCATGTACATGGTCACCGCGTTCGCGTTCTTCATGATCGGTGGCCTGATGGCCCTGATCATGCGGGCCGAGTTGGCCCGGCCCGGGCTGCAGTTCCTGTCGCCCGAGCAGTACAACCAGCTGTTCACCATGCACGGCACGATCATGCTGCTGTTCTTCGCGACGCCGATCGTGTTCGCCTTCGCGAACTACGTGGTGCCGCTGCAGATCGGCGCGCCCGACGTGGCGTTCCCCCGGCTAAACAGCTTCGCCTACTGGCTGTTCCTCTTCGGCGGCTCGATGACCATGGTCGGCTTCCTCACCCCGGGTGGCGCGGCCGACTTCGGGTGGACCGCCTACGCGCCGCTGAGCTCCGTCGAGCACTCGCCCGGCGTGGGCGCGAACCTGTGGGTCGTCGGCCTGGTCATCTCGGGTCTGGGCTCGATCCTGGGCGCGGTCAACGTGATCACCACGATCCTGACCCTGCGCGCGCCCGGCATGACGATGTTCCGGATGCCGATCTTCACCTGGAACATCCTGGTCACCGGTCTCCTGGTGATCCTGGTCTTCCCGCTGTTGGCCGCCGCGCTGATGGCGCTGGCCGCCGACCGGCTCCTGGGCGCCCACGTCTACGACCCCGCGACCGGCGGGCCGATGCTCTACCAGCACCTCTTCTGGTTCTTCGGCCACCCCGAGGTGTACATCATCGCGCTGCCGTTCTTCGGCATCATCTCCGAGATCATCCCGGTCTTCTCCCGTAAGCCGATCTTCGGCTACAAGGGCCTGGTCGCCGCGACCATCGCCATCGCCGGCCTGTCGATGAGCGTCTGGGCGCACCACATGTTCTCCACCGGCCAGGTGCTGCTGCCGTTCTTCAGCTTCCTGAGCTACCTGATCGCCGTGCCGACCGGTATGAAGTTCTTCAACTGGATCGGCACCATGTGGCGCGGCCAGATCAGCTTCGAGACGCCGATGCTCTTCTCGATCGGCTTCCTGGTCACCTTCCTCTTCGGTGGTCTCACCGGCGTGCTGCTGGCCAGCCCGCCGATCGACTTCCACCTGCACGACTCGTACTTCGTGGTGGCCCACTTCCACTACGTGCTCTTCGGCACGATCGTGTTCGCCGTCTTCGCCGGAATCTACTTCTGGTTCCCGAAGATGTTCGGCCGGATGCTCGACGAGCGGCTGGGCAAGGTGCACTTCTGGCTGACCATGATCGGCTTCCACACCACGTTCCTGGTGCAGCACTGGCTGGGCAACGAGGGCATGCCGCGCCGGTACGCCGACTACCTGCCCGGCGACGGCTTCACGACGCTGAACATGGTCTCCACCATCGGCGCGTTCATCACCGGCATCTCGACCCTGCCGTTCATCTGGAACTGCTGGAAGTCGTACAAGGCCGGCCCGGTGGTCGAGGTCGACGACCCGTGGGGTCACGGCAACTCGCTGGAGTGGGCGACCAGCTCCCCGCCCCCGCTGCGGAACTTCGACCGGATGCCGCGGATCCGCTCCGAGCGGCCGGCGTTCGACCTCAAGTTCCCCGAGCTGGCGGCCGGCGGCCAGAGCCTGGCCGGCCCGCCGGAGGGCGGCGCCAAGCCGCTGACCAGCGAGTCCGACGGCGGCGCCAGCTACCGCGAGGACACCGCGAGCGACGTCGACCGACGCTGACGCTCCGCATCACGTACGACGGGCGCCACCCCATCCGGGGCGGCGCCCGTCGGCGTTGCGAGAGGTACGCCCCGCCGCAGCGAACCCGGCGCCCACGATCCCGACCGGGCCGCCCCGACCTCCGCTGCCGCCCACCCCGCGTCGCCCCTTGCCCAGCCCCACCCTGTCCAGCGCGACTCTGTGCGGCGCGGCTCTGTGCGGCGCGGCTCTGCGCGGCGCGGCTCTGTGCGGCGTCGCCTCGGAGCGGCGTGACCTAGCCGTAGCCTGAGCGCGGACCTCATGATCAGTTGACGGAAAACCGGGCCACATGGCGCTTGGACGCCGGCTGGGCATCAACCGATCTCGCATGCCTGCCCGACGGCCCGCGCGGGACCGGCGTAGGCCAAGAAGGGGCGCCGGAAGTGAGGACGCGAAGCCAGGTGGACCGCCGGGCCAGGGGCGCCGGGGCAGGACCGCCGGGCCAGGGGCGCGCCGGAAAAGGGCGGTCGGTCAGGTGGCGGGGGCCGGGACGAGTTCGGGGGTGGGCGGGAGGGTGGCGGCGGTGCGGCGGCGGCGCAGCTCGATCGGGAGCACGGCCAGCGCCACCAGCGCCCCGACCGCCCCGGTGACCGCGAAGCCCCAGACCGGCGCGGAGGCGTCGATGACGGCGCCCGCGAGGGGCGCGCCGACCGCGATGCCGACCGTGACCGCCGAGCCGTGCAGGCCCATCGCCTCGCCGCGTACGGAGGCGGGGACCAGCCGGCTGACCGCGTCCGAGGTGGCCGCGATGGTCGGCGCGCAGAGCGCCCCGGCGGGGAGCAGCGCCAGGCAGAGCAGCCACCAGTGCGCCCCGCCCAGCCCGACCGGGATGGTGCAGAGGCTGAGCGCGGCCATCAGGACCAGCGGCGAGAAGGAGCGGGTGACCGCCCCGTACGCGAAGCCGCCGACCAGCGACGCGACCGCCCAGACGGCGAGGACGGCGCCCGTCCACCCGACGTCGCCGCTCTCCCTCAGCACGGCGACCACGGCCACGTCGGTGCCGCCGAGCACCAGCGTGCCGGCGGCGCTGACCGCCAGCACCGCGAGCAGGCGCGGGGTGAGCCACGACCGGCGGGGCACCCTCGCCTGCGGCCCGGTCGGCTCGCCGCCGCCCCGGGTGGGCGGGTCGAGCACCCAGAACGCGACGCCGGCGGCGACGATGCCGGCGCCCACGAGGTAGAGCGTGGTCCGCGCGGAGATCGCGGTGACCGCCGCCACGGCCAGCGCGGGGCCGACCATGAACGACAGCTCCACCGCCATCGAGTCCAGCGCGTAGGCGGGGCGGCGCCGCTCCGGCGGCACCATCGCGGCGATGGACTGCCGGATCACCGAGAAGATCGGCAGGGCGAGCGAGCCGGCCAGGAACGCGGCGGGCAGCAGCACCGGGTACGGCAGCATCGGCGCGGTGGACCAGAAGACGGCCTCGGCGGTCCCGGTCAGCACGAGCACCGGCCGCAGGCCGCGCCGGTCGACCAGGCGGCCGAGCAGCGGACCGCCGATCGCGGCGCCCACGGTGACCGCCGCGCCGACGAGCCCGGCCGCTCCGTAGCCGCGCCCGAGGTCGAGCACGACGTAGAACGTCAGGGTCACCCCGGTGGCGGTGAGCGGGACGCGGGCGAGCACCGACACCAGCAGCAGCGACCGGAGACCGGGCAGGGCGAGCGCCTCCCGGTAAGGCTTCATGTTCATGTCGGTGCGTACCTCCGCCGGACATCCTCGGCCGGAGGTACGACACCCGCCAGCGAATTACCGCCTCATGCGGCCCTGATCACAGGCTCCCCGCGCATAGTGACCCCGGCGCCCTCGAAGGCACGCAGCGCCACGTCGGTGGTGTCCGGGGCGACCCCGGCGGTGAGGTCCAGCAGGACGGTGGTGGCGAAGCCCTCCCGGGCGGCGTCCAGGGCGGTCGCCCGTACGCAGTGGTCGGTGGCGATCCCCACCACGTCGACCCGGTCCACGCCGTGCCGGCGCAGCCAGTCGGCCAGGCACTCGCCGTCGTCGGCGTGCCCCTCGAAGCCGGAGTACGCGGCGGCGTGCTCGCCCTTGTGGAAGATCGCCTCGATCCGGTCCGTGGCCAGGTCGGGGTGGAACTCCGAGCCGGGGGTGCCCACCACGCAGTGCCGCGGCCAGGAGTCCACGTAGTCCGGCGGGTAGCCGAAGTGGGCGCCCGGGTCGACGTGGTAGTCCTTCGTCGCGACCACGTGGTCCCAGCGGTCCGGCTCGGCGGCGAGCAGCCGGGTGACCCCGGCCGCCACGCCGGCCCCGCCGCCCACGGCCAGCGAGCCGCCCTCGCAGAAGTCGTTCTGCACGTCCACGATGATCAGCGCGTTGCTCACTGGTGCTCCTTTCAGTCGGCCGGGACGACCGTGACCGGGATGGCCGGGTCGCCGGCGGAGAGCTTCAGACCCTCCCAGGGGATGGAGATCAGGCACTGCCGCAGGTGCTCCCGCGACTCGTCCAGACTCGGCCGGTCGACCGGCTCGCCGCCGGCCAGGAACGAGTGCTGGAGCAGCCGGTCGTTGGGCCGGGGGTCAGGCACGCCCTGCGGCACGACGATCTCCTCGGTGGCGGTGCCGGTCGGCTTGTGCCGGCGTACGGCCACCTTCCGGCCGCCGATGGTGGCCTTGTGCTCGGAGCGCTTGACCACCGGGCGGCCCTCGACCTCGACGAGCTTGTAGACCAGCCCGGCGGTGGGCGCGCCGGAACCGGTGACCACGGCGGTGCCCGCGCCGTACATGTCGACCGGTTCGGCGGCGAGCGAGGCGATGGCGTGCTCGTCGAGGTCGCCGGAAACGATGATCTTGGTCTCGGTGGCGCCCAGCGAGTCGAGCAGCTCGCGGGACTGCTGCGCGATCACCGCCAGGTCGCCCGAGTCGATCCGTACCGCCCGCAGGTCGGGCCCGGCCACCGCGATCGCGTTGCGGATGCCCTGGCTGATGTCGTACGTGTCGACCAGCAGCGTGGTGTCCTTGCCCAGCGTGGCGACCTGCGAGGCGAACGCGGCCCGCTCGTCCTCATGCAGCAGGGTGAACGCGTGCGCGGCCGTGCCGGCGGTCGGGATGCCGTAGCGCCGCCCGGCGGCGAGGTTGGAGGTGAACCGGAACCCGGCCAGGTACGCGGCCCGCGCCGCGGCCACCGCCGCCTCCTCGTGCGCGCGCCGGGAGCCCATCTCGATCAGGGTCCGCCCGCGGGCGGCGGTGACCATCCGCGCGGCGGCGGCGGCGACGGCGCTGTCGTGGTTGAGCACGGAGAGGATGAGCGTCTCCAGCACCACGCACTCGGCGAAGCCGCCGGAGACGGTGAGGATCGGCGAGCTGGGGAAGAACAGCTCGCCCTCGGCGTAGCCCTCGACGTCGCCCGTGAAGCGGTAGTCGCGCAGCCAGGCGGCGGCCCGCTCGTCGACCACCCCGGTACGCCGCAGGAAGTCGACCTCGTCGGCGTCGAAGCGGAAGTCGCGGATCAGCTCGATCAGCCGGCCGGTGCCGGCGACCACGCCGTAGCGCCGGCCGGCGGGCAGCCGGCGGCTGAACACCTCGAAGACGCAGCGGCGGTCGGCGGTGCCGTCGCGCAGGGCGGCACTGACCATGGTCAGCTCGTAGTGGTCGGTCAGCAGCGCGGGGCGAAGGGTGCTCACCTCCCCAGCCTAGGGTTCACCCGCTATCGCCGCCCTCGTGGCCCGGGATCGCCCGCAGGGCGGCCCGCAGCTCCGCCCGCCCGGCGACGCCGAGCTTGCCGTAGATGCGCTGGAGGTGGTTCTCCACCGTGCGGGCGGAAAGGAAGAGCCGCTCGGCGATGGCCCGGCTGGTCACCCCGTCGGCGGCGAGGCGCGCCACCTGCCACTCGCGTTCGCTCAGCGCCGGGGAGCCGGCCTGCAACGCCGGGGTACGGATCAGGTCGCAGCGGCCGAGCAGCGCGGCGAGGCGTTCCCGGGCCGTGGCCGCCGCCGGGGACCGCCGCCGGCGCAGCCGGTCCAGGGCGGTGGCGGTGGCCTCCGCCGCGTAGACGGCCAGGCCGAGCGCGTCGAAGCTGTCGGCGACCGCCAGCAGTTCGTCGGCGGATCCGCCCGCGGCGGCCCGGGCGTGCCGGGCGAGCAGCGGGGGCAGCAGCCCGTCGACCCGTTCGGACAGCTCGGCGAGCCGCTGCGCGACGGTGCGCCGGCTGCCGTCGGAGCAGGTCGGGCCGAGGGGCGCCGTCGCCTGGTCCAGCCGGACCAGGTCGTGCAGCACGTGCACCTCGTGGCCGGCGAAGCCGTCCGCGCGCAGCCGGTCGGCCAGCCCGGTCAGGTGCTTGACGGCGCCGGACACGTCGCCACCGGCGGCGAGCACCGCGCCCCGGGCCTGCTCCAGCCACGGGTACAGCACCACCATGCCCGGGGCGTGGGTGCGGTCGGCCTCCGCCATCGCCTCGGCCGCCTGCGCGGCGTCGCCCCGCAGCGCCGCCGCCTGGGCCCGCTCGGCCTGGGCCAGTCCCGCGTAGACCCGGCTGGTGGCGAGCACCGCGCAGGCGCCGAGGCTGGTCCGCAGCGCCGCGTCGCTCTGGCCGCGCAGCCGGGCCGCGTACGCCTGGAGAATGGCCAGGTAGCCGGTGCCGAGCCGGAAGTCGCCGGCCCCGGCCAGGTCGGCGAACTCGTCGGCCACGATCGCGTCGATGCCGGCCAGGTCGCCCGCGAGCGCCAGCCGGGTGCCCCGGGCCAGCTCCAGGGCCAGTTGGAGGTACGGCATGTCCGCCCGCCACCGGCCCACCTCGGCCTGCACCTGGTTGATCGCGGTGGCGCTGCGGTGCAGTTGCCCCTGCGCGGCCTGCAGGTGGGCGATCGTGCTGCGGGCCAGCTCCCGGGCGGCGACGCTCGCGGCCGGCCGGTCCAGCACCGTCTGCCCGAGCCGCAACGCGATGCCGGTGTCCAGTCGGTGCAGCCGCATGATGCCCTCGAAGGCCAGCACCCGGGCCTGGTCGGCGGAGTCCGTGAGGGTCGACCTGCGGGCGGCGATCTCCTCCACGGTGGACTCCCGGCTCAGGCCCCAGTAGCTGACCATGCCCCGCACCGTCAGCCAGCGGCTCAGCCGCCGGTCGCCCTCGATGTCGCCGGAGACCGCGTCGAGCACCCCGATCGCCTCCTCCGGCCGGTCGGCGAACATCAGGATGGTGGCCAGCAGCTCCGCCGCGTCGAAGCCGCCGCCCGCGTCGAGCGCCGCGCGGGCCAGCCGGGTCGCCAGCGGTACGTCGTAGCGGGCGAACGCCTGCCGGGCCGCGTCGAGCAGCAGGGCCGGATCCTGCGCGGTGCCCGAGTCGAGCCGCCAGACGGCCACCCGGAGCAGGTCGTCGCGGCGTCGCTTGCCGACCAGCTCCAGCAGCTCGGCGAGGCGGGCCTGCAACCGTCGCGTCCGGCTGACGGGGCAGCGGCGGCGCATCACCTCGCCGTAGAGCGGGTGGGCCAGTCGCACGTTGGCCCGGCGGTCGTCGTGTTCGACGGCGATCAGCCCGCGCTCCTCGGCGGTCTCCACGTCCACCGGGTCGGCGGCCTGGTTGAGCAGGTGCAGGCCGAGCGGTTCGCCGAAGGCGACCAGCTCCACCACCCCGCGTACGCCCGGGGTGAGCTGGCCGATCCGGACGTCGATCAGGTCGGTCAGGTTGGGCGCCAGCTCCAGCCGGCCGGTCCACTTCCAGATCCCGTACGTGCGGGTCAGCTCCCCGCGGTCGGCGGCGAACACCAGCTCGCGCAACAGCAGCGGGTTGCCCTCGGAGAGCCGGCCGAGCCGGTCGGCGGAGGTGGCGTCGACCGGTCCCTCCAGGATCTCGGAGAGCAGCCGCGTGGTCTCGGCCGGCGGCAGCGGCTTCAGCTCGACGTGCTCGACCAGGCCGTCGGTCCACAGGGCCCGGATCGGCAGCGGGAGCTGCTCGCCGTCGCGCGACGTGCCGACGACCGTGGCGTTGTCGGACCGGGCCACCAGGTGCACCAGCGCCGCCGACGGCGGGTCGAGCAGGTGCGCGTCGTCGACCGCGAGCACGATCCGGCGGCCGGCCGCCTGCTGTTGCAGCACGTCCACCGCCCAGCGCAGGATGCCGGCGGGGGAGAGGCCCTGCGGCTGCTCGGTCGGGAGCACCTGGACGAGGCCGCCGAAGGGGAGCGCGGCGGTGGTGGCGCTGGCCGCGATCGACCAGACGGCGTACCCGTCGCGGGGGAGGGCCGCCATCCCCTCGCGCAGCAGGCGGCTCTTGCCGATGCCCGCGTTGCCGCTGAAGAAGATGCCCCGCCCCTCCGTGCCGGTCACCGCCGACAGCAGACGGTTGAGCTCATCCGTTCGGCCGACGAACCCCCACCGACTCATCGGGGCAGCATATCGACCGGAATCCGTCCGCGTGCACGCCGTCACGCACCGAAGTTGAGTAATCTCGCAGTTACCCCTGAGTATTCGAAGTGTTCGGTTCGGGGGCCTGGTCGCCCGTACTCTTCCGGCATCCGGGTGCCGTCACCGGACGATTCCATGCGGCCGGCCGCTGCCGGTCGCCTGCCACGGGAGGCCGCTTTCGATGAAGCCCGGTCCTCTCCCTGCCGTCGACAGGCCCGACGACATGGCCGGAGCCGCAGAGCTGCCCCGTCGGGACCGGCTGCCCGTCCGGCTCGGGGTGACCGAGCCCCGCCCGGAGGAGCCGCTGGCCGTGATCGGCGTCGGCCCGGCCGGCGCGGGGCGGCGCGAGGTGCTCGCCCGCCTGCTCCAGCTCGATCCGGCCATGCTCGCCGTGCCCGCCGGCAGCTGGCTCGCGGTGCGCCACTCCCAGGTGCCGACGCGGGCCGCCTACGTGCCCGGCTACCGCCAGCCCCACTCCTACGGGGCCGACCGGCTGGCCGCCGGGCCGGCGCTCGCGCGCCCGCCGCGCCGGGTCGAGCTGAGCGTGCCCGAGCCCCTGCTGCGGCACTTCAGCCTCGTCGACACGCCGGACACCGGTGCCCTCGGGGTGGCCGGCGGTCAGCTGCTGCTCGACGCGGCGGGCCGGTCCGGGGCGGTGCTCTTCGTGATCGCCGCCGACCAGGCATTCACCGCGGTCGAGCTGCACCTGCTCGCCGACCTGGCCCGCGCCGGCGTCAAGGTCGTCTTCGCGGTCACCCCGGGCGCGGGCGGCTGGGCCCCGGTGCCGGAGGGCGCGGCGACGACGGAGGGCACGGGGGCGTCCGTCGGGTCGGCTCCGGCACCGGTGGATCCGGTCGCGGTCACCGTCGAGGCGCACCGGGCGGCCCTGCTGGCCGCCGTTCCCGGGCTCGCCGACGCCCGCTGGTTCCCGCTCGACGCCGCGGGTGACGGGGCGGACCTGCGCCGGGCCCTGGTTGGCTGGGCCGCCGACGAGGGGCTGCGACGGGCGAGCGCCGAACCGCTGGTGCTGCCCGGGGCGCACGGCCGGGTGCCGGTGGTGGCCGACCCGGGCGGCTGGTCGGAGCAGCTCGACCGGCAGGCCCGGTCCTCCTCCCGGCGCATCCGCCAGCACCTCGCCCTGGAGGTGGCGAACATCCACCTCCGCGTGGTGCAGGAGATCGTCTTCGGGGTCGGCTGCGCCGGCCTGCCGCAGCTGCTCGACCGGGAGATGGAGGCGCTGTCGCTGCTGGCCACCGCCCAGTGCGACGAGGCGGTGCGCGGGCTCCTGGATGAGGCCGCCGGGCGGGTCTTCGGCGCGCCGCTGCCGGCGGGCGTCCGGCGGCGCCTCTACGCCCCCGTGCGCTGGGGCCTGACGGAGCACCGGGGCGAGCACGAGCTGGACCGCGTGCTGCTCGTCACCAGCACCGGTGGCGTGGCGGGGCTGACGGGGGTCGGCGCGACCGACGCACTGGCGAGCTACCCGGGCGTGGCGGGCGTGGAGGTGCTCCCGCCGGTGGCCGTGGCCCTCTCGGGTGGCTGCTGGCAGCACTGGCGCAGCCCCGGCAACCACGATGCCAACGCCGCCCGTGCCTGGGCGCAGCGCGCGCTGCGCGAGGTCGAACTGGAACTGTCCCGGGAGGTGTCCCGGCGGTTCGAGGTGGTCCGCCTCTCGCTGGACGGGGTGCTCTCCGATGCTGTCGACCACGGCATCCTGCTCGCCTGAGGGCGATCCGGTCGCCCGCGGCGTCGGCACCGCGCCGAGGCCGCCGCTCGCCACCGCCGATGCCCTTGACCAGGACGGACGCGGCGATCCGCGCCGGGCCGGCGTTCCGGTTCCTCGGTTCGGCGGATCCGGTGGCACGATGGGGGGCATGGCGGCTCCGCAGGTTGCACCTGTCGAGACGCCGGACACCGATGAGGTGCCGGCGTCCGACCGGCCGTGGGTGACGATCGTGTGGGACGACCCGGTCAACCTCATGACGTACGTGACCTGGGTCTTTCAGAAGCTCTTCGGCTACAGCCGGGAGAAGGCGGAACAGCTCATGCTCGACGTGCACCACAAGGGTCGCGCCGTGGTCTCCAGCGGCGCCCGGGAGCGGATGGAGCACGACGCGTCGCAGTTGCACGCGTACGGGCTGTGGGCGACGGTGGACCGGTCGTGAGCATGTTCCGTCGCCAGGGCGACCGCTACGTCGTCACCTTCGCCGTCGACGAGGTGCGGGTGCTGCGGAAGGTGGCATCCGAGGTGGTCGGGCTGCTCACCGACGGCTTCGACCACACCGACCCGGTGGTGGGCCGGCTCTTCCCCGAGGTCTACCCGGAGGACCCGTCCGGCACGGCCGAGTTCCGCCGCTACACCGAGGGCGACCTGAAGACCGCCAAGATCGACCAGGCCGGCGCGATCCTCGCCGCGCTGCCCGACGAGGCCGGCGGCGAGGTGCGCCTGGACGCGGAGGCGGCCGAGGCGTGGCTGCGGGCGCTCAACGACGCCCGGCTGGCGATGGGCGTCCGGCTGGAGATCAAGGACGGCACCGACCTCGGCGAGGAGCTCGACGACGCGGTCGCCGAGGACCCGACCTCCAGCCGGGTGTTCCAACTGTCGGTCTACGCGTACCTCGGCTACCTCCAGGAATCCCTGCTCAACGCCTTGATCGACTAGGCGTGACCGCCGCCACCTTAAGGTCGCGGCGGGTACGCGTTAGGCTGGACCACGTGCTGAGCATCGACCGGTCGATCGTCGACGCGATCGTCGCCCACGCCCGTCGGGACCACCCCGACGAGGCGTGCGGCGTGGTCGCCGGTCCCGCCGGCAGCGACACCCCCACCCGGCACATCCCGATGGACAACGCCGCCCGTTCCATGACGTTCTACGAGTTCGACTCGATGGAGCAGCTGCGGGTGTGGCGCGAGATGGACGACCGGGACGAGGAGCCCGTCGTCATCTACCACTCGCACACCGCCACGGAGGCGTACCCGTCCCGCACGGACATCTCCTTCGCCGGTGAGCCCGGGGCGCACTACCTGCTGGTCTCCACCCGCGACGCCGACACGGAGGAGATCCGCTCCTTCCGGATCGTCGACGGCGTGGTGACCGAGGAGCCGGTCCGGATCGTGGACGCGGGGGTGGACCCGCACGCCGTGCAGTCCTACATGTTCGGGCAGAGCCCGGCGACGGTCGACTACGAGTGTTCCGGCCGCTGATCCAGCGCCGTCACACCCGTCCACGTCCCGTCACCTTCCGGCACGCCCGACCATCATCGAGGAGCACGACATCATGGCCATCGAGGTTCGCATCCCCACCATCCTGCGCAGCTACACCGGCGGCGCGAAGGTCGTCGAGGGCGCCGGCGACACGCTCGCCGACCTGCTCGCCGACCTGGACTCCCGGCACGCCGGCCTGAAGGCCCGGCTGGTCACCGACGCCGGCGCGCTGCACCGCTTCGTCAACGTCTACGTCAACGACGAGGACGTCCGCTTCCTCGGCGCGCTGGACGCCAAGCTCAACGACGGCGACAGCGTGACCATCCTGCCGGCCGTCGCCGGGGGCGCGTTCGGCTTCGCCGCGGCCGCCGCGATCGCCCAGCACGGCGCCGCGGTCGCCGCGCGGTCGGCCGCCGCCGCCCGCTGACGGCGGCGGTCACCATGGCGCGGTACGACAGCCTCCTCGACGCCTGCGGGGGAACGCCCCTGGTCGGGCTGCCCCGGCTCTCCCCGACGGTGCCCGCCGGGGCGCCGCCGGTGCGGCTCTGGGCGAAGCTGGAGGACCGGAACCCCACCGGCAGCATCAAGGACCGGGCGGCCCTGTTCATGGTCCGGGCGGCCGAGGAGGCCGGCCGGCTCCGGCCGGGCGACACCATCCTCGAACCGACCAGCGGCAACACCGGCATCTCGCTGGCGATGGTGGCCAAGCTGCGCGGCTACCGGCTGGTCTGCGTGATGCCGGAGAACGTCTCGACCGAGCGGGTGCAGCTGCTCCGGATGTACGGCGCGGAGATCATCTTCTCGCCGGCGGCGGGCGGCTCCAACCAGGCGGTGGCCACCGCCAAGCAGATCTCGGCCGAGCACCCCGACTGGGTCATGCTCTACCAGTACGGCAACGACGCCAACGCCCGGGCGCACTACGAGACCACCGGTCCGGAGCTGCTGCACGACCTGCCCACGATCACGCACTTCGTGGCGGGTCTCGGCACCACCGGGACGCTGATGGGCACCGGGCGCTACCTGCGCGAGAAGGTCGACGGCATCCAGGTCGTCGCGGCCGAGCCGCGCTACGGCGAGCTGGTCTACGGGCTGCGCAACATCGACGAGGGCTACGTCCCCGAGCTCTACGACGCGTCGGTGCTGTCCCGGCGCTTCTCCGTCGGCACCCGCGACGCGGTGCTGCGGACCCGGCAGCTCGTCGAGGTGGAGGGCATCTTCGCCGGCTTCTCCACGGGCGCGATCCTGCACGCCGCCCTCGCGGTGGCGCACGAGGCCGTCCGCGCCGGCCAGCGGGCCGACGTGGCCTTCGTGGTCGCCGACGGCGGTTGGAAGTACCTCTCCACCGGGGCGTACGGCGGCACCCTCGCCGACGCGGAGGAAGCCCTGGAGGGGCAGCTCTGGGCGTGACGTCCCCGTGGCCGGGCCACCGACACGCGTCGGTGGCCCGGCCGCCCGTCACGGCTCCCGCCGTCACTCCCGCGCCGAGCGCCTCGGCGCGACGCGGCCGGGCCACTCACCCAGCGCTACCGGCGCACGCCGTCTCGTCACGGGATCCGGGCGGGCGGCCCGGGCGGGTGTCACGTTGGTGACAACTTCCTGTGGATGACTCTTGTCGTCGCGCGGGCGCGCGTAGGCTGCCCTGCGTGGCGTACGCGTCGGTAGAGATCATCCACAGCGGAACCGTCGGCGCGGAAACTACGCATAGTTACAGTGAGACGACTCGATGCGACTGACCGTCCTGGGCTGCGCGGGCAGTTTCCCCGGTCCCGAGTCCCCCTGCTCGGCCTACCTCGTCGAGGCCGACGGCTTCCGGCTGCTGGTCGACTTCGGCTCCGGGTCGCTGTCCAACCTCCAGCGCTACGCGGGGCTGCACGCCCCGGACGCCATCATCCTCACCCACCTGCACTGCGACCACATCCTCGACGCGGCGTCATACGTGGTGGTCCGCCGCTACGCCCCGGACGGCCCCTACCCGTCGCTGCCCGTCTACGCCCCCGCCGGCGCGCCGGACCGGCTGGCCGCCGCGTACGGGCAGGAGGACAGCACGGTCGAGGACGTCTACCAGTTCTACGCCCTCGAACCCGGCACCTTCCCGATCGGCCCGTTCGCCGTCACCGTCGACCGGGTGAACCACCCCGTCGAGACGTACGGCGTCCGGCTGGAGCACGGCGGCCGGGTCCTCTGCTACTCCTCGGACACCGCGCCCTGCGACGCGCTGCTGCGACTGGCCCAGGACGCCGACACGTTCCTCTGCGAGGCGAGCTACCTCGACGGCGTGGAGAACCCGCCGGACCTGCACCTGACCGGCCGGGAGGCCGGCGAGGCGGCGACCAAGGCCGGGGTGGGCCGACTGCTGCTCACCCACCTGGTGGCCGCCTGGGGCAGCGAGGCGCACACCGTGGAGTCGGCCGGCGCCGCCTTCGACGGGCCGCTGGAAGTCGTCCGGCCCGGCGCCAGCTACGAGATCTGACCGGCCGGCGCCCGGGGCGGGACACCCCGGGGCACACCGATCGGGGCACCGCATAGGGTGCAGGGATGGCACGACCTGACGGGCGGCGACCCGACGAACTCCGACCTGTGACGTTGACCCGGGGCTGGAGCACCCATCCGGAGGGCTCGGTGCTCGTGGAGTTCGGCGGCACCCGGGTGCTCTGCACCGCCAGCGTGACCGAGGGCGTGCCCCGCTGGCGCAAGGGCTCCGGGCTCGGCTGGGTCACCGCCGAGTACGCGATGCTGCCCCGGGCCACCAACACCCGCTCCGACCGGGAGAGCGTGAAGGGCCGCGTCGGCGGGCGTACGCACGAGATCTCCCGGCTGATCGGCCGGAGCCTGCGGGCGTCGATCGACCTGAAGGCCCTCGGCGAGAACTCGATCGTGCTCGACTGCGACGTGCTCCAGGCCGACGGCGGCACCCGTACCGCCGCGATCACCGGCGCGTACGTGGCGCTGCACGACGCGGTGACCTGGCTGGCCGGGCGCAAGTCGCTGGCCGGCAAGCCGGAGAAGGTGATGCACCGCTCGGTGGCCGCGATCAGCGTCGGGATCATCGACGGCGAGCCCCGGCTGGACCTCGACTACACCGAGGACGTGGCCGCCGAGGTCGACATGAACGTGGTGTGCACCGGCACCGGCGAGTTCGTCGAGGTGCAGGGCACCGGGGAGGCGGGCGTGTTCGCCCGCGCGCAGCTCGACGCCCTGCTCGACCTGGCTGTCGCCGGCTGCGTGGAACTGGCCGAAGCCCAGCGGAAGGCGCTTTTCTCATGAACAAGGTGCTGCTCGCCACCCGTAACCGCAAGAAGCTCGTCGAGCTCCAGCGGATCCTCGACGGCGCGCTCGGCGCGCACCGCGTCGCCCTGATCGGGCTCGACGACGTCGAGGAGTACCCGGAGCTGCCCGAGAGCGGCCTGACCTTCGGCGAGAACGCGCTGATCAAGGCGCGGGAGGGCTGCCGGCGCACCGGCCTGCCGACGATCGCCGACGACTCCGGGCTCGCCGTCGAGGCGCTGAACGGCATGCCGGGGGTGTTCAGCGCCCGCTGGGCCGGCCGGCACGGCAACGACGAGGCCAACCTCCAGCTGGTGCTGGACCAGATCGCGGACCTGCCCGACGAGCACCGGGGCGCGTCGTTCGTCTGCACGGTGGCCCTGGTGCTGCCCGGCGGCAAGGAGCACCTGGTCGACGGCCGGCAGACCGGCCGGCTGCTCCGGTCGCCGCGCGGCGACGGCGGGTTCGGCTACGACCCGATCTTCCTCGGCGACGGCCAGGACCGCACCAACGCCGAGCTGACGCCGCAGGAGAAGGACGCGGTCAGCCACCGGGGCAAGGCGCTGCGGGAGCTGGCCAAGCTGGTCGCCAAGGTGCTGCCGCCCGCGAGCTGACGGACCCGCCCCGGTGCCAGGGGTGCTGACGGGTTTCGCCGTCATCGTCGCCGTCATCGCCGTCGGCTACGCGCTCGGCCGTGGCGGGGTGCTGGGGCCGGAGGCGGCCACCGTCCTCTCCCGCGTCGCGTTCTTCGTGGCGACTCCGGCGCTGCTGTTCGAGACGGTGGCCCGGGCCGACGTGCCCGCGGTCGTCTCGTCCGCCCTCGTCGTCACGGTGGTGAGCACCACCGCCGTGGCGTCGGTGTTCGTCGCCGTCGCGAGGCTCTGCTGGCGCCGCTCCGTCGCGAACGCGACGGTCGGCGCCCTGGCCTCGTCGTACGTCAACGCGGCGAACATCGGCATCCCGGTCGCGGTCTACGTCCTCGGGGACGCCTCGTTCGTCGCGCCCGTCCTGATGTTCCAACTGGTCGTCATGACGCCGGTCGCGTTCGCCTTCCTCGAGGCGGCCACGGCGGGCAGCAGACCGTCGCTCGGCACGGTGGTGCTCCAGCCGCTCACCAACCCGGTCACCATCGCGTGCGCCCTGGGCGTCGGGGCCAGCCTGACCGGCTGGCTGCCGCCGGAGCCGGTCCTGCGGCCGATCGAACTCGTCGCGGCGATGGCGGTCCCCGCCACACTGATCGCGTACGGCCTCTCCCTGCACGGCGCGCCGCGGCCCGGCTCCGGCGAGACCGGGCGGGACGTACGGCTCGCGGTCGTCCTCAAGACGGTGGTCCAGCCCACCGTCGCCTACCTCGTCGCCCGCTTCGCGATGGGCCTGCCGCCCGACCTCGTGCTGGCCTGCACGGTCACCGCCGCCCTGCCGACGGCGCAGAACGTCTTCGTCTACGCGATCCGCTACGGCCGGGGTGCGGTCCTGGCGCGCGACGCGATCCTGCTGTCGACGGTGGCCGCCGTGCCCGTGCTGGTCGGCGTGGCGGTGCTGGCGGGCTGAGACCGCCGTGGGCGACGCGGTCCGGCCGCCCGCGCGGCACCCCGGGCCACCGCGGCGCAACGGTGGCCCGGGGTGGCCGTCAGTCGAGGGGCCCGATCTCGCGTTCGATGGCGGCGCGCAGCTCGGGCCCGGCCAGCACGTCCCGGGCGGCCTCCATCAGCGGGGCCAGGAAGACGTCCGGCCCGGGTTCCCCGGCGATCCCGCCGAGCGCCGCGACGGCCGCCCGGCCGGCCGGCGACGGGTCGAGCGGGGCGCGCAGCTGGAGCCCGCGTACGCCGGCGAGCAGCTCGACGGCGAGCAGGCTGGTCAGGTTGTCCAGCACGGTGCGCAGCTTCTTGGCCGCCGCCCAGCCCATCGAGACGTGGTCCTCCTGCATGCCGCTGGTGGGCAGCGAGTCCACCGACGCCGGCGCGGCGAGCCGGCGGTTCTCCGCGACGATCCCGGCCGCCGTGTACTGGGCGATCATCAGCCCCGAGTTGACGCCGGCGTCGGGGGAGAGGAACGCCGGCAGCTCCCGGGACCGGGTGACGTCGAGCAGCCGGTCCACCCGGCGCTCGGCGATCGCGCCCACCTCGGCGGCGGCGATGGCCAGGAAGTCGGCGGCGAAGCCCAGCGGCGCGCCGTGGAAGTTCCCGGTCGACTCGACGCGGCCGTCGGGCAGCACCACCGGGTTGTCCACCACCGAGACCAGCTCCCGGCCGGCCACCGTGCGGACGAAGTCCAGCGTGTCCCGGGCCGCCCCGGCGACCTGCGGCGCGCACCGCATCGAGTACGCGTCCTGCACCGCGTGCGCGAGGTCGTCGCGGTGCGAGTCCATCACCCGGGAGTCCTGGAGCAGCCGGTGGATGTTCGCCGCCGAGGCCGACTGCCCGGGATGCGGCCGGATGGCGTGCAGCTCCGGCAGGAACGGCCGCTCCGAGCCGAGCATCGCCTCGATGGCGAGGGCGGCGGTGACGTCGGCCATCGTGAACAGGTGCGCGGCGTCGTGGATCGCCAGCAGCAGCATGCCGAGCATGCCGTCGGTGCCGTTGATCAGCGCCAGCCCCTCCTTGGCGGCCAGCCCGATCGGCGCCAGCCCCGCCCGGCGCAGCACGTCGGCGGCGGGCAGCCGCTCGCCGGCCGGGCCGAGCACCCAGCCCTCGCCGAGCAGCACCAGCGCGCAGTGCGCCAGCGGCGCCAGGTCGCCGGAGGCGCCCAGCGAGCCGTGCTCCGGCACCCACGGCGTCACGTCGTGGTTGAGCAGGTCGACCAGGGCCTCGGCGACCAGGGGCCGGACCCCGGAACGGCCGAGCGCCAGCGAGCGGACCCGCAGCAGCATCATGGCCCGGACCACCTCGCGCGGCATCGGCGCGCCCACCCCGGCGGCGTGCGAGCGGATCAGCGCGTGTTGGAGCTCGGCCCGCCGCTTGGGCGCGACGAAGGTGTTCGCCAGCGCGCCGAAGCCGGTGGAGACGCCGTAGACCGGCCGGCCGGCGGCCTCGATGCCGTCGACGATGGACCGGCTGACGGTCATGGCGTCGACGGTGGCCGGGTCGAGGACGACCTTGGCGGTGCCGCGCGCGACGGCGAGCACGTCGGCGGGGGAGATCCCGGTGGGCAGGACGGTGACGGTCATTGGGGCACTCCGTTGCGCAGAACCTGGCGGATCAGTGGCACACCGGGCCGGTAGGCCAGGTGCAGGTGGGACGGGGCGTCGAGGATCATCAGGTCGGCCCGGGCCCCGGGCCGGAGCACCCCGACGTCGTCGCGGCGCAGCGCCCGGGCGCCGCCGGCGGTCGCGGCCCAGACGGCCTCCGCCGGGGTCATCCGCATCTCGCGTACGGCCAGCGCGACGCAGAACGGCATCGACGAGGTGTACGACGAACCGGGGTTGCAGTCGGTCGCCAGCGCCACGGTCACGCCGGCGTCGAGCAGCCGGCGGGCGTCCGGGTAGGGCGAGCGGGTGGAGAACTCGGCGCCGGGCAGCAGGGTGGCGACGGTGGTGGTGTGTCCGCCGTCGACGCGGGTCGAGGCCAGCGCGTCGACGTCGGCGTCGGTCAGGTGGGTGCAGTGGTCGACGCTCGCCGCGCCCAGCTCGACGCCGAGCTGGACGCCCGGCCCGGGGCCGAGCTGGTTGGCGTGCACCCGCACGCCCAGCCCGACGGCCTGCCCACAGGCGAGGATGGCGCGGGCGTGGTCGACGTCGAACGCGCCCCGCTCGCAGAAGACGTCGATCCAGCGGGCGTGCGGCGCGGCGGCGGCCAGCATCGGCCCGCAGACCAGACCCACGTAGTCGTCGGGGCGGTCGGCGTACTCGGCGGGGACCACGTGGGCGCCGAGGAAGGTGGTCTCCTCGCTGACCTCGGCGGCGATCGCCAGCGAGCGGGCCTCGTCGGCGACGGTGAGGCCGTACCCGCTCTTGATCTCCATGGTGGTGGTGCCCTGCCGCATCGCCTCGCCGCGCAGTCGGCGCACGGTGGCCCGCAGCTCGTCGTCGGTGGCCGCCCGGGTCGCGCCGACGGTGGTCCGGATGCCGCCGCCGGTGTAGGGCTGCCCGGCCATCCGGGCGGCGAACTCGGCGGCCCGGTCCCCGGCGAAGACCAGGTGGGCGTGGCTGTCCACGAAGCCGGGGAGCACGGCGGCGCCCCCGGCGTCCAGTCGCCGGTCGGCGGCCGGCGCGTCGCGGGCCGGCCCGATCCAGGCCACCCGCCCCTCCTCGACCAGCAGGGCGGCGTCGCGCCGGATGCCCAGCGGGCCGCCCTCGTCGCCGGGCGGATCGTTGGTCACCAGCTCGCCGATGTCGTCGACCAGCAGACTGCTCACGAGGTCACCTCTTCGATCGCCGCGGTCAGCTCGGCCGGCACGTCGACGGTCAGGTGCCGGCCGTCGCGCACCACCGTCCGGCCGTCCACCACGACCTGTGCGACGTCCGCGGCGCCCGCCGCGAACCAGACCCCCACCGGCGGAACGCCGGCCGTGCGCGGACTGTCCAGCCGTACGGTCACCAGGTCGGCGCGCGCCCCCACGGCGATCCGCCCGGCGTCGCGCCAGCCCAGCGCGGCGTGACCGCCCACGGTGGCCGCGTCGTATAGCTCGGCGGGGCCGAAGTGCCCGCGGCGGCGGGTGCGCAGCCGCTCGTCCAGTTCGACCGCGCGGGCCTCCTCGAAGAGGTCGATCACGGCGTGGCTGTCGCTGCCCAGGCTGAGCGGCAGGCCGACGTCGGCCATCCGCCGGGCCGGGCCGATCCCGTCGGCCAGGTCCCGCTCCGTGGTCGGGCAGAGGCAGACGCCCGTGCCGGCGTCCCCGAGCAGCGTGAGGTCGCCGCCGGTCAGGTGGGTGGCGTGCACGGCCGTGGTGTTCGGGCCGAGCGCCCCCCGGTCGGCGAGCAGTCGGGCCGGGGTGCAGCCGTGCGCGGCCCGGCAGGCATCGTTCTCGGCGGGCTGCTCGGAGAGGTGCACGTGCAGGGGTGCGCCGCGCCGGTCCGCCCAACCGGCCACGGTGGCGAGCTGCCCGGCCGGCACCGCGCGCACCGAGTGGATCGCCGCGCCGACCCGGGCGTGGTCGTCGGCGGGCCGGAACGCGTCGACCCGTTCCGCCCAGCGCAGCGCGTCGCCGTCGCCGAAGCGTCGCTGCGGCCCGGCGAGCGGCTCCCCGTCGACGGTGGCGGTCAGGTAGCAGGTGTCCAGCAGGGTGATCCGGATCCCGGCGTGGGCGGCGGCCTCGACCAGCGCCGCACCCATCGCGTTCGGGTCCGCGTACGGGGTGCCGTCCGGGCCGTGGTGCACGTAGTGGAACTCGCCGACGCAGGTGACGCCGGCCAGCGCCATCTCGGCGTAGACCGCCCGGGCCAGGGCCAGGTACGAGTCCGGGTCGAGCCGCTGCGCCACCGCGTACATCCGGTCGCGCCAGGTCCAGAAGTCGCCGCGCCCGCCGTGGGTGCGCCCGCGCAACGCCCGGTGGAACGCGTGCGAGTGGGCGTTGGCGAGCCCGGGCAGCGTCAGCCCGGGCAGCCGCTCGGCATCGGCCATGACCTCGACCCCGGCGGGCGGCGTGCTCCCGGCCGTCAGCGGGGTCACACCGGTGATCCGCCCGTCGGTCGTCTCGATCAGCACGTCGGCGGTCGGCTCGGCGTGGTCGGGCAGCCAGGCGTACTCGGCGAGCCAGCGGGTCACGGTCATGTCGTACGCCCCCTGTCGAACTGAATCGTCTGCGACATCAGTCGATCACCGCGGGGGCGAATCGTCTGCGACATCAGCCCGACAGGCCGCCGACAACCTCCCCGGGCCGCGCTCACCGGCATGCCAGCTCCTCCACCACCCGGGCCAGGGCGGTGACCCCGGCCGCGCAGTCGGCGTCGCTGGCCGACTCCGCCGGCGAGTGCGACACCCCCGTCGGGTTGCGCACGAAGAGCATCGCCGTGGGCAGGTGCGCGGCGAGCACCCCGGCGTCGTGCCCGGCCCCGGTCGGCAGCACCGGCGCGTCGAGCAGGGTCGCGAGCCGGTCGGCCAGGCCACCGTCGAAGGCGACCAGCGGGGTGGCCGACTCCTCCGTCAGCGCCACCTCCGTACCGTCGCGGCGGGCCCGCTCGGCGGCCTTCGCGCGCACCGCGTCGACCAGCCCCGTCAGCGTCTCCGGCTCGGCGGCCCGGGCGTCCAGCCAGCCGGTCACCTTCGACGGGATGGCGTTGGTGGCGTTCGGCTCCACCGCCACCCGGCCGACGGTGGCGTGGGCGCCGCGCAGCCGCGCCTCCTTGTTGGCCGCCAGCACGGTGAAGGCGTACGTCAGCATGGGGTCGCGGCGGTCGGCCATCCGGGTCGTACCGGCGTGGTTGCCCTCGCCGGTGAACTCGAAGCGCCAGCGGCCGTGCGGCCAGATCGCGCTGGCCACCCCCACCGGCGCGCCGGCGTCGACCATCGCGCGGCCCTGCTCGACGTGCAGCTCGACGAAGGCGGCGAAGCCGCCGAGCAGCTCCGGCCGGGCGCCTGCCGGCCGGGCGCCCAGCGCCTCGGCGAAGCTCACCCCGCCGGCGTCGCACAACCCGGCCGCGCGCTCCACCGCGATCTCCCCGGCGAGCAGCCGCGACCCCAGGCACGGTACGCCGAACCGCGCGCCCTCCTCCTCGACGAACGCGCCGACCACCACGGGGCGGGCCGGCGCGACGCCGGCCGCGCGCAGCTCGTCGACGGCGAGGAACGCGCTGACGATGCCGAGCGGGCCGTCGTAGGCCCCGCCGTGCGGCACCGAGTCGAAGTGGCTGCCCGTCAGCACCGCGTCGCCGGCCTCCGGGTCGCCCCACCGGGCGAACAGGTTGCCGTTGCCGTCGTCGGTGACCGGCATGCCCCGGCGGTCGGCCTGCTCGCGGAACCACTCCCGCAGCCGCAGCTCGGGCGCGGTCAGCGCGTAGCGCAGGTAGCCGCCGCTGCCCTCGTCCCGCCCGACCGGCGCGATCTCGTCCCACAGCGCCCGGAACCGCCCGGCGAGGTCGCTCACGGGTTGTCACCCTCCGCCATCGGCACCCGCACGCCCGTGGCCTCCGCAACCTCGCGGGCGGCGTCGTAGCCGGCGTCCACGTGCCGGATGACGCCCATCGCCGGGTCGTTGGTGAGCACCCGCTCGATCTTCTGCCCGGCCAGCGCCGTGCCGTCGGCGACGCAGACCTGCCCGGCGTGGATGGACCGGCCGATGCCGACCCCGCCGCCGTGGTGGATCGACACCCAGGACGCCCCGCTGGCGGTGTTGACCAGCGCGTTGAGCAGCGGCCAGTCGGCCACCGCGTCGGAGCCGTCGGCCATCGCCTCGGTCTCCCGGTACGGGCTGGCCACGCTGCCGCAGTCCAGGTGGTCGCGGCCGATCACCACGGGCGCCGACAGCTCGCCGGAGGCGACCATCTCGTTGAACCGCACCCCCGCCTTGTCGCGCTCGCCGTAGCCGAGCCAGCAGATCCGCGCCGGCAGGCCCTGGAAGGCGACGCGCTCGCCGGCCATCCGGATCCACCGGGCCAGCGACTCGTTCTCCGGGAACAGCTCCAGGATCGCCCGGTCGGTGGCCGCGATGTCGGCCGGGTCGCCGGAGAGCGCCGCCCACCGGAACGGGCCCTTGCCCTCGCAGAACAACGGCCGGATGTACGCGGGCACGAAGCCGGGGAAGTCGAAGGCCCGCTCGAACCCGCCGAGCTTCGCCTCGCCCCGGATCGAGTTGCCGTAGTCGAAGACCTCCGCGCCGGCGTCGAGGAACCCGACCATCGCCTCGACGTGCTTCGCCATCGACGCCCGCGCCCGGTCGGTGAACTCGGCCGGCTTCGCCGCCGCGTAGTCCCGGGCGTCGGCCGGCTCCACCCCCTCCGGCAGGTACGACAGCGGGTCGTGCGCGCTGGTCTGGTCGGTGACGACGTCGATGTCCACGCCCCGGCGCAGCAGCTCCGGGAAGACCGTGGCCGCGTTGCCGACCACGCCGACGCTCAGCGCCCGCCGGTCCCGCTTCGCGGCCAGCGCCCGCTCGACGGCGTCGTCCAGGGAGTCGGCGACCTCGTCGAGGTAGCGGTCGTGCACCCGCCGGTCCAGCCGGCTGCGGTCCACGTCGACGACCAGGCAGACGCCGCCGTTCATGGTGACCGCGAGGGGCTGCGCCCCGCCCATCCCGCCGCAGCCGGCGGTGAGCGTCAGCGTGCCCGCCAGGGTGCCGCCGAACCGCTTGGCGGCGACGGCGGCGAACGTCTCGTAGGTGCCCTGGAGGATGCCCTGGGTGCCGATGTAGATCCACGAGCCGGCGGTCATCTGCCCGTACATGGTCAGGCCGAGCTGTTCGAGGCGGCGGAACTCCGGCCAGGTGGCCCAGTCGCCCACCAGGTTGGAGTTGGCCAGCAGCACCCGGGGCGCCCACTCGTGGGTACGCATGACGCCCACCGGCCGGCCCGACTGCACCAGCATGGTCTCGTCGTCGCGCAGGTCGGTCAGGGTGCGCACCAGCGCGTGGTACGACGGCCAGTCCCGCGCCGCCTTTCCGGTGCCGCCGTAGACAACCAGGTCGTCGGGGCGCTCGGCCACCTCCGGGTCGAGGTTGTTCATCAGCATCCGCAGCGCGGCCTCCTGGGGCCACCCACGGGCGGTGCGTTCGGTGCCGCGTGCGGCGCGGACGGGCTGGGTCATCTCGGCTCTCCTCCGGGTCATCCGAGGAACAACTGGCGGCGGGCGGCGGAGGCTTCGAAGGCCTCCAGCCGGCGCTGGGTGTCGGTCGGGGCGGCGTCGCAGATGGCCTGGAGCAGCACCATGGCCAGGGTCATCGGCGCGGTGTGCAGGTCGAAGACGAGCTGCGCGCCGACCGCGGCGGGCAGCACCACGTCGGCGTGCTCGGTGGCCGGGCTGACCGGCGAGTCGGTGATGGCCACCACGGTGAGGCCGGCGGCCCGGGCCTCGCGCAGCGCGTCCAGGGTCTCCCGGGGATAGCGGGGCAGCACGAAGGCGAGCAGGGCGCCCGCCCCGGCCTCGGCGGCCTGTTCGAGGCGGTCGGTGAGCAGGCTGCCGCCGTCGTCGAGCACCCGCACGTCGGGGTGCACCTTGGCGGCGAAGTACGCGAAGTAGGCGGCCAGCGGGGCGGCGGCGCGCAGGCCGAGCACCGGCAGGGGGCGGCTGGCGGCCAGCAGCCTCCCGGTCTCGGCGATCCGGTCCCGGTCGGCGAGCTGCCCGGCGAGGCGGTCGAGGTTGCCGATCTCGGCGCGTACCGCCTGCTGGAGCTCGTTGCCCGCGTCGGTGGCGTCGCCCGGGGCGCCGGCGGTCAGCTCGCGGAGCCGGCGGCGCAGCGCGGGGTAGCCGTCGTGGCCGAGCGCGACCGCGAACCGGGTGACCGACGGCTGGCTGACCCCCGCCAGCTCGGCGACCTCGGCCGCCGACAGGTACGCCGCGGCCGGCGCGTGCTGCACGAGGCAGTGCGCGATGCGGCGCTGGGTGGGGGTGAGCCGGACCCCCTGGAACAGGTCCAGCACCCGCTCGATGGGCGCCATGACAGCTCCCTCATTCATGAGGTGACTGTATGCATGAAAACTTTCACAGGGCAAGCCCGCCCGCGGAACGCCCGTGGTGCGGGGCCGGCGAGTGGCCTGGGGCGCGCAACGGGCCCGCCGCGCGGCCCAGCAGGGCGTCGGGCCCGGCGACGGGCGGGCGGAGGCCTGTCGGGCCTGCGACGGGCGGGCGGAGGCGCTGGCGCCGCCTCTGTAGGATCCGCACGGCGGTTGAGCAGAGGAGTTGGCGCATGCAGCCGGCAGGTCCCTACAGGTTCACCCACGTGCTGGGCGGGTCTCCGGTGGGTAAGGCGTGGGCGGCGATCGACGAGCAGGGGCGCCTCGTCACCGTGGCCGTCCTGGACGCCGCCGTCGCCGCGGCCCCCGGCTGGCGGGAGGCGTTCGTCGGGATGACGAACTCGCTGGCGCAGGCGGCGGACCCCCTGCCCTACGCCTACGCCGACTTCTCGGCCGCCGCGCCCTGGGTGGCGTACTCGGCGGAGGTCGGACCCGGGGCGGAGAAGCTGCTCCGTGCACTCGGCGTGGAGTACACCCCGGACCCGACGGCTGCACGGCCGGTCAGCGGCATGCCCCAGCCGGTCTCCGGCATGCCCCAGCCGGTCAGCGGCATGCCTCAGCCGGTCAGCGGGGTGACCCATCCCGTCTCCGGTGTACCGCAGTCGGTCTCCGGTGTTCCGCATCTGCCGTGGGCGATGCACGCGGGTCCGAACCCCACCCAGCCGGTGTCGTCGGCCCCGCATTCGGCCTCGGGCCCGCCGGCGCCAGGCTGGGACGCGCCGACCACCGCGATGCCGGCGCAGCCGGTCGCCGGGACGCCCCAGTCGCCCGCCGCCGCCCAGGCCCCCGCGCCGGCCGGCATCCCGCCGTACGATCCGCTCGCCGCGCCTGATCGCCGCATCACGCCTTCCAAGACGCGCCGGCGCCGTACCGGGCTCTGGGTCGGGATCGTCGCACTGGTGCTGGTCCTCGTCGGCGGTGCGGGTGCCTTCGTCTGGATCGGGCGCGGGGATACGACCGAGCCGACGGCGAACCCCTCACCCACCGCCGTGGTCCCGTCCGGCGCCTCAAGCTGGTCACCTTCCGCGCGTCCACAGCAGCCGGGCATCGAGCCGCCACGGCCGGGGGACTGGCCCAAATGGCAGGTCTTCAGCAGGAGCGATGCCGTACGGACGCTGAACCCGGACGGCCTGGGCTTCGAGTTCGTGGCACCGGCTGACTGGACGTGCACTCCGGGCGGCAGCACCGAGGGGCAGGTCAAGTACAACTGCGGTGCCTCGATCGGCGACAACGCGGAGGTCGGCGGCGAGCTGATCGTCCGTAACTGTCCTGAATGCGGCGAGGAGCAACGCGACGCCCTGCGCAAGGCGGAGGAGGCGTGGGGGCTCCAGTGGCGCAGCGGCGGGCCGTACGTCGTCCTGGCCGAGACCGTGAAGCTGAACGGCGCCAACAAGTACGGCATCGTCGTGGTCGCCTTCTGGCGCTCGGAGCCGGACGGTGCGATCGACCGTCAGCTCGTGCTGCGAATGACCGCCCCGGAGGACTGGGTCGACGTCATTCGGCGCGTGGTCAACTCCATCCGTGACAACGCCGAGTTCTGATCTGCGTCTGGACCGGCCGGAAAGAGAAACTGCGGGCGTCGAGCCGTTTGCCTGGGTGAGGTTCATGTTGGCGGCTTGGCGAGAGAGGTGATCGGCGAGTCGTAGGATACGGATCGGCTCCTGTCTGCTGGTCCCAGGATCTGCGGTGCCGGCGACAAGTCGAAGCCACAAGAAGCGGGATTCGGCCGTTCCAGTCAGGTATGCGCGGAACCCCCCGCGCGATCACCGGACATACGGTCAGTGTCATGTCCGGTACAGCCGGCATGCAGGTCGGAAGGTCCGGCGCGGGGGCCCGGGACCTATGGTTCGCCGCCGACACCCACCTCTATGATGAGCGCGCGAAGTCCCGCTTCGGCCCCGGAGCGATCCGTCATCGGCTCTGGATCCCGCCCTGGAGGCGTGAGCGAAACCCCCGCACGGCGGCACGACCGGCGCAGCCGTAGCAGCGACCGGCCGACCAAGGCTGATACGGAGATGTCATGTTCACCGGTACGGCCAGTGGTCATCCCCAGGGTGATCCACGCCATGCCCCGGCGACATGGCGCAGCGGCGGTCAGCAGCCAGTTCGGACACACGTCGACCCGGCTGCCGGCCCGGGCGGCGAGAACCGCGGAGCCCGTGGGCCGGGCCGCCATCGGGGCCCGAGCCTGGTTGTCCAGCTGACCCGGGCCGGCCGGTCGATCGCCGCAGGGCTGCGGTCCGATCCGGATCAGCGCATCGTCGCCGCACTGGCGCTCCTGGTGGCGACACTCGGACTGGTGCCGATCGCCCTTGCTCCCGCCGATGTCGTCATCTACGCCGGTGTGTCGACCGGGGCGCCGACGCTCTACTCGTACACCATCGCGATCGCTGTGGCGTTCGTGCTGGTCACGATGCACACGCGTCGTCGACTCGTCCGCGCCCTCCTCCTGTGGGCGCCGTTTCTCGGGTGGCTGGCCCTGTTCGCCGCGTTCCACTGGGACGCGTCCCCGCGTACCGTGAGTGGCCTGCTGCACTTCGGTCTGGCGGCGATCGTGTTCGCCATCGGTGCCACGGCCGAGCGCGCGGACCGCCGGCACTCGATCCTGCTCTGGGCCTTCGCGGCCGTGGCGTGGCTGCAACTCTTCGCGATCACCGCGGCGGTGCTCGGTTTTCCGCTGCGACGCGTCTCCGGCCAACAGGCGCTCGACGTGCTCGGGCGTGCCACGGGCCTGACGAGCCATCCGGGCGAGCTGGCGAAGGTGTTGTTCTTCTGCGGCCTGTGCGCGCTGACCCTGCCGCAGCGGACGGTGCGCGAACGATGGGTGGCCTGGGCCACACTCGGTGTCGTCCTCATCGGCGTGTCCCTCACCCAGAGTCGCACGGTTCTCGCAGCCGTGGTCTCCATGATCCTCATCTTCATGTTGCTCGAGCTGATGACCGGGCGGTGGCAGAAGAAGTACTTCGTGGTCGTCGGCCTCACCGGGGTGCTCGGCCTGGCGTCGCTACCGTGGCTGATCGAGCGATTCCTGGCGGACCCCGGTGGAGGCTCCCGACAACACCTCCTCGTGGTCGCGGGGGAAGCGATCCGAGCGCATCCGTGGGCCGGGGTGGGACCCAACAGCTACGTCGCCGTCGTCGGCGCCTCGGATCCGCTGACGGCGAGTGGCGTGCCCGTGCACAACGTATTGCTGCTGAGCGCCGCCGAGGTGGGCATCGTCGGCGCGCTGCTCCTCTGGCTGCCGTTCGTGCTGACCGCGACGGCGGCCATTCGCTCCGTCTTTCGTACGCGGACCTCGGAACTGGCACCCAGGGTCCTGGTCAGCGCTCTGCCGGCTCTCGTCCTCATCGGTATGACGGGCTGGGGACTGATGCAGGGACCCTATTTTCTGATGTTGGCGCTCGTAGCGGGCTATTTCCATGCCCGGACGCGGTTCTCGGCGGTTGCGACCGGCAATGGTCGCGACTGAGGCCAGGGCGCCGGCGGGGCGGCGCACGTCGCTGACGGTCGTGTCGGGCCTGCTGGGGCTCTCCACCCTGGCCACGCGGTTCACCACCCTGGTGGTCATGGCGTTGCTGACCAGGGGCGCCGGCGTTGAGGCCGTCGGCTTCTACGGGATGGCCACGCTCTCCGCGTCCTTCACCGCCGCCGCGCTCTCCCTCGGTCTGCCGACCTACCTGACCAGGGAGGCCGCCGCGGGGACGGTCTCGCCGCCCGTGGTCGCCCGGATCCATGGCGGCCGTTTCGTCGTGCTGATGTCGGCCGCCGCCGTCGCGTACGTGGTGATCGGCGTCCTTCTTCCCCCGGAAGCGCAGCTCGCCTTCTTCCTGGTCTTCGTCGCCAGCCTCTTCGAACAGTGGAACGAGACGGCGTGGGTCCTCATCCGAGGCACACGTTCGGCCTGGGCCGAACCGCTCACGAACACCTCCACCGGCCTCCTGCTCATCGGCGCGTGCGCGGTCGACGTGTGGCTGACGGACGGGCTCGCCCTCGGTGACGCCGCTGTCTACTTCCTGGTGACGTCGGTCCTCCGGTCGACGGCCGCGGTACTCGTCGTGCGGATCCTGCCGTCGCTGCGCGCCTCCCGGGGCGTCCGCTCGGCCCACCACATCAGGCTGGCGCTGCCGTACTTCGCCTCCGACCTGCTCGGTCTCTTCTACTTCCGAGGCGACGTCTTCATCCTCGCGTTCTTCGTCACCGCCGTGGAAGTCGGAGAGTACGTCTCGGCCGCGGCCATCATCGGGCCGGCGGTCCAGGTCGCGGCGTCCATGGGCCTCGGCGCCCTCGCCTATGCCGCGCCGAAGGGGACTTCCGGGACCGCCCAGGCGAACGACCCGCTCACGATCTTCCAGTTCTTCGGGCTCGCGGGCCAGGGCGCCGCCGGCGTCATGTTCATCGGCCTTCCGATCGCTACCGTGGTGCTCTTCGGTGACCAGGCGGGGAACATCCCGGAGCTCGCGATGGTGCTCACCCTGTTCCTCGCGCTGCGATTCGCCAACTTCGGTCTGTCCGCCATCCTGCTCGCCCGGGGCCGTGCCGCCAGCCGGTTGATGGTGCTCGTGCTGAGCATCTGCGGCAGCGTCGGATTCAACCTCGCGCTCGACGGCAGATACGGCGCCTACGGAGCCGCCTGCGCGATGGTGCTGAACGAGCTTGTCGTGGCCGGGTCGCTGCTGTGGTTCCTGCGGATCAAGGAACTGGTGTGGCCGGTCCTCATCTCGTTCGGAGCTGTCGCGGCGGCGGCATGGGCGCTCGCCGGACTGCTGACCGTGATGGGATCCGCCTCGGCGTCCGCCACTCTCGGGGGCGTCATCCTTGCTCTGGCTACCGTCAGATTTGTGAGACAACGGAGGGCCGCAGGCAGACTGCGGGCTGCAACGACGGAGGACATGTGAGGGTCGGAATAGTCGGGTGGTTCGGATCGGACAATCTCGGAGACGAGATCCTCCTCCACTCGCTCATCACCTGCGTCCGCGAGGTCAAGGAGAACGCGTCCTTCGTGGTCTTCTCCCCGAACCCGGACCGGGTCGCCGAACTCCATGGCGTGCAGACGGAGCACATGCCCGTACTGCGGGCTCGTGGTGCCTCCGAGCGTCAGGTCGCGGTGCAGCGCGCGATCAAGTCGTGTCAACTGCTCCTGCTCGGCCCCGGCACGGTCTTCCAGGAGCGTTCTCCCAACCTGTCCTGGCCCGGCACCCTGCCGATGTTCGCCCGGATCATCGCGATGGCCAAGTTGGCGGGAACGCCCGTCGCCACCGTCGGCGTCGGCGTGCGCGAGGGAGGAACGCCGTTCGGCCGTCAGCTGCTGCGTCTCATCGGCGCCTCCTGTGTCGCGGTGGGTGTGCGCGACGAGCGGACCGCGTCGCACTTCGGCTCGGGCGCAGAGGTCATCGGCGACATGGCGTACACCCTGCCGCTGCCCGATCTGGAGCGGGTCGACTCCGGCCGCCGCTTCGCGCTGTCGATGCGGCCGCTCGCGCCCGACCTCGAGGGCTCGCTGCTGGCGGCGACCTCCGGATGCGCCGCTCGGCTCCGCCAGGAGGGATGGTCGGGCACCTTCCTTCCGATGGCCTTCGGCCGGGGAGCGCACGGCGAGGACGACCGCGTCATCTACGAGCGCGCCTTCCGCGACCTTCTGGACCTGGACCCCACCCCGCTGGACGGCAGCCGGCCTCTCGTCGGAGCGCTCCGCGACTGGTTGCAGTCGCTCGCCACGAACCAGCTCGTCCTCGGCACCCGCCTGCACGCCGCACTCCTCGCCGTGGCGATCGGCGTTCCGACGGTGGCCATCGCGTACGAGCGGAAGGTCCATGACGCCTTCGTCGACCTGGGGCTCCGCGAGTACCTGGTGCCACCGGACGTCGACGCAGACACGCTCTACCGCACGGCGACCGCGGCTGCCGCGTCCGCCGAGCAGTTCCGGGAGGCCGCCCAGCGGGTCGCGGCCCAGGGACGGATCGCGCAAGGGTTCGTCACGACGCTCGTGAAGCGGCTGGGCTGATGCGCGTCCTTCTGCTCACCCCGTTCGCGCCCAACGCGCACCACTACCACGCTGCGGCCGACACGATCGTGCAGCTCACCCCGCGGTTGGCTGAGCAGGTCGACCTCTTCGTCTACTCGCCGGAGCACACGGCGCCGGCGGAGCCGGACGATCTGAAGTACACGTTGTTGCCCGCCACGGTCACCGCTCGTCCGAGCCACCGGGACCGTCTCCGCCTGGAACCGGCATGGCTCCGCCAGGCGTGGCCGCGAGAAGCGACCCGGGAGGCGGCCGAGCTCATCCGCCGGATCCGGCCTGACGTCGTGCACTCGGAGTATCTGCAGTCCGCCGAGGTCGTCGGGATCAGCCCCGCCTCGGTGCTGGGTCTGCACGACATCACCGAGAAGGTGATGCTGGAGTCCTACCGGGCGTCGTCCGGCCTGGAACGGCCGTACCGTCTCATCGAGCTGCTTCGGACGCGACGGTTCGAACGCGCCGCGATCCGCCAGGCGGCCGCCGTCATCACCCTCTCCGACGCCGACTTCGCGGTCGCCGCCGCACGCAACCCGAACACCGTGCTCGCCCGGCCGGGAATCCACGTCGGTGACCGGTCCTGGTCGCCGCCGCCGGCGACGGAGCGACCGCGACTGGTGTTCGCCGGGGCGATGTGGCGACGCGCGAACGCGCTCGTCGCCCAGTTCCTCGCGCGTGAGGTGATGCCGCTGGTGTGGCAGAGCCTGCCGCAGGCGGAACTCAGAATCGTCGGGGCGGAGCCCTCCGCCGACGTGGTCGGCCTCGGTGAGAGCGACGGCAGGGTGGTGGTGACGGGTGCGGTACCCGACCTCCGGTCGGAGATGCTCGACGCCCACGCCGTCGTCGTGCCGTCGATCGTGGGCGGCGGAGTGCTGATGAAGGTGGCACACGCCATGGCCCTCGGCTGCCCCGTCATCACGTCGGATGGACCGGCCGCGTCCGTACGCGGTGACGCCTCGATGTTGTACACCGCGTCGACGGCCGACGAGATCGCGGCGGCAGTCCGGGCCGCAGTCGAGTCACCCGACGACGCCGCGCAGCGCGGTCGGCGCGCCCGCGCACACATCGAGCGGACGTTCCGTTGGGACGACACGGTCCGCTCGTACCTCGACGCCTACGGGATTGCGAGTCGACAGTGAAAATCGCAGCCATCATCGTCTCCTACAACTCGGCCCGGGAGCTTCCCCTGAGTCTGGGCTGCCTGGGCACCCTGCCGGTGGACGATGTCGTGGTCGTGGACAACTCCTCCACGGACGACAGCGTCGAGGTCGCTAAGTCCTTCGGGTATCCCGTCATCTCGCTGCCGAACGTGGGCTTCGGCAAGGCGATCAACGCCGCGGCGGAGACCCTCCCCGGCGCCGACGCCTACTTCCTCCTCAACCCCGACTGCCACATCAATCCCGAGTCGTTCGCGCACCTCGTGGAGGCCCTGCGGGCCGACCCGAAGCGGGGCGTGGTCGCGCCGCTGATGCGATACCCGGACGGGCGCTTCGGAATCTCGGCGGGGCCCGAGCCGAGCATCGCGAAGGAATGGCTGGCGGCGCTGAAGGTCGACCATCTCGTGCCGAGGCGACTGAAGCAGCACCTGGCTCGGGCGACGCCCTTGCGCAAGAAGTTCAAGATGCTCGAGTATCTCGATGTCGAACCGACCGGCCAGGTGCGCGAAACCGCCTGGGTGTCCGGGTTCTGCATGCTCGTACGAGGCGAGGCGTTCCGGTCCATCGGTGGGTTCGACCCCCGCTTCTTCCTCTACTTCGAGGACGTCGACCTGTGCACGCAGTTGCGCGCCGGTGGCTGGGGTGTCGCGTCGGTCGGGACGAGTGTCGCCGAACACAAGGAGAGCACCAGCACCGGTGCGGTCGGCAAGAACCCCCTGTACCGGTCCGGCATGTATGTCTATTTCGCGAAGCATGGCACGCGGGGTCAGCGACTCCTCGCGTCAGCCCTGAGGAGGCTGCCGATTTGAAGATTCTGTTTGTGGCGCCGTGGATCCCGGCATCGGTCCGTCCGCGCAGCCTCGTGATCCTGGAGATGCTCGCCGCCGAGCACGATGTCCGCTTCCTGGGGCTGGTGCACGACGAGGAGGAGGCGCGGCTGGCGGAGCTCCTGCCGGTCAAGGAGCGCACCCTCGTCCCCAACCCACGCGTCGGTTCCATGCTGCGCTCCGCGCGGGCACTCGGCACCGGGGTCTCGTTGCAGACGGGGTACGCGAGCCCGAAGGCGCTCACCGACGCGCTGCGGCGGGAGTTGGACGACTTCCAGCCGGACGTCGTGCACCTCAATGTCTTCCGTACCGTCCACCTGGTCGAGGCCTGTGGCTCAACGCCGGTCATCGTCGACCTGGACGAGTTCCGCAGCGAGTACTACGAGCAGCTCGCCTCGCACGGGCCCAGCCCCGCCTGGCGGGCGTTGGGCCGCGTGGAGGCACCCCGGATGCGGGCCCGAGAGGACAAGTTGGTCGGCATGGGGGTTCCCCTGATGCTCTCCGCTCCGTCCCTGCCCGGCCAGGAGCGGCCCAACACCTTCCTCGTCAGAAGCCCCTGCGACTTCTCCGTCCAGCGGCAGGCGGGCCCGATCGCACCGACGGTCCTGTTCGTCGGTCGGCTCAGCTACGAGGCGAACGTCAACGGCCTGATGTGGTTCGTGCGTGAGTGCTGGCAGGGCATTCGGGACGCCGTCCCGGACGCCCGGCTCCGGATCGTCGGCACGGACCCGCCCAAGGCGGTGCAGGAACTGGTCGGAAACGGCATCGAACTCCACGCCAACGCGCCCGCGGTCGAGCCCCACTACGCGGATGCTGCCGTCGCCATCGCGCCGATCTTCCGGGGTACCGGCGTCCAGCTGAAGCTCATCCAGGCGATGTCGGTTGGAGTTCCGAGCGTGACGACCAGCATGGTGGCCGACCGCGCGGGTGTGGTGGACGGTGTCCACGTCCGCGTCGCCGACGACGGGGCTGGCTGGATCGCGGCGGTCAGCGGGCTGCTGTCCGCGCCCGAGACCGCCGCCCGACTGGCCGCCAACGGACGGGAGTGGGTGGCGGCGCACCACAGCTCGGCGGCGGTTCGCCTGCAGTTGCAGGCGGCGTACGCCTCGCTTTCCACCGGTGCGCAGATGGACGGCACGCCCGGCCGGTGAGCCGAGCCAGCAGACGCTGGATGACGACGCTGCGCGCCGGCGGGCCCGGGCCCGCCGGCGCGCAGCATCCGGCCGCGACCGTGGCACCGATCGGCGACCTGCCACGGTGAGTTGTCGGTACGGTTGCGCGAGCAATAGGCAGCCTCTCCCATTCTGAGTGGAGCGCAGTGGTAATCACCCGTCTTCTTCGGTCCGCCACTTGGTAATAGGGGCGGGGGCGTAACCCTTGGCATTCGCCACCAGATAGTCCGAACGGCTGAGCCGCCGATGACGTTGATCGACGAAGATGGGCTGCGTCTGTGCCGAAGGGCAACACCGTCCATTGTCAATGGTGGACGTTCATCCCACGGGGAGTCTGGCGTGTATCAAGTTCGTCGAGCTTGTCGGTCGGTCGTGGCGGGGCTCGCGCTCGCCGCTGTCGCGACCGCGGCAACCGTGTCCGGCGGGGGTGCCGCGTCCGCGGCTCCGCCGGACGACAAGAAGGTTGCGGGGATCCTGGGTGCCGCCGACATGGGGGCCATCAAGGACAGTTACATCGTGGTGTTCAAGGACGGCAAGGCCACGCCGGCCCAGGTCGGTGCGAACGCCACCGCGTTGACCAAGCGGTACGGCGGCACGGTGTCGCGCACGTACACGCGCACGATCCGGGGTTTCGCGGGGCGGATGAACGAGGCGCAGGCCAAGCGGCTGGCCGCCAGCCCCGAGGTGGCGTACGTGCAGCAGAACCGCAAGGTGTCCAAGAGCGACACCCAGTTGGATACGCCGTCGTGGGGGCTGGACCGGCTGGACCAGATTTTCGCGCCGATGAACAAGCGGTACACGTACCCGAACACGGCGAGCAACGTGCACGCCTACGTCATCGACAGCGGCATCCGGATCACGCACCAGGAGTTCGGCGGGCGGGCCAGCAACGGCTACGACTTCGTCGACAACGACCCGGTCGCGAACGACTGTGACGGGCACGGCACGCACGTGGCGGGCACCATCGGCGGCACCAACTACGGTGTGGCCAAGGAAGTGAAGCTGGTCGGCGTGCGGGTGCTCGACTGCGAGGGCGGCGGCACGGAGGCCGGTGTCATCGCCGGTGTCGAGTGGGTCACGGCGAACGCGGTGAAGCCGGCGGTGGCGAACATGAGCCTCGGCGGCGGGGGCAGCGCCGCGATCGACGCCGCGGTGGAGGCGTCCATCGCCTCCGGGATCACCTACGCCGTCGCCGCCGGCAACAGCCAGGACGACGCCTGCTCGTACTCGCCCGCCCGCGCGGCCTCGGCGATCACGGTGGGCGCCACGGACGAGGTCGACTTCCGCGCCTCGTTCTCCAACTACGGGCCGTGTGTGGACATCCACGCGCCGGGGCACCACATCCCGTCGTCGGTGGCCACCAACGACACCGCGATCGACCGGTACAGCGGCACCTCGATGGCCAGCCCGCACGTCGCCGGCGCCGCCGCGCTGCTGCTGTCGGCGAACCCGTCCTGGGCGCCCACCCAGGTGCGCAACGTGATCGTCTATGGCGGCACCCGGCGGGTCGTGCGGAACACCGCCGCCTACAACACCAGCGACGTGATGCTGCGCATCGGCACCACCGCCGTGCCGCAGGTCACCGGCCTGCGGTCCCTGACCAACGGCAAGAACGTCTCGGTCGGTGCCGGCGGCACCCAGCCGCTGACCCCCAGCCAGCCCATGAACCAGATGGGCGACTCGGAGAAGTTCACCGTGATCGACGCCGGCAGCGGCTACATCGCGCTCGCGTCCTGGGCCAACGGGAAGCACGTCACCGCCACCGCCGGCGGTACCGCCGCACTGTACGCCAACAGCAGCACCATCACCGACGCCCAGCGGTTCCAGGTCGTCATGAACGGCGACGGCACCACCAGCTTGATTGCCAAGATCAACGGGAAGTACGTCACCGCCCCGTCCAGCGGCACCCTGCCCCTCGTCAACAACGCCACCACCATCGGTGTGGCCGAGAAGTTCATCTGGGCCTCACCCGCTGCGGTCGTCGTGCTGCGAGCAACCGTCAACGGCAAGTTCGTGACGGCGGCGGACGCCGGCAGGAGCGCTCTGATCGCCAACTCCACCACCGCGACCAGCGACTGGCAGAAGTTCGACATGCTCGACATGGGCGCCGACGCGATCGCGCTGCGGTCCCACGTCAACAAGCGCTTCGTCAGCGCGCCGTCGGGCGGCGCCCAGCCGCTGATCGCCAATGCCACCGCCATCGGCACGGCGCAGTCCTTCTGGCTCTTCCACTGGGGTGACGGCAACCTGCTGTTCCAGTCCCAGACCAACTACAACCTGGTGCAGGCGCCGAACAACGGCGGCTCGCCGCTGATCGCCAGCTTCGATCCGTTCGTGGCCGATCCGGGCCCGTCGACGATGTTCACCTACGAGGTCCTGAAGGTCGGCTGAACACCAGCGACTGAGGGCCCCGTCCTGACGTGACGGATCCAGTGGGCCGCCGAGACACGTGCGATGCGCGTCTCGGCGGCCCATCCGCGTCACCGCGACACTGACCGGTTGGTACCGGGCCCCGGGGTCCGCCCGCGTCATGGGCTTCGCATACATTTGCTGCATGGCCGACGCCTCGTTGCTACTTCGCCGCGCCGGCTTCGGTCCCACCTCCGCCGAGCTGGCTGCTGCGAAGAAGGCAGGGTACGAGGCGACGGTCGCCGCCCTGACAGCGCCGGCGGCGCCGGACGTGGGGGCCCTGAAGGCTCCCGTGCCGGGACTCGGCCCGGATCCCTTCGCCGGGTTGTCGAACCCCACTCCCAGTCAGCGGAGCAAGGGGGATGAGGAGCGCCGGGAGCAGACGAAGCGGATCACCCAGTGGTGGCTGGATCGTCTCACCGTCGCAGACCACCAGACCCGCGAGAAGCTGTGGTTCTTCTGGCACGGGCACTGGGCCACCTCGGTCCGGAAGGTGATCCGCCCGCAACTGATGCTCGTGCAACACAAGACGCTGCGCAGCTCGCTCGACTTCGCGACGATGGCACATCGGATGATCACCGACCCGGCGCTCATCTACTGGCTCGACGGGCAACTCAACACGCGGACCGCGCCCAACGAGAATCTCGGCCGCGAGTTGATGGAACTCTTCATGCTCGGCATCGGCAGGTACACCGAACGGGACGTGAAGGAGGCGGGCCGTGCGCTGACCGGCTGGAAGATCGACTACGACCGCGGGCGCGCGTACTTCAGTCCTGCCTCACACGACAGCGGCAGGAAGAGGATCCTCGGAGTCACGAAGGACTTCGACGCCCACTCGCTGGTGGATCTGCTGCTCAAGCACGAGGCCTGCCCGGGGTTCATCGCCGAGCGGTTGTGGTTCCGGTACGCCTCGTCAGCCGACCTGATCCCGATGTCCACCCGCGACAGCATGGTTCGCGCGTTCCCGGACTCCATGGCGATGCTGCGGAAGCTCTTCGAGGACGACGCGTTCCAGGCCAGCGCCGGCAAGCTGGTCAAGCAGCCCACGGAGTGGTTCGTCGGCGCGATGCGGCAGTTGGGTCTGCGGCCGGGAAGGCTGTCCGACGAGATGCTGACGTACGCCCTCAACGCCCTGGAGCGAATGGGGCAGTTGCCGTTCGCGCCCCCGAGTGTCGAGGGATGGGCCGCAGGAGCGGAGTGGCTGACGGTCGGGGCGGCGCAGGTCCGCCTGAACCTTGCCGGTCGGATCGCCCAACTGGTCCCGGCCCAGCGGCTGACTCCGGAAGACGTGGCACACGTCCTGGCTGTCGAGACGTGGACCAACAGGACGTACTCGGCCCTGAAGGGCACTACCGATCCGCAGCGCCTGCTGACCCTCGGGTTGGTCAGCCCGGAATATCTGGTGACGTGACATGGACGCATTGACCCGGCGCAGGTTTCTCCTGGCTTCCGGCGTCGTCGGCGGCAGCGCCATCGCCGCCGGGGTAGGGGGTCTGGGCCTGGCGGAACTCCTGCGGACCGCGAGCGACGCGTCTGCCGGGGAAGACCACCGGAAGACACGCAAGCTGGTCATCGTCACGCTCTACGGCGGCAACGACGGGCTCAACACGGTCGTCCCCTACGCGGATCCGGCGTACCACGCGGCCCGACCTGAGCTGGCCTACGAGCCTGATCGGGTGCTTCGGATCGACGACTCGCTCGGGTTGAATCCGGTGATGAAGGGCCTGAGCCGACTGTGGAGTGGGCAGCGCCTGGCTGTCGTTCTCGGGGCCGGATATCCCAAACCGGACCGCAGCCATTTCCGGTCCATGGACATCTGGCAGACCGCCTCACCGAGCGATCCGACCACCTCCGGCTGGGTCGGCCGATGGCTGGACGGCATCAAGGCCGCGCCAGAGGCCGCGGTGAGCTTCGAGCCCATGCTCCCGCCCCTGCTCGTGGGAGAGACCCGTACCGGGGCCTGTGTGAGTATCGGTGGGCTCAAGTTGCCGGCCGGAGTCACCACCGAGATGATCGCGGTGCTCGGGCGGCGGGAGCCGAACGAATCCGAGATGCAGGCACGGGCTGCGGACGCCTATGCGAATCTCATCAAGATCGACCAGCTCATCCGGGACGCCGAAGCGGTGGACGCCGGGGCGGACCTCCCCGCCGAACCGGCCATCGCGGCGACGGGCACGGGCGGGGCGAACCTTCTTTCCGAACAGCTTTCCCGGGTGGCTCACTGCGTCGAAGCGGGGGTCCCCACCCGCGTGTATTCGGTGAGCCTCGGTGGGTTCGACACGCACGCGGCGGAGAGGCCCGGCCACGAGCTGCTGTTGCGCCAGCTCGACCAGGCGTTGGCCGACTTCGCGGGCAGGCTGGCGCAGACCGAGGCCGGTCAACGGGTGACCGTGGTCGTGTACAGCGAGTTTGGTCGGCGGGTTCGTGCGAACGCCTCCGACGGCACCGACCACGGAACCGCCGGGCCCGTCTTCGTTCTGGGTCCTCAGGTCGCGGGCGGGCTCTACGGGGAGCAGCCGAGCCTGACCGACCTGGACGACGGCGACCTCAAGGCGACGACGGACTTCCGGGATGTCTTCGGTACGCTGCTGGCCTCGGTCTTGGACGCGGACCCGGCACGCTATCTCGGCGGGTACGAGCCGAAGATGCTGCCGTTCCTCCCGCGCGACTGAAACCTGGCCCTGGTGAGCGCCCCAGCCGGGCGCGCGGCGACGATCACCGGTCCCGCAGCGGGCGCGACACCGCACACCGGCCCGCCCACCCGCCAGGGACGCTGGTCACCGTCAGGGCGGAAGCGGCTATCTTCCGCCGCAGGCGGGGTCAGCTCCCACATCCTGGCTGGCGGTGAACGCGCGGCAGGTCTGGTAGTTCGGCAGCAGTCCCGATTCCCGCGCCTCGGCCAGGCTCGGCGCGGCTGCGTCCCGGGCCGACAGCTGCGGTGACTCCGCCGGCCAGTCGATCGCCAGTTCGGGGTCGAGGGGGTGCACGGTGTGCTCAGCGGCGGGGTTGTACGTGGTGGAGCAGAGGTAGCTCAGGGTCGCGTCGTCGGTGAGGGCGCAGAAGCCGTGGCCCAGCCCCTCGCTGACGTAGACGGCGCGCCGGTCGACGTCGTCGAGGCGGATCGCCTCCCACTGCGCGAAGGTCGGCGAGCCCACGCGGATGTCCACGACCACGTCGAGGACGGCACCGCGTACGCAGGTCACGTACTTGGCCTGGCCGGGTGGCACGTCGGCGAAGTGGATGCCGCGGACCACGCTGCGCGCGGAGACCGAGAGGTTGCCCTGGGCGAGTCGGAGTGGATGCCCGACCGCGGCGGCGAGCTGGTCGAAGCGGTACCACTCCATGAACAGCCCGCGCGGGTCGCCGTGTTGCTTCGGGTTGATCTCCCAAGCCCCGTCGATGCTCAGCGGTCGGATCTTCATCGGTGGGTGTCCCCGGGATGGTGTTCGGCGAGCAGGCCGAGCAGGTAGTCGCCGTATCCGCTCTTGCTCAGGGACTGGGCGAGCGTGCGGAGGTGGTGGTCGTCGATCAGGCCGGCCCGCCAGGCGACCTCCTCGACGCATCCGATCTTCAGGCCCTGGCGTTCTTCGATGACCCGTACGAACTCGGCGGCCTGCATCATCGAGGTGAAGGTGCCGGTGTCGAGCCAGGCGGTGCCCCGGTCCAGCACCGTCACCGACAGCTCGCCCCATTCGCGGTAGGTCTCGTTGACCGCCGTGATCTCCAGTTCGCCACGGGCGCTGGGGGTCAGCTTGCCAGCGATGTCCACCACCCGGTTGTCGTAGAAGTAGAGGCCGGGCACGGCGTAGCGGGACCTGGGGCGGGCGGGTTTCTCCTCGATCGACAGCACGCGCCCGGCCGGGTCGAAGTCGACCACCCCGTACTCTCCAGGGTTGGCCACCGGGTAGGCGAAGATCCGCCCACCGACCAGGTCGCCGTGGCCGGGGAGCTGCCGGCCCAGGCCGACGCCGTGGAAGATGTTGTCGCCGAGGATGAGGGCCACCGACTCGTCACCGATGAAGTCCGCGCCCAGAAGGAACGCCTGCGCGATGCCCTCCGGGCGGGCCTGCGTGCGGTACTCCAACCGCAGGCCCCACTGGCTGCCGTCACCGAGCAGCCGCTGGAACTGCGCCTGGTCCTCCGGCGTCGTGATGATCAGGATCTCCCGCACCTCTGCCATGATCAGGGTGGAGAGCGGGTAGTACACCATCGGCTTGTCGAACACCGGCATCAGCTGCTTCGACACGGCACGGGTGATCGGCCACAACCGGGACCCGGTGCCACCGGCGAGAAGGATTCCGCGCACCGGGGGAGACTACCCGCACCGGCGGGCACCTGAGAATGGGCTCGCTGCGCCGGTTGTCCTGGGCTTTCGCGTACAATCTCCGACCCGTGAGGGTCCTCGTCACCGGCGGTGCCGGCTTCATCGGGTCGGAGTACGTTCGGACGCTGCTGGGCGTGCCCGGTGGTGACACCGCGGGGGTGCCGGCCGTCGAACCCTCGGCGGTGACCGTGCTCGACGCGTTGACGTACTCGGGCAACCTCGCCAACCTCGCACCGGTGGCCGATGATCCCCGGCTGCGGTTCGTGCACGGGGACATCCGCGACGCCGCCGCGGTCGACGAGGTCGTTCCCGGCCACGACGTGATCGTGCACTTCGCCGCGGAATCCCACGTCGACCGGTCGATCGACGGCGCCGCCCCCTTCGTCACCACGAACGTGCTCGGCACCCAGAACCTGCTCGACGCCGCGCTGCGGCACGGCACCTCCCGGTTCGTGCACGTCTCCACCGACGAGGTGTACGGGTCCATCGCAGAGGGCTCCTGGACCGAGGACTGGCCGCTGGCGCCGAACTCGCCGTACTCGGCCTCCAAGGCCGGCTCCGATCTGCTGGCGCTGGCCTACCACCGCACCCACGGCATGGACGTCGTGGTCACCCGCTGCTCCAACAACTACGGGCCGTACCAGTACCCCGAGAAGGTCGTCCCGCTGTTCGTCACCAACCTGCTCGACGGCGGCACCGTGCCGCTCTACGGCGACGGCGGCAACATCCGGGACTGGCTGCACGTGCACGACCACTGCCGGGGCATCGCACTGGTCCAGGAGAAGGGCCGCGCCGGCGAGGTCTACCACATCGGCGGCGGTACCGAACTCACCAACGTCGAACTCACCCGCCGGCTGATCGAGGCCTGCGGCGCCAGCTGGGACCAGGTCGTGCCCGTCGTCGACCGCAAAGGCCACGACCGCCGCTACTCCCTGGACATCAGCAAGATCAGCACCGAGCTCGGGTACGCCCCGAGCATCGACCTGGAGCGCGGCCTGGCGCAGACCGTGCAGTGGTACCGGGACAACCGGGCCTGGTGGGAGCCGCTGAAGGCGGGCACCAAGCCGCCGGTCGCCCCGTGAGCCGGCTGCTGGTCACCGGCGCTGGCGGCATGCTGGGCAGGGACCTGGTCGCCGTCCTGCGCTCCCGAGGCGACCTCTCCGTCAGGGCCACCACGCGCGCCGAGCTCGACATCACCGACCCGCAGGCGGTGCGAGCCGCCGTCGCCGGGCACGACATGGTGATCAACACCGCCGGGTGGACCGACGTGGACGGGGCCGAGGCGCAGGAGGAGGCCGCCACCGCCGTCAACGGCCACGCCGTCGCCCACCTCGCCGAAGCCTGCGCCGCCACCGGCGCGCGGATGATCCACCTGTCCACCGACTACGTATTCTCCGGCGACGCCACCGAACCGTATGCGGAGGATGCCACCACGTTCCCGGTCAACGCGTACGGGCGCAGCAAGCTCGCCGGGGAACTCGCCGTCACCCGGCTTCTCCCCGACAGCGGATACATCGTGCGCACCGCCTGGCTCTACGGCGAACACGGGCCGAACTTTGTCGCGACCATGCTGCGGCTGGCCGATCAGCGGGAGCACCTCGACGTGGTCGACGACCAGCGGGGGCAGCCGACCTGGTCGTATGCGCTGGCCGAGCAGCTCGTCGCGTTGGCCGACGCGGCGCTCACCGGCCGCGCAGCCCCCGGCGTCTACCACGGCACCGCATCGGGCCAGACCACCTGGTACGGCCTCGCCCGCGCCGTGTTCACCCTCCGCGGCCTCGACGCCGACCGCATCCGACCGACCACCAGCGACCGCTACCGGCGCCCGGCTCCCCGTCCCGCGTACAGCGTCCTGGCCCACGACCGCTGGGCGGCGGCAGGCCTGCGGCCCCTGGCGGACTGGCGCTCGGCCCTCACCCAGGCACTGGACACCGTCCACTAGCGGGCGGTCGAGTCTGGCGTCGGCCGTGCCTGGTCAACGACCCCCACCGCGGAAGACCTCGGACACCGTCCGGATGAGCACCTTGGCGTCGAGCCACAGCGACCAGTTCTCGATGTAGTAGTTGTCGAACCGCGCCCGGTCGGAGATCGGAGTGTCGCCGCGCAGGCCACTGACCTGCGCCAGCCCGGTGAGCCCCACCGCGACCCGGTGGCGCATGGCGTAGTTGGGGTACTCGGCGGAGAACTTCTCGACGAAGTACGGCCGCTCGGGCCGCGGCCCGACGACGCTCATGTCGCCCCGCAGGATGTTCCAGAGCTGCGGCAGCTCGTCCAGGGACGTGCGGCGCATGAAGCGGCCGATCGGTCCGACCCGCTGGTCGTGCGCGATCGACCAGTTCGTCTGCGACTCGTGCTCGTCTACGGGACGCATCGAGCGGAACTTGATGATGTGGAACGGCTTGCCGTGGCGGCCGATCCGTTCCTGGTAGAAGAAGATGCCCGGGCCGCCGTCGAGGAGCGTCGCGATCGCACAGAGCAGGAGGACGGGGCTCAGCAGCAGCAACGCCGTGGCGGCGAAGAGGATGTCCGACGCGCGCTTGAGCGCCCACCGGGGCCCGGACAGCGTGATGTCGCCGACCTTGACGATCGGGATCGCGCCGATGTGGTCGCCGTGCGAGCGGGAGCCCCAGAGCCGTGGCACGGCCCACAGGTCGCAGCTCGCGCTGCGTGGCTGCCGGAGGACCTCCATCAGGGTCAGCTCCGGGCAGCTCGGGTCCGCGATGATGAGCACGTCGCACTCGACCATCCGGACGAGCGGTTCCAGTTGGTCCAGGGTGCCGATCAGGGGGAGCGCCGCCGGCACGTGCGGGGGCGTGGAGTCGACGCAGCCGACGAAGCGCAGCCCGTACTGGGGGTAGCGGCGCAACAGCCGGGCCAGTTCCACGGCGATCGGCCCGCTGCCGATGATGATGGCGTTGTGCTCCACCCACCGACGCTTGCGGGCGATGGTGGCGAACTCCCGCGAGAAGACACGACCGACGAGGACCAGCCCGGCCGCGATGAGCACCCCGCGGGCGAACCCGCCCACGTACTGCTCGGAGTCGTGACGCAGCGCCGCGAGGATGGTGACCACGGCCGCGGACGCGAGCAGCCGCCCGCAGAGGCTCGGCAGCTCGTCGAGGATGCTCACGTGGCGACGGGCCCGGTAGAGCCCGCCCGCCGCGAAGATGGCCACCGTCAGGCCGGCCATGGCCAGCGTCCCGCGCCAGTACTGAAGGCTGATCAGCAGGGGCGCCAGCAGGGCGGCCACGTCGACGGGCGCCGTCATCATCCAGGCCCGCAGCCCCCGGGTGCGCGTGGACGCACGGGAACTCGCGTACGGCAGCACCGCCGTCACGTCGAGGCCGGGGCGGGGCGGGGTCTCGCTCGCCTGACCGCCTGCCGGCGGCGCGGAGTTGGGCAGCGGTCCGGTGGCACCGCCTCCGGCGTCGGCCCCGCCGCGCGCCTCCGCCCTCATGCCCTGCGCCGCCATGTCGTCGCGCTGTGGTGTGGTGGCGTGGTGGCCCATCGCCTGTTGCCTGGACATGGTCGGTCCTTCCCCCGTTGACTGCCCCGGCGGCGCGCGGCAGCTTCGAGGCGAACGAAGGATACGACCGGTCCGCGCGCGTCACCAGAGCCGGGACGGCAGTACGACCTCCTACTTTCCGGCGTTCAGGATCTCCGCCACGGCGTCGCGGCGGACCGCGTCGTAGAAGGACCGGGCCTTTTCGGTGTTCGCGAACACGACGCTCTCGCTACCCACCCGACCGGTGCCCTTCGTCGGGCTGGTGATGAAGCGCAGGTTGTTGCCGCGCAGGCCACGCAGGTCGGTCGCCATGCCCAACAGGGACATCTTCTCGTCCACCGACACCGCGTTCGACGTCGCTTTGACGAAGGAGTTCAGCTTCCCCGGGTTCGTGACGATGCCCCCGGAGACGGCGCGGTCCAGGATCGCCCTGATGACCTGCTGCTGGTGCCGGATGCGGGCGAAGTCCCCGTCCGGGAACTGCTTGCGCTGGCGTGAGTAGTCGAGCGCCGTCTCACCGTCCATCCGCTGCACCCCCTGCCGGAAGGTGCGGAACGGGGGGTGGATCGAGGTGAAGGTCTTCTCCGCGTCGATGTCGATGCCGCCCAGGGCGTCGATGATCTCCTTGAACCCGGCGAAGTCGACCATCATGACGTGGTCGATCCGCACGCTCGTGAACTTCTCGACGGTCTGCACCATCAGCGGCACGCCACCCCACGCGTACGCGGCGTTGATCTTCGCGTCCCGGCCGCCCTGGCTGCCGTCCTTCGACCGGGGCACGGAAACCCAGGTGTCCCGGGGAATCGAGACGAGCTGGGCGCTCGACCGGTCCTTCGGCAGGTGGGCGAGGATGATCGTGTCCGTGCGGGAGCCCGACGTGCTCTCCGGGTCGCGGGTGTCGCTGCCCAGGATCAGGATGTTCATCGCGCCCTTGGCCACCGCCTGCGGGCGGCCCTGCTCGGGCACGTCCGCGAAGGCGTCGACGCGTTCGATGTCCGACTCCACGGAACGCAGGTAGAGCCCGCCGGCGATCAGGCCGCCGCCGCCCAGCAGCGCCACCACCAGCAGGCTGATGAGGGCGATGCGTCGCCACCGACGACGGGGCTTCGCGTGCTTCCCCGGCTGGGGTCCCGTCTGGTCGGCGACCGGGTCCGGCTCGACGAACTGTTGTGGAACTGGCATGGCGGCGATGCTACTTATCCGCGAGGACGTGCGCGTACCCTCATCCGGCTGGTGACGGCCCCCGTCCGTGCCGAACTCGTCCCATCCCGTCGCACACCGGCCACCTGACCCGGGCCAACGGAGCTTTCCCCTACACCTGTTCGCTTCCGGCTGGTAGAACCCTTCCGTGGACGCAACGAAGCTTCGACGGGCCATCGCCCGCACCCCTCTCGCCCCCGTCGCGGCCTTCCCCAAGCGCCTGGCCCGCGTCGCCCGCCACGACGCCAAGGTGCTGCGCACGTCGGCCCGCTGGCTGGTCACCTCGCGGGAGCACCACAACTACACGTACGAGCTGACCAAGCTGAGCCGCCACCACCTCGCCTGGTTCGTCAGCGTGGTCTGTGACGTGCCCGTCAAGCAGGTCCGCGCGTACTTCGCCGAGATCGAGTCGGACGACGTGCTGCGCCGGCACATCGAGTCCGCCACCGCCGGAGCCGCCCGCCGGGGCCTGGCCGACCGGCAGGTCCGCTACGCCCGCCGCATCGGCTGGTACGCCATCGTGCGCGCCACGAAGCCGACGCACGTGGTCGAGACCGGCGTCGACAAGGGGCTCGGCAGTTGTGTGCTCGCCGCCGCGCTGCTGCGCAACGCCGCCGACGGCCATCCCGGCCGGGTCACCTCGTTGGACATCAATCCCGAGGCCGGCTACCTCGCCCGCACCGCGCCCTGGTCCGAGGTGGTCGACCTGGTCATCGGTGACTCCATCGCCTCCATCGCCGCGCTGGACCGGCCGGTCGACCTCTTCCTGCACGACAGCGACCACAGCCGGGCCCACGAGAAGCGCGAGTTCGAGGCCGTCGAGGGCAAGCTGGCCGCGGGCGCGATCCTGCTCACCGACAACGTCACCGCCACCAACGTCCTCGCCGAGCACGCCGAGCGCACCGGCCGGCGGTTCCTCGCCTACCGGGAGACGCCCGCCAACCACTGGTACCCGGGAGACGGCATCGGCGTCGCCTGGTGATTTGCCACTCAGGCTCGGCGCGGGCGTCCGGGTGAGCAGCCCAGCACTCTCCGGGGCACCGGTCGGCCGTGAGCCGTGGCAGGGTGGGCAAATGCGGTTGAGCGCCATCCACACGTACCCCGTCAAGGGCTGCCACCGGCTCGACCACGACGTCGCGGGAGTCGAGCCGTGGGGCCTGGCCGGCGACCGGCGCTGGATGATCGTCGACGCCGAGGGCGTCGGCGTCACCCAGCGGGAGACCGTGCGTCTGGTCGCCCTGCACGCCACGCCGCACGGCGGCGGGCTGCTGCTGCGCGCCGAGGGGCATCCCGAGCTGGACGTGCCCGAGCCGACGGACGGCGAGCCGGTCGCGGTGCGGACCTTCCGCAACCGCAAGCTGCCGGTGCCCGCGCTTCCCGCCGGACCGGCGGCCGACGCCTGGATCAGCGCGTTGCTGGGCCGCGCCGTCCGGCTGGTCTGGCTCGCCCGACCGACCCGGCACATCCCGCCGGGGGACCGGGAGCACGACACCGGCGACCAGGTCAGCTTCGCCGACGCCTACCCGCTGCTGCTGGCCACCGCCGCCTCGCTCGACGCGCTCAACGGGTGGCTCGCCGAGGCCGGCGAGGAGCCCGTGCCGATGGCGCGGTTCCGCCCCAACCTGGTGGTGGAGGGCGCGCCGGCCTGGGCCGAGGACGACTGGGCCGGCCGCCCGCTGCGCATCGGCGGCGTCCGCTTCCGCGCCGCCGGGCCGTGCGACCGCTGCGTGGTCACGACCACCGACCAGGAGACGGGCGTACGCGGGAAGGAACCACTGCGCACCCTGGGCCGCCACCGCAACGTCAACCGGAAGCTCCTCTTCGGACTGCACCTGGTTCCCGAGGAAACGGGCAGTATCGCGGTCGGCGATCCGCTCGTGCCCGATCGCCCCGCGTGAGCTGGGTGCACGGCGGGCTCCGCCGCATCACGTTGCCGGGTCCGCTGCCAGCGGGGGGCCGTGCCGAGGGCGGCCGCGCGTGATCGCTGTGGGCGAGCGTCGATCTCCGTAGGCGACCTGGACGCCGTCCTTCCTCGCCGGTGCACATGGCGATTCCGGGGGCGATCGACGGGGCAGCGGCGTTGCCTGGCGTGCTCTAAGGTCGGAATCCTGCGACGATCGCAGCTTGTTCCGAGGCTTCACGGGGGCCTCTGATAACTCATGTGCATCGATAGGATGGTCGTAGCTTCTCCCCGGAGCGTCCGTCGCCCGATTTGGACTGCGGGCGGCGCGACGACGGCGGCCAACGCCAAGCCACCGATTCCTGTTGGGCCATGTTCGAGGTAAGCGAGGTCATGAGTGAAGAACTTTCGGGCGTTGCTCGTCACCGGATTGGTCGCCGGCGTCGCCATCGCAGGCGGCATGACGCTGGTCTCCGGCGCCGCCAGCGCTGCCTTGGAGGACACGCCGCCCTCGATCGAGGAGGACTTCAGCTACCCGGGGGCCGCCCAGATCGAAGCCAGCGACGGCATCAAGTTGATCAAGGGTGACGGGAAGGTCGTCTTTGCCGAATGCGTGGCCGGCGCCACCAACCAGATCATCGTCCGGAGCTACGCGAGGCTCAGCGGATACTGCTTCACGGTCAAGGGCGCACCCGGCTACCTGACCCTGGAGATCTCGGATGTCTACCAGATCCGTGGTGACAGTCACACGGCATCCGCCAGGGTGAGCGTGGACGGCGAAACCCAGACGGTTGCCCTCCCCAAGAACGGTTGGGTCGGTGTCGGGGTGGGAGAAGACGACAGCCTGCCCCCTGCCGTCCTGCTCGAGCTGCGGGTCACGGGCTGATCCGGATAGCCAGTCGGTGTCCTGGGACCTCGGGTTGCTCTCGGGGTGGTACGGCTCGCTTTCCGCGTGGGGCTCCGCTGTCCGGAGCCCCACACGTCTTCAAGCGGCAAGCCCCGGGCGCGGCGGTCGCGCCTTCCGCGCCCGGGTCCACGTCGCCGCGCAGCTGCGGGGGATGAGGCCGGGCTCGCGGCTCAGCGCGCGGGTGCCGGCGGGGCGGTGAGGTCCAGCCACATGAGGATCTCGTCGCGGTCGTCGCCGGGGGCGACCCGCAGCGCGCCGGGCAGCCGACCGATCTCCCGGTAGCCGAGCCGCCGGTAGAACCGGTCCAGCCCCAGGCCGTCCCGGACGGTCACGTGCAGCGCCTCCCAACCCATTCCACGCCCGAGGCGCTCGGCCTCGCGCATCAGCGCGGCGCCGTACCCGTTGCCCTGGGTGTCCGGGTGGACCATCACCCGCTTCAGCACGCACCAGTGCGCCTTCAGGTCGAACCGGTTGTCGCAGAAGATCAACGCGGCGACGGGCCGTTCGCCCGCGTACCCCACAAGGAGGCGGTCCGGGCCTTCGGCGATGCCGGCGAAGGTGGGGTCCGCCGTGTGCCGGACGTCGGCGGCGGTGACCGGCGGCACGAAACCGACCGCCCCGCCAGCGTTGGTGACGTCGACCCAGAGGGCGACGATCCGGTCCCGCAACTCGGGGGTCAGCTCGGGATCGAGGACGAAGCGCAGGCTCACCCGGCAATCCTGACCGTGCCGGCCCCGCGCCGACCCGCGATCGTGACGTGCGCGACAGGACGCTCGGTGCGGGAGGGGGGATTCGAACCCCCACGTCCTTTCGGACAATAGGACCTAAACCTACCGCGGCTGCCGTTACGCCACTCCCGCCGACCCGCAAAGTCTAGAGTGTCACGCCGCATCCGTGGTGGGCCCGGCCACGGGGTCGACCCTCAGGTGCCCGGCCGGCAACGCGACCGGGCCCCGAGTCCGCGAACCGGGCGGACGGCGTACGCCGGTGATCTCAGTCCAGCCCGAGGTCGCGGCGCAGCTTGGCGACGTGACCGGTGGCCTTGACGTTGTAGAGCGCCCGCTCGATCCTGCCCTCGGGGTCGATCACGAAGGTCGAGCGGATCACGCCGGTCACCGTCCTGCCGTACGACTGCTTCTCGCCGTAGGCGCCGTACGCGGTCAGCACGGACTTGTCGGCGTCGGCGACCAGCGGGAAGGTGATGGCGTCGCGCTCGCGGAACTTCGCCAGCTTCTCCGGCTTGTCGGGCGAGATGCCGACGACCTCGTAGCCGGCGGCCTGGAGCGAGGCGAGCGAGTCGCGGAAGTCGCAGGCCTGCTTGGTGCAGCCGGGCGTCATGGCCGCCGGGTAGGCGTACAGCACGACCTTGCGGCCGCGCAGGTCGGTCAGCGAGAGCGTCTCGCCGGTGTCGGTGGGCAGGCTGAACTCCGGCGCGGGGTCACCGGGGGAGAGGCGGTCGGGCGCGGTCATGGCACGACCCTACCGCCGGCCCCGGCCACCCCCGGGCGGCACGCCGACCGACCGGAACGCCGCCCCGGCCGGCATGCCGGATCGGCGGCGGGCGCGCAATCGGGCGTACGCCAGTTGCCAAGTATTGGCAACAGCCAAGCTCGGGAAATAGGCTGACGTCGACGGCCCGGAGGGCCGGCCGACGCGTGGGAGGTCGCGTGGAAATCCTGGCGATGCACATCTCGAACGGGATCATCGACGGTCCCGTCGCGGCGGTGTTCGCGGCGGTGGCGCTGATCGCGATGACGTTCTGCGTCCTGCGCGGCAGGCGCGACCTGGACGACCGGCTGGCCCCGATGGCCGGGCTCGTCGCGGCCTTCATCTTCGCCGTGCAGATGCTCAACTTCCCGATCTTCACCGCCGGTGTCAGCGGTCACCTGCTGGGCGGCGCGCTCGCCGCGATGCTGGTCGGCCCGTGGGTCGGCGCGCTCTGCGTGGCCGTGGTGCTGGTCGTGCAGGCGCTGGTCTTCGGTGACGGCGGCGTGGCCATGCTCGGGCTCAACATCACCAACATGGCGCTGCTCGGCACCGCCGCGGCGTACCTGCTGATCGCGCTGCTGCTGCGGGTGCTGCCGCGCACCCCGGCCGGCCTGGGCGTGACCGCCTTCGTCTCCGCGCTGGTCAGCGTGGTCGTCGCGTCGATGGGCTTCGTGCTCCAGTACCGGCTCGGCGGCACCACCGACCTCGGCGGCAACCTGGGCGGCCTGGCCGGCACGATGGCCGGCGTGCACCTGCTGATCGGCATCGGCGAGGGCCTGATCACCGCGACCACGGTGGTCACCGTCGCGAAGGTCCGGCCCGATCTCGTCTACGCGCTGCGCGGGCTGCGTGCGGCGTCCACACCCGCCGTCCCGGCCGTCGGAGGTGTCCGGTGAGGAAGCGTTCCTGGGGATTCGTCGTCGGCGGGCTGCTGGTGGCCCTGCTCCTCGCCGGGGTGGTGAGCAACTTCGCCTCGTCCCACCCGGACGGGCTGGACTCGTCGCTGCGCGAGGGCTGCACCTTCGACGCCGACGACAACATCACCGGCGGCAGTTGCCCCGCCCAGCGGGAGCGGGAACACGAGGTCGGCGGGCCGCTGGCCGACTACGGGGTGGCGGGGGTCGACAACGAGTTCCTCTCGACCGGCCTGTCCGGCGTGGTCGGGGTGCTGCTCACCTTCGCCGTGGCCGGCGGGGCCTTCTGGCTGGTCCGCCGCCGCGGCCCCCGGGAGGAGGACGCGGCCGACCGGGAGCGCACCCCCGCCGGCGCGGCGGGCCGGGAGTAGCGACGAGTGGGCGCCGGGCACGCGCACGTGCTGTACCGGGACGTCGCGTCACCGGTGCACCGGCTCCCGCCCGAGGTCAAGATCGCGGCGATGGTGGTGTTCACCCTCGCCGTGGTCGGCACCCCGCGCGAGGCGTTCTGGGCCTTCGGCGCGTACGCCCTGCTGGTCGCGGTGGTGGCGGCGCTGGCCCGGGTGGGGCCCGGCTGGCTGCTCGGACGGTCGCTGATCGAGCTGCCGTTCGTGCTGTTCGCGGTCGCGCTGCCGTTCCTCGGCGCCGGTGAGCGCGTCGACGTGCTCGGCCTGAGCCTGTCGTCCGACGGGCTCCTCGGGGCGTGGAACATCGTCGCCAAGGGCACCCTGGGCGTGCTCGCCTCGCTGCTGCTCGCCGCGACGACCACGACCCGGGACCTGATCGTGGGCCTGGACCGGCTGCGCTGCCCGCAGATCCTCACGCAGATCGCCACGTTCATGCTGCGCTACCTGGACGTGCTGGTCGGCGAGGCCCGCCGGATGCGGGTGGCGCGGGTGTCCCGGGGCGACGACCCGCGCTTCCTGTGGCAGTTGCGCGGCTTCGCGGCCGGCGTCGGCGCGCTCTTCCTGCGCGCGTTCGAACGCGGCGAGCGGGTCTACCTGGCGATGCTGTCGCGCGGTTACACCGGGCGGATGCCGGCGGTGTGGCAGGGCGCGGGCGCGGCGACCGCGGGGCAGTGGCTGGTCGCGGCCACCGTGCCGGTCCTGGCGGCCGGCATCGCCGCCGCGGCCGTCGTGCTGACATGATCGGTGCCGTGCAGACCGCCCTCTCCCTGGACGTTCGTGGCGTCCGCTACGCGTACCCGGACGGGCACGTCGCCCTGCACGGGGTGGACCTGAGCGTGCCGCGCGGGGAACGGGTGGCGCTGCTCGGCCCCAACGGCGCCGGCAAGACCACGCTGGTGCTGCACCTCAACGGCATCCTCACCCCGACTCAGGGGAGCGTGAGCGTCGGCGGGCTGACGGTCAGCCAGGACCGGGCCACGCTCGCCGAGGTGCGCCGCCGGGTGGGCATCGTCTTCCAGGACCCCGACGACCAGCTCTTCCTGCCCACGGTCGCGGAGGACGTGGCGTTCGGGCCGGCCAACCTGGGCCTGCGCGGGGCGGAGCTGTCCACCCGGGTGGACGAGGCCCTCGCCGCCGTCGGGATGGGCGAGCACCGGGACCGCGCGCCGCACCACCTCTCCTTCGGGCAGCGGCGCCGGGTGGCGGTGGCGACCGTGCTCGCCATGCACCCGGAGATCCTCGTCCTCGACGAGCCGTCGTCCAACCTCGACCCGGCGGCCCGCCGCGAGCTGGCCGGGATCCTGCGCGCCCTGCCGGTCACGCTGCTGATGGTCACCCACGACCTGCCGTACGCCCTGGAACTCTGCGACCGCTCGGTCATCCTGGACGCCGGCCGCGTCGTCGCCGACGCCCCCACGACCGACCTCCTGGCGGACGCCGACCTCCTGGCCCGCCACCGCCTGGAACTCCCCCGGGGCTTCACCCCGTACTGACCTCTCCCCGCCCCCTCAAGACGTCGATCATGCACTCACGATGCCCGATCTGGTCCGTTCTGCTCTGTTTCGTCACCCAGCACAACTCCATGATCGACGCGCGGAGCGGGGGGCGGGGACGGGGGTGGGGAGGGAGCCGGGGGAGAGGGGCGGGCGGCGTGGAGGCGGAGGGCGCCGGCCGCGGTGGCGCCGGCGCCGGCGACGATGACCAGGGCGACCAGGATCCTCGCCGTCGTCGCCGACCAGGGCACGGGGGCGACGGCGCGGGCGAAGACGGCGGCGTTGGCCACCCCGGCGAAGAGCGCCAGGCAGGCCCCGGCCAGCGCCAGCGCGAAGTCGGCGGCCGGCCGGCGGGCCACCGCGAAGACCCCCGCGGCGACGGCGCCGAGCCCGGTCAGCAGCGCCCAGACCTGCCCGCCGAGCAGGCCGGTCAGCACCCCGCCCACGCCCCGCGCGCCGGCGTCCACCTCGCGGCCCACGGTGAACACCACCGCGGCCACCCCGCCGAGGACCAGCAGCCCGCCGAGCCCGGCCAGCGCCCGCGCGCCCGGCCCGGAGCGGGCCGGCAACAGCCCGAGCGCCCCCACGGCCAGCAGCCCGACCGTGGCGGCCACCCACCAGACGTACGCGTCCGGCGGCGGCACCCAGTCGAGGGTGCCGCGGATCTCCCCCGTCTCGGTGCCGGCGCGCAGCGGCACCGTCCAGTCCCGCACCCGGTGCTCCCGGTCGGGGGCGGCACGCACCTGCGGTGGCGGTGCCGACTCCCGCCAGAGCGCCCGCTGGTCGTGCCAGCGCACCGTGGCGGAGTCGTCGACGCGCCGCCAGTCCGGTGCGGCGGCGGGGTCGGCCTCGGCCGGCAGCCGCGTGTCCCCGGCGATGGTCCGGTTCAGGTACGTGGCGGGGGAGCGGGCGTTCTCGTACACGCCGTCGGGGCCGACCCGCAGGTAGGGCTCGCCGGAGTAGCCGAGCACCTCGACCGCGCGGTCGCCGGTGTTGGTCAGCTCCAGCCGCGCGCCCGCCTCGATCACCCGTACGCTCAGCCCGGGGCGGGCCGGGGCGACGGCGGTCACCTCGGTGCGGTAGTCGGTGCCGTCGGGGGCGTCCGCGCCGTGCGCGGCGGCCGGGGCGGCGAACGCGACCGTCGCGGTCAGGGTGCCGGCGAGCACCAGGCCGGCGCGGGTCACCAGGTCGCGGATCACCTGCCGGCCGCCTCCACCGCCGACTTGATCCCCTCGGGGCTGCGGTCGGCGATCTCCTCGCCGTCGACCAGGATCGTCGGGGTGCCGGTGACGTTGGCCTTGCTGGCCTCCTCCGTCACGTGCTCGGTCCACGGCTTGAAGGTGCCCTCCCGCAGGCACGAGGCGAAGCCGTCCCGGTCGAGGCCGGTGCCCGCCGCGATGTCGACCAGTTCCTCGTCGCTGAGCCCCGCGCCGCCCTCCGGCGGCTGCCGGTCGAACAGCGCCTTGGCGTACTCCCGGTACCGGCCGCCCTCCGCCGCGCAGCCGGAGGCGGCCGAGGACCGGGTCGAGTACTGGGTGCTGGAGAAGCGGTTCAGGTACGCCACCGGGTGGTAGACGACCCGGACCTTGCCCTCGCTGATCAGCTGGTCGAGGGTCGGGCCGCTGGCCTGCTCGAACTGCTTGCAGGCCGGGCAGAGGAAGTCCTCGTAGATGTCGATGGTGACCGGGCCCGAGCCGGCGACGACCCCGGTGCCGGCCTCGTTCGAGCCGGTCGGCGGGGTGAAGTCGTCGGAGCGCTGGCTGGAGTAGACGCTCCAGCCGATCAGGCCGGCGACGACCAGGACGGTCACGGCGGCCACGGAGACCCAGAGCGTCCGCTTGCGTCGCCGCTCCCGGGCCAGCTGCTCGCGGACCACCCGGGCGGAGCCCTTCTGCCCCTTGCGACTACTCATCCTCGTCCTCCACGGATGTGTCCCCCGCCAGCCAGCCGTCCACGGAGACGGGGGTGCGGGGCCAGATCAGCAGGAACCCGGCCAGCGCCAGGAATCCCAGGTCCCGGAGGATCTCCGGGAGGTAGCTCGGGGTCTGGCCCTCGGCGAGCTCCCCGCCGGCGCCGAAGCAGCCGCAGTCGATGGCCAGGCCCCGGCTCCAGGCCGAGACGATGCCGACGATGAAGACCACCAGCAGCGCTGCGGAGACCCCGGCGGAGAGCCGGGTGGCCAGGCCGAGGAGCAGCAGCACGCCCAGCGTCAGCTCGACGAAGGGCAGCGCCGCGCCGATCACCGTGGCGAGGTCGTACGGCATCACCTGGTACGCGTTGACGGCGCGGCCGGAGGCGGCGAGGTCACCGACCTTGCTGGCGCCGGCGACCAGCCACACGGCGGCCAGGCCCAGCCGGACGGCGACGCCGAGCCAGGGACGGACGGCGGGCCAGCGGGCGACCCGGGTGTGCGGTGCGGTCACGATCATTGGTCGTCCCGTCCCCGGCGGAAGTTCCCGGTCATCCGGCGAGGGCGTCGCCGACCGCCTCGACGAGGTCGTTTCGGGCCCGGGCCACCCGGGAGCGGATGGTGCCCACGGGCACCCCCTCCACGGCGGCGGCCTCGGCGTACGACAGGCCGAGCAGCTGGGTGAGCACGAACGCCGCGCGTCGCTCGGCGGGCAGGCGGCGGACCAGGTCGGCGGCACCGAGCTGACCGGCGGGGTCCGGGTGCGACCGGTCGGCCCAGGCGTCGGCGACGAGCCGCTCGCCGAGCCGGCGGCGACGCACGACGGTGCGCAGGTGGTCGGCGCAGGCCCGGCGGGCGATGCCCAGCAGCCAGGTGCGCGCGCTGGAGCGGCCCTCGAACGCCGGCAGCGCCCGGAACGCCCGCAGGTAGGTGTCCTGGGTCAGGTCGTCGGCGCTGTCCGGATCGACCAGCGCGGCGGTGAAGCGCCACACCTCGGCCTGGGTCAGCCGGACGAAGGCGGCCTGGGCCACGGGGTCGCCGTCGCGGGCGGCCAGCGCCCACTCGGTCGCCGACTCCCGCGCAGCGACGCCCGCGTCACCGGTCGGACTGGCGGCGGAGGTCTCGCGCGGGGCGGGGATCACGACAGTCCAGGTTACGCGGCGGGGCCGGGCCGGGGAGGGTCCTTCGGCCCTTCCATGGCCTGCGCCACCCCGGGAACCAAACCGGTGCGTCGCGCGACTACCCGCACATGACATGCGACGACGTACGCGCGGCGCTGTCGGCGCGGCTGGACGGCGAGGACCCGCTGGCGGCGCCGGCGGTGCTGGACGCGCACGCGGAGAGCTGCCCCGGCTGCCGGGCCTGGCTGACCCGTGCCGAGCAGGTCACCCGGCTGGTCCGGGTGCAGGCGGTGGCGGTGCCCGACCTGACCGCGTCGGTGCTGGCGGCGGTCGCCGCCGACCCGCTGGCGGCCGGGCGCACCCGGGCGGCGGCCAGGGCGGCCCGCCGCCAGGTGCTGCGGGTGGCGGTCGCGGTGGCCGCGGTCGCCCAGCTGGCGATCGCCCTGCCGGTGCTGCTGGCCGGGCTGGGCGTGACCGTCGACCCGCACACCAGTCGCGAGATGGCCTCCTTCGACGTGGCGCTGGCCGTCGGCTTCGCGCTGGCCGCGTGGCGGCCCGAGCGCGCCCGGGCGTTCGTGCCGGTGGCGCTGGTGCTGGCGGTCTGCCTGGCCGGCACCAGCGCGGTGGACATCGCCAACTCGACGACCGCGCTGGTGCACGAGGTCGGGCACCTGGCCGCCGTGGTGCAGGCGGCGCTGCTGTGGGCGCTGGGACGGGTCAGCGACGAACCGGACCGCCGGCCGTCGACCGCACTCCTGGCCCGCCATGGCTGACGTGGCGCCGGCCGGACGGGTTCCGGCGGCGCCGGGCGTGGCCGGAGTCGCGCGGGGCGGGCGGGTCCCGGCGACGCCGGGCATGGTCGGAGTTGCGCCGGGCATGGTCGGAGTCGCGCCGGGCGGGTCGGATTCGAGAGCATTGCCGGCATGAGTGTCGCCAACCGCCGCCGGATCGCCCGGCTGATCGCCACCGCCGGCCTGCTGGTCACCGTCGTCGCCCTGCTGATCGCCCCCGCCAGCCCCGCCAGCGCGCACGCGGTGCTGGTGAGCAGCAGCCCGATCGCCTCGGCCGTGGTGTCGAACGGGCCGGCGGAGGTCGTGCTCACGTTCAGCGAGTCCGTGCGGAAGGTGCCCGGCAAGATCCGGGTGATCGCGCCGGACGGCTCCCGCGCCGACCGCGGCGAACCGACCTTCGAGGGCACCGTGGTCACCGTCCCGGTCGACCCGGCCGGGGCGCGCGGCACCTACCTGGTCAGCTACCGGGTGATCTCCGCCGACAGCCACCCCGTCTCGGGCGCGTTCACCTACTCCGTCGGCGCGCCCTCGACGCCCCCGGTCGACAGCGGGGACGACAGCCGGGCCGACCCGTTCGTCGGCAACGCGGTCAAGGTCGCCAAGTACGCCGGCTACGCCGGCCTGCTGCTGCTCGTGGGCCCGGCGCTGGTGCTCGCCGCCCTCTGGCCCCGGCGGCTGTCCCGGCGCGGTCCGGCCCGCCTGGCCTGGACGGGACTCGGCCTGCTGGCGGTCTCCACGGTGGCGAACCTCCTGCTCCAGGTGCCCTACACCGCCGGCGGCGGCGTGTTCGACGTCACCGGCGAGGGGCTGAGCGACGTACTGGGCAGCTCCTTCGGCGCGGCGCACCTGGTCCGGCTGGGGCTGTTGGCCGCGGCGGCGTTCCTGCTCCGGCCCCTGATGGCGGGGCCGGTCGAGCGGAGCGACCTGGTCATCCTGGGCGTGATCGGGGCGGCGGCGCTGGTGACCTGGCCGCTGGCCGGGCACCCGGCCGCCTCGCCCGCCCCGGCGGTCTCCGTGGTCGTCGACGCCGTCCACCTGGGCGGCATGGCGGTCTGGATGGGCGGGCTGGTGATGCTCGCCGCCTTCCTGCTGCCCCGGGCCGACGAGCGGGAGCTGGGCGCGATCCTGCCGATCTGGTCGCGCTGGGCGGCGCTGGCCGTCTCGGCGCTGCTGCTCGCCGGCACCGTGCAGGCGCTGATCGAGGTGGCCACCCCCCGCGCGCTCGTCGACACCTTCTACGGGCGGCTGGTGCTGGGCAAGATCGGGCTCTTCGTGCTGGTGATCGCGGTGGCCGCGTACTCCCGGCACCTGGTGCGCCGGCGCGCCGCGGCCGGCCGGCCGACGTCGATGCGGCGGGCGGTCTGGGCGGAGCTGGCGATCACGGCGGTGGTCCTCGGCCTGTCCGCCGTCCTGGTGCAGACCACCCCGGCCCGCACCGCCGGCGCCGACGTGGCGGGCGCGAGGGGCGGCTTCTTCTCCACGACGCTGTCCAGCCCGAACTTCTCGGTCCAGGTCGAGCTGGACCCGGCCGAGCGGGGCAACAACACCGTGCACTTCTACGCGTACACGAAGGACAACCGGCCCCAGCCGGTGGTGGAGTGGCGGGCCACGGTCGCCCTGCCGGCAGCGGGGATCGAGCCGATCCAGGTCCCGCTGCTGCCGTTGACCGACAACCACGCCACCGGCGAGATCAACTTCCCGGCGTCGGGGGAGTGGCAGTTGCGCATCACCGTCCGCACGTCGGACATCGACCAGGCCACGGTGACCGCCACCGTGCCGATCAGGTAACAGGAAGGCTCGCACCATGATCCGTCACCGGCGTACCGCAAGCGCCGCCGCAGCCCTGGCGCTCGGCGCCGTCGCCACCGCCGTCCTCGGCTTCGCGGCGCCCGCCTCGGCCCACGTCACGGTCAACCCGCAGGAGGCGACCCAGGGCGGCTACGGCCGGTTCGCCTTCCGGGTGCCGAACGAGAGCGACACGGCCTCCACCACCAAGGTGGAGGTGGTGCTGCCGGAGAACGCGCCCGTCGGCTCCGTGTCGACCATGCCGGTGCCCGGCTGGACGGTGGCGGTGCAGAAGCGCAAGGTGGACCCGCCGGTCGAGGTGCACGGCAGCCAGCTCAGCGAGGTTGTCTCCAAGATCACCTGGACGGCCAGCGGCAACGCGGGGGTCAAGCCGGGCGAGTTCCAGGAGTTCCCGGTCTCGATGGGGCCGCTGCCGCAGGTCGAGACGATGGTCTTCAAGGCCCTGCAGACCTACTCCGACGGCAACGTGCAGCGGTGGATCGAGGAGCCGCTCCCCGGCGGCGAGGAGCCGGAGAGCCCCGCCCCGGTGCTCGCCCTCACGGCGGGCTCGCCGTCGGCCGCCCCCACCGGCGCCGCCGCGCCGCAGGCCGACGACGATGACGACGCCGAGAGCGACGGTGTGGCCACCGGGCTCGCGGTCGCCGGCCTGGTCGCCGGCGTGGGCGGCCTGGTGCTCGGCGGGCTCGCGTTCGCGCGTACGCGGCGGGCGCCGACGTCGCGGGAGTGACCCGGTCGTACCCTCGCCGGCCCGTCGGACCATCCGGCGGGCCGGCTGCTTTCCGGGCCCGTGCCGTGGATATCCGCTGATGAGTCGCCCCGCGTCGGTAAGGTCGGCCGGGTATCCGGCTACGGAGGGGGACGAGGCGAATGCGGTTCGTGCGGGTGCTCACCGCCATGCTGCTGCTGACGGTCGGGATCACGGCGCTGCTCGGCGGCGGGGCGCTCACGCTGCTCGCCCGGCAGGCCGACCCGGGTGGCGCCTTCAGCGCCCGGTTCGAGACCGTGCAGACCCCGGGGCACGCGATGGTCGTCCGGGACGTCGACGAGCTGCTGCGGGCCGAGGCGCCGTTCGCGCGCGCCGGGCAGGCCCGGCTCCGGCTGGACGCGCGGACGCCCGACGGCCCGGCCTTCGTCGGGCTGGCCCCCGCCGACGAGGTGCGTCGCTGGCTCGACCCGGTCCCGCACGCCGAGGTGCGCCGGGTGGCGCTGGCCCGGGGGCCGCTGCCGGTCCGGCTGCAGCCCGCCGGTCCCGCGCCGTCCGCTGGTCCCGCGCCGTCCGCCGGTCCCGCGCCGTCCGCCGGTGCCGCGCCGATCGGCCAGCCCTTCTGGGTACGCGAGGGGATCGGCGCACTGGAGTGGACCCCGGCGGAGCTGGCCGACCGGCGGCTGAGCCTGGTGGTGATGCGTCCCGACGGGCGGGCCGACCTGAGCCTGGAACTGCGCGCGGGGCTGCGCGCCGGCTGGACCGCCCCGGCGACCGCCGGGCTGCTGGCCGGCGGGGTGCTGGCGGTGGCGCTGGCCCTGCTCCTGCTGCGCCCGGTCCGCCCCCGCGAGGTGGTCTTCGTGGTCGAGCCCGACCAGGTGCCGGTGCTCGCCGGCCGCCTCGGGGTGACCTCGCTCAGCGGCCTCGGCGCGCAGCCGACCCGGGACACCGACCGGTCCCGGGCCGCCGGGCGTCAGCTCGCCTCGGTCGGCGCCACTCCCGCAGGGGCCCGGCCGGCGATCGGGCCGGTGCCCGCCCGCCGCCCCGCGACGCTCGCCGACCTCGCCGGAGGCGACCCGGCGCCCCGGCCGCCCGAGGTGAACCTCACGCTGGCCTGGCCGCCCGTCGCCCCCGAGGAGACGGCCGACCCGGTCGCCGCGGCGGACCGCCTCCGCCCCGCCGCTCCCGACGCCGGCCGGCAGCCGCCCGACGACTCCCGCTGACCCCGCGTCCCCTCCCTGGCCCGCCAGCTGGCGGGCCAGGGAGGCGACGATCGCCCTGGCTGGCCCGGACGGCGAACGGCCCTCCGCGCTGCCGACGCGGAGGGCCGCCCTCACCGGGGGATCGGTGCTACCCGAGAGACGCCTGAGTAGTTGCGACCAGATTAGCGATGAAGGGCGCTACTTGGGAAGACTGTCCATTTGGCGCGACTTGCGGCCCTCCCGTCGCACCGGCAGGGTCACCAGCAGCAGCAGGCTCAGCAGCACGTACGTGTTGCGCACCAGGAACTCGCCCGGCGAGTCCGTACGCACCGGGGCGATGCCCCAGTCGTGGAAGGTCACCACCCCGTACACGATGAGGGCGGAGGTGCCGACGGCGAGCGCCGCCAGCCGACGTCGCCGACGGGCGCCCTCGCCGGTCGTGGGGTCGGCGCTCAGCGCCGCGTCCGTCAGCACCACCACCGCCGGGATGAACCAGTAGATGTGGTGGGTCCAGGTGATGGGGCTGACCAGCGAGCCGACCAGGCCGGTCAGGGCGAGGCCGGTCAGCGTGTCCCCCGCGCGGGCGGCCCGCGCGGCGCGCCACAGCCCGTACCCGGCGACGGCCGCCACCAGCAGCAGCCAGAGCAGCTGGTGGGGCTTCTCCGGCGCGGTGATGCGGCTGAGCAGGCCGAACAGCGACTGGTTGCCGGTGTAGTCGGTGCGGCCGACCCGGTCGGTCGCCCACAGCTCGTGGGTCCAGAACCGCCACGAGTCGCGCGGCGCGACCGCCGCGGCCAACAGGGTCGCGGCGGCGGCCGTCACGCTCGCCACCGCCGCTGCCCGCCACCGGCGGGTGACCAGCAGGTAGACGATGAAGATGCCCGGGAAGAGCTTGAGCGCCGTCGCCAGCCCGACGCCCACGCCGGCCCACCGGCTCGCCCGGGGTACGGCGAAGAGCAGGTCCGCCAGGATCAGCACGACCAGCAGCATGTTGATCTGACCGAAGGTGATCGTCTCGCGGGTGCTCTCGACGGCCAGCACCAGCAGGACCGCCACGGTGAGGCTGAACACACGGGGCAGCCCGTGCCGGGCGATCACCGGCGCGAGCAGCCACCGGGTGGTGACCACCACCGCCAGTCCCGTCAGGACCGTGAAGATCGCCACGGTGGCGCCCAGCGGCAGCAGTGCGAACGGGCGCAGCAGCAGCGCGCTGAACGGCGGGTAGGTGAAGTAGAGCTCGCCCTGCACCCGGTCGGGCTGCACGTAGTCGTAGAGCGGGTTCCCGGCCGCCCACCAGTCCATCGCCCGCATGTAGATCTTCAGGTCGAAGAAGTCGTGCACCAGGCCGGGCAGGTAGAGCGCCGGCAGCACGGCGGCCAGCGCCAGCAGGGTGACGAGCCGACGGACCGTACGGCCGCCGGGATCGTCGTCGGTGACGGCGGGCGGTGCGGCGGGTTCGGCTGGCACGGAGGAAACCCTAGCGGTCACCGCGCGCCCCGGTGCGCGGGCGCGCGGCCGGGTGGGCTGCGCGTAGGCTGTCCCGGTGGCTGATCTTCTCGTCTGGATCGACTGTGAGATGACCGGGTTGGACCTCGGCAGGGACAAGCTGATCGAGGTCGCCGCGCTCGTCACGGATCCCGACCTCAACGTGCTCGGGGACGGCGTCGACGTGGTGATCCACGCCGACGAGGCGGCGCTGGAGGCGATGCCCGAGATCGTGGCGACGATGCACGCCAAGTCGGGGCTGACCGACGAGGTCCGGCGCTCGACGGTGACCCTCGCCGAGGCCGAGGAGATGGTCCTGGACTACGTGGCCGCCCACGTGAAGGACCCGCGCACCGCCCCGCTGTGCGGCAACTCGATCGCCACCGACCGGGGCTTCATCACCCGGGACATGCCCCGCCTTGACGCGCACCTGCACTACCGGATGATCGACGTCTCGTCGATCAAGGAGCTGTGCCGCCGCTGGTACCCCCGGGTGTACTTCGGCCAGCCCCAGAAGGGGCTCGCGCACCGGGCCCTGGCCGACATCCGGGAGAGCATCCGGGAGCTGGAGTACTACCGGCGGACCGTCTTCGTGCCCCTGCCCGGGCCGGACGTGGAGACCGCCAAGGCAATAGCAGCCGGACTCTGAGCCGCCGGGCACAACCCGCTCGGCGGAACCCGCTGGACGCGGCGGGCGGGGGTGGGGCTATTATTGGTCCGCACCCCGCCCGGGGCGATCGACCGGGCGCGGATCCATCGGGTGTGAACGGCATGGTGGCTGTAGCTCAGTTGGCAGAGCACCGGGTTGTGGTCCCGGTTGTCGTGGGTTCAATTCCCATCAGTCACCCGTTGACCGAAGGCCCCCTCCTCGCGGAGGGGGCCTTCGGCGTTCCGGGCTCAGGCGGTCGGGGTGGCCGTGGGCTCGCCGGTCTCCTCCGGGGCGGCCTCGGTCGGCGGCTCGTACGGCAGGGCGCTGCCCTTGACGTACTGCTCCCAGCTCATGTTCCAGTCGGTCCAGCCGTTGCCGTTCTGGAGCTTCCGCTCCGTGCCCTTGACGGTGATCGGGTCGCCGACGCGGGTGTTGGTGAACAGCCAGGCGCCGTTGGCCATGGAGACGTTCACGCAGCCGTGCGAGACGTTCACCCGGCCCTGCTGCCCCTCCGACCAGGGCGCGGCGTGGATGAACTCGCCGCCCCAGGTCAGCCGCTGGGCGTAGTCGATCTTGGTGCGGTAGCCCTCCTCGGGGCCCAGCTCCTCGAAGGTGTCGAAGACCGTCTTGCGCAGCTTCTCGATGACCACCATGGTGCCGCTGGAGGACGGGGTGCTCTTCTTGCCGAGGCTGACCGGGATGGTCTTGATCACAGAGCCGTCCTTCGTGACGGTCATCCGCTTGGTCTTGTTGTCCACCGTCATGACCACCGCCGGGCCCACCTTGATGCCGACGCTGAGGTCCGCCCGGCCGTACCAGCCGTCGCCCAGCGGCAGGCCGCCAGCCTGGACCCGGTAGGAGACCGTGCTGTTCGCCTGCCAGAACTCCTTCGGGCGGTAGCGGATCTCGGTCGGGCTGACCCAGTGCCAGATGCCTTCCTGCGCCGGCGAGGACGTGACCTTCATCCGGCTCTGCACGTCGTCGCGGTAGTCCTCCGGGACGGCCCGGCTGAACTTCACGATCAGCGGCATGCCGACGCCGACGACCTGGTCATCACCCAGGAAGCTGCTGATCCGGACCTGCTTGCCGGGCTTCGCCATGGTGGTGAAGGTGCTGGTCGCCGTGGCCGGCCGGCCGTCGTCGCCGGTAGCGGTCACCGTCGCGGTGTACGTCTCGCCGTACTTCAGCGCGCCGGCGGGCAGCCAGCTCTTCCCGTCGGCCTCCAGCTCACCCTCGACGGCCGCGCCGGCGGAGTCCTTCAGCTCGACGCTGGTCTCCTCGGCCTCCGTCGCCGTGAAGGTGATGCCGGTCGACGCGGGCACGTCCTTCGCGTCGGCCTTGGGCTCGACGATGGTGGCCGCCGCCTTCGGCGCGGCGGGCTGGTCGTCGCCGTTCTGCCAGCCCGAGGGCTTGCCCCCGCCACCGTCGGTGCAGGCGGAGGCCAGCGCGAGCGTCACGGCGAGCACCGCCGCCGCGAACCCGCGGCGTCGGCCACCCCGCCGGTCGCCTCCGCGCCGGATCAGCTGGTCCTGGACAGCTCGCATGATTCCCTCACAGTCGTGGTCCCCGGTTGCCCATCGTCCCTCACTGACGCACAGACACAGGTACCCGTTCCGCAAGGTGAACCGAAACACGCGGCGCGAGATGTCCGAATGTTGATAAGATCCGGGGCTTTGTCGAGGCCCGCTCGCCTTTCCCGACCCGCCGTACGGGCCCGGCGGCGCGGGCGCGGGTTCCTGGGGGCGTCGCCGGCATCGCGGGCCCCGACGGCGTCGCGGGCGGGCCACGAAGACGGCGACCGGCCCGCGGGCGCGGGCCGGTCGCCGGATCGTCGGTACGGGTGCCTCAGAAGGCCGACCCCTCGCCTGCCTCGGGCACCGGCACGGCGCTGCCCTTGACGAAGTCGGACCAGCTCAGGCTCCACGCCGTCCAGCCGTTGCCCGGCGCCAGCCTGCGCTCGGTGCCCTTGATGGTGATCGGGTCGCCCACCTTGGTCTTCCCGAACAGCCACCGGGCGTTCGCCATCGAGACGTTGACGCAGCCGTGCGAGACGTTCTGCCGGCCCTGCACGTGCTCCGACCAGGGCGCCGCGTGGATGTACTCGCCGCCCCAGGTGAGCCGCTGGGCGAAGTCGATCTCCGTGACGTAGCGGTTCGCCGGGTCCGGATCGTCGCGGGTGTCGAAGACCGTGGACTCCTTCTTCTCCATCACGACCATCGTGCCGCTGGAGGAGGGGGTCTTCTTCTTGCCCAGGCTCACCGGCAGGGTGCGGACCACCTGGCCGTCCTCGTACACCGTCATCTTCTTGGTGGCGTTGTCCACCTTCATCTCGAACGCCCGGCCGATCTTCGCGGTCGCCGTACGGTCGACGTTGCCGTAGCGGCCGTTGCTCAGCGGGATGCCGGCCAGCGCGATCCGGACGGTGAGCGTGGTGCCGGGCTTCCAGTATTCCGGCGCGCGGTAGTAGGCCTGGGTGCCGTTCTCCACCCAGTGCCAGGCGCCCGGCTGCGGCGGATCGGTTTGCACGAACATGCGCTTCTGCACCGCCGCCCGGTCCTTCTTCGGGATCCCCGGGTGGAACTCGGTGACCACCGGCATCGCCACGCCGTAGGTCTTGTCGTCGAAGAGGTAGAGGCCGGAGCTGATCATCGACTTGGGCTTCGCCATCGTCGTGAAGGTGCTCGTGCCCTGGCTGGTCACCCCGTCGGGGCCGGTGGCGGTGACCGTGGCCGTGTAACGGGTGCCGTACTTGAGGGGCTTCGAGGGCACCCAGGACGAGCCGTCGGCGCGCAGGCGCCCCTCGACCTGACCGCCGTTGGCGGTGGTCAGCGTGACGCTGGACACCTTCCCGCCGCCGGGCACCTCGGCGCTGATCTCGGAGCTGACCGGCCGGTTCTTCCCCCCGTCGGCCGGGCTCACCGTCAGCGGCGGACCGCTCGGCGCGGCCGGCGTGCCGGGGTCGGCCGCCGTGCCCGCCGCCCCCGGTGTGGCGGACGTGGCCGGCGCGGTGCCGCCGACGAACTCCGCCTGCTTCTTCTGCTCCGCGTCGCAGCCCGTCAGAGCCAGCGACGCCACCAGGCCGAGGGCGCCCACCATCGCCCCGGCCCGCGCGAACATGCCCATCCCCACCTCTGTTCTCGCGTACCTGGCGCACATCGTGCCGCATGGTCGCCCGATGTCCGCCCCCTGACGTCGTCCGCCTGGTGATTTTGCCCCTGAATGCCCGGTAAGCTCGGCCGAAGGGGGGAGCCGGGGATCGGATTGGAACCCCCCTCGGGGGGCGTGCTAATGTTCTCCCCGTTGCCAGCGAGCGCCGCTAGCTCAACTGGCAGAGCAGCGGACTCTTAATCCGCGGGTTCGGGGTTCGAGTCCCTGGCGGCGCACCAGCAATAAAGGCTCTGGCCTGGTGGTTTCCACCCGGCCGGAGCCTTTTTCGTGTCCGTGGCGATGGCTGGGTGCTCGCCGGGTGCTCGGGAGCGGTTGGACGGTTCCGGTAAGCCATGGACGCGGTGCCGTGATCGTGGACACAAGCTATCCAGCCGGTGGGCGGTGCGCGTTCCGGCAGCCGGATGCCGGCGGAGACGTCGGCCGTCCGTGGGGTTTCCATGGCCGATATTTGGCTCTGGCCCCTTCCGGGGCGTGGCGTCCAATGGATCCTGCGGGAGGATCCACGCCGTGGATGTCCCCGACGCGACGGGACGCCCGGGGGGCGTGCCCGCCCCGCGCCCACACAGGTTGAGGACACATGCGTACCACCACGATCGGCGACGTGAAGGTCCTGCTGCCGGACCTCGAACCGGACGACCTCGACACCACGTCGGACCTGGACGGCGGCCTTACCGAGGCCCTCGTCGAGGGTGCGGCGTGGCACGGCTCGCACCTGGAGGACGTCAGCATCCGCAGCAGCCTGATCACCGGCGTGGACCTGAGCGAGAGCACCTGGGAAGCCGGCAGCCTCTACGGCTGTGAGATCACCCGCACCGACTTCTCCGGCGCGACCCTGACCGGCATCACCATCGAACGCTGCGCGATCACCGGCTCCCGGTTCACCGGCACCAGACTCACCGACGTACGCCTCAAGGACGTCCTGTTCGACGGATGCCGCTTCGACTACGCCACCCTCCACCGCGTCACCGCCGCCGGCTCGGTCGCGTTCACCGACTGCACTCTCGCCAACGGTGCGTGGTCCTCCTGCCGCCTACCGCGCATCGCACTGCGGTCATGTGACCTCGCCGACCTGGAACTGGACTCCTGCCACCTCGACGGCACCGACCTGCGGGGCAGCCGCCTCCACGGCCTCAAGACGCCGCTGGACAACCTGCGCGGAGTCTGCCTCGGCGAGGACCAACTTCGTGACCTCACTCAGCTGACCGTCGCCGCCCTCAACCTCACCGTCCGCAGCAACTGAGCCGAGGAGGCATCGTGCTCGCTGAACCCACTGGCAGCCCGGACACGATCCTCGTCTGCATCCGGGGCAACTCCGGCTCGGGCAAGAGCAGCATTGCCCGCGAGCTACGACGCCGGCACGGCCGGGGCTGCGCCCTTGTCGAGCAGGACTACCTACGCCGCATCCTGCTGCGCGAGCGGGACAAGCCCGGCGGCGCGGCACCGGCGTTGATCGGGCAGACCGTTCGGTTCGCGCTGGACCACGGCTACCACGTGGTGCTGGAGGGCATCATGCACAGCAGCCGCCACCGAAGCATGCTGACCTCCCTGCGGGACGGTCACCGAGGGCGGTCCCTGTTCTGCTACCTCGATGTGTCCCTGGCCGAGACCCTGCGCCGGCATCTCACCCGCCCGCAGGCCACTGAGTTCACGGCCGAGCACATGAGCGGCTGGTACGCCGCCTATGACGTCCTGGGCTGGCCCGACGAACTCGTCCTCCCCGAGACCACCACCCTGGTCGACGCCGTCGAGGCCCTCGCCGCTGCCGTCGGGCTACCCAGACCGGACGCGACGACGACCTGCTTCCGAGCGTTCCGTCCCCGTAGAGCAGCCAAAGCCGGCTAACGGTGTCGCCGTTCCGGCGCACCGTTCGCCAACGCCGGCCCCGAGTGGTCAGACAGCCCGTCAAGCACGGCGACTGCGAGGGCATGGAGCTCGCCCTACCACGCCCGCATGAGCCAGCTCTCAATGACAGTGAAGTCGCGCTCGGTCAGCCCGCGACATGGATCGACCCGATGCAGCAGACTTCGACGAGCAACCACTCAGCAACCAGCAGATCGATGAACTGAGCGAGTTCTCCGGGCTGCTGAAACAACTTCTCTGGTCTCGTCGCGGCTCCAGGGAGGCCGTGACTCGGGCCGGGCGGCGTACCGGTCGAGGCGTTGCGGGGAGGGTTGCCCCACCCGGCGCCGCTACCGGCTCGCCGGCTGGCCGACCGGTGGAACCGGCTCGGCTCGGAGACCGTGAACCCCGAAGCACCGCCGGGCGCGCTGCCCCGCTCGGGGCGCTATCGAGAACCAGCGATACGGACGATGTCGACAGGCCGCGTCGACCAGCACAATCCGCGAATGGACTCCTGGTTGACGACGGTCGGGTTGCCGGTCGCGCTCGGCATCGTCATGCTCGGCCTCGGGCTGGGCCTCACCATCGGTGACTTTCGGCGGGTGGCGGCGTACCCGAGGCTGGTGCTCGTCGCCCTCGGCTGCCAGGTGCTGCTGCTGCCGGCGCTCTGCTTCGGTCTGGTCCTACTCTTCGGGCTCAGGCCCGAGCTGGCCGTCGGCATGATGCTGCTCGCCGCCTCACCCGGCGGAACCACCGCCAACCTCTACAGCCATCTCTTCGGCGGCCACGTCGCCGTCAACGTCACGCTCACCGCGGTCAACTCGGTGCTCGCCGTGTTCACCCTGCCCGTGGTGGTGAACCTGTCGGCGGATCACTTCCTGGGCGGCGCGGCGCCGATCGGGCTCCAATTCGGCAAGGTGCTCCAGGTCTTCGCGATCGTGCTGGTGCCGGTCGCCCTCGGAATGGCCCTGCGGTCGCGCTTCCCCGGGTTCGCCGACCGACTCGGCCGGCCGGTGAAGATCCTCTCGGTGGTGGTGCTGGTCGCGGTGATTCTCGGGACGGTGCTCAAGGAACGGGCCAATCTCGCCGACTACTTCCTCGCGGTCGGCGCGGTGGTGCTGGCCTTCAACGTGATCAGCCTGCTGGTCGGGTACGGCGTGCCGAGGCTGGTCGGGGTCGGCCGGCGCGAGTCGATCGCGGCCGGCATGGAGGTCGGTATCCACAACAGCACGTTGGCCATCACTATCGCCATCAGCCCGGCGTTGCTGAACAGCACCGAGATCGCGGTCCCGGCCGCCGTCTACGGCATCGTCATGTTCTTCACCGCCGCCGTCTTCGGCTACCTGGTCAGCCGGGGACGTAGCCCGGTCGAGGCCGGCAGGGGCCGGACTGCGTGAGCCGGACACCGGCGAGGTGGTCGTTTGGGCCGCTCAGTCGAGGCAGAACTCGTTGCCCTGACGGTCGGCCGGGAGCGCGCGAACTCTTCCGAACTGGGGAAAGGAACCCCTTCGAGGGCGGCGGTACGACGTATCCCAGGACCTCCACCAGAAGCGGGCGACGCGCTCCGGGGCGGCGCAGTCGAAGGCGATCTGAAACTGCTTCACCGATGTCATCCGTCCCCGTGGAGCAGCCAAAGCCGGCTACCGGTGTCGCCGATCCGGCGCACCGTTCGCCAACGCCGGTCCCGCGTGGTCAGACAGCCCTCAAGCACGGCGACTGTGACGGCATGGAGCTCGCCCTACCACGCCAGCTCTCATTGACAGTGAGGTCGCGCTCGGTCAGCCCGCGACGTGAGGTCAACTACAGACCCGCTGTGTGCTTTGCCGGCGTTATTGCGCTCGTCTCTTCGGTTGATTCACTGAACAGTGATCTCCAGAATCCGTCCCAAGACCACGATCAGGAGGGTGCGGGCACTCGACGGGGTCCGTCGGCGTCTCATTCGGCAGTCCATCCGGCATCCGATGTCGGTGTAGATGATCCTGGTGGCCGTCCGCGGCGACGGGTACCCATCACTTTGCGTGATGGGCGATCGAAATGGCTATGAGCGGTTGATGTTCGGCGGGGTCATCAGGACATGGGTGACCGTGCGGCCGTACGGCGGCTGTCGTCGCGACAAAGGCCTACGCCGCGTTGTAGCAACTGTGGTACCCGGGCACGCTGGCGACTGACCGAACGATTACTGGTGCGGTCTGGGCTCGTCCTCAGCTGACCCAGCTGTGACCTCCGGCTTGCGGCGGTCGATTCCAGAAGCTGCCCGGCTTTCGGATGGTGACACTCGCATTGCGACTAGCACCTGGGAGGGGCTGGGCAGGGTCCGCCGCAGGGCCTGCGACCCGGAAAGATCCGGTCGGCCTCTCGGATTCTTGCGTCCATCGACAATGCTAGCTTCGGACACTCGGTGGTCATCGGAGGGATCTGATCAAGTGGCGTTCTATGTTGAAGTACCCCTGCCCGACGGCTCGGTCGTGCTCGCTGAAGTGACCGAGCAGGTGGAAGGAGTTGTTTCAGCAGGTCGAGCAAGCGACGTCGTAGGTCGCGTGACCGAGTCATTCGAGGAGTCCTTCGCCCGATTCCGCACGATGGCCGCCGGGGTGGCCCGGCAGGCATGGAACCAGGCCCACCCGCCCGAGCGGGTGGCCATCGAGTTGGGTGTCAAAGTGACTGCCAAGGGCAAGCTGGTGTTGGCCGAGACCGGAGTCGAGGGACAGCTGAAGGTCCTCTTCGAGTGGCAACGTAGCGGGGTCACGCCGGGGGGATCGGCTGACGACGAGTGAGCCGGTCCCCATCAGAGCAAGATCGCCTGCCCACGCTCGACGGTGTTTCCGCGTATCCGCTGCGTGCGTCGATCGTCCGTATCCTCGACGCGGACAGGAACGGCGTAGGACTCGGTCTACTGGTCGGTCCCCGCGAGGTGGTGACGTGCGCCCATGTCGTAGCTCGAGCCCTGGGGCTGGCGGAACGGTTTCCCGAGGCGTCGGCCTCTTTGCCTGACGCCCCGGTGCTCCTGGAGTTCCCGCTCCTTGCCAAGGACCGTATTCTCACCGCTCGGGTCGAGATCTGGCAGCCGATCGCCGAAGACGAATCAGGCGACGTAGCGGGACTGCGACTGTACGGCGCCCTGCCCGAGGGCGCCCATCCCACACCGTTGGCTCGCTCGGCCGGGGTCATTGGCCACGGATTCGTGGCCTACGGCAGCTCCGCGCGGGACACGGTGGGCATCGGCACCTGGGTCGTCGGCGAGATCCGGGGTGTCGTCCGGCACGGCTGGCTTCAACTCGCACCCGACGCCACCGCGGACGCACCGCGGGTGGAGCCCGGGTTCAGCGGCACGCCGCTCTGGGACCGCCATCGTGGCCAGGTTGTGGGCCTGGTGCGCGCGGTACGGCGACACCGGGGTGTGGCGGTCGAGGGATTCGCTCTGCCTGCCGACACGGTGCTCACCGCATGGCCACTTCTGGCCGACCGCGTCCGCGCCGCCTGTCCGTTCCGGATGCTCACACCGTTCGACGAATCCGATGCCGGCAACTTCCACGGACGCGAACGCTTGATCGACCGGACCGTCGCGGCCATCGTGGCCGGTCGCGTCTGCATAGTGAGCGGCGCGTCCGGAGCCGGCAAGACGTCACTGCTGCACGCGGGCATCCTGCCTTCCCTACGCAGGCGGGACGGTTACCTTCCGGTCGTGGTTCGCCCGGCGGCCCGCAGCGATCCATGGCTGGCGCTCGCGTCGGCGATGGAGCGACTGGTCGCCCCCCAGCGGGAGCCGGCGGAAGCGCTGGAGGCGGAGGGCAGAGTCGCCGCGTTACTCAGGGACGCGCCGCCCGAGGATTACGTCCACGGGCTGCTCGACCGACTCCAGTACCGCTGCCTGGTTCTCATCATCGACCAGTTCGAGGAGTTGTCGGCGGCGGATCCGACCACCGCCCGACGCTTCCTCGCCATGCTGGTGCGACTGGCCGAGGTCGGCGCGTCCCAGCGACCGCCGGACGTCCGGCTGGTCATCGCCTCCCGCACGGATGTGCTGGCCGACCTCACCGGCACGTCCCCCGACGGTGACAGCTCCGCTGCCGGGGAAGGGCTCACCCGGGTGGCGACCACTGTCATCGACGTGACCCCCATGGACACCGAGGAACTGCACCGGGTCGTGACCGAGCCGGTGCGCGCCGCCGGGACGGTGCGATACGAGCCGGCACTGGCGGAGCGGATCATCGCCGACCTGCGCGACCAGCCGTACTGTCTTCCGGTACTCCAGGCCACCCTGACGTACCTGTGGGAACGGCAGACCGCCGACGGACTGCTCACCCACGAGGCATACCAGCAGAGTCAGCAGGGCGCTGGCCCGATCGCCCAGCACCTGGACGAGGTGTGGAGCCGTGACCTCGGTCCGCAGGAGCGCGAGCAGACGAGGCGCCTCGCTCTGCACCTGGCCCTGCCGCTCGAGGACGGTGGGCACGCCCGCCGCATCGCCCACCGCGACGAACTCGACCGTACCCAGTGGGAGCTGGCCCAGGTGCTGGCCACCACCCGGATGCTGGTGCTGCGCGTCGCGGTGGACGGCAACGAGACAGTGGAATTCACCCACGACGCCCTGATGGCCCAGTGGCCCCGCCTGGCCGGGTGGCTGACCGAATCGCGGGAGCTGCTCCGGTGGCGCAGCGACGTGCGCCACCGGGTCCTCGCCTGGGCCGGTGGCGCCGACGACCAACCCGCGTTGCTCGAAGGCAGCGAGCTCCGGCGGGCCGAGGCGCTGATGAACGCGAACCACGGCGACCTCAGCGTGCCGGAGCGGGAGTTCGTCATGGCGAGCAGCCGCCTACGCCGCACCGCCCGGGTGGTGACGGCCGCGGTTCTCACGGTCGTCCTGGTGCTGCTGTCCGGCGTGGTCGCCTCCACCGGCCTGTGGTGGTGGCGGGACCGGACGAGCAAGCAGCAGGCTGCCGTCGCGGCGGCCCACGGGCTTCTGGAACGCGCGTCGTTCGCTCAGGGCGGGCGTACCGGCGCGCTGGTGGCGGCTGACGCGTTCACCCGGGCGGACACACCCAGGACCCGGCAAGCTCTGGCGGAGGCCTACCGCAGCTACCGGTACGTACGGTCGGTGTCGCCGTCTGCGCGAAGCTGGCGTTCCGGCCACGAGATGCTCACCACCAGCGCCAACCAGGAGGCCCAGCTGGCCTATGACGGCGGCAAGGGCGGAGTCGAGGTGTGGCGGCTGGACACCCTGACCGCCGGCCACCCGCCCCGGGCCGTCGTCCTGCCCACGACGGCCAGGGCCGCTGCCATCAGCGGCGACGGACGCACCGTCGCGACCCTGACCGACAACGTCATGACCCTGTGGGACGCGACCAACGGGAAGCCGGTTGCCCGGCGTCCGCTGGCCCGGCCGGTGGCGGACCTCTTCACCGACCGGCCGGTTCGGCTCGCACTCGACCACACCGGCACCAGTCTGGGATACGTCGTGGGCGACATAGCCGGAGTGATCGACACTGCCACCGGCGCCGACCGGGGCGAGCGTTCGCGCCTGCCGGTAAAGCCGCAGTTCCGGCACGGTGCGTCGCTCCGCCTCGGTCCGGACGGCCGCCTCGGCGTCGTCACGTACGACGACAAGAACAGCATCCGTCACGGACTGTTCCGGCCGTCCCGAGGGCCGGTGGTCCCGATGGCAGCCGGCACCCAGGTCGTCGGCTCCCTTCCGGACCGCCCCGAGCTCGTGCTGTGCCGTCCGCGCAACGGGCTCGGCGGCGCGGCCCAGCGGGTGGACTATCTGCTGCTGAACCTGGAGACGGGCCGTGAGCGGCCCCTGCTCGCCGACGTACCCCGATCGGCGGACCGGGGCCACTGCGCCTACGCCGCGGTGGACCTGGCCCGAGGCTTCACCGCCCTTCTCGAGAACGGGCCGTTCGAGGAGGACGGCCAGCGTTCGCGCCTACTGGATGAGGCTGTCGAGATCTGGGACCACCGCGCCCGCCGTCAGGTCGCCTCGTTCCCCGCACCCTCCAGCTACTTCGACGGGCCCGACTCCCTGCTCCGGCTGCAAGCCACCCCGGATGGCAGCGGCGTGTTGACCGTGGACGGTCCCGGCGGGATCGCGGTGCTGGAGCTTCCCGCGGTCGACTCTGTCGACTTCGCGCTGGCCGCCGCCCGGGCTGCGGCGTACGACCCGACGGACACTTTCGTCGTGGTGCAGGGACAGGACGGATCGCTGAGCGCGTGGGACAGAGGGACCGGCCGGCGACGGGCAGTGAGCACCGAGCGGGTGACGCCGGGCTGGACCACGGGTTGGCAGCTGCACAACTCACTCGCCTTCAACCGCGACGGCACCCTGGTGGCCACCCCAGCGACCGCACCTGGCTCGCTTGCGGTGTGGGAGACCCGGACGATGCGGCGACTGGCGACGATCGCCGTGCCGCAATGCGCCGCCAGGACCGCGCTGTCCGGTCACCTACCCTCACTGGACTGGGCGTATTCCGCGGCAACACTGGTGGTCACCTGCAATGCAACGACCTCGGTGTGGGACGCCCGCACCGGCGCGCCACGCGGTGGACCGTTCCGCATCGCGGACAGCTACGTACTTGCGGTGCCCCATCCGACGCGGCCGGTGTTGTTCGTCCTGACGGGACCGGACAACTTCATCGAAACCTGGAGCCTCGCCACCGGCCGCCGAGAAGGTGGCTGGCAGCCGCTCCCCGAGGATCGGGGGCGGTCGGTCTACGGCCTGGCCCTGCACCCGGACGGGAGCCGCCTGGCGATCACCTACAGCGACGGCCCGCTACTTCTGCAGAGCACGGACGGCGGCCGGGAGGCCCAACGCTTCGAGGCGAACGGGACCAACCCGCACTGGTTGGCGATGCCGGGCCGCATCGCGCTGTCCACCGGGGCAGGTCTCGTGGTGCAGCGCACCGAGCCCGCGACGGTCATGGACAGGCTACGTGGCAACGGAGCGGCACAGGTCGTCCTGCCGGTGGCGGGTACCGCCGTACAGCTCTCCCCGAAGGGTGGGGAGCTGCTCGTGTCCTACGAGAATGCCGGGTGGGGACGCGTCAGCACCGATCCCCTCAGTTGGCACGAACAGGTGTGCCGGGCACACGGCGGGGCGACCGAGGTCGACCGGGAGGAGCTCGACTCGGTCGGTGCCGGTTCGCCCTGTTGACCGACGGCCTGCCTGCCGACGCCACCTGAATCGACTTGTGGGGTCGACCCGCAAACAAACCCTCAGGCGTGCCGGGCGGTGCCCGACCGCCCTGCATGCCCCTCGCGGGTTCGGCGTGGCACCCGTCCACTGCCGGCACTCGTTGGACGCGGTCGCCCGTGCCTGCGCCAGCGGCTGGCTCGACTTCGCCGACCAGTTCGGCGAGGAGAAGACGCCGTCCCGATCGGGTTGACCGCCTCCGAACGAGCGGTCGCCCGCCGGCGAGGGGCGCCCACCGCCGTCAGTGAGCCGGTCAGCGTCAGCGGGTCGGCTGCCGGCGCTCGTGGGACAGGTCGGCGTGGTGGTGCGCGCCGGGGTGGCAGTCCGGATCGGTGTGGACGGTGGCGCTGGTCAGTCGCGGTACGGCGTGGGTGAGTTGGTGTTCGGCGTCGGCGGCGATCTCGTGGGCGGCGACGAGGCTGAGGTGGGCGTCCACGACGAGTTCGGCTTCGGCGTGCAGGCGGTGGCCGATCCAGCGGAGCCGGACCGTGGTGACGTCGCGGACGCCGTCGACGGCGCGCAGCGTGGTTTCGGCCTGGTCGACGATGGCGGGGTCGACGGCGTCCATGAGCCGTCGGTAGACCTCGCGGGTGGCGTCCTTGAGGACGAAGGCGATGGCGACGGCTATCGCCAGGCCGACGACCGGGTCGGCCCAGCGCCAGCCGAGGGCGGCCCCACCGGCGGCGAGGAGCACGGCGAGGGAGGTGTAGCCGTCGGTGCGGGCGTGCAGGCCGTCGGCGACCAGGGCGGCGGAGCCGATGCGGCGGCCGACGCGGATGCGGTAGCGGGCGACCAGCTCGTTGCCGATGAAGCCGACGAAGCCGGCGGCGGCCACCCAGGGCAGGTGGGTCACTTCGGCCGGGTGCAGCAGCCGGGCGACGGCGGTCCAGGCGGCGGCGACGGCGGACGCCGCGATGACCGCGACGATGATGATCCCGGCGATGTCCTCGGCGCGGCCGTAGCCGTAGGTGTAGGCGCGGGTGGCGGCACGCCGGCCGAGGAGGAAGGCGATCGCCAGCGGTACGGCGGTCAGGGCGTCGGCGACGTTGTGCAGGGTGTCGCCGAGCAGGGCGACCGAGCCGGACAGCACGACGATGACGGCCTGGGCGGCGGCGGTGATCCCGAGGCCGACGAGTGAGATCCACAGGGCGCGTAGGCCCGCGCGGGAGGACTCCAACGCCGGGTCGATCTTCGCGCGGGAGTCGTGCGAGTGGGGGACGACCGCGTGGGTCAGCCGATGCCGCCACGCGGCGAGCCGGCCCCCGTGGTGGTGGCCGTGTTCGTGCGGATGGTCGTGGTCCTGGGTGTGCCCGTGCTCGTGGTCGTTCACCGCGTCTCCCAACGTCCCTGACGGCATAGCGGACCGGTATCCCCGACGGTGGCGATAATATGTGCTCATGTACGCACGCGACAATGGTGCAGGTGCCAACGACCTGCAACAACGTCTCCCTGCCGACAGCCAGATCGAGGCGGCAACCGAGATGTTGCGGATGCTCGCGGACGGCACGCGGCTGCGGTTGATGTGGCTGCTCGTCGACGGGGAGCACGACGTGACCGCGCTGGTGGCGGCGCTGGGAGTGGCGCGGCCGGCGGTGTCGCAGCACCTGGGCAAGCTGCGGCTGGCAGGACTGGTCACCATGCGGCGCGACGGCCGACGCGCGCTATACCGCGCCAGGGGAGGTCACGTGCGTCGGCTGGCAACCGAAGTGATGCACGCCGCGTCGCACCGGGTGGCCGGCATCCCCGACCACGACTGACGGCCCGGAGAGGCGGGAGTCCGGCGAGGGCGGCGAAACGGTCGGCGGCCGCTGGCGGTGCCGGTCGTCCCCGGCGGGGTGGCCGGTTGGTCCCGGCCGTTCAGCCCTGCCCGCTCCGGATCTGTGTGCTGCCGGCTGCGCCGCGCCCACGCTGCGACGGCTCACTTCGCCTGCGGGAGGCGCAGGCGGCAGGATCATCCCCGCCCGCTTGACGGAAGGCAGGGCGACGGCCACGTCGGCGTGCTGGAGGCCGGGGAGTTGGCCGATGGTGCCGGACAGGAACTCGTAGAGCGCGGCGTCGCTCTCCAGCGCGACCTCGCCGCACAGGTTCCGGTCTCCGGTCGTCGCGACGTGGTCCCGCTGACCGAGATGCGCGAGTTGGGCGACTTCGAGGGCTGGGAGCGGGGAACCGCTGACCGTGGCCGGGAAGCGGCACCAGGCGGTGCTGACCGCGTCTCCGTGCTGGTGGACGTCAGCGACTCGACCCAGGTGTCCCTGCGGGTCAGCACCACCAGCGTCGAGCAGTGCCACGGTGACAGCCTCGGCGCCTGGATCGCGCCGCGGCTACGCCGCTGAGTGCCGGCTCGTCGACGCGGCGGTGGGGACGGCGTGCCCGCGCGTCCCCACCGTTTGCCGGTGTCCGACCCGGTGGTCGGCGGGCGGGCCCCCGACCGACCACCGGGCCGGGGCTCAGTGGGTCGGCCGGGGGGTGAGGAAGAAGGCCAGGACCGCGGCGGCGGCGGCGATGACGGCGCCGGTGGTGAAGCCGCGGGAGAAGCCGGCCGTGCTGGTGCCCGCGATGCTGGCCGCGGCCATGCTCGACACGACGGCGGCGCCGAGCGAGGCGCCGAACTCGTGGAAGGTGCTGACGATGCCGGACGCGAGACCGGCCTCCTGCGGCGCGACCTGGCCGAGCGCGACGGCGGACGCCACGACGAAGAGGACGCCCGTGCCGGCGGCGGCGACGCTCACCCCGACGACGAGGGCCGCGGTCCCGTCGACGGCGGCGGGGACCGCCATGCCGGCCGCCGAGACGAGCAGGCCCAGGACGCCGAGGGCCCGTGCCCCGATCCGGCCGATGACGCGGCCGGCGGCGTTCGCGCCGAGCATGGTCGTGATCGCCACGGGAAGGAAGAGCAGCCCGGTGCGCAGGGCGCCGTAGCCCTGGTGGTCCTGGAGGTAGAACGTGCCCAGGAAGAAGACGGTGATCATCAGCGCGGTCGCGACGAGGATCAGCAGCGCCCCGGTCGCCACCGGCCGGCGGAGCAGGAGCCGTACGTCCATCAGCGGGCTCGCGGCGCGGCGCTGGCGGACGACGAACGCGGCGTAGAGGAGCACGGCGGCCACCAGCAGCAGCAGGATCGTCGGGTTGCCCCAGCCGACGTCGCCGGCCCGGATCAGCGCGTAGATCAGCGATCCGGTGGCCGCCGTCACCAGCACCGCGCCGGGCACGTCGAGCCGGGCCGTCGCACCGGTGCGCGCCTGGGGCGGAAGCTGCATCCGCAGGGCCAGCAGCAGGATGATCCCGACCGGCACGTTGACGAAGAACACCCAGGGCCAGCCCGGCCCGGCGGTGAGCAGGCCGCCGAGGAGGACGCCCAGGGCGGCGCCACCGCCGCCGAGCGCCGACCAGATGCCGAGCGCCTTGTTGCGCTCGTCGCCGTCGAAGATCGTGACGACGAGGGACAGGGCGGCGGGGGAGAGGATCGCCGCCGCGAGGCCCTGCCCGATGCGACCGCCCAGCAGCATGGGGCCGCTGGTCGCCAGGCCCGCCGTCAGGGACGCGGCGCTGAACAGCAGGAGCCCGGCGAGGACGAGGCGTCGGGCGCCGAACAGGTCCGCGGCGCGACCGCCGAGCAGCAGCAGGCCGCCGAACGTGAGGGTGTATCCACTCACCACCCACGTGAGGGCTTCCCGCTCCATGCCCAGGTCCGTCCCCATGTGCGGCAGGGCGATCGCGACGACGGTGACGTCCAGGATCAGCATCAGCTGGGCGATGCCGACGAGGCCCAGGATCCGCCAGCGCTGCGGGTGCGGACTCGCGGGTGTGGAAGTTTCGGTTGCGGTCACAGGTTCCGCCATGGCTGCCAGGCTCCTCCGCCAAGTTGAACGGTAGTGTTCAAGTTACGGAGTCACGTTAACTCATGCAAGGCTGTTCGACTTAGGGGACGTTCCATGACTCGCCCACTCGCCAAACCGACCCGCCGGGCCGACGCCCAGCAGAACGTGGAGAGGATCCTGGAGGCGGCGGTGAGCTGCCTGAGCCGCGACCCCGACGCGAGCGTCAGCGAGATAGCGCAGGCGGCGCGGGTGGGCCGGGTGACCCTCTACGGTCACTTCCCGTCCCGCGACGCCCTGGTCGAGGCCGCGTTGACCCGGGTGCTGGCCGAGGGGGAGGAGCTCCTGGCAGGCCTCGACCTCACCGGCGACCCGCGCGACGCGCTGCGCGTGCTGATCCGGTCGAGCTGGCTGCTGATCGCCCAGTCGAGTGCCGTCCTGGAGGCGGCGCAGGCGTCGCTGCCGCCCGAACGCGTGCACGAGCTGCACGCCGAGCCGGCGCGGCGCGTCGACCAGTTGATCCGCCGGGGTCAGGACGAAGGGGTGTTCCGGGCCGACCTTCCGGCCAGCTGGCTGACCAGCGTCCTGCACCACATCATGAAGGGCGCCGCCGTCGACGTGGCCAGCGGGCAGGTGGACCGGGCGGACGCCCCGCGCCTCATCTCCGAGACGGTCCTCGCGGCCTACCGGGTCGACGGATAGCGGACACGTCGGCACGGCCGACGGGCGCTGGCGCCACCGGCGGCACCGTCGTATCGTCGCGGTCCGACCGCGCCGGGCCCGCTACCACCGGCCCCGGCGCGGTCGGCGCGGGGCGTCGTCCCTGGTGCTCCACCGGAACCCCACCGGATTGCGAGGACGCGGCTCGATACTGCGGAGATGCGTGGGAAGGAGTGCGCGATGTCCGTAGCCGAGTCCGTAACGGTACTGCTCGCGGCACCGCGTGCGTTCTGCGCCGGTGTCGAGCGTGCGATCGAGATCGTCGAGCGTGCGCTCGCCAGCCGGGGCAGCCCGGTGTACGTCCGTAAACAGATCGTCCACAACGCGCACGTCGTCGCCGACCTGGAGTCGCGCGGCGCCGTGTTCGTCGAGGAACTCGACGAGGTGCCCGCCGGCGCGACGGTGGTGTTCTCGGCGCACGGGGTGTCGCCCGTGGTGCGCGCCGAGGCCGCCCGGCTCGGCCTGGAGGTGTTCGACGCGACGTGTCCGCTGGTGGCGAAGGTGCACACGGAGGCGCGCCGGTACGCCGACCGTGGGGACACCGTCCTGCTCGTCGGGCACGCGGGGCACGAGGAGACCGAGGGCACCCTGGGCGAGGCGCCGGACCGGACGCTCCTCGTGCAGTCGTTGGAGGACGCGCGCACGGTCGAGGTGCCCGACCCGGAGCGGGTGTCGTACCTGACCCAGACCACGCTGGCCGTGGACGAGACCGCCGAGGTGCTCGACGTGCTGCGCCAACGGTTCCCGGCGCTGCGCGGGCCGTCCTCGGCCGACATCTGCTACGCCTCGACCAACCGGCAGACGGCGTTGCGTATGGTCGCCGAGGAGTCCGACCTCGTGCTCGTGGTCGGCTCGACCAACTCGGCGAACACGCAACGACTCGTCGAGCTGGCCCGCCGCGCGGGCCGACCGGCCCACCTCATCGAGGACGCGGCGGAGATCCTGCCGGAGTGGCTGGCGGGTGTCACCACGGTCGGGGTCACCGCGGGCGCGTCCGCCCCGCCGCGCCTGGTCGAGGGGGTGGTCGAGGCGCTGCGGGCGCGCGGCCCGGTGACCGTGGTGGAGCGCGAGGTCGCCCGCGAGACCATCGAGTTCACCATGCCGGGCGCGGTGCGTTCCCTCTGACGCCGGACCGCAGCCTGTCGGGTTGCCGCACCGGCGCGCCGCCGCCCCGCCGGACCGCGCGTGCGGGGCGGGGCGGCGGAGCGGCTCGGCTACGCGGAAGCCTGGTACGTCGACTGCATCTTGTGCGAGAACCACTCTCCGACGGTCACCCGGTCGAGCCCGGCCTCGGCGCTCTCCTGGGCCAGCGGGCGCATGGGCTCGATCGTGGTGTCGTGGTTGGGCAGGTAGAAGAAGGGGATGGAGACGCGCGAGGGCGCGTCCGTCCCCTCCGGGTTCACCACCCGGTGCACGGTCGACGCCCACCGACCGCCGGTCCAGAACGCCATCAGGTCGCCGATGTTCACCACGAAGCTGCCGGGGATGGCGGGCACGTCCAGCCAGTCGTCGTCGCCGCGCCGCACCTGGAGCCCGCCGAGCTCGTCCTCCACGTAGAGCACCGTCAGGCTGCCCCAGTCGGTGTGCATCTCCCGCCGCAGCACGCCGTCGTCGGGCGTCGGGTAGTAGTAGTTGGCGATGATCAGGGACACGTGCTCGTCGAACTTGCTGTCGAAGAAGCCCTCCGGCAGCCCGAGCGCGAGCGCGAACAGCCGCATGATGTCCGCCGACAGCTCGGTCATGGCGGCGATGTACTCGTACCAGACGGCCTTGAAGTCGTCGTCCGGCCAGATGTTCGCCGCCTTCCAGGTGGCCGGGTGCGTGCCGAGCCGCGCGCGCTCCTCGTCGCTCAGGTCGCCCGTCACGTGCGCGGCGAACGCCTCGTACGGGCCGCCCGGGCGGCGCAGCCCCGACACCCCGGAACCGCGGTTCGCGCTCCGGTCCTTCTCCTCCTCCGGCCGGGTGAAGAAGGTCTTGGTGGTGGTGTACATGCGGTTCACCAGGTCCCGGGGCACGCCGTGCCCCACGACGGTGAAGAACCCCGAACCCTCGCACGCCTTGCCGACGGCTGCCGCGATGGCCGCGCGCCCCTCGGCGGTGGTGCGGCCCGACAGGTCGATCGCCGGTACGAAATCCTGGACCACAACGGGTTCCACAACTGCCCGCCTCTCTCGCGACGTCATTACATCGATCGAAGCAATCCCGAGTCACCCGCCGGGAAGCCGCTGCGGCCCCGCTTCCCCCACGTGCGGGTAATTGCTCGGCGTACCTGGTGGTAAGGCAATGTTGAGACCGGCAGACATTCACGTGCACGATTGCGTCGTGGCGTACGAGGACGAGCAGTTGTCGCAGATGGTCGGGACGCTCGCCGACGCGGGCCGCCCGCTCTCCGGGGAGGCCGTGGGTCGGCTCGTCGCCGACCCGTCGGGTGTCGTGGCGGAGCCGGCCGTGCGCCTGCTCGTCGCCGCCGCGCAGGGGGACCCGCTGCTGCTGGCCGCCCTGCGCGAGGGGATCCGTGTCGAGGGCGTCACCGACGGGCCCGGCCGGGCACGGACGCCGAGGCGGGTCCAGGAGCTGGTCCGCGCCACGCTGCGCGGCGCGCCCACCGGATCCTGGCAGCTGCTGCGGGTGGCCGCCGTGCTCGGCCGCTCCTGCCAGCTGGCGGAGCTGGCGGCGATGACCGGGCGGAACACCGCCCAGATGCTGCCGGACCTGGACGCGCTGCTCGACGCCGGACTGCTCGACTGGGTGGGCGACGACCTCGCCTTCCGGCACGAACTGGTGTGGTGGGCGGTGCTCGACGCCCTGCCGCCCGCCGTGCGGCAGGCGCTTCGCGCCGACCGCGACCGCCTGCGCCTGCGCCGGGCCGTGGCCGGTGCGTCCCGCGCCGCCGACCCGTCGGCCGAGCCCGTGGCCCCCGCCGACCTGCGGCGCAGGATCGGGCTGCGCTCCGCGCCCGCCGCCCGGGAGCACCGTCCGGACGCCGGCGGCGCGTGGGAGTCGTTCAGCGGCGTCGAGCGGGCCATCGCGCGACTCGTCGCCGAGGGCATGACCAACCGGCAGATCGCGACCCGGGTGCGGCTGTCACCGCACACGGTCAACTACCACCTGCGCGGCCTGTTCCGCCGGCTGGGCATCTCCTCGCGGGCGGAACTCGTCCGCCACGTGCCGGTCTCCTCCGCGGCGTAGGGGCGGTCCGGACCTTCCGGACACCACTGCCACATTGCGTTTTCCGGTGCCGTTCACGCTCAATTCGACGAAGGGTCGACCGCGTCCAAAGGACTACCCTGATGAGTAGTGTCAATTCGGGTCCCGTGCTCATTCTGGTAGTCGGGGGAACCGCCGTCAGGCAGTAGTGTCGCCCGTATCGAATTTCGTTGGGTCAGCGGCAGGTAAATCCACGGGTACGACCGTGCTCACACCCGAGGGAAAACATGAACATCCGTACGCAACCGCGTGTCCACGAACTCATCGCCGTCCGCGCGGCGTCGCAGCCCGACCGGACCGCGGTCGTGCAGGGCGACGCGCACCTCAGCTACGCGGACCTGGAGCGCCGGGCCAACGGCCTGGCCCGCCACCTCGTCGACGAGGGCGTCGGCGCGGACTCCGTGGTCATGGTCCACCTGGAACGCTCCATCGACGCCATCGTCGGCCTGCTCGCCATCTGGAAGGCGGGCGCGGCCTACCTGCCCGTGGATCCGGGGCTGCCGGACAGCCGGGTCGAGGCGTTCGTGAAGGAGACCGACTGCACCACCGTCATCACCCACGGGCGTGACGTGGCGCGGTTCGCCGACCTGCCGGTCAGGGCGCTCACCGTGAGCGCCGCGGACGGCGCCGCGACCGCCCCGGCCGTGACGGTGGGCGGCGGGGACGCCGCCTACATCATCTACACGTCGGGCTCCACGGGTACGCCGAAGGGCGTCGTGGTCAACCACGACTCGCTGAGCTACCTGTGCGGGGAACTGACCGGCCGCTACGGCGTCACCCCCGACGACCGGGTGTTGCAGTTCGGCGCGCTCTCCTTCGACACCTCCATCGAGCAGATCACGGTCGCGCTGCTCGGCGGGGCGACGCTGGTGCTGCCCGAGCTGAGCTGGGCGCCCAGCGAGCTGCCGGAGCGGCTGCGCCACCACGGGGTCACCGTCATGGACCTGACCCCGGCGTACTGGCGCCGCTTCCTCGCCGAGGCCGGCGCGGGGGCCCGCGACCTGCCGGTCCGGATGGTCATCGTGGGCGGCGAGGCGGTCAACGCGGAGGACTGCCGCACGGCGCTGGGCCTGATGCCCGGGGTACGGCTGGTCAACGCCTACGGGCTCACCGAGACCACGATCACCTCCTGCCTGATGGACCTGACCGCCGACGTGCTGCCCGCCCGTGGCGCGGCCCCGGTCGGCCGGCCACTGCCCGGCACCGTCGTGTACGTCCTCGACGAGCACGACCGGCCGGTCGGCCCCGGCGAGCGCGGCGAGATCCACATCGGCGGTCGCGGCGTGGCGCGCGGCTACCTGACCGAGGATGACGCCGGCCGCTTCCGCGCGGACCCGTTCGCGTCCGAGCCGGGCGCGCGGATGTACCGGACCGGTGACCTGGGCGCCTGGACCGCCGAGGGCAACCTCGAGGTGGTCGGGCGCATCGACCGGCAGGTCAAGATCCGTGGCTTCCGGGTGGAGCCCGGCGAGATCGAGGCGGCGCTGGCGGCGCACGACGGCGTCGACACGGTCGCCGTCACCACGTACGAGCACGACGGCCAGCGGCGCCTGGTCGCGTACCACACCGGCCCGCGGCCCCTGGACGTCGCGGAGCTGCGCGAGTTCGTCGGCCGCCACCTGCCCGACTACATGGTGCCGACGACGTTCGTCGCCCTCGACGAGCTGCCGCTGAAGACCAACGGCAAGGTCGACCTGGCCGCGCTGCCCGCGCCGCGGGTCACGGCGGTCGCGTCGGACAGCGGCGACGACACGCCCGTCGACCTGGTGGAGCGCGGCGTGACCCGGCTGTGGGGGCAGGTGCTCGGCGTGCCCCGGGTGCTGCCGGACGACAACTTCTTCGCGCAGGGCGGCAACTCGATCCTCGCCGCCGAGCTGCTCGCGAAGATCCGCGGCTCCTTCGGCGTGCTCATCACCCAGGTACGTCCGCTGATCCGGCTGCTGCTGGAGGACGCGACGCCGCGCGGCCTGGCGCGGGCGGTGCGCGAGGCCCGGGAGGGCACGCTCGCCGGCGACGACACCCGCAGGCGGGTGGACTTCGCCGCCGAGACGGAGCTGGACGTGGAGATCCGGCGTGACGTGCCCGACGAGCCGCGCTGGCGGGACCCCCGCCACGTGTTCCTCACCGGCGCCACCGGCTTCCTGGGCATCTACCTGCTGCGGGAGCTGCTGACCAGCACGGACGGGGTGGTGCACTGCCTGGTGCGCGCCGACGGGCCGGAGCAGTGCCTGGCCCGCATCCAGGCCAACGCGCGGCACTACTTCGGCGAGGACCTCACCGATCACCAGGCGGCGGGTCGGATCGTCGCCGTCCCCGGCGATCTCGCGGCACCCGGGCTCGGCCTGTCCGAGGCGGCCTTCGACGAGCTGGCGCGCACGGTCGACGTCATCCACCACCCCGGCGGGGCCGTCAACTTCATCTACCCGTACTCGCACATGCGGCCGGCGAACGTCGACGGCACCCGCGAGATCATCCGGATGGCCGCGCGGCACCGCAACGTCCCGATCCACTACACGTCGACCATGGCCGTCGTCGCGGGCTTCGGCACCGCCGGCGTCCGGCACGTCGACGAGGACACCCCCCTGGCGTACGCCGACCACCTCTCCGTCGGTTACGTGGAGAGCAAGTGGGTGGCCGAGGCGCTGCTGCACCGGGCGGCCGAGCAGGGGCTGCCGGTGGCGATCTACCGGGCCGCCGACATCTCCGGCGACCGGGTCAACGGCGCGTGGAACATCGCCACGGAGATGTGCGCGATGAAGAAGTTCGTGGTGGACACCGGCACCGCCCCGGTCGCGGAGCTGCCGCTGGACTACACGCCGGTCGACGTGTTCGCCGCCGCGGTCGCGCACATCGCCCGGTCGTCCCGGCCCGCCGGCGAGGTCTACCACCTCACCAACCCCGGGAAGGTCAACATCTCGGTGCTGGTCGAGCGCCTGCGGGCGCACGGTCACGACATCCGGGAGGTGTCCTGGGCCGAGTGGCTCGACGAGATGGTGCGGGTCGCGGTCGAACAGCCCGACCATCCGATGACCCCCTTCGCGCCGCTGTTCATCGACCGCTGCGCGACGGGCCAGATGAGCGTCGCGGAGATGTACCTGGAGACGACGTTCCCCGTCTTCTCCCGCACCAACGTGGAGCACGCGTTGCGCGGCAGCGGCATCGAGATCCCCACTGTGGACGCGGAGATGCTCGACCGCTACATCGGCTACCTGACCCGCACCGAGTTCCTGCGGGCCGCGTGATGGGCTGGGAGACGCTCGACCTCACCCACGCCCCCACCGAGGGTCCGGTCGCGTTCGGCGACGACCTGTCCGCGACGACGCTTCTCGGCGCCTACCGGCACGGGCTGTTCCCGTTCCCGGCCGACACCGAGGAGCGGAAGATCGTCAGCGAGTTCACCTACGAGGCGGACGTCGCCGCCGGTCGGATCGCGGTGCTCGCCGGGAGCACCGACCCGTACGCCGTCGCCTGGTGCTCGCCCGACCCGCGCCCGGTGATCCACGTCGACCGGGCCCGCATCCAGCGCAGCCTGCGGCGGCAGCTGCGCAACAAGGTCGAGTGGACGACGACGCTCGACGTCTGCTTCGACCGGGTGGTGCAGCACTGCCGCGTGGGCCGCGAGCCCCGGTGGCTGACCGACCGGCTCGTGTCGGCGCTGCGCGAGCTGCACGCGGCGGGGCACGCCCACAGCGTCGAGGTGTGGGAGGGCGACGAGCTGGTCGGCGGCACGTTCGGCGTACGGGTCGGCGGCGTGTTCAGCGCCGACTCCCAGTTCGCCCTGCGCAGCGGCGCCGCGAAGGTCGCGGTCGCGTGCCTGGTGCGGCGCGTCGCGGAGAGCGGCGGCGTGGCGGTCGACGTCCAGCACGACGGCGACCACGCGAAGCTCATCGGCGCGGTCGCGGTGCCCCGCGCCGAATACCTGGCGCTGCTGCGCAGGCACGCCGACGACCACTGCGCCATGCCCGCGGACCCGCTGCCCGCGCGCAGCCTGGCCGCCTGACCGACGGAGGTGACCCCGTGCGCGTGTTGACGCTCGCCGAGCGACCGGACCTGCGGGACGCGATGCTCCACATGGAGGCCTCGTGGCCCGAGTACATCCCGCCCGAGCCGATGGTGATCGGCTGGGCCTTCGACCGGTACCCGGAGCACCAGCTCGTCGTCGTCGAATCCGACGACAAGGTGGTGGCCCGCGCGGCCGCCGTGCCGTTCGCGTGGGACGGCGACCCGGCGAGCCTGCCCGACACCGGCTGGGACGCGGTGCTGGGGATGAGCATGCTCGACACCTCCGCCGGCCGCGAGCTCACCGCGCTGTGCGCGCTGGAGATCGCCGTGGTGCCGGGCATGCAGGCCCGGAACATGTCGGGGCGCGTCCTGGCGGCGGTCAAGGACAACGCCCGCCGGCACGGCTACCGCGACGTCGTCGGGCCGGTCCGGCCCAGCGGCAAGCACGCCGAGCCGCACGAGCCGATGACCGGCTACGCCGCCCGGACCCGCGACGACGGGCTGCCGGCCGACCCGTGGCTGCGCGTCCACGTCCGGGCGGGCGGGCAGGTCCTCGACGTCTGCCCGGCCTCCATGACGATCTCCGGCAGCCTCGCGCAGTGGCGCGCCTGGACCGGGCTGCCCTTCGACACCAGCGGACCGGTCGTCGTGCCGGGTGCCCTGACCCCGGTCGAGGTGAACGTCGACCACGACCACGCCGTCTACGTCGAACCCAACGTGTGGGTCCGACACTCCCTCGCGGAAAGGCATGCCTCATGACCAGCACCGTCCCGACCACCCTGGCCTCCAAGATCCGCAACCGTGCCGCGCTGATCGAGATCATCGGCGGGTACATGGCCTCGCAGTCGCTCGCGCTCGCCGCCGAGCTGAAGCTCGCCGACCACATCCACGACGGCCGCGTCACGAGCGCGCAGCTCGCCGAGGCGACGGGCACCCACGCGCCGTCGCTGCACCGGCTGCTGCGGACCCTCGTGGCGGTCGGCCTGCTGGCCGAGCCGACGCCGGGCGAGTTCCGGCTGACGGAGGTGGGCGAGCAGCTGCGCACCGACTCGCCGAACTCGCTGTGGGCGTTCACCCGGTTCTTCACGAACCCCACGCTGTTCTCGTCCTGGCAGCAGGTGCGGCACACCATCGAGACCGGTGAGTGCGCCTTCGACCACGTGCACGGCCGGAACGCCTACGAGCACCTCGCCGATCACCCCGAGCTGTCCGCGCTGTTCAACGTGGCGATGGGGCAGGAGTCGAGGGTGTCCGCCCAGCTCGTCGCGAACGGGTACGACTTCTCCGGCGTCCGTACCGTCGTGGACGTCGGCGGCGGCGACGGCACGCTGCTCGCCGCGATCCTCGGCACCCACGAGCACCTGACCGGGGTGTGTTTCGACAGCGCCGCGGGCGTCGCCGAGGCCGCCGGCGTGCTCGCCGCGGCCGGGGTGTCCGACCGCTGCGAGATCGTGGCGGGCGACTTCTTCTCGTCGGTCCCCGGGGGCGGCGAGCTGTACATCATCAAGAGCGTCTTCCAGGACTGGAACGACGAGAACGCCCGGAAGCTGCTGAGCACGGTGCGTGCGCACATGCCCGCCGACGCGACGCTGCTGATCGTCGGCTCGGTACTGCCGGACACCGCGAACACCGACAACCCGGTGATGTTCTACACGGACATCAACATGCTGGTGACCGCGGGCGGCCGGGAGCGCACCGAGAGCGAGTTCCGGGCGCTGCTCGCCGACACCGGCTTCACCGTCGAGTGGTGCGGACACGGCGCCGCCGGGCCGCTCTCCCTGATCAAGGCCGTTCCGGCGAGCTGAGCACGTCGAGTACGGGCCATGTCCGCACCGCCCCGGGCGGGGTGGGCGTGGCCCGTCCGTGTCCCGATCCAGAGCACCCGGCGACCGGGGAGGCAACGATGTCCAGACCGAGTTTCGGCAGCGAACTCCTGCGCGGCAGGCTGCGGGTCGACCTGCTCGACCCACTGCCCGACGCCGGGCTCGACGCCGACGCCGAGGCGTTCCTCGCGCGGCTGCGCGCGTTCTGCGCCGACAAGGTGGACGGCCGGCTCATCGAGCGCGAGGACCGGATCCCCGACGAGGTGGTCGACGGCCTGCGCGACCTCGGCGCGTTCGCCATCAAGCTCCCCCGGGAGTACGGCGGGCTCGGCCTGTCGGGGGTCTGCTACCACCGGGCGCTGATGATCGTCAGTACCGCGCACTCCTCGCTCGGTGAGCTGCTCGGCGCGCACCAGGCGATCGGCCTCATCCAGCCGCTGCGGCTGTTCGGCACCGACGCGCAGAAGCGTGAGCTGCTGCCGAGGTGCGTACGCGAGATCTCCGCCTTCGCCCTCACCGAGCCGGACATCGGCAACGACCCCTTCCGGATGCGGACCACCGCCACCCCCACCGACGACGGCGGCTACCGCCTCGACGGGGTGAAGCTGTGGACGACCAACGGCACCATCGCCCACCTGATCGTGGTGATGGCCCTGGTCCCGCCCTCCGACAGCGGCCCGGGAGGCATGTCCGCGTTCGTGGTCGAGGCCGACGCGCCCGGGGTCACCGTGGAGCACCGCAGCTCCTTCCTGGGCCTGCGCGGCCTGGAGAACGGTGTCGTCCGGCTGCACGACGTCGTGGTGCCCGCGAGCCGCCGGATCGGGCCGGAGGGGCAGGGGCTCCAGGTGGCGCTCGCCGCGCAGGACACCGGCCGGCTGTCGATGCCCGCCGTCTGCGCCGCCGCCGCCAAGTGGAGCCTCAGGATCGCCCGCGAGTGGTCGGGCGTCCGCGTGCAGTGGGACCGGCCGATCGGTGAGCACGAGGCGGTGGCGGGCAAGATCGCCTACATCGCGGCGACCGCCTTCGCCCTGGAGGCCATGGTCGAGGTGTCCGGCCGGCATGCCGACGCCGGCGTGCTGGACACGCACACGGAGGCCGAGCTGGCGAAGCTGTTCGCGTCGGAGCAGGCGTGGCGGATCGTCGACGAACTCATGCAGATCCGGGGCGGTCGCGGGTACGAGACCGCGGAGTCGGCCGCCGCGCGCGGTGAGCGCGGCGTCCCCGTCGAGCAGCTCTTCCGGGACCTGCGCATCGGTCGGATCTTCGACGGCTCCAGCGAGGCGCTGCGGGTGTTCGTCGGGACCGACGCGCTGGCGGACGAACGGGGCCCGGCCGACCGGTCCACGCCGTTCACGCCGCCGCCCGGCTTCGGCGACCTGGCCGGGCACCTGTCGTTCGTCGACGCCACGAGCGCCGAGCTGGCCCGGCACCTCGCCGACGGCCGGGAACGGTGGGGCGAGGCGGTCGCCCAGCGGCAGCTCTTCCTCGGCCGCGTCGTGGACGTCGCCGCCGAGCTGTACGCGATGACCGCCGCCTGCGTGTACGCCAAGGCGCTCGGCGGCACCGCAATCGAGCTGGCCGACGCGTTCTGCCGACAGTCCCGCCAGCGGGTGGCGGAGCTCCGCCGGCGGCTGGGGGACAACACCGACGGCGACGACGTCGCGGTCGCCCGGCGGGTGCTGGGCGGCAGCTTCACCTGGTTGGAAGAGGGCGTGCTCGACGCGTCCATCGAGGGGCCGTGGATCGCCGAGCCCGAACCGGGACCGGCGAGCGGCCCGAACCTGCACCGCACGATTCGGAGGTGACTAGTGGACGAGCACGTGGCAGAGCTGGTGGCACAGGGCCGGCGGTCGCTGGAGCTGGCGCCCAACCGGTTCCTGGAGCTGCTGGAACGCGGTGAGGTGCCGGTCGACCGGCTGCGCGCCCTGGCCGGCGAGCTGTACCACCTGGTGTCCAGCGACCGGAGCAGCTTCGCGTTCCTGGCGGCCCGCTTCCCCGAGCCGCTGTTCCTGGCCATGGCGGGCGCCGAGGAGGAGGCGCTGGGCCTGCTGCCGGCCTTCGCCGCCGCGGTCGGCCTGGGGGAGAAGGAGCTGCGGGCGCACGAGCCGCGACCGCTGGCCCAGGCGTACCCCGCCTTCATCGTCCGGACCGCCGTGTTCGGGCCGCGGTCGGCGATCCCGCTGGCCCTGCTCGTCAACGTCGAGGAGTCGGGCGGCTTCTACGCCCGGGTGGCCGACGCCCTCCAGGCGCGGTACGGGTTCCCCGACGAGGCGGTCGCGCACTTCCGCTACTTCGCCGAGACGCCGGACGAGGTGCTGGAGCAGGCGGCCGGGGTGGTGTCGGCCGGCCTCTCGGCGGGCGACGACCCGGTGGAGGCCCTGCGCGCGGCGCGAATGGTGCACGCCTACGAGGCGGTGTTCTGGGCGACGATGGCCGAGTGACCCCGGGACCGGGGTGGACCCGCCCCGCTCAGGGCAGGTCCACCTCGATCCGGCGGTCGATCCGGTCCTCGATCCAGGTGCTGGTGTCGACGAGCCACACACGGTCCACCGAGATCTGGTAGATGCGGTGCTCCGCTGGCGGCAGCAGCGCCGACACGGGCAGGGTGTATTCCGCCCTGCTGGTCTCGTCCGGCAGCAGCGCGTCGTAGAACGTGCCGTGGTGGGCGCGCACCTCGTCGGCGGTCAGCTCCCGGCAGGTGCCGGTGAACTGGGCGCCGTCGACCTCGGTGAGCCCGCCGTCGCCGGTGACGAAGAGCGCCCCGCTCACCGCCGGGCGGGCCGCCACGTGCCGGCTGTGCCGGGACTGCGTCGCGGAGCCGAACAGGAAGCGCAGCGGGTCGGGCAGCCACGCGTACTGCAACACCGCCGTCCACGGCCGGCGGTCGGGGGAGACGGTGGACAGGGACAGGTACTTCGCGTCGGCGAGGACGCGGTGCAGCCGGTCGACGAGGTCCATGGTTCAGCCCACCTCCGCGAGCGACGTTCCGGCGATGTACGCGATCCTCGGCCCGGCCAGGCGTACGTAGTCGCGCGTGTCCAGGGCGATCGACACGTCGAGCCGGGCGGCGTTGAAGTAGATCTCCGGCTCGTCGAGCAGCCGAGGGTCCACCACCAGTTCCAGGTCGTCACGGAAGCTGAACGGGACGATCGTGCCGCTGACGCAGCCGGACAGCTCCTCGGCCGTCTCCCTGGTCGCGAACGACACGTAGGTGCCGTCCCACATCTGCCGCAGCGCGTCGAGCGCGACCAGTCGGTCGCCGGGCACGACGGCCAGCACGAAGCGGTTCACCTTCTTGCCGAGCTTGACCCGCGCGACGATGCACTTGGCCGCCTGGGACAGCGGGTGGCCACGCAACCGGCTGGCCGGGGAGGTGACCCCCTGCGGTTCGTGCGGGATGAGGCGGAATCGCGCGCCCTGGGACTCCAGCAGCCTGGTCAGCCTCTCGTACGTGCTCATCGCCCGTACTCGTAGAAACCCCTGCCGCACTTCTTGCCGAGCATGCCGCCGGCCACCATGCGGGCGAGCAGCGGCGGCGGCGAGTAGTGCGGTTCCCGGAACTCCCGGTACAGCGACTCGCTGATCGCGGCCACGATGTCGAGCCCGATCAGGTCGACGAGGCGCAGCGGACCCATCGGGTGCGCGCAGCCGAGCGTCATCGCCTTGTCGATGTCGGCCACCGACGCCATCCCGGACTCCACCATCCGGACGGCGGAGAGCAGGTACGGGATCAGCAGCGCGTTCACCACGAAGCCCGCGCGGTCCTTGGCGCGGACGACCTGCTTGCCGAGCACCTCCGTGACGAACGCGTCGACGGTCTCGACGGTCCGCACGTCCGTACGCACCGAGCCGACGACCTCCACGAGGGGGAGCACCGGCGCGGGGTTGAAGAAGTGGATGCCCACCACCTGCTCGGGCCTGGCGGTGACGCCGCCGAGCTTCACGATCGGCAGGGAGGACGTGTTCGAGCCGAGGATGGCGTCCTCGTCCTCGACGACCTTGTCGAGGGTGGCGAACACGTCGAGCTTGATCGACTCCTGCTCCGACGCGGCCTCGATGACCAGCTGCCGGTCGGCGAAGTCGGTCAGGTCGGCGGTGAAGGACACCCGGCCCAGCGTCGCGTCCCGGTCCGCCTCGCTGAGCTTGCCCCGGCCCACCGCGCGGTCCAGCGACGCGGTCAGCCGCGCCCGGCCCGGTACGACGGAGGCCGGCCGCGACACCGCGACGAGCACGTCCAAACCGGCCCTCGCGCACGTCTCGGCGATCCCGGCGCCCATGACCCCGCACCCGACGACGCCGACCCGGCGAATCCTGTCCATGTTTCTGCCTCCGCACACGCGTTAACAAATGGGGTTGCCGCGGAATTCGGTGAGTAGGGCGGGATCGCCGCTCCCTGACACGTGTCGTGAAAGGACGATAGGTTGGTCTGCGGGCCCGACGCAATGATCTGCGCCTTTGTCCAGTCGAATTCGTGGCGGGTGCGAGAAAGCGGTTACCCGGCAGTTCCCGATCGACAGTTACCTTTCTCTGCGTTAACTCACCATCGTAGGAGGCGCACTATGGTCGACTTCAGCGCTGCCCCCACCACCCAGATCGACAGTCGCGGCGGCAAGTGCCTGTACGCGCAGATCGACGAGCTGCGCGCGGCCGGCCCCGCGGTGGCCGTCGAGCTGCCGGAAGGCATGTTGGCATGGTCGATCACCCGCGGTGACGTGGTCCGGCGCCTGCTGACCCACCCCGGGGTCTCCCGCAACGTCAAGAAGAACGTGCCCAGCTACACTCCGGGCGAGATCAAGTGGCTGTCGCCGTGGGTGGACGTCGAGTCGATGTCCACGGCGGAGGGCCGCGAGCACCAGCGCCTGCGGCAGCTCGTGGCGCCGGCGCTGACCCCGAAGCGGATCGACGCGATGCGCCCGCACCTGGAACTCATCGCCGGGCGGCTGCTCGACGACCTGGCCACGCGCCCGTCGGACGAGCCGGTCGACCTGCACACCACCTACTCCCAGCAGTTGCCGACCAGGATGATCTGCGACCTCTTCGGGGTGCCGGACGACCTGCGGCCCGAGGTGCTGCGCATCCTGCGGGTGGTGCTGAACACCGACAACGTGCCGGAGGAGGAGTCGGCGGCGGTCTACGTCGACATGAACGTCGCCATGCGTACGCTGATCGACCTCAAGCGCCGCGAGCCGTCCGACGACCTGACGAGCTTCCTGATGGCGGCCCGGGTGGAGGGCGAGGAGCCGCTCAGCGAGCAGGAGCTGGTCGACATGCTGCTGCTGCTCATCGGCGGCGGCAGCCAGACGACCGTGACGCTGATCGACCACACCGTCCGCGAGCTGCTCGCCAACCCGGACCAGCTGGCGACCCTGCTGGCCGACCCGGCCCGCTGGCCGGACGCGATCGAGGAGGCGCTGCGGGCGCACTGCCCGGTGGCGGCACTGCCGATGCGCTGGGCGAAGGAGGACATCGACCTCGGCGAGGGGGTCGTCATCCGGGCGGGCGACGCCATCCTCATCAGCTACCTGGCGCACGGGCGCGACCCGGCCGTTCACGACGACCCGGGCGTGTTCGACATCGACCGGGAGAACAAGGAGCACCTCGCGTTCGGGGCGGGCCCGCACTTCTGCCCCGGCGCCCGCCTGGCACGGCTGGAGGCGGCCGTCGCGGTGCCGGCGTTGTTCGCACGCTTCCCGCGCCTCGCGCTGGCCGTGGCGCCGGACGAGATCCAGCCGCTGCGCTCGTTCATGGCCAACGACGTGGCGTCGCTGCCGGTGCTGCTGAACCACCGGTAGGCGGACACCGCGCCGCCCGGTCCGGCTCGCGGATCGGGCGGCGGTGCGGACCGCATCAGGCGCAGTGGCTCCCCACGGTCGGCGAGACCGTCGGGAGCCACTGCGCCTGATCGCGTCCCGGGGCGCCGGGGCGGTGCCGGCGGGCGGCCGTGGCTGGTGTGGGGGTGGGTCAGTGGGTCAGTGCGGGGATTTGGATTTTGGCGTCGTGTTCGAGGATGCGTTGTT